>NZ_CP172932.1:0-232500 GCF_050541505.1 Enterococcus sp. DIV0183
ATGCCCGACGTGGAAAGTTTTTGGCATAGCCTTGAAGAAGCCTATCAAGCGATTTTGTCGGCGCCAAGTTTTGATGCTTGGATTAAAACCACACGCCCTTTGAAATTAGACAACAATCAATTGTGGCTAGAAGTCCCTTCTGCAGTTCATCGTGATTACTGGGAAAAAAATCTTTCGGCAAAAATTGTCGAAACTGGATTTAAATTGACCGGTGCAGAAGTGATGCCCCATTTTGTTGTTGCCGATGAAAAAGACGCAGCACTGGCACAAGAACTCGAAGAACCTGCCGAAGAAGAAGTTGTTTTTAGTGAACAAAGTAAAAAAGCGATGCTTAATCCTAAGTACACTTTCGACACCTTCGTTATTGGTAAAGGAAACCAAATGGCGCACGCTGCAGCGCTTGTTGTTGCCGAGGATCCTGGTTCGATTTACAATCCCCTTTTCTTCTATGGTGGTGTAGGGTTAGGGAAAACCCATTTGATGCATGCTATTGGTCATCAAATGTTAGTGAATCAACCAGATGCCAAAGTCAAATATGTTAGTAGCGAAACGTTTACGAATGAATTTATCAACTCAATTCAAACAAAGACATCCGAACAATTTCGGAAAGAATATCGCAATGTTGACTTATTATTAGTCGATGATATTCAATTTTTGGCGGAAAAAGAAGCAACATTGGAAGAATTTTTCCATACCTTCAACGATCTTTACAATGAAAATAAACAAATTGTTTTAACAAGTGATCGCCCGCCGAATGATATTCCAAAATTACCTGAACGATTAGTTTCTCGCTTTGCTTGGGGTTTGTCTGTCGATATCACCCCGCCTGATTTAGAAACACGGATTGCAATTTTGCGCAAAAAAGCAGATGCCGAGCGTTTAGAAATTCCGGATGATACACTAAGTTATATCGCTGGTCAAATCGATTCCAACATCCGTGAATTAGAGGGTGCTTTGGTCCGCGTTCAAGCCTTTGCAACTATTAATGGAGAAGATATTACCACTAGTTTAGCGGCGGACGCCTTGAAATCTCTAAAATCAGTTGGTAGTAAAAATCAATTGTCCATCTTACAAATTCAAGAAGAAGTATCCAAATATTATCATGTGCCTCTTAAAGATTTAAAAGGGAAAAAACGGGTGAAAACAATTGTGGTTCCTCGTCAAATCTCAATGTATCTTGCTAGAGAAATGACCGACAATTCCTTGCCAAAAATTGGTGCCGAATTTGGCGGCAAAGATCATACCACGGTGATTCATGCGCACGAAAAGATTCAGCAATTATTGGAAAAAGATCCAGCGATTCAAAAAGAAGTCAGTGAAATTAAAAATTTATTGAACTCTTAGGATGTGGAAAACTAAACAAAAAAGAACAAAGTTATCCACAACTTATACACAAGTGGATAACTTAGTAAAATCAATGCTCTTTTGACTTTTCCACAGAATCAACATGCCCTATTACTTTTATTATTTATTTATATATAATATACAAAACAGTGGCGTACAAAATTAGAACGTATTGAAAATACTTAAAAAGGAGTTTACATTATGAAATTAACGGTCAAACGAAGTGTCTTTTTACAAGAATTACAAACTGTTCAACGAGCAATTTCTTCTAAAACAACGATTCCAATCTTAACAGGTGTTAAAATTGTGTTATCAGAAGATGGCTTATCACTTACTGGGAGTAACGCGGATATTTCAATTGAAAGTTTTTTAAGTAAAGATGATGAAAAAGCTCAAATGACCATTGAACGCACAGGTAGCATCGTTTTACAATCTCGTTTCTTTGGCGAAATTATTCGTAAATTACCAGAAGATATGTTCACAATGGAAGTTCTAGATAACAATCAAGTTGCAATTACTTCAGGAAAAGCTGATTTTACGGTTAATGGATTAGATGCTGATAATTATCCGCACTTACCAGTAATTGATACTCAAAACCAAATGAAATTACCTGTTCATTTATTGACAAAAATTATTAGTGAAACAGGTTTTGCTGTATCGATGCACGAAAGTCGTCCAATTTTAACTGGGGTTCACTTTATTTTAGAAAATCAAAAATTACTTGCCGTTGCGACAGATTCACATCGTTTAAGTCAACGTGTGATCCCGACAGAACAAGCAGTAGAAGACTTTAACATTGTAATTCCAGGAAAAAGTTTAACTGAACTTTCTCGTTCATTAACCAATGAAGAAGAAATGGTTGAAATCAGCATTATGGAAAACCAAGTGCTATTTAAAACAGAAACAATGTACTTCTATTCTCGTTTGTTAGAAGGAAATTATCCTGATACCAACCGTTTAATTCCAACTAGCCATAACACGCAAATTGAATTTTATGTACCAGAATTGCTTTCAGCAATCGAACGTGCCTCTTTACTTTCTCATGAAGGACGTAACAATATTGTTCGCCTTTCAATTTCACCAGACTCTGTTGTTTTATATGGAAATTCACCTGAAATTGGAAAAGTCGAAGAAGCTTTAAACTATGAAAATGTTTCTGGTGAAGCGTTGGATATTTCTTTCAACCCAGATTATATGAAAGATGCGTTGCGAGCGTTTGGCGATATGAATATTACCGTGAAATTCCTTTCTCCAATTCGTCCGTTTACATTGGAGCCAACCGAAACAGAACTAGATTTCATTCAACTAATTACACCGGTTCGTACAAATTAATCATGTTTAAAAAAGACCTTCGGAAAATCACTATGATCGCCGAAGGTTCTTTTTTGTCGTCTGTTTAAAGACGATAAACGCTGCTAGATAAGCTTTTTATAACTAGAATAGCTTTTACGCTAATATAATTGTGAATGTTTGAACTATCGTTTGACGAATAAATTCTGCCTTTTTTTTCATGGATAAAGAAAAAAGCCCTTTAATTTTTCGTTTAAGGGCTGTTCATTTTTTATGAATATTTCCTAGTGAAAGAAGTTTACGTTGCTTAAAACGACGCTCAGACCTCTACAAGCTACTTTTCTTCATTGCGCGCCCTCTTCGTTTGTCTTTGAGTTACCCCTAATTGTTTTTTAGTTAAACGCTACTCGTCATTTCTGCCAAATCAGGCCCCTTTTTTCTCAAGAAAATATCAATTTCCGTTTTAAAATGCTTTTTAAGAGTTTTTTTATCCTAATAATATTTTCGGTCATTTAGAATTAAAATTGCTTAGAATGAAAATTAGACAGATAAATTTGTTTTCTCTTATGAAAAAGGGTATAATATATATGAGAACGTATTAGAAAAAAGAGGGATGCACATTGAAAAAAACGTTTGTTTTAGCAACTGAGTATATAACGCTTGGTCAGTTTCTTAAAGAAATCAACGTCATTGGTAGTGGCGGCCAAGCCAAATGGTATTTGGCAGATAATAGCGTGTTTGTTGATGGCGAGTTGGAAAATCGTCGCGGACGGAAACTTTATGCGGGCATGATGATTGAGATACCTGAAGAAGGTACTTTTTTTATGGTGAAAAACGGAAACGAGTCCGACGATGCGGCTGAATGAGCTGACACTTCAGCATTATCGTAATTATGAAACAGTCAGCTTAGATTTTCCAAAAACGTTAAATCTTTTTTTAGGCGAAAACGCCCAAGGAAAAACCAACTTGTTAGAAAGCATTTATGTTCTAGCAATGACACGAAGTCATCGAACCAGCAATGAAAAAGAATTAATTGGCTGGGAACAAGCAGCAGCTAAAATTAGCGGTGTGGTTGAAAAAAAGACAGGCACCGTGCCGTTGGAAATTTTAATTTCCAACAAAGGACGTAAAACCAAGGTTAATCACATTGAGCAAAAAAGGCTCAGTGCGTACATTGGGCAACTGAATGTTATTTTATTTGCCCCAGAAGATTTATCTTTGGTGAAAGGCTCACCTCAAGTCCGCCGGAAATTTATTGACATGGAACTCGGACAAGTGAGTCCTATTTATCTTTATGATCTTGTCCAATATCAGTCTGTTTTAAAGCAACGGAACCAATACCTAAAACAACTAGCTGAAAAAAAACAAACAGATACTGTTTATCTGGATATTTTGACAGAGCAGCTAGCTGAATTTGGCGGGAAAGTTCTATACGCTCGGTTAGGTTTTCTTAAAAAATTAGAACACTGGGCAAACTTACTCCATCAAAAAATTAGTCATGGACGCGAAACGCTCACCATTGACTACGCATCAAGCATCCCAATTGACAACACGGATCTTTCCTTAGAAGCACTTCAAAATCAATTGCTCCAACAATTAATGAACAATCGTAAGCGTGAATTGTTTAAAGCGAATACTTTTTTAGGCCCTCATCGTGACGATTTGCTATTTATTGTCAATGGTCAAAATGTTCAAACGTATGGCTCACAAGGTCAACAGCGAACGACAGCTTTAAGTATTAAATTGGCAGAGATTGATTTGATGCATTCAGAAACAGGAGAATATCCTGTGTTATTACTAGATGATGTCATGAGTGAATTAGATAATGAACGTCAAATTCACTTGTTAGAAACGATTGAAGGCAAAGTTCAAACGTTCTTAACGACAACTAGTTTAGATCACATAAAAGACAAGCTAACAGTTGAACCAGATATTTTTTATGTTCAACAAGGCAAGATAGAAAGGAATTCAGCGACATGACAGAAGAAGAAAAAAACATGAGAGAACGTGCGCAAGAATATGACGCTAGTCAGATTCAAGTTTTGGAGGGCTTAGAAGCTGTCCGGAAACGTCCTGGTATGTACATAGGTTCTACTAGTGGCGAAGGGTTACACCACTTAGTATGGGAAATCGTTGACAACTCTATCGACGAAGCCTTAGCAGGATTTGCTAAATCAATTCAAGTAATTATCGAACCAGACGATAGTATTACTGTTATCGATGATGGTCGTGGAATTCCAGTCGGGATTCAAGCCAAAACAGGTCGCCCAGCTGTGGAAACAGTGTTTACAGTGCTACATGCCGGCGGGAAATTTGGCGGTGGCGGCTATAAAGTATCAGGTGGCTTGCACGGTGTTGGTTCCTCTGTTGTTAATGCTTTATCGACCAGTTTAGATGTTCGTGTTTATAAAGATGGCAAAGTGTATTACCAAGAATATCGTCGTGGTGCGGTTGTTGATGACCTAAAAGTTATCGAAGAAACGGATCGTCACGGAACTACTGTTCACTTTATTCCAGATCCTGAAATTTTTACAGAAACAACCGTTTATGATTTTGATAAATTAGCAACACGGGTTCGTGAATTAGCCTTTTTAAATCGAGGCTTACACATTTCAATTGAAGACCGTCGTGAAGGACAAGAAGATAAAAAAGAGTATCACTATGAAGGCGGGATTAAGAGTTATGTTGAGCATTTAAATGCCAATAAAGACGTTATTTTCCCAGAGCCAATCTTCATTGAAGGAGAGCAACAAGATATTACAGTGGAAGTGTCAATGCAGTATACAGATGGCTACCACTCAAATATTTTAAGTTTTGCCAACAATATTCATACTTATGAAGGCGGAACGCATGAATCTGGTTTTAAAACTTCTTTAACACGTGTGATTAATGACTATGCACGTAAACAAAAATTGATGAAAGAAAACGATGAAAAATTAACTGGGGAAGATGTTCGTGAAGGTTTAACCGCAGTGGTTTCCATCAAACATCCAGATCCTCAATTTGAAGGACAAACCAAAACGAAATTAGGGAACTCAGAAGTACGGACCGTTACGGATCGTTTATTCTCAGAATACTTTACAAAATTCTTAATGGAAAATCCAACAGTCGGCAAACAAATTGTCGAAAAAGGTATGTTGGCCTCAAAAGCTCGTTTAGCCGCTAAAAGAGCCCGTGAAGTCACCCGTCGTAAAGGCGCGTTAGAAATTAGCAACTTGCCAGGGAAGCTGGCTGATTGCTCAAGTAAAGATCCGGAAAAATGCGAATTATTTATCGTCGAAGGAGACTCGGCCGGCGGTTCAGCAAAACAAGGACGTAGCCGTGAATTCCAAGCCATTTTACCAATTCGTGGGAAAATCTTGAATGTTGAGAAAGCCAGCATGGATAAAATTTTAGCCAATGAAGAAATTCGGTCATTATTTACAGCTATGGGAACAGGCTTCGGCGAAGATTTCGATGTTTCTAAAGCACGTTATCACAAACTAGTGATTATGACCGATGCCGATGTCGATGGTGCGCATATTCGAACGTTGTTATTAACCTTGTTCTATCGCTTCATGCGTCCAATTGTTGAAGCTGGTTATGTGTATATTGCCCAACCACCACTATATGGTGTGAAACAAGGGAAAAACATCACCTACGTTCAACCGGGCAAACATGCTGAAGAGGAACTAGCAAAAGTGTTAGAAGAATTACCTGCTTCACCAAAACCAAGTGTTCAACGTTACAAAGGTTTGGGTGAAATGGATGATCACCAACTTTGGGAAACAACAATGGACCCAGAAAAACGATTAATGGCGCGAGTGAGTGTCGATGATGCCATTGAAGCTGACCAAATTTTTGAAATGCTAATGGGCGATCGTGTGGAACCACGTCGTGCGTTTATCGAAGAAAATGCCCATTACGTGAAAAACTTGGATATTTAATGTGTCGCAACGTTGTAAGAGACGCTAGAACATATATTTAGAGGGGAAAAAATTCATGAGTGAAGAAATTAAAGAAAACATTCAAGACGTCAATCTGACCAGCGAAATGAAAGAATCTTTCATTGACTACGCAATGAGTGTTATCGTAGCCCGCGCGTTACCTGACGTTCGTGACGGTTTAAAACCTGTTCATCGCCGAATCTTATATGGAATGAACGAATTAGGGGTAACCCCTGATAAACCACACAAAAAATCAGCCCGGATTGTTGGGGATGTTATGGGTAAATATCACCCCCATGGGGACAGTGCGATTTACGAATCAATGGTGCGGATGGCACAACCTTTTAGTTATCGGGCTATGTTAGTTGACGGCCACGGAAACTTCGGTTCTGTCGATGGTGACGGCGCTGCCGCTATGCGTTATACCGAAGCACGTATGAGTAAAATTGCTTTAGAAATGCTACGAGATATTAACAAAAATACAGTCGATTTCCAAGGAAACTATGATGATTCAGAACAAGAACCAGTAGTCTTACCTGCTCGTTTTCCAAACTTACTAGTTAACGGAACAACGGGGATTGCGGTGGGGATGGCAACAAATATTCCACCACACAATTTAAGTGAAGTGATTGATGCAACAAGTTTATTGATGGACAATCCTGATGTAACGACGAATGAATTGATGGAAGTGTTACCTGGACCAGATTTTCCAACAGGCGGTTTAGTGATGGGGAAATCAGGGATTCGCCGAGCATATGAAACAGGGAAAGGTTCGATTACTGTTCGTGCAAAAGTTGAATTGACTGAAATGCCGAATGGAAAAGAACGTATTTTAGTAACTGAATTGCCTTATATGGTGAATAAAGCCAAATTAATCGAACGAATTTCTGAATTACACAGAGATAAACGAATTGAAGGAATTACTGATTTGCGGGATGAATCTTCTCGTGAAGGCATGCGGATCGTCATCGATGTTCGTCGAGATGTGAGTGCCTCTGTTGTGTTAAACAACTTGTACAAAATGACTGCCTTACAAACATCTTTTGGTTTTAACATGTTAGCCATCGAAAAAGGCGTACCGAAAATTTTAAGCTTGAAACGTATTTTAGAAAACTACGTCGAACACCAAAAAGAAGTCATTACTCGCCGGACGATTTTTGACAAAAACAAAGCAGAAGCACGGGCGCATATTTTAGAAGGTCTACGAATTGCCTTAGATCATATCGATGAAATCATTGCCATTATCCGTGGGTCACAATCAGATGACGAAGCAAAAGCAACGTTAATTGAACGCTTTGAATTTTCAGATCGTCAAGCGCAAGCGATTTTAGATATGCGTTTACGCCGTTTAACAGGCTTAGAACGCGACAAAATTGAAAATGAATATCAAGAGCTATTGAAATTCATTGCGGACTTAGAGGACATTTTAGCCCGCCCAGAACGTGTCATTGAAATCATTAAAACAGAGTTAAATGACGTTCGCACAAAATTTGGTGATGCACGACGCACAGAATTATTAGTAGGTGAAGTCCTAAGTCTTGAAGATGAAGATTTAATCGAAGAAGAAGAAGTCGTGATTACGTTAACCAATAACGGCTACATTAAGCGGATGGCAAACTCCGAATTCCGGGCGCAACGCCGTGGCGGACGTGGTGTCCAAGGGATGGGCGTTCACGATGATGATTTCGTGAAAAACCTAGTTTCTTGTTCAACACACGACACGTTATTATTCTTTACGAACACTGGGAAAGTTTACCGAGCAAAAGGTTACGAAATCCCTGAATACGGTAGAACAGCAAAAGGAATTCCAGTGATTAACTTACTGGGAATTGATTCTGCAGAAAAAATTCAAGCGATTATTTCTGTTGAGGGCAAAGCGGAAGCAGGTAAATACTTATTCTTCACAACCTTAAAAGGAACCGTCAAACGGACAGCCGTAACAGCCTTTTCTAATATCCGTAGTAATGGATTAATCGCCATTAGCTTAAAAGAAGATGATGAGTTAGTTAACGTGGTAACGACTAATGGCAATCAGAAGATGATTATCGGAACACATGCAGGATACTCTGTCACATTTGATGAAAATACTGTACGTGATATGGGCCGGACAGCATCAGGCGTTCGGGGAATCCGTCTCCGCGAAAATGATTATGTGGTCGGCGCAGCGATTCTGGATGAAAACAAAGAAGTCCTAGTCATTACTGAAAATGGTTATGGTAAGCGTACAAAAGCTTCTGAATATCCAGTTAAAGGACGTGGCGGTAAAGGGATTAAGACAGCAAATATCACTGAGAAAAATGGTCCATTAGCTGGTTTAACCACGGTCAATGGTGATGAAGATATCTTATTGATTACGAACAAAGGCGTCATTATCCGCTTTAACGTTGATTCTGTTTCTCAAACAGGACGCGCAACATTAGGGGTTCGTTTAATGAGAATGGAAGATGGTGCCAAAGTGGTAACAATGGCTGTTGTAGAACCAGAAGAAGTGGAAGAAGAAATCGTTGAAGTTGTAGAAACAACAGAAAACGAAACAACATCAGAAACAGAAGAATAACATAAAAAAGTTTCGCCAGTTGGCGAAACTTTTTTATTGGGGCTTTTCAAAACTATTTCTTGCTTTTGTCCATCAATTAGCATATAATTAGAGATTGTGAACTACCTTTTTAGGTATGTTCTCCTTGCTCTTAGCCAACTAAGAGCCTTGAAGTCCATAGGGAGGTGAAAATCAATGAGTCAAGATACGAAGTACGAAATCATGTACATTATTCGTCCGAACATTGATGAAGAAGCAAAAACTGCTTTAGTAGAACGTTTCGACACAATCTTAAAAGATAACGGAGCAGAAGTTATCGAATCTAAAGATTGGGAAAAACGCCGCTTAGCATATGAAATGAACGGATTCCGTGAAGGCATCTATCATATCGTTAATGTTACTTCTCCATCAACAGCTGGCGCAATCAACGAGTTTGATCGTTTAGCAAAAATCAATGACGATATTATCCGTCATATGATCGTGAAGGTAGAAGCATAATTTGTTTCACATGAAACATTTATTGACGAAAGGAGATGTTTTGAATGATTAATAACGTTGTATTAGTCGGAAGATTGACAAAAGATCCTGACTTACGTTACACCGCTAGTGGTTCAGCTGTTGCGACCTTTACACTTGCTGTAAACCGTAACTTTACGAATCAAAATGGTGACCGTGAAGCAGACTTTATCAACTGTGTGATTTGGCGTAAACCCGCAGAAACAATGGCTAATTATGCCCGTAAAGGTACATTATTAGGTGTTGTCGGAAGAATTCAAACTCGTAACTACGAGAACCAACAAGGTCAACGTGTCTACGTAACTGAAGTGGTTTGTGAAAACTTCCAATTGTTAGAATCTCGTTCTGCTTCAGAACAAAGAGGAACTGGCGGCGGTAGCTTTAATAACAACGAAAATGGTTATCAATCACAAAATCGTAGCTTTGGTAATAACAATGCCGGTTCTGGATTTAATAACAACAATAGTTTCAATCCATCATCTTCTCAGTCGCAAAACAATAACGGTATGCCTGATTTCGATAAAGATTCTGATCCATTTGGTGGCTCAGGTTCATCTATCGACATTTCAGATGATGATTTACCATTCTAAACGAATTTGATAGGAGGGAACAAGAATGGCACAACAAAGAAGAGGCGGACGTAAACGTCGGAAAGTCGACTACATCGCAGCAAACCACATCGAATACATCGACTATAAAGATACTGAATTGTTAAAACGATTCATTTCAGAACGTGGCAAAATTTTACCACGTCGTGTTACAGGTACTGGCGCTAAAAACCAACGTAAATTAACGATTGCTATTAAACGCGCACGTATCATGGGATTATTACCATTCGTTAGTGACGAACAATAATTTTATGACAATTTCCAGAACCAAAGAGCTTGCTCTTTGGTTCTTTTTTATCTTGACTAGTGTTTCACATGAAACATAACAAGGTTCGCAGAATGAAGTGTTTTGTGATAAAATAAGGGATGAAATAACTAGTGAATCACCAGAGCAATATGCTCGTTGGAACAAGTCGCCTCAAAGGTCTGCAGAAAGATTGGAGGCAAAAAAATGCAAAAGAAGAGAATTCAAAAAAACGGTTTCTTAATTGTTGTGGGTCTTCTCTTAGTAGAATTTCTCCTCTATTTCTTACTAACAAATAAATGGCTGCTATTGGCGGTAATTATCGCATTAGATATCTTTCTCTTAGTGGTTATTCGGCTGTTGATTAGAGATGTAGAAATTACGAACGTAGAAAAGATTCAAGAAGCAAGTTCCATTGCTGAACAATCGTTGGATTATGTTGTAAATGAAGTACCTGTGGGAATTATTACGTATAACGGGGAAACACGCGCGGTAGAATGGCTTAATCCTTATGCTGCTTCTATTTTTAATAAAGACAATCAGCTAACGTTAACCGCTAGCCAAGTGACGTCTTATTTAGAATTAGCAGAACGAAACCAAGATATTTTTACGATTGACGAAAATACCTATCGCTTTAGCGTCAATAAAGAACAACATACAATTACTTTTGAAGATATCACTAAAGAAAGTAATTTGTATCAAGAAAAAGTCGAAATGCAAACGGCTATTGGCATTGTGTCTGTCGATAATTATGATGATGTCACCGATACAATGGACGAGAAAGAAATTTCTTATTTGAATAGTTTCATTACGACGATGGTTTCTGATTGGATGGACCAATACAAAGTTTTTTATAAGCGAATCAACGCAGAACGTTATTTTTTCATAGCCCAATGGGAAGATATTCAAAAAATGATGGACGAAAAATTTTCTATTTTGGATACGATCCGTAAGGAATCAGCTAACCATGAAGTAGCTATTACGTTAAGCATGGGGATTGCTTATGGGGGGCCAACCTTAGATCAAACCGGGACCACGGCTCAAACAAACCTAGATACAGCTTTAGTACGTGGCGGCGATCAAGTGGTTGTAAAAGAAGCCAAAGATGAAGCGAAGCCGTTATTTTTTGGTGGAAAAACGGCAGTAACGACGAAACGTTCCCAAGTACGTTCTCGCGCGATGAGCATGGCAATTAAGGGAATTATTGCGGAATCTGCTGACATCTATATTATGGGCCATCGTTATCCAGATATGGATGCGTTAGGTTCAGCATTTGGTGTTGCTCGTTTAGCCTCGTTTAATAATCGAAAAGCGTGGATTGTTTTAGATGAAAATGAAATCATTCCCGATGTCAAAAGAGTGTTAGAGGCGATTAAAGAGTACCCAGAATTAGAAGAGCGCATTATTAGTCCTAAAGAGGCCATGAAGCGCAAGAAAGAAAGTAGCTTATTAGTTATGGTAGATTACCATAAACCGTCTCTATCGATCTCACAAGAGCTCTATGAGCGTTTTGATAAAGTAGTAATCATTGATCACCATCGACGAGGAGACGAATTTCCAGCAAAACCCTTGCTTTCTTATATTGAATCTTCTGCCTCTTCTGCTTCAGAATTAGTCACAGAATTGATCGAATACCAAAGTAATAGCGCAAATAAACTGCAGGCCTTTGAAGCAACCATGATGTTGGCGGGAATTGTGGTTGATACGAAAAGTTTCAATACACGAACGACGGCGCGAACATTTGATGTGGCTAGTTATTTACGAACTTGTGGAGCAGACTCATCTTTAGTACAATATCTATTAAGTTCTGATCTTACAAGCTATCTGGAAATGAACAACTTAATCTCTAAAAGCGAATATGTCACAAAAGATACCGTCGTTGTTGCAGGGAGTGAAGACAAAGAATATGATAGTGTCACAGCTGCCAAAACAGCGGACACATTACTTTCTATGGCAGGGATTAATGCAGCATTTGTCATTACCAAGCGGACGGATCAACAGATTGGCATTAGTGCTCGGAGTAATGGTTCAATTAATGTCCAAATTATTATGGAAAATTTAGGTGGTGGCGGTCACTTTACTAATGCGGCAGTACAATTATCAAACGTAACAGTAGCAGAAGTAAAAGAGCAACTACTTGATGTAATTCGTCAAAATATTAATGAAATGTATGAACAGGAGTGAAGGAAATGAAAGTCATTTTTTTACAAGACGTTAAAGGAAAAGGAAAAAAAGGGGACGTAAAAGAAGTGCCAACTGGTTACGCCCAAAACTTTTTAATTAAAAATGGTTATGCGAAAGAAGCCAATAAAGGGAGCATGAGTGCGTTAGCGGGTCAAAAGAAAGCCCAAGAAAAACATGAAGCAGAAGTTTTAGCACAAGCAAAAGAAATGCAAGCCTTTTTAGAAGATGAAAAGACTGTCGTAGAGATCAAGGCAAAAGCTGGAGAAGACAGCCGTTTATTTGGCTCAATTCCTTCAAAACAAATTGCAGAAGCCTTAAACAAACAATACAATGTAAAATTGGATAAACGCAAAATCGAATTAGCCAACCCAATTCGTTCTTTAGGTTACACTAACGTACCAGTCAAACTACATCATGAAGTTACAGCGAAAATTAAGGTTCATGTCGTAGCGGAATAATACAATCGATAAAAAAGAAGCCGATTTCTCCGGCTTCTTTTTTATGCAAAATAAATTACTCGAATTATTTTTATAATATTTAAAAATCAAATAAACAACACTTTAAATTAACAAAAGTATTATATTTTTATTATTTGTATATTTTTTAGAATTGGAAAGTGAACTAAAAATAGAGAAATCAGCAGAGAAAAAATGTACTTTTTTTAATGAAATTGTGTTAAAATGGATAGACTAAATGAACCAGAAAGTAAGACATCGTGGGAGAGAACAAAATGAATGAATTATTGCAAGATAGGGTACCACCGCAAAATATTGAAGCGGAACAAGCCGTTTTAGGTTCTATTTTCTTAGATGCAGATGTGCTAATAGAAGCGATGGAATATGTGGAACCTAAAGATTTCTATCGTCGTAGTCATCAGTTGATTTTCCAAACGATGATGACCTTAAGCGACCGAAATGAAGCGATTGATGTGGTAACAATCAAAGATCGCCTAGAACAAGAGAATTTGTTAGAAGATGTTGGTGGACTAAGTTATCTGTCAGATTTAGCTTTAGCTGTGCCGACAGCTGCCAATGTCATTTATTATGCAAAAATTGTTGAACAAAAATCGTTGCTGCGCAACTTAATCCAAACCGCTACAGAGATTGTAACTAAAGGCTTTGAGCAAGGTGAAGATGTTGAATCTATTTTGGATGATGCAGAACGAAGCATTTTAGAAGTCTCCGAAAAGCGGAATCGTAGTGGCTTTTTATCAATTTCAGATGTTCTAAATACAACTATTGCGAATATTGACCAATTATACCAAAATGATGAAGAGATTACTGGTTTACCTACAGGCTATCAAGCATTGGATAAAATGACTGCCGGCTTGCAAGCGGAAGAGCTAATTATTTTAGCGGCCCGTCCAGCGGTAGGGAAAACCGCTTTTGCATTAAATATTGCCCAAAATGTCGGCACCAAAACAGATAAAGCTGTCGCTATTTTTAGTTTAGAAATGGGGGCAGAATCATTAGTGAACCGGATGCTTTGTGCAGAAGGATCCATTGAGGCCAGCCATTTAAGAACAGGGCAATTATCTGAAGAAGAATGGCAAAACTTAATTATTGCGATGGGTAGTTTGTCCCGTGCGAATATCTATATTGATGACACACCAGGGATTAAAATTACCGAAATTCGTGCGAAATGTCGTAAATTAGCACAAGAAAAAGGCAACTTAGGTCTAATTTTGATCGACTACCTACAATTGATTGAAGGAACTGGAAAAGAGAACCGCCAACAGGAGGTTTCTGATATTTCACGTCAATTAAAAAAATTAGCGAAAGAATTAAAAGTCCCGGTTATCGCTTTGTCACAGCTTTCTCGTGGCGTGGAACAACGTCAAGATAAACGTCCTGTGTTAAGTGATATTCGTGAATCAGGTTCCATTGAGCAAGATGCCGATATCGTTGCCTTTCTTTATCGTGATGATTACTACGATCGTGGTGAAGGAGAAGACGGTGATCATGAGCCACCAGAAGTTGACAATGTTGTAGAAGTCATCATTGAGAAAAACCGTAGTGGTGCGCGTGGAACGGTCGAATTACTTTTCATTAAAGAATATAATAAATTTTCTTCGCTTTCGCCGAGGACAGAATTTTAAAAAACGAACTCATTTTTTGAATTCGTTTTTTTGCTTATTAAGGGATTAAAATCAGAGAGTAAAACACGAACAATATTCGTATATTTTATTATTTTACAAAAACATAACTAAAAATGTTCGTATTTTTGACAGAAACGCTTTTGATTGTGAAAGAATATTCGATTTTTACCCTTGAAAGGGACTGGTTTTACTGGTACAATGATTCAGGACAAAAAAATTATGAACGAGGTGTTCGAATGTCATCAGTAGTAGTTGTTGGAACGCAATGGGGCGACGAAGGTAAAGGAAAAATTACAGACTTTCTAAGTGAAAACGCAGAAGTGATCGCTCGTTACCAAGGCGGAGATAACGCCGGACATACCATTAAATTCGACGGCGTAACGTATAAATTACATTTAATTCCTTCAGGGATTTTCTATAAAGAAAAAATTAGTGTAATTGGTAACGGCGTAGTTGTGAATCCAAAATCTTTAGTAAAAGAATTAGCTTATTTAAAAGAAAATAATGTTGCCACTGATAATTTACGTATTTCAGATCGTGCCCATGTCATCTTGCCGTATCATATTAAATTGGATCAATTGCAAGAAGATGCGAAAGGTGAAAACAAGATTGGGACAACGATTAAAGGAATTGGCCCAGCCTACATGGATAAAGCAGCACGGGTGGGAATCCGTATCGCTGATTTATTGGATAAAGAAATTTTTGCGGAACGTTTGCAAATTAACTTAGAAGAAAAAAATCGTCAATTCGTTAAAATGTTTGATAGCGAAGCCATTGAATTTGATGATATTTTTGAAGAATACTATGAATACGGACAACAAATTAAACAATATGTTACAGATACTTCGGTTATTTTAAACGATGCATTAGATGCTGGGAAACGGGTTTTATTTGAAGGGGCACAAGGTGTCATGTTGGATATCGATCAAGGAACCTATCCATTTGTTACTTCCTCTAATCCAGTAGCTGGTGGCGTAACTATCGGTAGTGGCGTTGGTCCATCAAAAATTAATAAAGTGGTTGGTGTCTGCAAAGCGTACACTTCACGTGTCGGTGACGGCCCATTCCCAACAGAATTATTTGATGAAACAGGAGAAACCATTCGTCGTGTCGGTAAAGAATACGGAACAACAACAGGACGTCCGCGTCGTGTCGGTTGGTTTGATTCAGTAGTTATGCGTCATTCAAAACGTGTATCAGGGATTACAAACTTGTCATTAAACTCGATTGACGTGTTAAGTGGTTTAGAAACGGTGAAAATTTGTACAGCTTATGAACTTGATGGTGAATTAATTTATCATTATCCAGCAAGCTTGAAAGAATTAAGCCGCTGTAAACCAGTTTATGAAGAATTACCAGGTTGGTCTGAAGATATCACTGGTTGCAAAACTTTAGCTGATTTACCAGCTAATGCTCGTAACTATGTGCATCGGATTTCAGAATTAGTTGGTGTGCGCATTTCAACATTCTCTGTAGGTCCAGACCGTAACCAAACGAACGTTTTAGAAAGCGTTTGGGCACAAATTTAAGCAGATTTTTAAGGGAACGTAAAGGATGGCTTATGCCAATTCAGCCTTTACGTTCTTTTTTAATTTTATATAAAAATGAAAAACTATGGTAAAATAAAAGAAAACATGAAGGGGGCAATTGTCCGTGAATTATCAATTAGTGACAGATTCTTGTTGTGACTTGCCGTATACATACTTAAAAGAAAACCAAGTACCTTTTATTAGCATGAATATTCAAATTGACGGGAAAGAATATCGCGATGATTTAGGTGAAACGTTTGATTATCAGAACTTCTTAACGGCTATTAAAAATGGAAGTATGCCCACTACCTCTCAAGTTAATGTAGGACGCTACAATGAATTTTTCCGTCCTTTTGTGGAGCAAGGGTTACCGGTGATTTATTTAGCTTTTTCATCTGGGTTAAGTGGCTCTTATCAAAGTGCGTTGCAATCAGTAGAGATGTTAAAAGAAGAGTATGATAATGTAGAAATTCATATTATTGACACAAAAGCAGCTAGCTTAGGTCAAGGGATGTTAGTCCGAGAAGCCATTCGATTACAAACAGATGGTCATTCATTAGGAGAAGTTGTTGCCTATCTTGAAGAGCAAAAAATGAAACTTCACTCGTGGGTAACGGTAGATGATTTAAAACATTTAGAACGTGGCGGACGGATTTCTAAAACAGCGGCAGCACTTGGTGGCTTAATGAACATTAAACCAATTATTCGCGTGGATGCGGCAGGCAAACTAGCATCCGTTGGTAAAACTCGTGGACGAAACAAGTCCTTGCAAAAGATTGCGCAAGAAACGATTCAAGGCATTGTAGAGCCAATGAAACAAACACTATTGATTGCATATGCGGGAACGAAAGATGACGCGGAAAAAGTCAAAGAATTAATTGAAAAAGAAATAGAAGTTAATGAGATACTGATTTATCCTCTAGGACCCACCATTACTAGTCATACCGGAATAGGTTGTATTGCTGTGTTTTCTTTTGGTGAAAAAAGAAAATAAAAAATGAGCCTGGGACAAAAATCACTTTGGATTTTTGTCCCAGGCTTAAAAATTGATAAACGGCGGGAACAGAAGCAACACTACGCGTTGCTCCGATCTCAACAACTTCTAAGAGCTAAAGCTCTAAGAGTTGAAGGTCCTTCGGAAATAAGCCGAAATTGTTGAGAATCACGAAGAACGTAGTGATTCGATGATGAACAATACCTACTTGGTCTCCAAAAATTATAGAACACCGGGTAGGTATCATGCAACATCAACTCGTTCCTCGTTGTGTTTTATGACAATTTTCGGAAATTCCTTCTTATTGCTGAGAAACACTATTTGCAAAGTAAATAGATGTTGAACAGTACCTACTTGGTTCTCGGAGTTAAACGCTTCTGTCCCGACCTCATTTTTTAATAATCTGAACTGAATAAAATGTCCATTTGTTTTTGAATTTCTGGGTTTTCCAAGAATTCATCATAGGTTGTTTCTGCCCGATCAATGACCCCTTTATCAGAAACAGCAATAATTCGGTTCGCTAATGTTTGGATAAATTGGTGGTCATGTGAAGCAAAAAGAATTGAACCAGTGAAAGCCATCAACCCATCATTTAATGCAGTGATTGATTCTAAGTCTAAGTGGTTCGTTGGATCATCTAAAACTAAGACATTGGCTTTGGAAAGCATTAATTTTGAAAGCATGACACGCACTTTTTCGCCTCCGGAAAGAACATTGACTGGTTTTAGTACCTCTTCACCAGAGAATAACATCCGACCTAAGAAACTACGTAAGAACGTATTGTCATCTTCTTCTTTACCAGCAAATTGACGTAACCAATCTAAAATGGTTAATGGCTCTTCAAAGTCTTTGCTGTTGTCTTTTGGTAAATAAGCTTGGCTAGTTGTAACGCCCCAACGAACAGAACCTGTATCGGGAGTAATTTCGCCCATAATCACTTTGAATAACGTAGTCGTTGTAATATCTGAGTCAGCGATGAATGCCACTTTATCATCTTTTGTTAAGTTGAACGAGATATTATCTAAGATTTTTTTGCCATCAATCGTTACAGAGACATTTTCAACTTGTAATAAGTCATTGCCGATTTCACGTTCTGGTGTAAAACCAACGAATGGATAACGACGAGAGGAAGGTTGAATGTCATCTAAGGTAATTTTATCTAACATTTTTTTACGAGACGTTGCTTGTTTTGATTTTGAGGCATTGGCGCTAAAACGAGCGATAAAGTCTTGTAATTCTTTGATTTGTTCTTCTTTTTTGGCATTAGATTGTGCTTGCAATTTTGTCGCTAGTTGGCTTGATTCCAACCAGAAATCATAGTTACCAACGTAAAGTTTGATTTTACTAAAGTCTAAATCTGCCATGTGAGTGCAGACTTTGTTTAGGAAATGACGGTCATGGGAAACCACGATAACGGTATTTTCAAAGTTGATTAAAAATTCTTCTAACCAATTGATTGAGCGGGTGTCTAAACCATTTGTCGGCTCGTCTAATAGTAAGACATCTGGTTTACCAAAAAGAGATTGAGCTAATAATACTTTGACTTTTTGACCAGCTGTTAATTCGCTCATTTTTTGATCATGTAATTCTTCTGGAATGTTTAGCCCTTGGAGTAAAACAGCTGCTTCAGGTTCTGCTTCCCAACCGTCAAGTTCAGCAAATTCGCCTTCTAGTTCTGCGGCACGAATCCCATCTTCATCTGAAAAATCTTCTTTCATATAGATAGCATCTTTTTCTTTCATTACTTCGTAAAGACGTTTATGTCCCATAATTACAGTTTCTAAAACAGTGTAGTCTTCGTAGTCAAAGTGATTTTGTTTCAGCGTTGCTAGTCGCTCATTAGGACCCATTGAAACCACGCCAGTTGTCGGTTGAATCTCACCTGATAAAATTTTAAGAAACGTTGATTTTCCTGCACCGTTTGCGCCGATTAAGCCGTAACAGTTGCCAGGAGTAAATTTAATATTCACTTCTTCAAAAAGTTTACGATCTGGAAATTGTAAACTTACATCATTAACAGTAATCAATTGTTTTCCTCGCTTTTAATATATTCTTGAACCTCTCTGCATTATATCGGCTACAGAACCTTTTTTCAAGGAGTTTCAATCTTTTTACAGAAACGAATAAAAAGGTGGGTTTTTTATAGAAAAAAGGCGCTTTTTTAAAATGTTTCATGTGAAACAGAAATTTTTTTCATGAAAGGGTTTTTAGTGTATTTTTTTAATGATACACTGTATCATGTAAATTAATTAGTGTATCGATTAAAGGAGCCATCAAAAATGAAGCGGATTGAAAAAATCTATCAATATGTTAAAGAGCAAACGAAGAATTTAACGCCAATGACCTTAACAAGTGATGCGGGAGTCACGACACAAGAAATTTCAGAACGTTTAAACATTCAGCGGACCAATGCTAGTAAAGATTTGAATCAACTGGTTCGTGAAGGGCGCTTGAAAAAATTATCTGGTCGACCAGTAAAATATGTCGCGCAGGTGGCGTTTCAGCATCGACCATTAACCAAGCCAGTTAAAAGTTATCGGGAAAAATCAATGGATCACTCCACAAAAACTTTTATCGAACCATTGGTTGAACCAGTAGTCACGACAAGTAAAACCCCAGAAGTTGAAGATATTTTCAAAAAAATTATCGGTTCAGCTGGAAGCATGAAAACGCCGGTGGAACAAGCCAAAGCAGCGATTTTATATCCGCCAAAAGGCTTGAATTGTTTAATTACTGGACCAACAGGTTCTGGGAAAACTTATTTTGCTCATGCCATGTTTCAATTTGCGAAGCTGAACCAAATTGTGGCCAAAGAAAAAGAGTTTGTGGTGTTTAACTGTGCAGACTATGCGCATAATCCAGAACTTTTGATGTCGCATTTATTTGGGTATGTAGAAGGGGCCTTCACAGGCGCTACGAAAGCGAAAGAAGGGATTATTGATGAAGCAGATGGCAGCATTCTGTTTTTAGATGAAGTACATCGGTTACCACCCGAAGGACAAGAAATGATTTTTTATTTTATGGATCACGGCGTGTACGCGCGTTTAGGTGAAACAGTGAAATCACATCATGCGGATGTTCGGATTATTTGTGCTACGACGGAGAATCCTACTTCTTCTTTATTGAATACTTTTGTGCGACGCATTCCGATTATCATTCAATTACCGAACTTTAGTGACCGTCCTGCGAAAGAAAAAATTGACCTCCTAAAAGTGATGGTTTCAATGGAAGCAGCGCGGATTCAACGGCGAATCTCTTTGTCAGAAGATGTGGTCAAAGCGTTAATTGGAAGTGTTTCTTATGGAAATGTCGGTCAGCTAAAATCGAATGTGCAACTTGTGACTGCGCGAGGGTTCCTTAATCAGATGGAACAAGAGGAATTAATGATTACGATGGACGAATTAACGGACAATATCAAAGAAGGCATTATGCAACTTGCCAGTAATCGAGAAGTATTGTCGGAGTTATCGAAATATCTGGAACCGCAATTAGTGGTATCACCAAATGAATCTTTAGTAGCTATTCAGTCAGATGCCTATGAATTGCCTTACAATCTATATGAGATTATTGGAGATAAAGCGGCTCTCTTAAAAGCAGACGGCTTGGACCAAGAACTAATTAATAATTTTATTACAACGGATATCAATGTTCATTTAAAATCTTTCTACAAAGATTATGGGTTCACCTTTGATACAGAAAATAAATTGGCTGAAATTGTTGACCAACGAATTATTGATGTCACTAAGAAAATTTATAATTTTGCAGCGAAGCGGTTATCGTATTCGTTTCAACCCAACTTTATTTATGCAATGAGTTTACACATTAGTTCTTTCTTGAAACGCATCCAATTAGGCAAAGATCCTAAGCATCCTTTAAATGAAAGTATTCGAAATATGGTTTTAGATTATCCAACAGAGTTTGAAACAGCAAAAGAAATTAAAAATATTATTGAAAGTAGTTATCAGATGGAGATTCCTGAATCTGAAAGTTACTATTTAGCTGTTTTGCTCATTTCTTTAAGAGAAAATCCTGAGGCTGGCCGGATTGGCATTGTCGTGGCTGCGCACGGAAATAGTACCGCTAGCAGTATGGTACAAGTGGTTTCTCAATTGTTAAATGTTGATAATTTGAAGGCTGTGGATATGCCGTTAGATATGCCACCGAAAGAAGCTTTGCGTAAAATCGTTGAAGCAGTTGGTGAAGTGAATGAAGAGAATGGCGTACTATTATTGGTGGATATGGGTTCATTAAGTACTTTTTCAGAAGAAATTGTACGCCAGACAGGCATTGATGTGCGGACAGTAGACATGGTGACCACGCCAATTGTTCTTGAAGCGGCCCGCAAAACCGCATTAATTGATACGCAATTGGAAACACTTCACGAGTCTTTAAAAAACTTTCATGGCTATGCCGATATTCGCCAAAGTGAAACGAAACAAATCATTGAAAATTGGAAAACAAGAGCAATTATTGCTATCTGCGCTTCTGGAGAAGGAACTGCGCGCCGAATGAAAGAGCTTATTGAGGAAGCTGTCTTGCCACAAATAGACTGGCATTTAGAAGTGATTCCTTTGTCCATTGTAAATATGAAAGAAGTCTTGCCTAAAATTCAAGAAGACTATGAAATTATTGCGACAACTGGGATTACCAATCCCAAAATTGGTGTTCCTTATATTTCCATGGAAAATTTCTTTTCCGGTGAAGCAGAAAAAATTATTCAGCAATTACTAGCAGAGCGGAAAGAAGAAGTAATGAATAAGCCGTTGGACGAAGCGGCAGCAAAAGAAATTTGTCTAAAATATATGGAGCAAAGTTTCACTTTCATTAATGGAAAAAAAATCATTGATCTGTTGTGGTCATTCGCTAAAAATATCCAAACCCAATTAGCGATGCCAGAAGAGTACACATTTTACATCAATTTGATTATGCACACATCGGGCATGTTGGAGCGTATTTTACGGAATGATACACTGACGGTTTCAGAAAAGGAACTTGGTCGATTGGTTCAAGAACCAATTTATCCAGTGATTGTGTCCTCAATTGAGACTATGGAAGAAGCTCTTAATATGGATGTTCCAGCAGAAGAAGTTTATTTTATCGCACAGTTAGTCAAAAATGCTCAGTGTATCGAAGATAAAATCACCGAAATTGATACACTAGATTAATACAGAAAAACGATACACTATTTATTAGTGTATCGTTTTTTTATTTTCTTAAAAAAACCTATAATTTTCTAGGTTTCGAACCGATACACTAAAGTTGGCACGAAACTTGCTTATAATAAGGTGTCCCTTTTTACCTAAAATTTTTAAGTAAAAAGACAAAGGTCCTAACCTTTAAAAATGAATTTAAAGGAGCATTCCCGATGGTAATGGATATTCGTTTAGCTCGAATTGATGATCGATTAATTCATGGCCAAGTAGCAACTGTTTGGGCAAAATTGACGAACATTAATCGCATTTTAGTGGTTAGTGATTCCGTTGCTCATGACAATTTGAGAAAAGCCTTGTTGGTTCAAGCTGCTCCACCTGGTGTCAAAGTAAATGTCATCACTGTTCAAAAAATGATTGATGTTTACCCTGATCCTCGTTTTGATTCGTTTCGAGCTATGTTGTTATTCACTAATCCTTTGGACGTGAAACGAGTGGTCGAAGGCGGTGTACAACTAACTTCTGTGAATATTGGCGGAATGAGTTTCAGCACAGGCAAGCGAATGATTACGAATGCAGTCGCAGTGGATGCCAACGATTTAAAAGCATTTCTGTTTTTAAATGAACAAGGTATTGAATTGGAAATTCGAAAAGTCGCAGCAGACAGCCAAGTGAATTTGATGGATTTACTGAAAAAAGAGCGTAGCAAAGAAAATAACGCCAGCTGACGTTAATTTTTACAGACGAAAGACATTGAAAGGATGTGGTGGCCTAGGACCAACATCATTGCTTCATGAACTGTATTGATAAAGGCAAGTGCTGATGTTGAAAAAAATCAAGAACTATTGAAATTTTTTCATTTATTTTTGTCAGAATCTGATTTATCTGATTTTTTTCAAAAAGTGAAAGCGTTTAGCAGTACAACCATGAAAAAAAACATCAATTATACAGGAGGTATAAAAATGGTAGGAATTATCCTAGCAAGTCACGGTGAATTTGCTGAAGGGATCTTGCAATCTGGTGCAATGATCTTTGGCGAACAAGAAAATGTAAAAGCAGTTACGTTAATGCCTAGCGAAGGTCCCGATGATGTAAAAGCAAAAATGCAAGAAGCCATTGCATCGTTTGACAATCAAGACGAAGTACTATTTTTAGTTGACCTATGGGGAGGAACACCATTTAACCAAGCGAACTCATTGTTAGAAGATCATAAAGACAAATGGGCAATCGTTGCAGGTATGAACTTACCAATGGTTATTGAAGCATATGCTTCTCGTTTCTCTATGGAATCAGCACAAGAAATTGCGACACACATTCTTGAAACAGCAAAAGATGGTGTCAAAGTTAAACCAGAAGAGTTACAACCAGCAGAAGCACCAAAAGCTGCTGCGACAGAAGATGCACAGCCAAAAGGTTCGTTACCACCAGGTACAGTTGTTGGCGATGGCAAAATTAAATTTGTGCTAGCACGTATTGATTCACGTTTATTACATGGTCAAGTAGCAACAGCTTGGACAAAAGCAACACAACCAAACAGAATTATTGTTGTTTCTGATGCCGTTGCAAAAGATGACTTACGTAAGAAATTAATCGAACAAGCAGCTCCTCCAGGAGTAAAAGCCAATGTTATTCCAATCAGTAAAATGATTGAAGTAGCGAAAGATCCACGTTTTGGCAATACAAAAGCATTATTATTATTTGAAAATCCTGAAGACGTCTTAAAAGTGGTTGAAGGCGGCGTAGAAATCCCAGAAGTAAACGTTGGTTCAATGGCTCACTCTGTTGGAAAAGTCGTTGTAAGCAAAGTATTATCAATGGGTCAAGAAGACGTTGATACGTTTGATGAATTAAAAGCCAAAGGCATCAAATTTGATGTGCGTAAAGTGCCAAATGATTCAAAAGCGAATATGGACGAAATTTTGAAAAAAGCAAAAAATGAGTTAGCAAACGCGTAACTCGTCAAATACAAATCAAAATAGGAGGCTTATCATGTCTGTTATATCAATTATTTTAGTTTTACTCGTTGCCTTTCTAGCTGGTATGGAAGGGATTTTGGATGAGTTCCAATTCCACCAACCGTTAGTAGCATGTACATTAATCGGATTAGTTACTGGTAATTTAGAAGCCGGAATTGTTTTAGGTGGTACTTTACAAATGATCGCGTTAGGTTGGGCGAACATCGGGGCTGCCGTTGCACCGGATGCCGCTTTAGCATCTGTTGCCTCAGCAATTATTTTAGTTTTAGGTGGCCAAGGTGTTAAAGGTGTTCCTTCAGCGATTGCCATCGCAGTTCCTTTAGCGGTTGCAGGTTTGTTCTTAACAATGATCGTTCGGACAGTTGCGGTTCCAATCGTTCACATGATGGATGCGGCTGCTGAAAAAGGCAACATTAAACAAGTTGAAATGTTACACATTTTCGCTGTATGTTTACAAGGTATTCGTATTGCGATTCCAGCAGGTGCGTTACTATTCAT
The DNA here is from genome assembly GCF_050541505.1 of Enterococcus sp. DIV0183. Taxonomy (NCBI): domain Bacteria; kingdom Bacillati; phylum Bacillota; class Bacilli; order Lactobacillales; family Enterococcaceae; genus Enterococcus; species Enterococcus sp. DIV0183. The sequence continues at coordinate 24,894 of NZ_CP172932.1, forward strand.
TCCTGCTGACACTGTTCGTAATTTCTTAGAATCAATGCCAGCTTGGTTAACTGATGGTATGGCTATCGGTGGTGGTATGGTCGTTGCCGTAGGTTATGCATTAGTAATCAACATGATGGCAACAAAAGAAGTATGGCCATTCTTCATTATCGGTTTCGTAGTCGCAGCGATTTCTCAATTAACATTAATCGCATTAGGTGCTTTAGGTGTCGCTTTAGCTCTTATTTACTTGAACTTATCTAAAATGGGCGGTTCTTCTAACTCAAATGGCGGAGGCAACTCTGGCGACCCATTAGGCGATATTTTAAACGACTACTAATTCTGAAGGAGGAGCAAAGAAAATGGCAGAAAAAATTCAATTAACTAAAAAAGATCGTTTAGCTGTAGCTTGGCGTTCAACATTTATCCAAGGTTCTTGGAACTATGAACGTATGCAAAACGGCGGCTGGGCATTCTCAATGATTCCAGCAATCAAAAAATTATATAAAACGAAAGAAGAACGTTCAGCGGCGTTAAAACGTCACTTAGAGTTCTTTAATACACACCCATACATTGCCTCACCAATTCTTGGTGTAACATTAGCTTTGGAAGAAGAACGTGCCAATGGCGCACCAGTTGATGACGTAGCGATTCAAGGGGTTAAAGTTGGGATGATGGGTCCTTTAGCCGGTGTCGGTGACCCAGTTTTCTGGTTTACTGTTCGTCCAATGTTAGGCGCTTTAGGTGCTTCCTTAGCAATGGGTGGTAACATCTTAGGCCCAATCTTATTCTTCGTTGCTTGGAACTTAATTCGTTGGTCATTCATGTGGTATACACAAGAGTTTGGTTACAAAGCAGGTTCTAAAATTACTGATGACCTTTCAGGTGGTTTACTACAAGATATTACAAAAGGTGCTTCTATTTTAGGGATGTTCGTACTGGCCGCATTAGTTCAACGTTGGGTATCGATTAAGTTCTTACCAATTGTCTCACAAGTTAAGTTAGACAAAGGTGCTTATATCGAGTGGGATAAACTTCCTGCTGGCGGTGAAGGAATGCATAAAGCCTTTGAACAAGTGAACCAAGGCTTGGCGCTTTCACCAACGAAAGTTACTACTTTACAAGATAACTTAGATCAATTGATTCCAGGTCTAGCACCATTACTACTTACATTCTTATGTATGTGGTTATTGAAGAAAAAAGTTAGCCCAATCGTTATCATTCTTGGTTTATTCGTAGTCGGCGTTGTCGGCCACTTAATCGGCTTATTATAAGAATGACGAGGTAAGTTTATTACTTCTAATCAAAAAAAGCGGAAGAGAAGTCGAGAAACTTTTCTTCCGCTTTTTTAAACAAAGATGTAATTTTGTTTGTTTCGATCAGGAAAGAAACGTATAATAAAGAGGAATTAGTTGAATGAAATGGAGCAGATAACATGGTACAATCATTAAACACAAAAGTTGATTTAGTTATAGATGCGACGGCATTTACAGGATTAACAGATTATGGACAAATTATGATAGGTGACCGCGGGTTTGAATTTTACCATGCCAAAGATCCACGTAAGTTTATCCAAATTCCGTGGGAAGAAGTCGATTACGTGTTGGCTTCAGTAATGTTCAAAGGAAAATGGATTCCTCGTTATGCGATTCAAACCAAGAAAAATGGGACGTATACGTTTGCTTCAAAAGAGCCGAAGCGAGTGTTACGAGCTATTCGTGAATATGTTGACCCAGATCATATGGTCCAATCTTTGAGTTTCTTTGATGTCATAAAAAGAGGGATTCTCTCGATTGGGAAAAAGAAAAAATAATTTATAACTGTTACTTTTTTATAAACTAGATGAAAAAGTAGCGGTTTTTTTGTGGGAAAACGAGGGACTTATTTATACAAAAAAGGCACAATTTTGCACCAAAAAAGAGACAATCAAGTGATACGTTGTTTTTAATGGAGTTATCATTGAAATGGTTTTCAGAAAGCACGATGAAAATATTTGACACCTTGTAAAATAGTAGTAACATAATAAGTGTAATAAATTATTTTATAGAGGAGTGAGTGTCATGGAACAACGACAACATCATGGAATGGACTGGGGTTCATTAGTATTAGGAATTCTATTTGTTCTGACTGCATTAATTTCTTTCCAAAATCCTGCCGGTAATTTAATTGCCATTGTGATGGTTTTTGCGATTTTTGCTATTATTAAAGGGATTTTCGAAATTTTTGTACGTAATCGTATGAAAGAATTGCTAGGCTACAAAGCTTATGCACCAATCATCTTAGGGATTATTGATATCCTCATTGGTGTTTACTTATTGTTTAACTTAAATATTGGTGTCGCTGTGTTACCATTTGTTTTTGCAATTTGGTTTTTATTCGACTCAATTTTCGGCTTATTTACTTTAGATTTTGCTAAACGAGTAAGCACAGGTTACTTCTGGTTCACATTAATTGTTGACGTTTTAGGGATTATCTTAGGTGTAATGTTATTATTTAATCCATTGTCTTCAGCACTAACTTTAAGCTTCTTAGTTGGCTTCTACTTTATGATGTTTGGTATTAGTAATATTGTATATGCTTTTAGATAAAAGAAGTAAAAAAACAGGTTTTCCGAAAAGGAAAACCTGTTTTTTTTTAATAACGACGGTGGCAGTTGCCATTATTTCCCGAAATTGTTCGAACAAGCCACACGATAATCGCTACGGGAACTAAAATTTTTACTGCTAGCCACAATAAGCTTCCCACGATACCGACAACGGCACTAAAGAGTGAACCGACAACTAAAAATAAAAGGACCACTAAAAGAATATTTATAAACATTGGTCGTTGATTATTCATACGTACTACCTCCAAATTTTTCCTGTTTTCTATATACAGAGTATAGCAAGAACGCGCAACAAGCACCTCCATCGGAAGGCTGATTTTTTTCTCTGGCGAATGATGGAGCCGCTGTTGGTTATTTTGGACTTTCTTATTGAAATAATCAGAATATTCTGGTGTATAATTATAAAAAATGATTTAAAGTGAGGGATTGGATGTCGACTGAGGGATTAATCGCTTTGTTAGAAAAGAAACGAAATCATTTAAGTAAAATTGAAAATCAAGTACTGGATTATATTTTGACGCATATGACGGAAATTAGTTCACAAACCATTTATGAGGTGGCGCAGGCGTTGTTTGTCTCAACAGCCACTATTTCTCGGACAGCAAAACACTTAGGTTATCGAGGCTTCCAAGAATTAAAATACGCAATCGTCCAATCGGTGCAGAGCGAGAGCACAGAAAGCGATAGTCGTAGTTTTCAAGCTATTACGCAACAGTTGATTGCCAATGTGCAAGATAGTTTTCAACAAATGGATGAAGCCAAAGTCGCGGAAATGCTTAAAATGATTGAGCGTGCGAATACGATTGAAGTGTTCGGTGTTGGTGGCAGTTTTCCTATTTGTACTGATTTTGCACGAAAGCTAACATTTTTAGGAAAAAAAGCCTATGCACGATCTGATTGGGATGAACAAGCGGCAGCAGTTAAGAATCTGGATGGACAGGATTTAGCCATTTTTGTCAGTTATACAGGAGAAACTAAGGGGATTTTAGCGTATGCACGTGTAGCGCAGGAACAGCAAGTGCCGATGATTAGTTTGATTTCGACTAAAGGAAGCACCTTGGAAAAATTGTCGACGACGACGTTATTTGCCAAAGGGACGACACGTTATCATCAGCGCGTGGATTTAAGTTCAAGAATTGCTGTCATTTGTTTGTTCGATACGGTTTTATTAATGTACGCAGAGGCAAAGCAACCGCGGTAATTTTATGCAACACCATACTAAATGATGTAAGGGGATACAGAAAGAGTGTAGCCTCTTTTTTCTTTGTTTTGGGCTAGTTATAATGAGGGCAATGAATGTAAACGCAATCATTTTTAGTTTTGTAAAGAATGAATGGAGGAGTTAAGAAATGGCAGTAAAGAAAAAGAAAGCGACTTTCTGGGAGTTTTTCCAAGGATTAGGTAAAACGTTTATGTTGCCAGTGGCTTTATTAGCTTTTATGGGGATTTTGTTGGGATTAGGAAGTTCTTTTTCCAGTGAATCCATGATTGAAACGATCCCGTTTTTAGGAAAGCCCGCAGTGAAAATTATTTTCCAATTTATGTCGACAATTGGTGGTTTTGCGTTTGCCTATTTACCTGTCATGTTTGCAATGGCCATTCCGTTGGGGTTAGTTCGGAAAGAAAAAGGAATTGCTGCGTTTTCAGGTTTCGTAGGCTATACGGTGATGAATTTAGCGATTAATTTCTATTTAGTGCAGACGAATCGCCTCGTGGATCCTGAGCAGTTGCGGGAAGCCGGCCAAGGAATGGTTTTTGGGATTCAAACGATTGAAATGGGTGTTCTTGGTGGAATTATCGCTGGGCTTATTGTCTATAAGTTGCATAATCGATTTTATACGGTGCAACTACCAGATAGTTTTGCCTTCTTTTCTGGCGCACGGTTTGTGCCAATTATTACTTCATTAGTAATGGCATTCGTGGGCTTAGTAATTCCGTTAGTTTGGCCACTTTTCGCGCTAATGATTATGGCGATTGGCCAACTTATCCAACGTTCTGGTATTTTTGGGCCTTTTCTGTTTGGTTCAGGGGAACGTCTACTGTTACCGTTTGGGTTGCATCATATTTTGGTTTCCATGATTCGTTTTACTGAAGCAGGGGGTTCAGCGGTGGTGGCTGGCAAAGAAGTGTTTGGCGCGTTAAATATTTTCTATGCAGAATTGCAAAATAATTTACCGATTTCACCAAGCGCAACAGCTTTCTTGTCACAAGGGAAAATGCCGACCTTTATTTTTGGCTTACCAGCGGCGTCACTTGCGATGTATCATACTGCAGCTCCGGCGAATCGACATAAGATTAAAGGCTTACTCCTTTCGGGTGTAATTGCTACGGCTATCACTGGCATTACAGAACCAATTGAATTTTTATTCTTATTTATTAGTCCATTATTATGGCTGTTTCATGTCATTATGACTGGTCTAGGTTTCATGGTAATGGCTTTATTAGGTGTTGTGATTGGGAACACTGATGGCGGGCTACTGGACTTTGTTATTTTTGGCTTGTTACAAGGAACTTATACAAAATGGTGGTGGGTTCTCATTGTCGGCGCTATCTGGTTTGTTGTTTATTATTTCGTCTTTAAAACAGTCATTGTAACCTTTGATTTAAAAACACCTGGACGAGACAAGGTCTTAGATGAGACTGAATATACCGATCAAGAAGTTCAATATAAGAAAACGGGTGGCTATGATGCGCCTGGGATTTTAGCGGCTTTGGGTGGGCAAGAGAATATTCAAGCTATTGATAATTGCATTACGCGTTTACGTTTAGTGTTAGCAGATGCTAATAAAGTAGATGATGACAAATTAAAGCAATTAGGGGCTTTAGGCGTTGTACATTTAGATGCGCAGAATGTACAAGTGATTATCGGAACCAAAGTGACAACGGTCCGTAATCAATTAGAGATGATTTTAGGTTAGAAAAAAGACAGAAGGTGAAGAGTGTGTCGTTTGATAAAGCAATTGATCGACGAGGAACGTATTGTACACAGTGGGATTTTGTAGAAGACCGATTTGGGGAAGCGGACTTGCTTCCCTTCACTATTTCCGATACGGATTTTGCTGTGCCAGAGGCAGTTCTGGCAACATTACAGGAGCGTTTGAACCATCCAGTATTTGGCTATACGAGGTGGAACCATCCGCAATTAAAAGAAGCAATTCAAACGTGGTACCAGACAAGATTCCAGACGAAGATTGAAGAACACTGGATTATGTATACCCCGACCGTTATCTATGGTATTTCTGCTTTGATTCAATTATTGACTAACGAAGGGGAGGGCATTATTTTACAAACACCTGCCTATGATGCATTTTTTAAAGTTATTCAGGAAAATAAGCGGCAAGTAGTGGCGAATGAACTGCTTTATCAAGAGAAGCGCTACAGCATTGATTTTATTGATTTAGAAAAAAAACTAGCGCAACCAGAAAATCGCTGTTTGCTTTTATGTTCCCCGCATAATCCAACAGGACGTGTTTGGGAGCAATGGGAATTAGAGCGAATAGTTTCATTGTGCCAACAGTATGATGTGTTTTTACTTTCTGATGAAATTCATATGGATATCGTTAATAAAGGCCATGTTCATCGACCAATTACGCAATTTGATTATAAAAAATCTGCCATTATTACCAGTGGCACGAAAACCTTTAATTTTCCAGGGCTGATTTTTGCTTACGCCTTAATTCCAGATAACGAATTGCGTGACGCTTTTCAGCTCAAATTAAAAAACGCCGATGGTTTATCATCAACAAGTATTTTGGGAATGCTAGCAACCATGACGGCCTATCAAAAATGTGGTACTTGGGTTGACGAGTTGAATGATTATTTAGCGGAGAACCAACGTTACGTGAAAGATTTTTTACAGACATATTTGCCAAAAATTAAAGTGACGGAGCTGGAAGCCACTTACTTAATGTGGTTGGATGTATCAGCGGCAGTTCCAGATGTGGCCCGCTTACAAGAGGCTTTAGTTTCTGTGGGGAAAGTCGCTATTATGGACGGCTCGATATATGGTGGTAATGGGCAACGATTTTTACGGTTAAATATTGGCTGTTCGCAAGCAAAACTACACGAAGGACTTGAAAGGATGCGTCAAGGTTTTGAAGCTGTTTTACAAAAGGATGGCACAGCATCAGCGCTTGGGAATAATTGAGAAAAGATAGCATTCCGAAAATGGTTGCAGTACAATGGAAAAATAGAAACAAATAAAATAACAAAAAGTAACAACTTGTCATTTACTGGGGGAAAAGAAATGAAAACAATTAAAACAAAGCAAGCACCACAAGCAATTGGGCCATATTCACAAGCAAAAATTGTGAATGGTTTATTGATTACTTCTGGTCAGATTCCACTGGATCCTGAAACAGGCAAGGTGGTTGGTACAACGATTAAAGAACAAACCAATCAAGTACTGAAAAATATTCAAGGGATTTTAACAGAAGCTGGTAGTGATTTTGCTCATGTAGTCAAAACGACATGCTATTTACAAAATATGGCGGATTTCACGGCATTCAATGAAGTCTATGCTGAGTATTTTAGTGCGGAATATCCTGCACGCACAACGATTGAAATCTCTAAATTACCGATGGATGTGTTGGTGGAGATTGAGATTATCGCAGAAGTAGTGGCGTAAAAAATACAGATAAAAGAGTGAGAAAAAAATCTAAGACGATTTTTTTCTCACTCTTTTTTTCAATAAAACAATACGATTCAGCCAAAATGTCTAGCCGTGCTGGAAAATTTTCAGCAAATAGGCTACCATGGAAGAAAATCGATAAAACGAAAGTTAAATGAATAGAAAAGAGATATGAAAGAGGCTATAAGATGAAAAAAAATATTAGCCAACTAACGCAGTGGTTGAAAGAACACAGTTTATTATTGAAACTAATTTTTCTTGGTTCTGTATTAGTTTTCGTGGCTAACCAAGTGACACATATCGCTCAAGGCATGACCTGGGCGGATATTTTTTCCACGATGGAACAACAAAGTACGGGGCGTTTAATTGGTATGGTCTTGGCAGGACTGTTAGGGGTTATTCCAATGCTCCTTTATGACTATGTAGTCGTTAAGTTATTGGAAAAAGAAGGTAAGCCACCAATGAAACGAATGGATTGGTTAACTTCGGCTTGGGTCACTAATACCATTAATAACTTAGCGGGTTTTGGCGGCGTGGTTGGGGCAACGCTACGGATTAATTTTTACGGAAAAGATGTACCACGGGGCAAGGTTGTAGCAACGGTCTCAAAAGTTGCTCTGTTCTTGATTTCAGGGTTATCTATTTTATCTTTTGTGGCGTTTGTTGATTTATTTTTTATTCGAACCCAAAATGTTTTTCGTGAATATTGGCTTTGGTTATTATTGGGCAGTCTGATTGCGCCAGCGCTCTGGTTTTTCACGTATTTAAAACGGCGAACATTGTTTAAAACATTTTTTCCAAAAGCGGTGCTCCTATTATTCGGCGCTTCATTAGGTCAATGGCTAGGTGGGATGTTTGCTTTCTTAATGATAGGTCGCTTGATGCAGGTGCCAGTTTCGATGGTTTCTGTTTACCCAATGTTTGTTATCGCTACGTTAATCGGGATGTTAACTATGGTTCCTGGTGGTATGGGAACGTTTGATGTCTTAATGATATTGGGTTTATCACAATTAGGGATTGATCGATCACAAGCGGTCGTCTGGTTGTTGTATTATCGTTTGTTCTATTATGTGACGCCTTTTATGACAGGAGTTATTTTGTTCTTGCAACAAGCAGGCATGAAAGTTAATCAATTTTTTGATAATTTACCTCGGTTATTTTCACAAAAAGTGGCGCATTTTATTTTGGTGGCGGCGTTATATTTTGCAGGAATTATGATGGTTCTATTGTCGACTGTGACGAATTTGTCGAATGTCAGTCGTTTATTCCAAGTGTTACTTCCCTTTTCTTTTAATTTTTTAGATCAAACATTGAATTTATTTGTAGGATTCTTGTTATTAGGTTTAGCTCGAGGCATTTCTATGAAAGTGAAAAAAGCTTATTGGCCTACAATTATTTTACTAGGATTTTGTATTGTAAATACGGTGGCACGAACGACTTCGTGGCAGTTGATTGCTGTTTATGCTGTTATTTTATTGGCGGTTATTTTGGCTCGTAAAGAATTTTATCGTGAAAAGTTTGTTTATTCATGGGGCGCTTTAACGGTAGATAGTATTTTGTTTGGCTGCTTGTTTATCGGTTATGCGGTTGCTGGCTATTACGCCGCACGACCAGCTGGTGGCAATCAAGTTATCAATCACTTTTTGTTGTTTCCGTCAGATGATGTTTGGTTTAACGGATTGATTGGATTAAGTATTTCCTTGATTGGTTTATTCTTTTTGTATCAATATTTAGCCGAAACAACTGTTACTTTAGGTGAGGGATTTGAGGAAGCGCGGTTGACACGCTTTTTGGAAAAATTTGGTGGCAACGAAGGCAGTCAATTTTTGTATTTAAAGGATTATGGTCATTTTTATTACCAAGAAGAAGGCGAAGATCAAGTACTTTTTGGGTTTCAAATGAAGTTTAATAAATGCTTTGTCTTGGCGGATCCAATTGGGCAACGAGAGAAATGGACAGCGGCGACACTGGCGTTTATGGATCAAGCTGATTTGTTAGGCTATCAATTAGTTTTTTATCGTATTTCGGAAGAATATGTTATGAATCTTCACGATTGCGGCTTTGAATTTATGAAAGTTGGGGAAGAAGGCTTGATTCAATTTGATGAGCTGTCAACAGTGAATCAAACAGCCTGGACGGAAACAGTGACTGAAAAAATAGCAGCAGAAGCAGCGGATTTTCAGTTTGAATTTTATCCCGAAACGATTAGTGATGCCTTATATCAAGAGTTAGAACGAGTTTCTGCGGACTGGTCACGGAATCAAAAAGAGCGCTACTTTATTGGTGGACGGTTGGATCCCGAGTACTTGAAATGCAGTAGCGTGGGCTTGGTGAGACAGAAACAAACGGTCATTGGTTTTATTACGGGAAAAGAAATGGAAAAAGGCAAAAGTATTTCTTATGATTTGTTACGTATTCGTTCAGACGCACCTGCTTTTACTAGAGAATATTTGTTCACTCATTTTATTGAAACCTATCAACAGCAGGGCTATCAATTAATTGATATTGGGATGGCGCCGTTGGCTAACGTAGGGGAGAGCAAGTACTCTTTCTTAAAAGAACGCTTTGTTAATATTTTTTACAAGTATAGTTATCAAATTTATGCGTTTCAAGATACACGCAAGCGCAAAGAACAATATGTCACTAGTTGGCAACCACGTTATTTTGCTTATCCTAAGCGGACCAGTGTCCTCTTTGCTTTTGTGCAACTTTCCTTGTTGATTACGAAAGGAAGACATCAAAGTGTTTCGCTTGTGGAAGAAGCAATGACTGAAATTTAAAAAAATCACGCGATGACTTAGCCATCGCGTGATTTTTTATTTGTCTTCTTTTTTACGGTTTCGTCTAGCAGGAATCAAGGTTACGTAGGCAACGAAACCACCAGTACATAGAACGAATAACACGATGCCAGGAATCAATCCTTCTGGTAAATAAGAGAACTGAATAGTATGGGTTCCAGCGCTGACAGGAACGCTTAGAAAGGCATCTTTAAAGGCTTTTGGGGTAACTTTTTTGCCATCAATTTTGACACGCCAACCTTTGTCATAAGGAATTGTAGTGACGAGTACTTGATCTTTGTCGGCGGTAAAGGTACCTGAAGCAGAGCGTTTGCCAGTGGTTAAATCAACGCCTTTTTCTTGCACGGCGGAAATGGCTTTTTCAAATGCATTGGTATTTAAGCCAACTACTTGCGGCTGAACAAAACTTACTGCTTTGGTTCCATAAAAACTTACTTTGAAGTTAACAGTTGTATCTTTTGGATAGTAGCCTAAATTATAATATTGGCCAGTAATGCCAATTTGTGATTGCTGACTCGAGCCGTTCACGGTGACCGTCGCAGTGGAACTTTCCAATTGAGCAAAATCCGTTGGGAATAAACTCAAATAAGCTTGCGTATTGGCGGGCACATTGACTGTATAAGAAATCTCTTTGGCTACGTTATGTTGTTTCTCCGTAAAAGTTACGCCAGCTGTATTTTGCGTAATTGTCACGTTATTTTGAAGCGTCATCGTTGGTTGATAAAAGGTAAAATACCGTTCATTGGTATTGGCTAAAGCATTTAGTAAATTTGTTTGACTACCTAAATTATCATTGAGAGGTTGCCGGACATTGTAAATCTCTTTGTCTGCTAAAAATCCTAACGGCAAAGCATTTTCGTTACGATAAAGCTGATATTTACCAGCAGCTGCTTGTCGCTCAAAGCCGAATTTCATTGGATTGTTTTCAGCAATATTGTATTTAATGCCCATCAAAGCATCCATTAACAAGGTATTATTTTGGTAACGAATATTTAAATTCGTGCCTCGCGAGCGGAAACCTAAGGCGTTTAGGTATGTTGAAGAATGTCGGTTCCGCACGGAAGAAAACATGCTAATGCCACTGTAGCCATAGTTAATGCCGTCATTGGCCGAAACACCATTTAAATTTTCCAAGCGGTAAAAGGTATCATTTTCTTTTTTTGTTTGATCGACTAGATTTTTTAAGTCAGGATAAGGTTCAGAATACAAGCTGCGTGATGCGTAGTTCCAATCATCTAAAATACCAGTGACCATCGCCCGTGTATTAATGATTGCTTCACCAGAAACGAGCAGCAATAGTAAAATCACTAAGTATTGCATAGGCGCTTTTTTCAATTGATAAAAAGCAATCCCGAAAAAGTATAATAGTAAAAAAGTTGCCGTTAATACGAAAGAGGTTAAAGTCACATACGTATAACTAGTAGCACCTTTTGTGCCCATTGCAAGAGCAAAAATTGCTAAAAGAATCAAAATCAAGCCGCTTAAGACGCCGAGATCATCCTTTTCAAATTTTTCCCAACCATAACCAGCAAGCAAAATAACTAGGAATGAAAAGAGGAAACTATAGCGGAAAAGAAACATGTTCGGCGCATGCATACCGTGCCAGAATAAATTTAAGGGCGTGATGTAAAAGCTAGCAATCAATAGGACAAACAAACTGCCAAAAAGTAGTTTGTTTTTCAATGGAATTTCTTTCGTAACGAAATAGAAGAGACAAAAAATCAAAGGCAACAACCCAATGTAAATAAAAGGAATGGACCCATATTTGGTTGTATCGTAAACGCCAATCATATTTTTCATAATAATATCTAAAAAGGCAGTCGCTTCTGTTTTAAAGGTTGTAATTTCAGAAAGAGTTTCACCATTGGTTCGTAAATCTAAGACAGCAGGTAAGACCATAATCATAGATGCTCCACCAGCTAAAAGAGAAGTAGTAAAATACGCAACGATTCGAGATTTATATCGTTGCCAGTCTGTAAACGTTCGTGCAAAATAGTACAGGAAGGAAAACAACCCAATCATAAAGCCAAAATAATAATTTGTAATGAAAAGCAAGAAATAACTGACAAACAATAATGTCGGTTTTCGTTGGTCCATTAAACGATGAATTCCTAAAATTACGAGTGGCAGATAAATAAAGGCATCCAGCCACATAATTAATTCTGAATGGGCCACAATGAAGGACATTAGCGCATAAGACACACTTAAAGTCACATGGGACCATTTAGGAATCTTAAAGGTTTGTTTTGCCAAGAACCAAAAACTCAAGCCAGCACTCCCAATTTTCAACAACGTTAGGAAATAGAGCGCATCAGGCATGTTTTGATTGTTAAAGAAAAAGACGAGCGGCGTAAATAAGCCACCAAGATAATAGGAAATTAAGGACAAGTAGTTTAGTCCCAAAGAAGCATTCCACGTATAGAAAAGACTTTGTTTTCCATGAAGAACATTGTTAAAGCTTGCGTGAAAATTTGAAAATTGAGAAAAGGCATCGCTGGCTAAAACACTGCGACTACTTCCTGGATAAATCCCAATACTCAAATAGATAATTGCCATAATTAAAAATGGAATGAAGAAACTGGCTAACATATAAGGCCAGTTGTTTTTTAAAAACTGCCTATTTTTATTTTTCATAAATAACCTCACCTGATTTTTCGAAAGTACCTATAGTTTATCATACTCTTTATTTGATGTACCAATAGAAGAAAAACTTTAAAATTTTATTAGGATCCTAAGGGTGGAGTGAAGAAGAATTAGTAGTAAGAGATTGACATTCAAATGCTAAATCACCAGATTAAAACAACGAATATTCTCCGAAAAATTGCTGAAAACGCCCTGTGGATAACTTTGTGCATAACTCTGTTGAAAACCACAAAAAAGCTTTTTATCTCGGTTTATCCACAAGGATAAGTTTTCGAGTTGCTAAAAAAAATAGACGCAAGTTCAGAAGGCCTGCTTGCTAAAAATAAAGGAATCCCTAAAGTTGAAAGAAGATGAAAACGTTATTAAAACAACGTTTTCATCTTCTTTTTTCTAGAATTTACAAAGATTTAATGTCGAACAAATAAGCATTGTGGAAAAGTTTTTTGGAAAAAATAAGAAATTTCATCCACAAAGTTTTCTGTGGAGAATTTAAAAATGCTTGTCAAGCTTTTTTTGAAAAAATGTGGATAACTTTTTAAAGACACGCTTTTTTCCATTTGCGAATTTGCGTTCGGAAACTAGTAAAAGGGGCAACGCTATTAATGTGAATCCATTTCCAAAGAGGCCATTGTGCTTTGGTGGTCGCCCAAGCCCGTTGTTGAGGTAAAAATAATTCGTCTTCGGAAAGCGAGTCAATCCAATGAAGTAATTTTTCTAAGGTGTCTTGCAACGCAATCAGCTGACTTTCTAAACTCATTTGTCCATAGGTTTGATAAAATGATTGATAGAGAGCACCCAGTTGATTCCATTTATAACCTTCAGCTGGCGTTTGAACGGTCAGACCACGTTGTTCTTGTTCTTCCCAAGAAAGCAGCAAGTTGAGCCAGCCTAATTGATAGGCTAAGTTCTCTGAAGGTGTTTTAGCTACTGTTTCAATTCGGTGATCTTTAAGTGTTTCAGGAATTTCTGCAAATTCAGCTAAATATTTTTGTGAAGCTATTTGAATGGCCTCAATCAAGGCTTCTTTTGATTCATAGGTTCGCATTCTTCGGCTAACTTCCTTTCTTGGTAGGATCTGCTTGTTTTTCTTGAGTAATTTGAGTGACTAAACCAAAAGGATCTTTCACAATCGCATAAAATGTTGCAAATTCATTTTCAATTGGTTCTTGGATAATACAGGATTCGGGATGGCACGTGAGTTTTTCAAAAATTGTTTTGGCAGAGTGACGGCTGTCGACGGTTAAGCTGAGGGTCAATTGTTCTGTGGGCGTGGTATTCATTCCTGCAAACAAAGGATTATCAGCTAGTTGTAATTGAAAAGTGTCCATTTGTAAAATCGAGTGAGAAAGCCAGTGTTCTTCGCCAGCGGGAATGGTCAAAGAAGGATTTAAACGCTCTTTAAATTCTTGATTAGTAATTTTAAAAAGAATATCACCAGCAAAGGCTTCTTGGTAAAACGTCAAGGCTTCCGTTGCTCGTCCGTTTAAGACCATAAAAAGGGCAAATTGTGTGTTTTTCATTGTTTGAACCTCCTAAGATTGATAAGATAAGCATAACAATAAAAGGTGTCAAAAAGTGACACCGATGGAGGGGAAAATGAAAAAATCAGAACGTTTAAATCAGGAACTTTTTTTCTTGAGAACCCATCCTCAGTTTAATTTAAATCAGTTAATGAAAACTTTTGGGATTTCTAAAAGCACAGCTTTGCGGGATATTGAAGCTTTGGAAAATTTAGGCGTGCCGCTATATGTGGAGAATGGTCGTTATGGTGGCTATCGAGTTTTAAACAAACCGTTGTTGCCGCCGATTTATTTTAACGAAAATGAAGTGTTAGCGATCTTTTTTTCGTTACAATTACTGAAATTAGTCGCAGAGTCACCGTTTGGTCATTCCTATCAGCAAATTAAGCAAAAATTATTGCATTCTTTAGATGAACCAACCCAATTTAAAATCAGTCAAATGAGTAAGGTCGTCTATTACGAAGGAATTGAACAAGTAGAAGCACCAGGCAATTTAGAGCAGCTGTTTCATTGTATTTTGGCGCAACAAGTAATTCAGTTTAACTATACCAGATATGAAGCAACAACGAAAAAAATCTTACCAACCCGGTTAACTATTTTAGAAGGGTATTGGTATTGTTCAGGCTATGATGTGACTAAAAAGGCTTGGCGTACTTACCGCTGTGATTTTATGGAGGCTATTCAGCAGTTAAACCAAACACTGGATTTTACGACTGAAGAACTGAAAGAATCGTATCGCCATCAACAAACGACGGCACGTACGATTCCATTTAAAGCAATCATTACAGAAAAAGGCAAAGAATTTTTTTATAAACATCGCTTTGACAATATTCAGTTGGAAGAAACGCCCACGCAGTGTTTTTTAGTTGGACAGATTCATCCAACAGAAACACAATTTTTAGCCAACTATTTTATGGGCTTTGGTGAAGAAGTGACAATTTTAGAGCCAGTCCAAGTGAAACAAGCATATGTAGAAAGTATAATGAGGATTCAAAAAAAATATCAAGAATAGATTGTGGGACTGTGAACAATCCTATGTGTAAAAATGCACATTGGAGAGGAGAAAGAAAAACCCTTGATTTAAAAATCAAGGGTTTTTCTTTCTAAGAACGTGCTTGCCCATTTCCATAAATAACGTATTTTGTCGAAGTAAGCTCTGCTAAGCCCATAGGTCCACGGGCATGTAATTTTTGCGTACTAATACCGATTTCGGCGCCAAATCCAAATTCAAAACCGTCCGTGAAACGAGTTGAAGCATTCGCATAAACAGCGGCTGCATCCACTTGTTGTAAAAATTGTTGTGTGGCAAAGTAATTATCACTAATAATACTTTCAGAATGTTTTGTATTGTAGCGATTAATATGCTGGATGGCTTCGTCTAAAGAATCAACGACTTTCACTGCTAAGATAAAGTCGAGAAATTCCGTTTCCCAATCTTGTTCAGTCGCTGGAATGGCTTCTTCAAAAATTGCTAACGCACGTTCATCTGCCCGAAGTTCCACGTGAAACTCCTTCAAGGCTTTTTCAATTGTTGGTAAAAAGGCTTCAGCCACTTCTTGATGAATTAATAACGTTTCGGCGGCGTTACAGACAGAAGGACGTTGACATTTAGCATTGACAATAATTTCAGTTGCCATTGTTAACTGGGCGTCTTTGTCCACGTAAATATGACAATTGCCTGTTCCTGTTTCAATAACAGGAACAGTGGCTGTTGTCAAAACAGTTTTGATTAAGTTGGCGCCGCCACGCGGAATGAGGACATCCAAGTAGTCATTTAAGCGCATAAGTTGTTGGGCTGTTTCTCTAGAAGTATCATCAACAAATTGAATGAGATGGGGAGAAACGGCTTCTTGGATTAGCGCTTCTTGTAAAATTGTCACCAATATCTGATTGGAGTGAAACGCTTCTTTTCCGCCTCGAAGAATAACAGCATTTCCTGATTTGAAACAAAGGCTAGCGGCATCTGTTGTCACGTTTGGCCGCGATTCATAAATGATTCCAATAACACCTAAAGGCACGCGTTGTTGCCCAATTAACAGCCCCGCTTCATTGCGCCACATTTTATCTACTTCCCCAATTGGATCGGGTAAAGTAGCGACTTGGCGTATGCCCTCAGCCATCGCTGTGATCCGTTCTTCTGTTAAACGTAAGCGGTCTTGCATTGTTTCAGAAATTCCGTGGGTAGCGGCTTGCTCTAAATCTAATGCGTTTGCTTGTAAAATGCGGGGTGCATGGGCTTCAATGGCTGCGGCCATTTTGTTTAACAAAGTATTTTTTTGACGAGTATCCATCAAGCCTAGCGTATAAGAGGCTTCTTTAGCTTGTTGCCCTAGTTGCTTTAAATCAGTCACTTTCATGCCCTCCTTTAATAAATAACGTACCGATATCTTTTCCTTCTAAAATTTCAAAGATGATTTTTGGCTGCTTTCCGTTTGCTAAAATCATCGCCTGTTGATTAGCTAACACACGTTCAGCAGCTTTTAATTTACTAGACATCCCACCAGTGCCAAAGCGGCTCCCCTTACCACCGGCTAATTGGAACAAGTCTTCATTAATTTCATTGATTTCAGAAAATAACGTGGCTTCTTTGTTGACAGTAGGGTTGTCTGAAAAGAAACCATCAATATCTGATAACATAACTAACAAGTCAGCTTGAACAATTTGGCAGACAATGGCAGACAATTGATCGTTATCCCCGAACTTGGTTAAGTGATCCAATTCTTCAATTGCGACAGTATCATTTTCATTGACGATAGGAATAATATTCATTTTTAACAGTTGTTCAAAAGTATTGGTAACATTATTGCGACTTTCAGGATATTCAATAACATCACGTGTTAATAAAACTTGTGCCATTTGTTGGCTATAGGTTGAAAACCGCTGATTATAAATGTTCATTAATTCTGCTTGGCCGACTGCAGCGACTGCCTGTTGTTCGGGAATTGTCGTTGGACGCACAGATAGATTTAATTTATTCAGTCCGACACCAATTGCGCCAGAAGAAACTAAAATAATTTCTTTGCCTTGGTTGCTTAAATCACTCAAAGTAAATGCTAATTGATCAATTGCTTTTAAGTTAATATTGCCATTGGGATAAATCAGAGAACTGGTTCCGACTTTGATCACAATTCGTTTGGCCTGTTGGAGTTTGTTTCTCATAAGTGCCTCGTTTCTTTTTACAGTAAAATTTGACACTCATTATAACAAAATCAGCGGCTACTAGAAAGTGCTAAATAATGAATAGTAAAGAAAGTTTAATGAAAGTGTGAACTTTTTGAGGGAATCTTGGGACTTTTTGGGATTTGGTCTGTTTATTTTAAGAGAAGATGATAGACTAAAAGAAGGAAAATAAACAAAAATTCTCCTCTTTTTTGCGTAGTCTAGATTAACTGGGCTTTTAGAAATGAGAAACTTACTAAAAACAACCAGAGTATCAGAGATTATGGTAAAATAGGAGTAGTTTAGACAGTAGGGGAGAATGAATATGAAACAACGTGGTTTTGAGATTATTTCTAAGTATCAAGAAGAGGGCTTGAGTGTCCCACAACGAGCAACAAAAGGTGCCGCGGGGTATGATTTTCAAGCAGCCGAAACGGTCGTTGTACCAAGTCTTTGGAAGTTACAACAAGCTGGAGAAAATCCCAAACCAATTTTAGTTAAAACAGGAATTAAGGCGTATATGCCTGATTCTGAATATTTAGAATTGGTAAGTCGTTCTTCGAACCCGCTAAAACGATTCCTACTTTTAGCGAATGGTGTCGGAGTCATTGACAGTGATTATTATAATAACGAGAATAACGAAGGACATATCATGTTCCAATTTTTAAACTTTGGATATGAAGATGTTGTCATTGAAAAAGGTGAACGAATTGGCCAAGGGATTTTTAAGCCGTTTTTATTAGCGGATGATGACCAAGTCGAGGCAGAAAGAACGGGCGGTTTTGGTTCGTCTGGACAAAAATAAAGCCCATTTTTTCAGTAGGCAACGTTATTCAAACCATTTAATAAATGTTAAAATAAACAACAGATAAGGAGATTCTACATGGCAAAAAAAGCAAAAGTTCAATTTGAATGTCAAAGCTGTGGGTATGTGTCTCCAAAATATCTCGGCCGCTGTCCTAATTGTGGACAATGGAATTCGATGGTGGAAGAGGTTATTCAAGATACTTCTGATCGTCGTGCTAGAGTAAGTTTGACTGGTAAAAAGACACAACCACAACGGCTATCTGAAGTCGTACCTAAAAAAGAGCCGCGTGTAAAAACTGAATTAGTGGAGCTGAATCGGGTTTTAGGTGGTGGCGTTGTTCCAGGTTCGTTAGTTTTAATCGGTGGCGATCCCGGAATAGGTAAGTCAACATTGCTCTTACAAGTATCGCAACAATTAGCAGCCACAGGTGGCACGGTTTTATATGTTTCTGGTGAAGAAAGTGCTGAGCAAATTAAATTACGAGCGGAGCGTCTAGGCACCGTCAACGAGACATTTTACTTATACGCAGAAACAGATATGCACGAAATATCACGAGCCATTGAAAAATTAGAACCAGACTATGTCATTATTGACTCGATTCAAACAATGACGCAGCCAGATGTTACCAGCGTTGCTGGTAGTGTCAGTCAAGTCCGAGAAACAACTGCTGAATTATTGAAACTGGCAAAAACGAATGGGATTGCCATTTTTATTGTCGGACACGTAACGAAGGAAGGGTCTATCGCAGGGCCACGGATGTTGGAACATATGGTAGATACGGTTCTTTATTTTGAAGGAGATAAGCATCACACCTTTAGAATTTTACGGGCTGTCAAAAATCGGTTTGGCTCAACGAATGAGATTGGTATTTTTGAAATGCAGACACATGGATTGGTTGAAGTTATGAATCCTTCTCAGGTCTTTTTAGAAGAACGTTTAGAAGGAGCCACCGGATCTTCAATTGTGGTAGCAATGGAAGGTTCACGCCCTATTTTGGTGGAAATCCAAGCGTTAGTTACCCCAACGATGTTTGGCAATGCCAAGCGAACGACCACCGGGTTGGACTTTAATCGCGTTTCTTTAATCATGGCGGTTTTAGAAAAACGGGCAGGCCTTTTGTTACAAAACCAGGATGCGTATCTAAAAGCGGCTGGTGGAGTCAAAATTAATGAACCAGCTATTGATTTAGCGTTAGCAATCAGTATTGCTTCTAGCTATAAAGAAAAAGGAACCTCATCTTCGGAATGTTTCATTGGTGAGATTGGTTTAACTGGTGAAATTCGCCGCGTGAATAGTATTGAACAACGAGTGCGTGAAGCGCAAAAACTAGGCTTTACAAAAGTCTATGTCCCTAAAAATAACCTTGGTGGCTGGGAAGCGCCTGAAGGGATTGAAATTATTGGCGTTTCAACAATTGGTGAAACGTTAAGAAAAGTTTTTAAATAATGAAAAAAGTAGAAATAATCCGTTTAGGTTGTTAGTGGCGTATGATTTTTGTACGCCCTACAACACTAGACGTCTTTATTAAATAAACGAGGAGGATGGCTATATGCAAAAACGAATCATCACGTTGCTGATGATCATTGCTGGTGCAAGTTTAGGAATTTCTCTTTTCCCAATGGCTTGGGAAATGGCTAAGCAAGGCAATAACAGTTGGTTAAACAATAACTTTACGAACGGATTAATCGGTGCAATTATTTTCTTTATTTTATCTTTAGGGTTAGCAAAGTATATTGTTTCCGCTGTCAAAAAAATCGAAGCAGCTTTAAATGAAATGAGTTTAACCTATTTATTATTTGGAAGTATTGGTGCCATCATTGGTTTAACAATTGGCGTCATTATCTCCATTCCAATGTACAACTTACAAATTCCTGTCGTGAATAGTTTACTGCCAATTCTAGTTATGATTATTCTGGGTTACTTAGGTTTCCGAATGGGAACAACACGGATTGAGGAGTGGAAAAAAGTTTTTACACCTCGCCAAAAGAAAGCAAATACGGAAGACACCGAAGGACAAATGTTGGAACGTAAAGTGGAAGACAACTTCCATAAATACAAAATTTTAGACACCAGTGTCATCATTGATGGCAGAATCTACGATATCGCTAAAACAGGCTTTTTAGAAGGTGTTTTGCTCATCCCTAACTTTGTTTTATATGAATTACAATACATTGCTGATTCTGGAGACAGTTTAAAACGGGTGAGAGGTCGTCGTGGCTTAGATATTTTAAATGCTTTACAAAAAGAAGAAGGTATCTCCGTTGAGATGTATGACGGAGATTTCGAGGATATTTCTGAAGTAGACAGTAAATTAATCAAATTAGCAAAATTATTAGATGGCGTGGTTGTGACCAATGACTACAACTTAAATAAAGTCTCTGAATTTCAAAATGTGCCTGTTTTAAACATTAATGCTTTAGCTAATGCTGTGAAACCAGTGGTGATTCCAGGTGAAACGATGAATGTGATGGTTGTAAAAGCCGGAACAGAGCGTCAACAAGGGGTCGCTTACTTAGATGATGGCACAATGGTTGTGGTAGAAGATGGCCAGCATTACATGAATGAGCAAATCGAAGTGGTCGTCACAAGTGCTTTACAAACCGCAGCTGGGCGTATGATTTTTGCCAAACCGGCACACGCGGGTCGCGGGATTAATGATCGCAAGGATAACCATCCTAAAAACGATAAAAATTAAGCAAAGTGAGGACTTAGTATGATTCGAATCGGTCAAGGTTTTGATGTTCATCAATTAGTTCCGCAACGACCTTTAATTATTGGTGGGGTTACTCTTCCTTATGAAAAAGGTCTGTTAGGTCACTCAGATGCCGATGTTTTAACACATGCAATTATTGATGCAATCCTTGGTGCCGCTGGTCTGGGTGATATTGGGCAACTGTTTCCCGAAACCGATCCGCAGTTCAAAAATGCGAATTCTGTAAACTTATTAACAAAAGTAAATGAAAAAGTTGGGCGGTCGGGCTTTACTATTGGCAATATTGATTGTACAATTTTAGCGGAAGAGCCAAAGATGAGCCCATACTTGGCAGAGATGAAAAAGAATCTAGCCGCGAGTTGCCACTTAGCGGTCACACAAGTGAACATTAAGGCAACGACCATGGAAACGATGGGCTTTGTTGGTAAAAAAGAAGGAATCGGCGCAATTGCCGTTGCTTTATTGGAAAAATAACTGAAAACGACGTTAAACCGTCTGTTTTTAAAAAATGGAAAGAGGAATGAACATGACGAAAGTTCGTGTGCGTTACGCACCAAGTCCAACTGGACACTTGCACATTGGGAATGCAAGAACAGCATTATTTAACTACTTATTTGCCCGCCACAATGACGGAGAATTTATCATTCGTATCGAGGATACCGACCAAAAACGGAACATCGAAGACGGCGAGAAAAGTCAGTTGGAAAACTTAGCATGGTTAGGGATGGAATGGGATGAATCACCTGCTCATCCGGGAGAATATGGTCCATATCGTCAATCAGAACGTAAAGAAATTTACCAACCATTGATTGATCAATTATTAAGCAGCAATCGTGCGTATAAGTGTTATTGTACGCCAGAAGAATTAGAAGCAGAACGTGAAGCACAACAAGCTCGTGGGGAAATGCCTCACTACGCAGGCACTTGTGCGAATTTAACACCTTCTGAACAAGCAGCCAAAGAAGCGGCTGGTCTAGAACCAGTGATTCGTTTCCGTGTGCCACGTAATACAGAATACAAATTTGATGACATCGTGAAAGGTGAAATTACTTTTGAGTCAGATAACATTGGTGGCGATTTTGTCATCCAAAAACGCGATGGGATGCCAACGTATAACTTTGCCGTTGCAGTAGATGATCACTTAATGAAAATTTCTCACGTTTTACGTGGCGATGATCACATTGCGAACACACCAAAACAATTAATGATTTACGAAGCGTTTGAATGGACACCACCTGTCTTTGGCCATATGACCTTAATCATTAATTCAGAAACTGGCAAAAAATTGAGCAAACGTGATGAAACAATTTTACAATTTATTGAACAATACCGTGAATTAGGTTACTTACCAGAAGCCATGTTCAACTTTATTGCTTTACTAGGATGGTCTCCTGTTGGCGAAGAAGAAATCTTCTCACAAGAAGACTTGATTAAATTGTTTGATGAACAACGCTTAAGCAAGTCACCAGCGGCCTTTGATGCGAAAAAATTAGAATGGATTAACAATCAATACATGAAACAAATGGACTTAGGTGAACTAACAGATATGTGTATTCCTTATTTAGTCGCTGACGGTCGTGTTGAAGAAAATCCATCTCCTGAAAAAATCGAATGGTTAAAACAATTAGTTAGCTTGTATCAACCACAAATGAGTTATGCAGCTGAAATTGTGGAACTATCAAACTTGTTCTTTAATGAACATCCAGTTTTAGATGATGC
Source organism: Enterococcus sp. DIV0183 (assembly GCF_050541505.1). Lineage (NCBI taxonomy): Bacteria > Bacillati > Bacillota > Bacilli > Lactobacillales > Enterococcaceae > Enterococcus > Enterococcus sp. DIV0183. The sequence continues at coordinate 47,468 of NZ_CP172932.1, forward strand.
TGCGAAAGAATTCTTGCAAGGAGAAACAGTGCCAACTGTGTTACATGCGTTTAAAGAACAATTAGAAGCCTTGGACGTTTTCGATGTCCCAAGTATTAAAGCAGCGATTAAAGCCGTCCAAAAAGAAACCGGCGTTAAAGGCAAAAACTTGTTTATGCCAATTCGAATTGCTGTTTCTGGACAAATGCATGGCCCTGAATTAGGCGAAACCATCGAATTATTAGGCAAAGAAAAAGCATTAGATCATTTAAATAAAGTGTTATAAAAACACAAAGAATAGAAGAAGTAGACAATCAGATGGATTTCAGAGACGCTGTGGGTGGTGAGAACAGCGAGCATCTTTTGTCGAAATGCATCTATGAGTGGCTTTGGTGAAAAAAGTAACCGAAGACGTCGGCAGGCGTTAACTGTATCGAGGCAAGAGCTAGTTCTTGTGAAGAAAAGTGGAACCACGCATGGGCGTCTTTTAAGCAACGTTTTTTTGTTGCTTAAAAGACGTTTTTTATTTTTGTATAATAGAAAGGAGTTCACCATATGAGTTGGTTGAAACGTAGCGTCGCAGCTGTTAAAAGAAACGATCCTGCAGCGCGGACCACACTAGAAGTTCTTTTAACGTATCCTGGCTTGCACGCCCTGTTTTGGCATCGCTTGTCTCATTTCTTATATAGGCATCAGTTGTTTTTGTTGGCGAAGATTCATGCACAATTTTGGCGTTTCATAACGGGCGTAGAAATTCATCCCGGAGCCACAATTGGAGCGGGGGTTTTTATCGATCACGGCATGGGCATTGTGATTGGGGAAACCGCGGAAATAGAAGAAGATGTTGTTTTGTTTCACGGAGTGACGTTAGGTGGGACCGGTCGTGATACGGGTAAACGCCATCCAACAGTGAAAAAAGGAGCGATGATTTCGGCACGAGCTCAAATTTTAGGGCCAGTGGTGATTGGTGAACGTTCAAAAATTGGTGCGGGTGCTGTTGTTATTTCAGACATCCCAGCAGATGCCACAGCTGTGGGTGTTCCTGCGAAAGTCGTTCGTCTAAATGGAAGAAAGGTGGAAAAAGGGCATGATTAAAATTTATAATACATTGACCAGAGAAAAAGAAGTATTTACGCCAATTGAGGCGCATAAAGTTCGGATGTATGTCTGCGGACCAACCGTGTATAACTATATCCATATCGGTAATGCGCGCAGTGCGATCGCCTTTGATACGATTCGTCGTTATTTTGAATATCGTGGGTATGAAGTGAATTATGTCTCGAACTTTACAGATGTCGATGATAAAATTATCAAGGCAGCTAAAGAATTGAAAATTACTGCGCCGGAAGTGGCGGAGCGTTTTATCAAAGCCTTTGAAGAAGACACGCAAGCATTGAATGTCCAACCAGCAACGTTACATCCTCGGGTGATGGACCACATGCCTGATATCTTAGCTTTCATCGAAGTTTTAATTGAAAAAGGTTTTGCTTATGAGGTCGCAGGTGATGTGTATTATCGCACCCGTAAATTTCCTAATTATGGTAAATTAAGCCATCAATCGATTGATGAATTAGAAGTGGGGGCAAGTCAACGAACTGGCGTTGAACAACAATTAAAAGAAGACCCATTGGATTTTGCTCTTTGGAAAAGTGCCAAAGAAGATGAAATTTCTTGGGATTCTCCTTGGGGGAAAGGACGTCCCGGCTGGCATATTGAATGCTCTGTCATGGCGACAAAACACTTGGGAGAGACGATTGATATTCACGGTGGTGGACAAGATTTAGAATTTCCACATCATGAGAATGAAATTGCACAGAGCGAAGCCAAAACAGGCCATACCTTTGCCAATTACTGGATGCATAACGGCTATGTCACAATTGGTGAAGACGATGAAAAAATGAGCAAATCCCTAGGTAACTTCATTACTGTTCATGAAATGATTCAAAAAGTGGATCCGCAAATTTTACGTTTCTTTATGTCCACCACCCAGTACCGTCGCCCGATTCGTTATAGCGAAAGCACTCTAAAAGAGGCAGCAGCCAATTATCAAAAATTGAAAAATGCGTTTGAAAATTTACGTTTTAGACAAGCAGATGCGGTCGCAAGTTTGCCAGAGGATGAACACTATTTGGCTCAATTAAACGAATTAGAACAACGTTTTATTACGGAAATGGACGATGATTTCAATGCAGCTAACGGGATTACGGTCGTTTATGAATTAGCGAAGATGATGAATCAGTACAGTGAACAAGCGACAGTTTCGGAACCAGTTCTAGTGGCGATGGATAAGCTTTTCAGTGGCTGGTTAGCTATTTTTGGTTTATTCTTTAAAAACGAAGAATTAGTGGACGCACAAGTCGATGCGTTAATTGAAGAACGGAACCAAGCACGGAAAGACCGTGATTTTGCCCGAAGTGATGAAATCCGCGATTTATTAAAAGAACAAGGCATTGTTTTAGAAGATACTCCGCAAGGAACGAGATGGAGAAGAAGTGAATGAGAGATTACAAACAATTAAACGGTTTAGCTTTGGCCTATGTTGGCGATGCGATTTATGAAATTTACATTCGTGATTATTTAGTTTCCTTGGGACAAACGAAACCGAATGTTTTGCATCGCATGGCGACACATTACGTGTCAGCAAAAGCCCAAGCAAGCTTAATGCAAGCGATGTTAGCGGGAGAAATGCTAACGGAGGAAGAAGAAGTGATGTACAAACGCGGTCGGAATGCTAAAAGTCACACCTTTGCCAAAAATGCTGATGTGACGACCTATCGGGTAGCGACCGGTTTCGAATCCTTGATGGGTTATTTACATTTGACACAACAAAAAGAACGTTTAGAAGAATTAATTAACTGGTGTATCAAGAAAGTAGGTGAAACCAATGAAAAATGAAAAATCTCGTCCTTTTAAAAAAGGTAAGAAACGTCCAGAACGTTCAGATAAGCGTTCAAAAGAACGGAACCCACGACCAGCGACAGCAGGTGCTGATGGAACCTCAGAAGAGCTAGCAGATAACTTTGTCTTTGGTTTCCATGCCACTGTTGAGGCGTTGCAGCAAGGACGCGGGAATAAATTGTTTTTACAAGAAGATGCTCGTGGCGAGAAAATTGAGCAATTAAAACAAGCAGCGAAAGAACAGGCTGTTCCAGTTAAATGGGTGCCTAAAGCAAAATTAGATACGATGAGTGATCACGGCGTGCATCAAGGCATGGTTTTAGCAATCACGGCGTATCAATATTTAACTTTAGAAGAATTATTGGAACAAACAAAAGAAAAGACAGCAACACCATTTTTCCTAATTTTAGACAGTCTAGAGGACCCACATAACTTTGGCTCAATTTTGCGAACAGCTGATGCGACAGGCGTGGACGGTATTATCATTCCGAAACATCGTGCAGTGGGAATTACACCAACCGTAACCAAAGCGTCAACAGGGGCCGTGGAACATATTCCAGTGGCTCGTGTAACGAATCTAGCGCAAAGTATTGCAACGCTAAAAGAGAATCAATTTTGGATTTTTGGTACAGATATGTCTGGGACGGATTATCGTCGCTGGAATACACAAGGCGCAATTGCCTTAATCATCGGAAATGAAGGTCGTGGCATGAGTCAAGGTCTTCATAAAGAAGTGGATGAATTATTAACGATTCCAATGACTGGACACGTTCAAAGCTTAAACGCTGGTGTGGCTGCAGGCTTGCTAATGTATGAAGTCTATCGTGGCCGCAACCCATTATAGAAGAAGGCGAATGTATGAAAAAACAATTGTTAATCGTTGATGGCTATAATATGATTGGTGCTTGGCCAGAATTGGTCCAGTTGAAAAAGCAAGAGCGTTTAGAGGATGCGCGTGAACTGCTTCTTAGTCGTCTGTCCAATTACGCCAAATATGAAGGGTTGGAAATCATTGTGGTCTTTGATGCCCAATTAGTCCCAGGTATTCAGCAAACGTACAAAAAGTACCTTTTGACCGTGGTTTTCACCAAAGAAGATGAAACAGCAGATAGTTATATTGAACGTCTAGCTGGTGAAAAAAATGATCGTTTAACGCAAGTAACAGTCGCAACGAGTGATTTGGCTGAACAATGGGTGGTCTTTTCACAAGGTGCATTGCGGACTTCGGCCAATGAACTTTACAAAGCTGTCCAGAAAACAGAAAAGACGATTGCCATTCATGCAACGGATATCCATTTCCAGCAATTTCGTCGAAATTCTCCATGGAACGTGGAGCAGTTATCAAAACTTTCTGAGAAGCTAGAAGAATTGTCTCAAAAAAAAGATTAAACAAATGTTCGCTTAAGTCATAAATTTCTAACATGCTATGCTCTCCTAAATCATTCGATACGTTTATCGAAAAGGAGGGCTTTTTATGTTAGAACAGATTCAACAAGCATTAGCAGGAGACCAAGAACAATTTCAAGCCTTATATGGGCAATATCAGCCAGTGATTTATAAGTGCATGAAAAAATACTATTTAAAAGATTATGATACTGAAGACTGGCTTCAAGAAGGACGAATTGTCTTCTTTCGGACGTTAGAACGATTTGATTCAGAAAAACAAGCATCATTAGGAAAGTTTTTTAAACGAAATTTTGAAAATCACGTACATAGCTTAATTCGCCATCAATGCGCCTATAAGCGGCGAACAGATACCTTGTCTATTTCTCTGGAACAACGATTAGAAAGCGCTGGTGAAGAGTTAGTGGACTATTTAGGGACAGCGGCTACCGACCCATTAGGTCAATTAATGATTCAAGAAAAATTGGCAGCTTTTCCGACACGTCTTTCCTCGTTGGAACAACAAATTTTAAACGCATACTTAAAAGGCTACACGTTAGAAGAAATCGCTAAAGTGCGTGGGGGAACTTTTTCAGCTGTCCGAAGTGCCTATGATCGTGCCAAAGCAAAAATGAAATATACATTAGAAAATGAATAAAAATTCGACAAAACAGCCGGTTTGTCGAGCAAAAGTAGTTGCAAACAGACTTCTAGTATGATAAACTTGAAATTTTTTAAAAAAAGTGATATAATGTTTCTCGAGGTGAATGCAATGCCAACAACGTTATCGTCAATTAAGAAAGATTTGGAAGGCCGTATCGGCAGTGAAATTATGTTAGTTGCTCAGACTGGAAGAAAGCGCCAAACAGAACGTAAAGGAATCTTAACGGAGACTTATCCATCTGTTTTTGTTGTTGACTTGGATCCAGACGAGAACTCATTTGAACGTGTATCTTATAGCTATTCAGATGTTTTAACACGCACCGTTGAAATCGAATTCATCGGTCAAGCCGTATAATTTAGAAAGTCCGCTTAGGAGTGAAGGAAGAGCCCTTCGTTCCTAAGCTCTTTTTAATTTCAGCCATCTGTCGTCAGAGAAAGAGCAATCTTCGGTGTACTTCTTCATGGACATATGATAGAATCTAAAAGATTAAAATGTTGGTAGACAAAAGATTAAGGAAGGTGAATCAGGGAACCGATGGAAATAATCGAACGAGCTCCTGCGAAAATTAATCTTGGGTTAGATGTTCTGCATAAACGTGTGGATGGCTATCATGAAGTTGAATCTATTTTTGCAAGTGTAGATTTAGCCGATCATTTAACTTTTGAAAATCTAGAAGAAGACATCATTCGTATTGAAACGGACAGCTCTTTTTTACCCGTGGATCGACGGAATCATGTCTATCAAGCAGTTGACTTATTAAAGCGTACCTATAATATTCATAAAGGAATTAAAATATATATTGAAAAACGTATCCCCGTGGCAGCTGGTTTAGCAGGGGGGAGCAGTGACTGTGCCGCAGCATTACGAGGCTTAAACAAGCTGTGGAATCTGGGGTTGACGATGGACGAACTCTGTGAAATTGGTAGCCAAATTGGTATGGATGTTCCTTATTGTTTAAGGGGCGGAACAGCCTTTGCAAACGGACGTGGGGAGAAAATTGAAGCATTACCGACCATGCCTCAATGTTGGATTGTGTTAGTTAAACCAAGAATTAGTGTATCCACTAGTACCGTTTTTAATGATTTAGCGGTAGATGAATTGCACCATCCAGATATTGCTGGACTAAGAATAGCTATTGAAAATGGTGATTATACTGGGATGACCCAAACGGTCGGCAATGCGTTGGAAAGTGTCACGATTGCCAGACATCCGATCGTGCAACAAATCAAGGATCGCATGCTGAAGTACGGCGCTGATGCAGCGTTGATGAGCGGCAGTGGACCGACAGTCTTTGCTTTATGTGAAAAGAAAACACGAGCACAACGGATTTATAATGGACTTAAAGGCTTTTGTGAAGAAGTTTATTTGGTTCGGACATTGAAATAAATAAAAACAACAGAGCGTGGAGCAAAAACCCAAAGTGATTTTTGTCCCACGCTCTGTTGTTTTTTTAAATTTATTCCTTGACGTCCCGTGATCCATTTGGTACATTATTCCTGGCAAATCGTAAATATTACGGTTTATAACAGGTAAATCGAAAAGAGGACAGAACATGACGAAAATCTACCGCCGTTTGATAATCGGCGTTACTTTAGCAATCAGTGCTTTTCTTTTAGCTAGCTGTGGGCAAACCACACAATCGCCAAAAGAGAAGAAAGAGCTCACGGTAATGACTACTTTTTATCCGATGTACGACTTCGCAAAACAAGTCGTTGGTGATGAGGGAGAGGTTGAGCTGTTGATTCCAGCTGGAACGGAACCACACGATTATGAACCAAGCGCAAAAGACTTAGCGAAAATTACTGATGCGGATGTCTTTGTTTATAATAGTAAAGAGCTAGAAACTTGGGTTCCGAATGTTATTGAAAACTTGGACACGAAAAAAGTTTCAATCGTGGAAGCCAGTCAATCCATTCAATTGATGCAAGGAACAGAAGAGGAAGAATCTGGCGAAGAAGGTCATGAAGGCCATAACCATTCCCACGAACTGGATCCGCATGTCTGGTTAGATCCCGTGTTAGCGCAAAAAGAAGTAACAGCGATTCGGGATGCGCTTATCAAAAAATATCCTGAGAAAAAAGCCGTATTTGAAAAAAATACCGCTGCTTATTTGGAAAAATTGACTGCGCTAGATAAGGAATACCAAGCTGCATTTGCAGACGCTAAAAATCGGACCTTTGTGACGCAACATGCTGCATTTGGCTATTTGGCAAAACAATATGACTTGACCCAAGAACCGATTGCTGGGATTTCTCCAGACCAAGAACCTTCGCCAAGTCGTTTAGCCGAATTAAAAAAATATATTAAAACAAACAATGTTTCTGTGATCTATTTTGAAGCATCGGCTTCTACAAAAGTAGCCAAAACATTGGCAGATGAGACAGGCGTCGAATTAGCCGTATTGAATCCTTTAGAGAGTTTAACTCAAAAAGAACAAGAAGCAGGCGAGAACTACGTGTCTGTCATGAAAGAAAACCTCGCTGCTTTACAAAAAAGCATTCATTAATCTGGCAACAGAAAGGAGCCAACTTATGCATTATATTGAAGTCGAAAATTTAACCTTCTATTATGATGATGAACCTGTTTTAGAAGATGTTTCTTATTATGTTGATCCAGGGGAATTCGTTATTTTAACAGGAGAAAATGGCGCTGCCAAGTCAACGCTGATCAAAAGTACCTTAGGGTTATTAAAACCAACAAGTGGCAAAATTACGGTCGCTAAAAAAAATAGTGCTGGTGAAAAAATCAGCATTGGCTACATTCCACAACAAGTCGCTTCTTTCAATGTGGGCTTTCCTAGCACCGTCATTGAATTAGTACGTTCAGGTCGTTTTCCCAGAAATCGTTGGTTCAAACCGTTGACGAAAAAAGATCATCTTCATGTGGAAAAAGCTTTGAAATCAGTGGACATGTGGGAAATGCGCCACAAACGAATTGGCGAGCTTTCTGGCGGGCAAAAGCAACGAATTAGTTTAGCACGAGTGTTTGCGACTGATCCAGATTTGTTTATTTTAGATGAGCCAACAACAGGTATGGATGAACAATCGCGAAACGAATTTTATCAATTGTTGCAACACAGTGCGCATGAACATGGAAAAGCTATTTTGATGATTACGCATGATCATGAAGATATCAAAACCTATGTGGATCGTCAAATTCGTCTTGTCCGCAAAGAAGATTCGAAATGGCGTTGCTTCCATATGAGTGAAGAATCGTATACGTAAATTTTCCAATAAAACGTTATCTGGCTCGATAATAACGAAAGCCTAGGAACGGCTTAAAGAAATGTGGGAAAAATTTAAAAAATAAGCAGGAATTAAAAAATTTAATTCGCTTAAACGTCGCTACAATGGTAGTGTTCATTTTAGCGGTAAGGAGTGAATCGTATGGCAGAAATGCTTTCTTATGCATTTATGCAAAAGGCCTTTTTAGCAGCACTGTTTATCTCAGTGATTGCCCCAATGCTCGGCGTCTTTCTAGTTATTCGCCGACAATCTTTAATGGCAGATACCCTTTCACATGTGTCATTAGCCGGTGTGGCTCTAGGCTTCTTTTTTAATTGGAATCCTAATTTAATGACCTTAATTGTCGTGATTGTGGCTGCAATCATTCTAGAATATTTACGAATGATTTATAGCACCTATTCAGAAATTTCGATTGCTATTTTAATGTCAGGCGGTTTGGCTTTGGCGTTAGTTTTGATGAATTTAACAGGAGGCAATTCAGCTGCTAGTATTCAATCGTATTTATTTGGTTCCATCGTCACGATTACGTGGGATCAAGTGGTTATGTTGGCAATTTTATTCGTAGTTTTAGTTCTATTGTTTATGTTATTTAAACGTCCAATGTATGTTTTAACATTTGATGAAGATACTGCTCATGTTGATGGGCTACCTATTCATTGGATGTCGATGCTTTTTAATGTAATTACTGGTGTGGCGATTGCTGTGATGATTCCGATCGCGGGAGCCTTGTTAATTTCAGCAATTATGGTCTTACCAGCTGCAATAGGTATGCGAATTGGTAAAGGCTTTAACACGGTGATTATTATCAGTGTGTTTATGGGCTTGATTGGCATGCTAACAGGGTTGACTAGCTCGTATTATTTGGAAACACCACCGAGTGCAAGTATTACCCTAATTTTTATTGGTTTATTCTTATTAGTCAATATTTATCGCCGAGTGGTTGTCATGGTCCAACGAAAACAAAAAATGCAAAGAAACTAAGGAGAAAAACGAAAGTTTTTCTCCTTTATTTCTTTTTTTTAAAAGAAATGGCGAACTATTTTCAGTTATTTGAAAAAAATCCTCGAATTTTTCGGTTAAACCCCTTATAATAAGGAACGATAGAATGAAAAGGAGTGACGAATTTGAAAATTCGGAGAAGTGAACGATTAATCGATATGACCCAATATCTTTTAGATCATCCCCATACATTGGTTTCTTTGACATATTTTGCTGACCGATACCAATCTGCCAAGTCTTCCATTAGTGAAGATTTAGCAATTGTTAAAAAAACATTTAAAGAACGTGGAACAGGTATTTTAGAAACGATTCCAGGCGCTGCAGGCGGTGTCCGCTTTATCCCTGAAATTCCTTATGAGGAAGCGGAGCAGTTGATTATGGATTTGTGTGATCGTTTGTCAGAACAAGATCGCTTATTACCTGGGGGTTATGTTTATCTTTCAGATTTACTTGGGGAACCGAATTTATTAAGACAAGTGGGCCGGATTATTGCTTCTAAATATTTAGGCAAACAAATTGATGCGGTAATGACCGTTGCGACTAAAGGAGTGCCAATTGCGCAAGCTGTGTCTTATTACTTAAATGTTCCGTTTGTGATTGTTCGTCGCGATTCTAAGATTACTGAAGGTTCAACGGTGAGCGTGAACTATGTATCAGGGTCTTCAGAACGTATCGAAAAAATGGAACTTTCAAAACGCAGCTTAAAACGCGGATCAAAAGTTTTAGTCGTGGATGACTTCATGAAAGGCGGCGGCACCGTCAATGGTATGAAGAGTATGATTGAAGAATTTGAAGCAGAACTTGTGGGCATTACCGTTTTTGCTGAGTCAAAATTCAATGGCCGTCGTGCAATCGATGACTATACTTCGCTATTGTACGTGGAAGATGTGGATACACAAACAAAAACGATTAGCGTAGTCCCAGGAAACTATTTCACAGAGAAATAATTTGAAAAAGAACCTGAAAATGGTCCATTCCATTTTCAGGTTCTTTTTTTCTGTTTTATTCCTTTAAAAAAAGATGAGAAAATAAATTGGTCTACCTTTTAAATGCCTTATTTTGTTGAAAAAGACAAAAGAGTAAGATAAACTAGAAAAGGTATAATGAGGACGATTTAGAAGAAAATCAAACAATTTAGTTAATTTGAGGTGGCAAACGTGGAAAATAGATACGCAATTATTTTAGCAGCTGGTAAAGGAACACGCATGAAATCTAAACTTTATAAAGTATTGCATCCAGTTGCTGGTAAACCAATGGTCGAACATATTTTAGATCAGGTAGAACAAACAGAACCAACAGAAATCGTGACGATCGTTGGACACGGGGCGGAAATGATTAAAAGCCATTTAGGCGAACGTAGTCAATATGCCTTACAAGCTGAACAATTGGGAACTGGGCATGCAGTCATGCAAGCACAAGAGTTATTAGGTGGTAAACAAGGAACGACATTAGTTATTACAGGGGATACGCCGTTATTAACTGCGGAAACCTTGAAAAATTTATTCGATTACCATCAAGGTAAGAATGCAAGTGCGACTATTTTAACAGCGCATGCGGAAGACCCAACAGGCTATGGTCGAATTATTCGTGATCATGTGGGCATTGTTGAACGAATCGTGGAACAAAAAGATGCCAGTGAAGAAGAAGCACGTGTTCAAGAAATTAATACAGGAACCTTCTGTTTTGATAATGAATCATTGTTTGAAGCGTTAGCGAAAACAGATACAAACAATACACAAGGGGAATACTATTTAACAGATATCATTGAAATTTTGAAAAAAGAAGGCAAAGCTGTCGCTGCTTACCAAATGGCAGACTTTGACGAAGCAATGGGTGTAAATGATCGTGTTGCTTTATCCACTGCTAATAAAATTATGCATCGTCGTTTAAATGAAATGCATATGCGAAATGGTGTTACATTTATTGATCCAGACACAACGTATATTGATGAAGGCGTGGTAATTGGTTCAGACACAGTCATTGAAGCGGGAGTCACTATCAAAGGAAAAACAGTGATTGGCGAAGATTGCTGGATTGGCGCACATTCAGAAATCGTTGATAGTCACATCGGCAATCAAGTGGTTGTTAAACAGTCTGTGATTGAAGAAAGTGTGGTTCGCGAGGGGGCCGATGTGGGTCCGTATGCACATTTACGTCCTAAAGCAGATGTGGGGGCAAACGTACACATTGGTAACTTCGTGGAAGTAAAAAATGCAACAATCGATGAAGGAACAAAAGTGGGCCATTTAACATACGTTGGTGATGCAACATTAGGCAAAGATATTAATGTCGGTTGCGGCGTTGTTTTTGTTAATTATGATGGCAAAAATAAACACCAAACAGTCGTGGGTGATCACGCGTTTATTGGCTCTGCAACGAACATTGTTGCGCCAGTCACGATTGGTGATCATGCGGTGACTGCTGCTGGTTCAACCATCACAGAAGATGTCCCTTCAGAAGATTTGGCGATTGCCCGGGCACGTCAAGTGAATAAAGAAGGCTATGCTAAAAAGTTACCTTACATGAAGGATTAACCTCAAATAAAAAAGAACGCTCTTTTGCTTAAGCAAAAGAGCGTTCTTTTTCCTCCTTAAAGACTAGACCAATTGCTGCTAATATTTGTTTAGAAGCATTCAAGGACTAGACCAATGCTGTTTATTCGGTATTTTTAGTTATTTTTTTCAAAAAAATAGTTTTTGTTCTGCTTTTCCAATATAAAAAGACTTTCTTTTTTATAAAGTTCGTGTTTTGGTCAAAATTACTATTTTTTTCACAAACAAATCCGCTGTATTGTCCAAAAATAAAAACAATTTACAGGAAAAACATCTTATTTTAACGGAATTTACTGTTTTTTATTTAACGGATATATTATGATAGGAAAAGAAGAGCAGCGTTATGGGGGAAGGCTCTTTTTGTTGTTTGTTACTTTGACAATTGTTTGTTGCAAATGGGTTGAAACACAAGGAGGAAATTTGTGAAAAAGTTGAGCTTTAAAAAAGTGAAGTGGGGCATGCATTTTTTAATGGCTGTTGCGTTGATAGCGCCAAGCGTTACTAGTACGGCATATGCAGTAGAAACAACGAGTCAACAAAGTTCAGAAGCAGTAACAAGTACCACCGATTCAAGTAGAAAACAAGAACCAGTCATCACACAGGAAACAACAGACATCAAACAAGAAGCACCAAATCAGGCTACGAGTGACAGTGTCAAGCAGTCACAAGAAACCACGGCACCAGCAGAAACGACGAATTTAGAAACGTCAACCGCTGAAAAAGAAGAAACGAGCACGCCACAAAAAATAACAATTTTAGGTACGTCAGATGTTCATGGTCAATTATGAAATTGGTCTTATGAAGATGATAAAGAATTACCAGTTGGTTTGTCCCAAGTAAGTACAGTTGTCAACCAAGTCAGGGCACAAAACCCAGCAGGCACCGTTTTAATTGATAATGGCGACAATATTCAAGGCACTATTTTAACAGATGACTTGTATAATAAAGCGCCTTTAGTGAATGAAAAGACCCATCCAATGATTACCGCCATGAATGTGATGAAGTATGATGCAATGGTTTTGGGAAATCATGAGTTTAATTTTGGTTTACCGTTAATCAAAAAAATTCAACAAGAAGCCACTTTTCCAATCTTGTCTGCGAATACCTACAATAAGGAAGATGGTCGTCGTTTTGTTGAAGGGACTACCACGAAGGAACTTGATTTTAATCAAGATGGGCAGCCAGATTTAAAAGTTGGGATTATCGGCTTAACAATCCCGCACATTCCTTTGTGGGATGGCCCTCGTGTTACTTCGCTTAATTTTTTACCTTTGAAAGAAGAAGCAGAAAAAGCAGTTGCTGAGTTGAAAACTAACGATCAGGCTGACATTATTGTTGCTTCGATTCATGCGGGACAACAAAATAGTGATCCGGCTGCCAGTGCCGACCAAGTAATTGAAAATGTCGCGGGGATTGATGCGTATATTCTAGGTCATGACCACCTTTCTTTTACCAAACAAGGAGCAGCGCCGAATGGAAAAACTGTACCGGTAGGGGGACCGAAAGATACGGGGACAGAAGTTGTCAAAATTGATCTTTCAGTTGCTAAAAATGCCGATAAGTGGGAAGTGCAAGAAGGTACAGCAACGATTGTACCAACAACGAATGTTCCAGCAGATGAAGCAGTTAAGGCAGCGACAAAAGAATACCATGAAAAAACGCGAGCGTTTATTCAGGAGGAGATCGGCACAGCAACAGCTGATTTTTTACCAAAACAAGAAATTAAAGGAATTCCCGAAGCACAATTACAACCAACAGCGATGATTTCTTTAATTAATAACGTTCAAAAAGAAGTAACAGGCGCACAATTAAGTGCGGCAGCGCTGTTTAAATACGACAGTAAATTACCTGCGGGGAAGATTTCCTATGCTACGATTTTTGGTTCTGTTGCAAAGTTTTAAATAAAGAATAAAATCCCTTACGGTATCTATGATTTAAGCTGGGATTCCCAATAATACCTTGATTTCAGTACAGACCGAAAACCCGAAGAGAGTACCTTCTTTTCGGGTTTTCTTATATAATCCTCGAATGGCTTCCATGCCTTTAATCGTGGTAGAGGCAGTGCGTAAACTTCGATAGAATTTATTGCGTCTCTTTACTGGACGATGGTCTTGTTCAATCAAATTATTCAGGTATTTAATGGTACGATGTTCTGTCCCTTGATAAAAGCCGTATTCTTTTAGTTTCTTAAAGGCACTTGTAATAGAGGGGGCTTTATCTGTGACTACAACCTTCGGTTCATCAAACTGCTTCACTAACCGCTTAAGAAAAGCATAGGCTGCTTGTGTGTCCCGTTTTTTACGTAACCAAATATCCAAGGTTAAACCATCTGCATCGATGGCTCGATACAAATAATGCCATTTTCCTTTAATTTTGATGTACGTTTCATCCATTTTCCATGAATAAAAGGATTGTTTATTTTTCTTTTTCCAAATTTGATAGAGTAGTTTGCCATATTCTTGCACCCAACGATAAATCGTCGTATGAGAAACGTTAATGCCACGATCATATAAGATTTCTTGAACTTCACGATAGCTAAGGTTATAACGAAGATAGTAGCCCACGGCTACAATAATCACATCCTGCTGAAATTTTGCTTTCCTTTAAAATGATTCACCGTCATTCCTCCTGCTATCTTTTTCTATTATTCTACCTTATTTGATAGTAGATTTAAAACTTTGCAACAGAACCATTTGATAAAAAAGAGTATTGGGTGTACTATTTTAGTGACTGAATTAGTATATAGGAGGAATTGATTATGTGTACAGCAATTACTTATGTATCAAAAGATCATTACTTTGGAAGGAATTTTGATTATGAAATTTCTTATAATGAGGTGGTTACTATTACGCCGAGAAATTATAAGTTTTCATTTCGAGAAGTTGGAAATTTAGATCATCATTTTGCAATAATTGGAATTGCTGCTGGGATTGCTGATTATCCGCTTTATTATGATGCAATAAATGAAAAAGGATTAGGAATGGCTGGATTAAACTTTTCAGGCTATGCAGATTATAAAAAAATTGAAGAAGGAAAAGAAAATGTTTCTCCATTTGAGTTTATTCCTTGGGTATTGGGCCAATGCTCTACTGTAGATGAAGCAAAAAAATTATTGAAGAATCTTAATTTAGTAAATATTAATTTTAGTGATGAACTTCCGTTATCCCCTCTCCATTGGCTGTTGGCTGATAAAGAGCAATCTATTGTGGTTGAAAGCACGAAAGAAGGCTTACGTGTATTTGATAATCCTGTAGGCGTATTAACAAATAACCCAACATTTGATTACCAATTATTTAATTTAAACAATTATCGTGTACTTTCAACTAGAACTCCAAAAAATAATTTTTCAGATCAAATAGAGTTAGATATTTATAGTAGAGGAATGGGTGGTATTGGGTTGCCAGGAGATTTATCATCAGTATCTAGATTTGTAAAAGCAACTTTTACTAAGTTAAATTCTGTATCAAGAAGTTCAGAATATGAAAGTATTAGCCAATTTTTTCATATTTTAAGTTCTGTCGAACAACAAAAAGGATTGTGTGATGTTGGTGATGAAAAATATGAGTATACGATTTATTCTTCATGTTGTAACCTGGAAAAGGGAATTTATTACTATCGTACGTATGACAATAGTCAAATTACTGCTGTGGATATGAATAAGGAAAATTTAGAGAAGGATAGCTTAATTGTTTATCCAATGGTGGAAACACAACAAATTAACTATGCTAATTAATTTGTTGTAATTCTTGTTTTTATAAGTATTTTCGAAATGAGTTTAAATAAACGGGAATAATAGAAGAGTAGATTTAAGTTATTGATAACTACTAGGTAATTGATGATAAATTAAACAAATTAGATGCTTTAAGGAAAGATGACAAAAAAAGTACAGTATTACATGAAAAAGTGGATTTTTGAGAAAAAAAGGGTTTAACAATTAATATCAAAAACAACTATTCTTATAAAACGAATAGTTGTTTTTTTGTATTCATATTTTCTATAAAAAAATGAATAGTAAACGCTTGTAATTTTTTAATAAGAAGAATAGCTTGTTATAAGAGTAACTACGATTGTCCGCATAATTTTTTTGAAGTGTAAAAAAAATATAGAGTTATAAATGTGATAGGTGTATTAGTATTTATTTAAAAGACTAAAAAATGTGAAGGAGTTTGAATCGAAATGAAAAAAGTATGTGCTATTTTAATGATTTCTGCGTCAGTTTTAGGAATGGTGCCCAGTAATGTACCAATTTTTACAGCAGAAATAAATTATGCGCATGAAAATGAATTACAAATGAATCCGTTTGTTATAGCGTTTGTCGATAAAGTGAAGGGTTCTGTTGCAAAGTTTGAAAATCAAACGCGCCCTCTCTGAACTCCAAATATCTTAGGCTGGTATTCCCATTAATACCTTGATTTCAGTAGACACCGAAAAGCCGAAGAGCGTTCCATTTCTTCGGTTCTTTTTATATATTCCTCGAATGGTCTCCATGCCCTTAATCGTGGAAGAGGCTGTACGGAGACTTTGATAAAATTTATTCCGTCGTTTAATAGGTCGATGGTCTTGTTCTATTAAATTGTTAAGATACTTCACAGTTCGGTGCTCTGTCTTAGTATATAAACCCACACTCTGTAACTTTCTAAAGGCGGAGCCAAGAGAAGGTGCTTTATCGGTCACAATTGCTTGCGTATCCCGTTTCTTTCGTAACCAGATATCTAAGGTTAAGCCGTCCGCATCAATTGCACGATAAAGATAATGCCAACGTCCCTTAATTTTGATATAGGTTTCGTCCATTTTCCATGAATAGAAGGATTGTCTATTTTTCTTCTTCCAAAGATCATAGAGGACTTTGCTGTACTCTTGCACCCAACGATAAATCGTAGTATGACAAACATTTATTCCACGATCATATAACAATTCCTGAACTTCACGATAGCTTAGATTGTAACGCAGGTAGTAACCAACAGCGACAATAATGACGTCTTTTTTGAATTGTTTGCCTTTAAAATGATTCATTACTCTGTCTTCTCTGTCTTTTTTCTCAATTTTACACTAAAATAGATTTTTTGGAAAACTTTGCAACAGAACCTTTTTTTGCAATAGAATTACTAATGGGAAAACAAATTAATGCGATAACCAGACCGATAGCAATTTCGTGAAAAATAATTGTTATTAAGAATAAAACTATACTAGATATGAATAAACTTAAAACATGTATTTTATCTTCTTTCATAGGATCCTCCCGTTATTGTCATACAATAGTTGTTTGATTTATATTTTAAATTATCAATAAAAGAAAAGCTAGGAAAAAAGCATTCAAACGAAAACCCAGTTAATACAGATACAGGCGTTGTGATTGTCGCAGTTGAAGATAGTAAACCGATTATTCAATTAGCAGACGGAACAACAAAGAAAGTTGAAGCTAAAGAAATTGGAGCAGACGTTCAAAAAGACGGAACAGTAACGGTTAAAGGTTCAGACGGAAGAATGAAAGTTTTACCAAAAACAGGAGAAACAGAAAATATTGCATTGTCTG
Source organism: Enterococcus sp. DIV0183 (assembly GCF_050541505.1). Classification (NCBI taxonomy): domain Bacteria; kingdom Bacillati; phylum Bacillota; class Bacilli; order Lactobacillales; family Enterococcaceae; genus Enterococcus; species Enterococcus sp. DIV0183. The sequence continues at coordinate 64,721 of NZ_CP172932.1, forward strand.
TCCTAGGTTCATTAATGGTATTAGGATCAGCATTCATTTTTAAAAAGAGAATCTAATTAAGTATTTATAAAAGCATGGTCGCAAGTTTTACACTCTCCTACTTGAAGTTTCCGAATGAAAACTCTATAATGAGAAATGTGAAAATGTTCACTTATTATAAATTAAGTTTGGAGGCTTTTATTTATGAAAATTGCAATTGCAGGGGCCGGCGCGATGGGTTCCCGGTTCGGACTGATGTTGAAACAAGGTGGTAACGATGTTTTGCTAATCGACGGCTGGCAGGAGCATATCAATGCCATCAAAGAAAACGGATTGAAGGCTAATTATAATGGCGAAGAAATTACTGTTAAAGTCCCAATTGTTAATCAGAATGAGGTGCCCACTGGTGAGCAATTTGATTTGATTATCTTATTCACGAAGGCAATGCAGTTGGAAAAAATGCTGCAGGATGTTAAACCATTAATTGCTGATCACACAGAAGTTTTGTGTCTTTTAAACGGTATCGGTCATGAAGACGTAATCGAAAAATTCGTACCGATGGAAAAAATCTTTATCGGCAACACCATGTGGACTGCTGGTCTAGAAGGTCCCGGCAAGGCTAAATTATTTGGCAGCGGGTCTGTTGAATTGCAAAATCTAGGTATTGGCCAAGAAGAATCAGCGAAAAAATTGGCGGAAACTTTGTCCGCGTCTGGTTTAAATGCCAAATATTCCGACAACATTCATTATTCAATTTATCGTAAAGCTTGTGTCAATGGTACGATGAATGGCTTATGCACGATTTTAGACGTCAATATGGCGGGGCTTGGTGCAACCAAACCTGCTCATGACATGGTAGTGACTATTGTTAACGAATTTGCAGCTGTTGCTGCCAAAGAAAACGTCAACTTAGACATTCCCGAAGTAATCGAACATGTAGAAACTTGTTTTGACCCGACTACGATTGGTATGCATTTCCCATCGATGCACCAAGACTTGATAAAAAATAACCGTTTGACCGAGATTGACTACATCAACGGAGCCATTTCTCGTAAAGGTAAAAAATATGGAGTAGTAACTCCTTACTGTGATTTCTTAACGCAACTGGTTCATAGTAAAGAAGAAATTCTAGGAGCAAAATAGTAATCATTAGAAAGAGGATGAGAAAATGGAAGAAAAATTAACTCCAAAAATATTTTTAAATAAAGTATTAGCGGGTACCGCAACGGGGATCATCGTAGGGTTGATTCCTAACGCGGTATTGGCAGCAATTTTGAAATTATTTGGTGAAAATACCTTAGCAGTAACGATCACACAAATGGCAGTTATTTTCCAACTAGCTACTCCACTATTGATTGGCGCTTTGATTGCGGTGCAGTTTGGCTTCAAACCAATGCAAATGTTAGTAGTTGCCGGTGCAGCTTTCGTTGGCTCCGGTGTTGTGAAATTCAATCCTGACACAGCTACTTATATCGGTGCTGGTACCGGAGACATCATCAATACCATGATTACTGCATCAATCGCTGTCGGCATGATCTTGTTGATCGGCGAAAAATTTGGGTCCGTGGCAATTGTTGCAACACCAATCGTTGTTGGTATCGGCGCTGGTCTAATCGGCTATTATTTATATCCTTACGTAACCAAGATTACTGCCGCTATCGGTGACTTAATTAATACCTTTACTACTTTGCAACCAATTTTGATGTCAATCTTGATTGCATGTTCCTTTGCTTTCTTGATTATCTCACCGATCTCTACAGTTGCCATTGGTATGGCAATTCAATTGAACGGTGTTTCTGCTGGTGCAGCCGCTATGGGTGTTGCCGCAACAACAGTTGTCTTGGTAGTTAACTCTTGGAAAGTCAACAAACCAGGGGTTACTTTGGCCATCGCATTGGGTGCTATGAAAATGATGATGCCAAACTTGTTTAGGAAACCAATTATCTTGGTGCCATGTCTATTCACCGCTATCATCTCAGCAATTCCAGTAGCGTTATTCTCAGTCTCAGGGACTCCTGCTTCTGCTGGTTTCGGTTTGGTAGGGTTGGTAGGTCCGTTGGCTTCATTGGACGCCGGTTTGAGTATTATTCTAATATTAATCAGCTGGTTTGTTGTACCAATCGTAGCTGCTTTCGTAGGTCAAATCTTATTTGAAAAAATCTTGAAATTGTATGATCGTAAAGATGTTTTCGAATTTTTAGGATAGTCAACTAGAAAAAGTGTGAGCCTTGTGCTCACGCTTTTTTGTGCAATTGAAGTTGGTGAATCTCAGCGAAAAGAGAAAGGTACCTTAAATAGTGTGTTTCTGGTCAATAGCACAATGAAATATCTAAATACATTATGAACTGCTTTTCGTTTTATGAAGAGCAGTTTGTGCTATTTGAGAAATTGCTCAATTTAATCATTAAGTAGTTTCATCAATGGTGACTATGCTACTGCAATTCTTGTTGTACCAACCGGGAGCGTCAATAATTTTGTGTAAATAACTCGTCCTTCTGCAAAATAATGGGTTACTCAGTAAACATTGAAGCTAATGTATCCGTCACTTGTTGGAAGCCTTTATGGCTTCTATTTAAGAATTTTTGATTGTATGTATCAAAGATGGATACTAGGAAACGCTCTAGTGATTCTTCATTTTGAAACTGCTCTTTTCTGCGGCTGTATTTCTTGATTTGTTTATTGAAAGATTCGATTAAATTAGTTGAGTAAATGCTTCGGCGGATACCAGGCGGAAACTCATAAAAAGTCAATAAATCTTGATTTTTTATCAGTGACTGCGTCACTTTAGGATAAGTTTTCTGCCACTTCTCAATCATACTCCCTAAAAAGGTATTTGCCTCTTCCTTTGAGCTAGCTTGATAAACAGCCTTAAAATCATCACAGATTTCTTTTCGATCTTTGACACGTACTTTATGAGCAATATTACGGGAAACGTGAACACAGCAATGTTGGTATTTAGCTTTAGGATAAATCTGGTGAATCGTATCTTTCATGCCTTTTAAGCCATCGGTAATAAACAGTAAGACATCATGAACCCCTCTGGAGTAAATGTCCTGTAACAACTCATTCCAAACGTAGGTCGATTCAGTCGGAGCAATCGCATAACTTAGTACTTCTTTAGTGCCGTCTTCTCGTATACCAATGGCAATATAGATTGCTTCTTTGGAGACGGTTTGCCGTTTTAAAGGAATATAAGTAGCATCCATGAAAATAGCGACATACTTATCATTTAGAGTTCTAACTTTAAATGCATTTACTTCTTCAGTCTGCGATTTCCGACATGGTAATACCTTTTCGGAAGAGGTGAATGACGGTCTCCTCTAAGGTATCATTCGTCCGTCTATAAGCAGGAACAGTCTGTTGCTTGAACTCGCCGTTGCGGTCGCGCGGAATTCTGTGAATGTGTTGTGGTAACTCTATTCTACAGAAGGGACTTCCTTTTTTCTATTTACACAAAATATTTTACACTCTCTTAAAATATCCACATTTTTAAACTTTGTTATTTCAATTATGTAGTGTATTATTGATATATAAAACAGGAGGGAATGTTGTATAATGGCCAGAGCTACAAGAATTAGGATGAATGATTCAAAAGGTTTTTCAAATGATGTTACAGAAATTAAAGATATTTATTTGACTGGTGTCAAAAAACCCGCATATTACTCAAAAGAATCAATTTATGATTTTATAAAAGGCGGAAATACTGTTGATGTTAACATTCCTCCATATCCTAAATTAATCCTTGCAATGAGAAATGGACAGCGATATGTTCGATCTGAACCGAATGATACACCAAATGATAATTTGCTAAAATTGCCTAGAGATTAATTTTCATGACTACGGTTAATCACGTAGTCTTTTTTCATTTTAATGATTAATAGTACTAACCTAAGAAGATTTAAATACCTTTAAAAAGCAGAAACATTAGTGGGATGTCATTTATTCAAACAATAAATAATTTGAGTGCTAATATTTTTAAAGATTCTATTATAAAATATGAGATAGCTTAATTATAATAATTTAGTTTACATAAGAGCGCTTAGCCTAAGTAGTAGTTATACCCAGCGATAGAAGTACTTGATTTGTGAAAAGGCGTTGGTATAATTAGTAGCCTTAGTTGTAGCAACACTTTTGGTCTTTAATATATTGCGAAATAGAATCAATTAAATATCAAATGATTATATAATCATTTGATATTTAATTGATAATTATAGATAAGCGATATTTATTAACCAAAGGAGTTTTCTATGAATAGAAATAAAAATCTTTTCATTTATATAGGTATAATTTTTCTACTTGGAATTTTTGGTATCATATTATTCAGAGGGACTATGTTTTCTTATCAGAAAAATGTAAGTAATTTTTCTGTAATTCATCCAAATTCTATAAATAATTTGCGTGAAGGAAGCATTATTTATATTGGTAGAAAAACTTGCCCTACTTGTGTTTCGTTTGTCCCTAAATTAACTGATACCATAGGGAAAAAAAGAATATGGCTCCTATACTAGAAATACGGACAGATTGTTCGCTATAATCTAGTAAAGGAGCCCCTGAGACATATCTAAATAAACGGTAGGAACAGACGATTTCCCATGCTTCGAGGATCGGAGTTAAACACTTCTGTCCAATCCTCACTAATCGTATACTGTCCAAAACATTTAGGTAAATACAGGTTGAATGTACTATGTTGTACCCAATATTTCCTTGTAATAGGTGGAATGTAAGGGTTGACATTTAAAAATTTATATAGTAACATGGGTTCACAGATGCAGGAGTGTTACTGATCCATAGTCAGGCACCACCAAGTTAAAAAACGAAGTGATTCTTAAGTTATTCATGAAAGAAGCTTGGTTTTAGGATTTGGTGTTTTTTTTTGTCTTTCAGGAGGTGAGAATAATGATCGTAGTAAAAACACTGAATAATAATATTGTTTTAGTTCAAGATCAAATGGGAAATGAAAAAGTTTTATTTGGTACAGGAATAGGGTTTAAAAAGAGACAAGGGGATTCAATCGATGAAAGTTTAATTAGCAAGATTTTTACTCCGAATGCAGAGGAACAAACGGATCATAAAATTGACAATTTTCAACCTGAAATTCTAAGCGTTTCTGCTAGAATTATTGAATCAGGTGAACTAATTCTAAATCAAAAATTCGGTACAGGCCTACTATTTTCTTTAGCAGATCACCTGACATTTTCAATATATTCTATCCAAGAAAATGATAATCCTATCAAGTGGGAAGTTCCTCATTTATACTATAAGGAATATCAAATAGGTAAAAAAGCATTGGAAATTGTTCAAAACGAAATGGGCGTAACCTTACTGCCAGAAGAAGCTTCTTTTATTGCTCTGCATTTTGTCAATGCACAAATCGATCAGCCAAATATGGTCGATACCTTACAAATTACTGAGGTTATCAAAAAAATTGTTAAAAGTGTGCAGACAATCTTTGACACTATTCTGGATAAAACGACTGCCGATTATTCACGATTTATTACTCATATTCGTTATTTCATTATTCGACAAAAAAATAGTCAAGAATCTTTAAAAATGGATAAACAGATTAGAGAACTTATTCAAGAAAGGTATATGAAAAGTTATGCTTGCGGACTGATTATTAAAGAGATGCTAGAGAGGGACTATCAGTGGAAAATCTCAGAAGATGAATTGGTTTACTTAGTGATTCATATTGAAAGAATTAAAACAAAATAACATAAAGGTGTGTTATCTGAACAGAGCATAAGCCTAAACGGAATTTTTTCGTTTGGGCTTTTTCTCGTTCTTAGGAGGGAAAGAATATGGAAAATCAACTGTTAGCGCAACAAATAATTACTCTCATAGGTGGGAGCGAAAATATTTCTCAAAATTGGCATTGTATTACACGTTTGAGATTTAATCTGTTGGATGATGCAAAGGTTAACATGAAAGAAATTAATCAATTAAATGGGGTGATAGGCAGTCAGTTTAGTGGAGGTCAATATCAAATAATCATCGGTGCTAAAGTAGCAGAGGTCTTTCAGGAAATTGATAAGCAATTAGCGAACTCAAATAAAGAAAAGACAACGGATAACAAGAAAAAAATGAATGTCTTAGATACTATTTTTGATGTCATTAGCGGTATTTTTACCCCTTTAATGCCCGCAATTATTGGTTCTGGTTTAATTAAAGGGTTGATGGCTCTGTTTGTCGTTTTTGGCTGGTTGTCTGTGGAAAGTTCATCATATGCAGTATTAAATGTATTATCTGATGGAGTCTTTTATTTCTTGCCATTTTTAGTAGCTATGACTGCAGCGCGTAAATTTAAGACCAAAGAATCATTAGCAGTGGCTTTAGCGGGAATGTTAATGTATCCAACATTAGTAAATGGTGCAGCAGATGGTGCAAGCCCACTATCAATGTTTGGACTATCGATTCCATTAAATAACTATTCTTCTACTGTACTGCCTATTATTTTAGGTGTTTTGTTATTGAGCGTTGTGAATAAATGGATGGATAAAATTGTTCCTAAAACGGTTAATATTGTATTTAGTCCAATGTTATCGTTATTGATTACAGCACCGATTTTATTAGCATTCGTTGCTCCGCTAGGTAATTTTTTAGGTAAATATTTGGAACAAATCTTTACAACTTTATTTAATGTCACAGGACCGTTAGCAGGACTGTTAATGGGAGGACTAATGCCTCTAATTGTTTTGACAGGAATGCACTATGCTTTTTTCCCTGGAACATTTGCCAGTCTTCAAAAGTTTGGGTATGACATTATGTTGCTACCGATGAATTTGGTCGCCAATAGTGCACAAGCTGGGGCTGTTTTAGGGGTCTCTCTCAAATCAAAAAGGGCAGAAACCAAGTCTTTGGCATTTTCAACGTTTATTCCAGCAGTCTTTGGCATTACTGAACCTGCAATTTATGGAGTTACTTTACGCTTGAAAAAACCTTTCTATGCTTCTTTAATTGGAGGCGGGGTCGGCGGAACAATTTTTGGTTTTTTAGCTGTAAAAGCAACCGCATTTTCAATTCCTGGTATTACAGCATTACCAACCTATATTATGAAAAACTCCAATAATTTTATTTATGCTGTGATCGGTTACATTGCAAGTTTTGTTGTTTCTTTCGTTTTGACTATGCTTTGGGGATTTGAAGAAGATGAAAAGGAGGAAACAACGGATAAAAAGACATCTAGTCTAAAGTCAATTCCACAAGAATCGAACCAACCTATTGAGATTTTTTCGCCTATGAAAGGGAGTTTAATTCCTTTAGAAGCTGTTTCTGATGAGACTTTTTCTAGTGGAATGATGGGAAAAGGGGTAGCAATTAAACCATTAGGGGATACGATCTATGCTCCTTTTGATGGTGAGATCACCATGACCACTCCAACAAATCATGCGATCGGGTTGCGTTCGGTTAAGGGGGCGGAAGTGTTGATTCATGTAGGGATCGATACGGTAAATTTACAAGGAAAATATTTTGAGCGATTTGTTTCAGAGGGAGAAACGATAAACAAAGGGCAACCTTTGCTTAGGTACAACCTGAAAGAAATTGTTGATAAAGGGTACGATGAAACAACAATGGTTATTGTCACTAATAGTGCAGAATTTCTAGATATTATTATTACAGGCGATGAAAATGTAGAATCAAAAACATCAAGATTAATGATGTGTATTCAATAAATAAAAAAGGAGAAATAAAGTATGAACGCAAATCAAGGATTTAAAAAGGGATTTTTATGGGGCGGCGCTACAGCGGCCAATCAAATTGAAGGAGCCTATTTAGAGGGAGGAAAAGGATTGTCTACTTCCGACTTTGCAGCATATAAAGATCCTTATGCTTCTGGGACGGTGAACAATTTTACGTTTAATGTTACGTCAAGTGAATTAGAAGAGTATACAAAGCATTCTGAGAAGTATCTATTTCCAAAACGTTGGGGGATTGATTTTTATCACCATTATAAAGAAGATATTGCGTTGTTTGCTGAGATGGGGTTTAAGTGTTTCAGACTATCGATTTCATGGGCGCGAATTTTTCCTACTGGTTTAGAAAATGAACCGAATGAAGAAGGATTAGCATTTTATGATGCGGTCTTTGATGAGTGCGCTAAGTATGGTATCGAACCTCTAGTAACAATGTCTCACTATGAAATGCCAATTGAGTTAACCAAAAAATATAATGGCTGGATTAGCCGAGAACTGGTCTCTTTATTTGAAAAATATGCAAAAGTTATTTTAGAAAGATACAAAAACAAAGTCCGTTATTGGATTACATTTAATGAAATGAATATGAATTTAAACAGTTTATACACTGGAGCTGGAGTTCTGGAAGATTTGGTGGAAAATTCGTTAGAAGCTGCTTACCAAGCATCTCATCATCAGTTTTTGGCTAGTGCATTAGCTGTAAAAGCGGCGAAAGCAATTGTCCCTAATGTTGAAATTGGCTGTATGATCAATCAAATCGAAGCATATGCTCATACGACGAAGCCAGAAGATCAGTTACAGGCAGTAAAATCTAATCAACTGAATATGTTCTATCCAGATGTTCAAGCGCGTGGCTATTATCCAAGTTATATTTACAGTTATTTTGCTGAAAATAATTTGACAATTGATATTGAACCAGAAGATGCTGAAATTTTAAAAAACGGTACAGTAGACTTTGTTGCGATCAGTTACTATATGTCTCACGTGGCTGAAGCAAGAGAGGATGCATCTAAGTTAGCGGGAACATTTGACAGTCCAATTAAAAATGAGTATTTAGAGTTATCACAGTGGGATTGGCCAATCGATCCAATTGGGTTGAGAATTTCTTTAATTAAGTTGTATGATCGTTTTCAAAAACCATTATTTGTATGTGAAAATGGATTGGGAGCAAAGGATGTATTAACCGAAGATAAGAAGATTCATGATGATTATCGAATTGACTACATGAGTAAGCATGTTCAGCAAATGCGTGAAGCAGTGAAAGAAGGCGTTGATTTGATGGGGTATACTCCTTGGGGGTGCATTGACTTAATTAGTTGTGGGACATCGCAAATGTCAAAACGATATGGGTTTATTTATGTCGATCAAGATGACACAGGAAAAGGCAGTTTAGAGCGTTATCGCAAAGATTCATTCTACTGGTATAAAGAAGTGATTGCTTCTAACGGAGAAAAAGTATAAGTCCTGAAAAGTAGCAAGAAGAAAAAGAAAAATGACTTTGAAAAAATATAGGTAGGAAAATTTTTTATCTCATACGTAAAGCGATTGGGACAAACATCCATGAGAGCGATCGATCTCATGAGTGTTTGTCCCAAATCCTTTTTGCCTATGTTTTTGATAGAAAAAATTCGATTAGATCAAACGTTTTTTCCGCTCTTTTATTTATTTTGTTTGCTCTGCCTTTATCCGAACAAGCTCTATGATAAATCTAATCCCTGTGACTAAAAAGACAATCATTCCCGCAAAAAGGAAAAGAAATCCAATCGGTAAAAGGTAAAAATTTTCGTGTAAAATGCCAGCTGCATCAACATATTCTACTGAATTCATTTTGATGAAAAAACAGGCAAAACCAAAAAATAGTAGAAAACTCCCAATCAATGTGGTAATCATATTTAGTTTTGCTCGTCTTGTCTTACTGCCATCCTGGATTAACTTTTCAGTCATATTATTCACATTACTTCCTCCTAAAATCAATTCATCAAGCGAAGTGCGTCTTCTTTTTGTTAATGGATAAACGTATGATCTAATTTATATTCATTGATCCACCCCGTTCTCTCATTTTTCACTTTTAACAGCTATTTAGAATTTCTTTCGACTTTTTTGTTCGGAGTATTGACATAGGAGCCATTTGCCATTTAACAACAAATTATTTTGCCACTTAAAAAGAAAAGTGACAGATGCATTTTCAACTAAAAACAATTGAGGTCAGAAACTTAAAAGTTTTTGACTTTTTCTTTATATATTTAGAACAATCTTTTGTAAATTATGGGTATACTTTAATTTAGGGGATAATAGTGATATTCAAATAAATTACTACTATCTTAAAGTTATTATGTCTATTGCTCTTTATGTTGTTTTTTAAGGTAGTTTTTATAATTTGAAAAAATTTCTTAATTTGTGTATATTCTATGTAATTAGGGTTAAAAACAAAATAAAATATAATTTCAAGGAGGAAGAAATGATAAAAAAAATACTTTTCGGAGTAGTATGTATTTTTGCGTTTGGGGGAATGGCAATCACTGCATTTGCAGATGATACTCTGCCTATCTATGGTTCACGTATTTGGTTTGATTTAAATGGCAATGGAATACAAGACCAAAATGAACCGTCAGCACCTGCTATTCATTTTGATAAACTAGCCTTTACAAATAAGGATTTGACGGTAGGATTTGATTATCCAGGAAATAATCATTTGAATGCTGGATCTACTACAACCCCTATTAATTCTGCTACAGCTGTTATTGAGCCTAAGTCAGCATGGGTAAAGCAGAATTTAAATAAAGATTGGTCGGAAATAACAGATAAAGCTATGGAAACAGATGATTGGACGGAGTACGAAAGTGTTTCAAAGCAATTTTCTGATGCTAATCCGCTTATGGATAATGCAGAAGTACCATACAGAACAGGTTTTGGGAACCTAAATTTAGCTAACTGGATTGCTCAAAATGTACCCGAAGATAGCTCATACATTAATTACATTTACATTAATCCTAGTCAACTACCAAAATGGTTAACTATTACTGAATCCAATAAAGCAAGTATTGTTAATAGTTCACAATTTTCAGCAGATGGTTTCTATTACTTTGATAATAAAGCTCCTCTCCAAACAGTCAGTGGTTACTACAATTTAGATGGAACATTTACTGAAAGTAATGATACTCAAAATCCGTATGTTCACAGTTATGCAATAGCAAATCTAGGATTAATTCCTCATGCTTCTATAAAACTTGATATGACAACAGAACAAAAAATAAGTAATCCAAATAAAGAAATTACTGTAACCTACACAGTTAAAAATGACGGTACGAGTGATCTTGAAAACATAACTTTATCCGATATCGATTTTCCAGCATTTAATTTGAAAAGTGGAGAAGAAAAGACTTTTAGTGTGGCACAAATACCTAATCAGCAAGGAATTATAAATACAACTGTGCAAGGAGATCTTAATTATTACTATGATCAAGTTTACTTAAACCCCGATACAGGAGAGACTTCAACCACTCCACAAAAACCCATGCATCTATTGACAGTTAATGATGATAAACAGGTAACGGTGACTTACCCGACTACAAAACAGTCAACAATAACAATTCGTTATATGGATGAAGAGGGAAATCAATTAATTGATCCTATTACTAAGACAGATATTGTAGGTAAGGAGTATTCTACTGAGCAAAAAACATTTGACGGTTATCAATTTGAAAAGTTAACAGGAAATGCTTCTGGTGTATTTACAGAGAGTGATCAAGAGATCGTTTATGTATATAAGAAAATTGTAACTCCTCCTGTAAAACAATCAACGATAACAGTTCGTTATATGGATGAAGAGGGAAATCAATTAATTGATCCTATTACTAAGACAGACATTGTAGGTAAGGAGTATTCTACTGAGCAAAAAACATTTGACGGTTATCAATTTGAAAAGTTAACGGGAAATGCTTCTGGTGTATTTACAGAGAATGATCAAGAGATAGTTTACGTATATAAAAAAATTGATGTGTTAAAAGAAGAGAATAAAGCTCAAATTAACAAAACATCGAATACTGAATTTAAAGAAGAAAATAAGGTAAATGATAGCGTTAAAATGGACAATACTTCTACAGGAAAAAAGATTGATAAATCTTTGCCTAGAACAGGATTTAATAATAATTTAGTATTAAATACATTGGGTTCGGCTTTGCTTGTAGTTAGTTTTGTTGGTTTTACTGTTGTATTTGTTATTAAAAGGCTAAAGCAAGACAAATAAGGGATTAATAATTTTTTTAATTACAAACAACGTAATAGTACCCCAAGTATTAGATACCATGTCTAATTATTTGGGGTATTTTTTTACGACTATACAAAAAAATCCAATACTAATTCTAGAACATTGAATATCAAGGTAGTGCTATACTCTTCAAAAAATTCGATTTTTTAAATTAGTTCTTATCTACTTAATTGACAATAGAGGTATGATTTTTAAAAAAAATTTCTAGTTCTGTTGCGTATTGGGACAAACCAGTAAGTGTTAAAACTTTGTAGATAGCTGTTAATTCTTCCATAGGAATCTGCTTATTTTGTCTGGCTAATAGCAATAAAGTAAAGTAGTGACCAAGAGTTTTTTGAAAAAAATTCTCTGGAAAAGAGGTTTCTCTATTGATGAATTCAAGATAGTTAGAAGCTAATTTATCTTGATTTGATTCAATACATATACTAATAAAGTTTAAGAGAATTGTTAAAATAATACATCGATTAGAAAGCGTATAAGAAGTAAGTTCTTTTTTTAAGATACTGTTAATGAATAATTGATTACTTTCAATAGTATAAACTCGGAGTGCATTTCCATAAACAGATAATTTTAATTTATTCCAAGTTGGTAGCGTGAATAAATAGTTTTGTAATAATTGTTTAGTATCAGGAGGCATAGAAATTAAACTATCGGAGAGCCCAGCAATTGATAAATCGAGGAGTGCTAAAAGTAATGCTTTTTGTTTTTTTGACATCACTTGATTATGATCAACCGATTTTTTTAAGCGGTGTAATTTAGGTATATCTTGTTTTAAGTGAGCCTCACTCCATGCTAAATGAATTAATTGTTCATAAGAGATGTCTGTGGCACCTTTTTTTTCAAGTGAAATAAAAAAATCTATTACATCGATTTTGTTTTGTTTCAAAATAGATAGTAAATCCTCAGCTGCAATCTTATGATACCCCTTTTCAACCTTGGCATAATAGGAAGTTGAAAGAATGGGTTGGCACATTTCACTTTGTGTTAGGCCCCGATTTTTTCGTTCGATTTTCAGTTGTTTTCCAATAGTGTTCATAAAGTTCCTCCTTTTTAGTCAAATACGACAATTTCCCTGTTGTTTTTTCCTTTTTTCTTATAATAACTGCTAGGAGGGGGAGAAATCAAATGAATGTTTTCAGAAAAAATAAAATTTTTCGTCAACTCTCGTTGGCAAATGTTTTATCTATTGCAGGAGATTCGTTATTTTATTTGGCACTAGTTACGTACGCTAGTCAGTTAAAACAATATTCTCTAATTATTTCAATTATTGCTTTATTAGAAACACTACCTAATTTACTAGAAAGTCTTTCAGGTTACTTTTCAGATCAGACAAAGTATCGTTTTCAATGGCTTATAGTGAGTGGGTTTATTCGTGGGATACTATATTGTTTTGTAGGTATTTTGTTTGCCAGTTCATGGCAAGCATGGCTTATTATCTGTGTGACAATTAGTATTAATTTTGTGTCTGATTGTTTTGGAACATTCAGCAACAGTTTAAGAATTCCGATTATTCGTAGAATTTGTACAAATGACGAGTTAGAGGAAGCGTTGGGCTTAACTAACAGTTTTGGTCAAATCATTCGTTTTATTGCACAATTTTTAGGGGCGGCACTGCTAGCACTTGTTTCATACTCTGGACTAGCGTATCTTAATGCAATAAGTTTTTTCTTAGTCAGTGTGATTTTTTTGTTTATTCAAAAATCTATGGATACCTCTTCTGTTGCAACAAATGAAGAAGATGGCGCAAGGAAGAAAATAGAAAGACAATCGTATTGGCATTCTTTGAAAAAGGCAATCAATCAAATCAGATATCAACCCAAGCTATTTCAAATGGTTTTTCAAGTGGGAATTATCAATGGCTTATTGGCTGCATTTTTACCGTTATTACAAATCATATTCGTAGAAAAAACAAAAATGATCATTGGTAACTATAGCTTTACCGTTGCGTTAACTGGAGCAGTACTAACACTTTCTTTAGCCATGGGAGTCTGTTTGGAGTACCTTTATTTAAAAAAGTTCAGTTAGCTACTGTTGTTTTATGCTTGAATCTTTTTATTATCATTTTTCTAATTAGTTGTTTTTATGAGAATTTTGTTGTTATTTTGAGTGGATTGGCCATTATTGGCTTTTTGGTTGGTGTAAGTACGCCCAAATTGTCTGGCTGGTTAATGACTTCTGTAGGTTCCCAACAATTAGCTATTTCTGTTGGGTTAATTAATTCTATCTTGGTGATGATGGCGCCATTGGTTATGAGTATTTTTTCTTTGATTTCTAGTTTTCATAGAATACAGGCTTTGATTATTTATTTATTGTTATTAAGTGGTGGTTGTTTAATGCTATCTTATATAACTAACAGAAAATGAACTTTCTCGGCTAACCGTATACAAAATAAAAAAACGATTCGTTTTTATGTCCATATACCCCCTATTATTAAGACAAATAGTATAGTGAGCTTATTATATTGTAGGATATCTATCAAAATAATTTGAGGAATAATGCTAAATAAATAGAGGCAACAAGATACATATTACATATTGTTTATGTAGTATAATCTTGTTGCTTTTTTAATAACTAATTCTAAATTATCACTCAATTCTTTTATCAATAATTGAACGTAAGACTTTTTCTCTTAAATCCAATGAATTAATCTTGTTATTTTGTTCATATTCATGTACTAACAGATCACAAATATAAAGTTGTGAAATTTTTCCAGCTAAAGAACCACCATTTAAAAATTCTTCGATTGCTGTTTGTAAAACTAAATCTGCAGATTTTCCTATCGGTGAATGAATATAATTCGTTATAGCAAGTATTTTTGCTCCATTATTTTTTGCAATTTTTAATGAGTCATAAGTATCTTTTGTTTTTCCAGATAAAGAAAAGATAATAACTAAATCTCTATCTGTTAACAAAGAAGCAACTTGAGCTTGATAATGAGGATCTAATACAGCTTTAGCTTGTATTCCTACCCTCAAAAACATACTTTCCAAATCAAGACTAGTATTTCCACTAGATCCTACACCAAAAATATATAGGCTGCTTGCTTGATTAATAAGTTGGATTGCTTTTGTTAATTTTTCTTCATTAATTAAACAAGAAGTAGACTGAAGTACTTCAATCAAACTTTTAGCAACTTCATCGTGGTATTTACCACTAGATGGTTGTTCTTTTTTTTTGCTAAAATCTTCTTTAGCAATTTCAATTTTTAGATCAGAAAAACCAGAAAATCCAAGTTTTTGACAAAAGCGAATGATTGTTGCATCGCCAACATTCGCTTTTGTTTTAATATCATTCATAGTACTGTAAATAATAGATTCTCCAGAGTTAAGAATAAAATCAGCAACTTTTCGTTCAGATTTTGTTAATAAGGGATAATGTTCATTAATTAAATAAATGTAATTCATAAAATCTCCTCTAGAATGTAATTTTTGTTTATTATACACTATAAAAATTAAAAAACTCCAAAATTCTCCATTTTTCTTGACAACAATGTAAGCGGATGCTAAACTTTTTTTGGAGTAAAAATCCTAAAAAAATATAAAAGTGGAGGTTTGTGGAGTTTGAACAAAGCAAAATTCTTAGAAGTAATTTCAGGCGGTTTAATTGTTTCGTGTCAGGCGCTACCTGGTGAACCATTTTATACAGAGGAAGGAGGTTTAATGCCATATTTTGCATTAGCAGCTAAAAATGCTGGAGCTGTTGGTATACGTGCAAATTCTGTTCGAGATATTAAGGAAATCAAAGAGAAAGTTTCTTTACCGATTATTGGCATAATAAAAAGAGATTATCCTCCTGAAGAGCCATTTATTACAGCAACTATGAGAGAAGTAGATGAATTAGTTGCAATTGGTGTGGAGGTAATTGCTTTGGACTGTACTTTACGTAAACGTCATGACGGATTATCTATTAATACTTTTATAGAAAAAGTAAAGAAAAAGTATCCTCAACAACTATTAATGGCTGATATTTCTACTTTTGAGGAAGGAAAGAATGCTTATCAAGCTGGTGTGGATTTTGTTGGTACAACCTTAAGTGGCTATACAAAGGAGAGCAAAAAACAAAATGGCCCAGATATGAAATTAATTAAACAATTAGTACAAGAAAATATTTGTGTTATTGCTGAAGGGAAAATTCATACACCTGAACAAGCAAGACAAATTAAAAAGCTGGGTGTTGCAGGAATTGTCGTTGGTGGTGCAATTACACGACCACAAGAAATTGCTAAAAGATTTGTCGATGCATTGAATAAGGAGGAAAAAGATGTTTAAGAAGTTTTCACAATTAGGTCGCGCATTTATGTTACCGATTGCAATCTTACCAGTAGCAGGTTTACTTTTAGGCCTTGGTGGTGCTTTAACAAATGAAAGTGCAATGAATGCGTATCCAATTTTAGAACAGCCATGGATCCATACAGTATTAAGTATTATGAGTTATGCAGGAAATGCTGTCTTTACTAATTTAGCATTGATTTTTGCTATAGGTATTGCTGTAGGGTTAGCAAACGGGGATAAAGGAACAGCAGGTCTAGCCGGTGGAGTATCTTACTTAGTGTATACAGCAACGATCAGCGGCTTTCTTGCGTTATTTTCTGCTAAAGATGCAACTCTTGATACTGGTGTTGTTGGATCTATTATAATTGGCGGAACTGTTGCATTTCTACACAATCGATATCGGAAAATTGAACTACCGCAATTTTTGGGCTTTTTTGGCGGATCGCGTTTTATTCCAATCATTTCTAGTTTAGCGGCAATTATTATCGGTTCTTTCTTTTATTTAATTTGGCCACCAATTCAAAATGGATTAGCAGTAGTTGGAGAACATATTGCACAAATGGGAAGTCTAGGTACTTTTTTGTATGGATTTTTACTTCGTTTGACTGGCGCAGTAGGATTACATCATACTATTTATCCACTTTTTTGGTATACGTCTTTAGGAGGTACAGAAAGTGTAGCTGGAGTTACTGTTTCTGGTGCACAAAATATTTTCTTTGCGCAACTAGCTGATCCAAACCATACAGGACTATTTACTTATGGTACTCGTTTCTTTGCAGGTAGATTCGCGACAATGATGTTTGGTTTACCAGCAGCTTGTTATGCTATGTATCGTGCTATACCTAAACAAAATCGTAAAAAGAATGGTGGACTTTATTTTAGTGGTGGCTTGACTTCATTTTTAACAGGGATTACTGAACCAGTTGAATATATGTTTTTATTTGTAGCCCCATGGTTATATATAATTCATGCATTCTTAGATGGTCTATCTTTTTATTTTGCTGATATTTTAAATATCCGAGTAGGAAATTCATTTTCTGGTGGATTAATTGATTTCTTATTATTTGGTGTACTCCAAGGAAACGATAAGACAAATTGGCTGAAATTAATTCCTTTCGGAATTGCTTGGGCAATTGTTTATTTCTGCGTATTTACTTTCTTCATTAAGAAATTTAAAGTAGCTATTCCTGGAATGGGAGAAGAGTTGCCAACGACTGCTGAAAATAAATTAAATAAAAAAACATCATTAAATGATGAAGCTCAAATAATCATTAAAGCTCTTGGTAGTAAAACCAATATTGAATCCGTTGAAGCTTGTGCTACTCGTTTACGTGTAGCTGTTGTAGATGGCCGAATGGTTGACAAAGAAACTATTAAACAACTAGGTGCTACTGCTGTTTTTGAAGTGAATGGTGGTATTCAGGCAGTTTTTGGCGGTAAAGCTGATTTACTTAGTCAAGAAATTAATCAAATTTTAGAAATTGAGAATTAGGAGATATCTTATGTTTAATCTATTTAAAAATAAAAAACAAGAAGGAATTTCCATTACTGCTCCTTGTTCAGGGAGGATTATTCCTATTTCAGAAGTAAATGATCCAATATTTTCAAAAAAAGTACTTGGAGAAGGATTTGCAGTTGTTCCCGAAGGTAACAAAATATATGCTCCTTTGACTGGAGGAATTGAAGCTGTTTTTCCAACAAAGCATGCAATTAGTATAAAAAGCGATGCAGATATTGAGTATTTAATTCATATTGGTATAGATACAGTTGAATTGGAGGGTAAACCTTTTTCAATTTTTGTTAATGCAGGAGAGAAGGTTACTACCGAAACATTATTAGCCGAAGTTGATTTTGATCAAATTAAACAAGCAGGAAAAGATCCATCTGTCATAGTTGTTTTTACTAAACCTGAACAAGTTAATGAAGTCATCTTAAATAGTTATACAACTATATATGGTGATTCATGTGGTAAAATTATACTTTGACGTAGAGTTAAGTATGTTATCGGATTAAATTTAAATGAATAAAAGGTGATTATAGACTGTGAGTTATAGAATTTAAGTAAATTATATTAACAAAACACCCTACTATTATATAAATCAGTAGGGTGCTTTCTACTTATCGGAACTTTAGTATATTCAAAAATATTAACATAAGAAAATCTTTTTTTGATTTTCTTGTGTTAGAATATGCAATTTTAACTTTTACGATTTTGTGATAATTTTGAATAAATCAATTAGGAATAGAAGTAAAAAATACAAATTAAGAATTATACTATTACAATAAAAGTTTAAACTTACTGTATCAGTATGCACAATTGATTTTTACTGAAAAGTCACAGTTAAGTTACTGTGACTTTTGTTGAGTATATTACATAGAATAACAGATAAATTAGTTGTGGATTCTTTTATTTAAGTATTTGGAAAAGAGCGGACTGGATTAGAGGGTGTTTTTTCACACTAATCAAGACTTACATAACAAATGGATTTAATTATTTCAATCACCAATAAATCAAAACAAAACTTGGCTGCAATTTTGTTCAATATAAGTGAACGGGTTCTGTTGCAAAGTTTTAAATAAAGAATAAAATCCCTTACGGTATCTATGATTTAAGCTGGGATTCCCAATAATACCTTGATTTCAGTACAGACCGAAAACCCGAAGAGAGTACCTTCTTTTCGGGTTTTCTTATATAATCCTCGAATGGCTTCCATGCCTTTAATCGTGGTAGAGGCAGTGCGTAAACTTCGATAGAATTTATTGCGTCTCTTTACTGGACGATGGTCTTGTTCAATCAAATTATTCAGGTATTTAATGGTACGATGTTCTGTCCCTTGATAAAAGCCGTATTCTTTTAGTTTCTTAAAGGCACTTGTAATAGAGGGGGCTTTATCTGTGACTACAACCTTCGGTTCATCAAACTGCTTCACTAACCGCTTAAGAAAAGCATAGGCTGCTTGTGTGTCCCGTTTTTTACGTAACCAAATATCCAAGGTTAAACCATCTGCATCGATGGCTCGATACAAATAATGCCATTTTCCTTTAATTTTGATGTACGTTTCATCCATTTTCCATGAATAAAAGGATTGTTTATTTTTCTTTTTCCAAATTTGATAGAGTAGTTTGCCATATTCTTGCACCCAACGATAAATCGTCGTATGAGAAACGTTAATGCCACGATCATATAAGATTTCTTGAACTTCACGATAGCTAAGGTTATAACGAAGATAGTAGCCCACGGCTACAATAATCACATCCTGCTGAAATTGCTTTCCTTTAAAATGATTCACCGTCATTCCTCCTGCTATCTTTTTCTATTATTCTACCTTATTTGATAGTAGATTTAAAACTTTGCAACAGAACCGCACAATTTTACTAGATGATGCTGGCCAACCAAAACTTGGCGCAAATGGTGGTTTCCTACATGTTTCAAGCTCCATTCGTATCCACTATGATTCCACAAAACCAGGTACTCGCTTGGCTAGTGACGAAGGCAATGAAACAGGACAAACGATTGTCGGTAGTCGCGTATTAGGAATAGAAATTAAAAATCGGCAAACACAAAAGTTTGAACCATTGGATGAGAAGAAACAATACCGGATGGCTACCAATGATTTCTTAGCTGCTGGTGGTGATGGTTACGATATGCTAGGTGGTGAACGAGAAGAAGGGATTTCACTAGATGCTGTCTTAATTGAATACTTAAAAAGTGCAACCAGCTTGCGGTTGTATCGTGCAGCAACGACGATTGATTTAGCACAATATAAAGAACCATTCCCAGGCGAACGAATTGTTTCTATTTCGGAAGAAGCTTACAAAGAGTTAATCGGTGGAGGAGAGACGCCAAAACCAGATCCAAAACCAGACCCGAAACCAACACCAGAAACACCAGTAGCAACCAATAAACAAAACCAAGCGGGAGCAAGACAGAGCAATCCATCCGTAACAGAGAAGAAAAAGTATGGCGGCTTTTTACCTAAAACGGGTACAGAAACAGAAACGCTTGCATTATATGGTTTACTGTTCGTTGGACTTTCTTCTTCTGGCTGGTATATTTATAAACGACGTAACAAAGCTAGTTAGTCATTTTTTAAGAACCGTCCTTCGGGATTGGTTCTTTTTTTATTTTAATGCTTGCCATTTGTTTTTAATTTTAGTATTATAAGAATATTCTAAAAATTAAAAAATGAAGAGTTTTTTCTGTGAAGGGAGAAAGGCATGAAAAGTAAACGTATAAAAGGACTTATCGGGTTAAGTTTAACAACGCTGTTAGTTTTAGCTGCTTGTGGTGGTGATGGGGGAGCTGGCGCCGAAAAAGCAAAGGGCGGATCAGAGAAAACTGCCGCTAAACAAGAATTTAAAGTAGTAGTTCAACAAGAAATGCCTTCTGCAGATTTATCTTTAGGAACAGATACAATTAGTTTTACGGCACTGAATAATGCGTATGAAGGAATTTATCGTTTAGATGATAAAAGCAAGCCGCAACCAGCAGGGGCTAAAGAAAAAGTGCAAGTCAGTGATGATGGTCTGACGTACACAGTGAAACTAAGAGAAGAAGCAAAATGGTCCAATGGTGATCCTGTCACAGCTGCCGATTATGTTTTTAGTTGGCAACGTACAGCAGATCCTCAGACTGGCGCTGAGTATGCTTATTTTCTAGAAATGATTGAAAACGGCGCAGATATTGTAGCTGGTAAGAAACCAGTTTCTGAATTAGGCATTAAAGCAAACGGAGGTTACGAGCTAGAAATTAAACTGGCAAAACCAACACCATATTTTGATTATTTACTGGCCTTTCCACTATTTTTCCCGCAACATCAAGCAACCGTAGAGAAATATGGCAAAGATTACGCTGCTTCCAGTGAAAAAGCAGTCTATAATGGTCCGTTTGTCTTAGCTAACTTTGAAGGGGCTGGTTCAGATACCAATTGGACTTTGGAAAAAAATGAAAACTATTGGGATAAAGACAATGTCAAATTAGATAAAATCAATTTTGATGTTGTCAAGGAGGCGCCAACTGCCTTGAACTTATTCCAAGATGGTCAAGCAGACGATGTTATTTTAAGTGGCGAATTGGCCCAGCAAATGGCGAAGGATCCAGAATTGGTTATCGAAAAAGAAGCACGAACCAGCTATTTGGAATTTAATCAGCGAGATAAAAATTCACCGTATAATAATGTGAATTTACGCAAAGCAATTTCAGCAGCGATTGATCGCAACGCATTAGTAGATAAAATTTTAGGCGACGGCTCAGTAGTCGCTACCGGCTTAATTCCAGAAGGGATGTCGTATTCGCCGACAGATGACACAGATTTTGCTGATGAAAATAAAAAAATTGTTGAATATAGCCCAGAAAAAGCAAAAGAATATTGGGCAAAAGCGAAGAAAGAATTGGGCATAACAACACTCAAAATGGATATTGTTGCCGATGATGTCGATTCTACGAAAAAGTTAGCGGAATATATTCAAGGTACGTTAAAGGATACTTTAGAGGGCATTGATGTAACAGTGAGCCCAGTGCCGTTTTCAGTTCGAATTGATCGAGGTAGTCGCGGCGATTTTGAGACAATCTTAGGTGGTTGGGCTGCGGATTACGCAGATCCAAGTAGTTTCTTAGACCTTTTTGTTACTGGTAATAACTATAATCGCGGGCGTTTTTCAAGTAAAGCCTACGATGAGTTGATCGAGGCTTCAGCTACAAGAGATGCTTCAGATCCTGAAAAACGTTGGGAAGACATGGTTAAGGCTGAGAAGTTATTGATTGGTGAAGAGACCGCTTTAGCACCACTTTATCAAAAGGCGACTGCCCATCTACGCAGTAAAGAAGTGAAAGGCGTCGTTGCCCATGGTGCGGGCGCACAATATGATTATAAGTGGACATATGTGACAGAAGAGTAGTTAAAAAGAGACACAGAATAGTCAAATCGACTGTTCTGTGTCTCTTTTAATCAAAATATTTCTGCTGTTCTTCTTTTAATTTTTCTGGGGTCACATCTTCACCAGTAGGATCATAAATAGTGACGCCCATTAATGTTTTATTGAATTGTTCACGAATGGTCCGCAAATATTCCTGTCGCAAATCGACACGAAGAGCTTGTTCTTCAGATGTTAAACCTTGTTCACGCTCTTTTTGTGCAAGCGTATTAATTCTTTTTAAAACCTCTAACATTTCTCATTTCCTTTCTATAATAATTCTTTTGCTAGGCGTTCAAACGATTGAAAGCGCATTTGTTTGTCATAACCTGGGGTGATTAGCATCGCTTCTGTCAACCCTAGTTCTTCTTGTTGGTGGAAAAACTCCGCAACTTCTTGGCTACTGCCAATGACAAAGCGTTGTTTATTTTGTTCTAAAACCAGTTTGTCCATTTCACTGTAAGGGAAAGCTAGGGCTTCTTCTGGCGATAAAAATTTATTTGGAAGCCCATGTTCGGTGGCAAAGATATAATGCTCGAAACTAGCCGCATGGTATTCTGCTTCTTCTTTCGTGTCGGCGGCGAAAGTGAAATACGCAGCGCTCACTTGCGGCTCTTGCTGTTCAGTTACTGGTCGGAAATGCTTGTAATATGCGGACAATACTTCTTTGGGCAAATGTCCATGAATAAACTGCGCAAAGGAAAAATTAATGCCATATTCACCAGCTGAACGTGCGCTTTCTTTGCTAGCACCTAGTAACCAGGGTTGTGGTAATAGAACTTCCCGCGGAACAGCTGAAATTTTAGAATATAAATGATCTTCAGGAAATTCCTCTCTTAAAAAGAGTAAAATTTCAGGTAATTTATCAAATTGGTCTAGCTGTGGTGGCTGACCATTATTTAACGCCAACGTAGTTAAAGGGCTGCCACCAGGCGAGCGGCCCATGCCTAAATCGATTCGATCAGGATATAAAGCTGCTAACGTTTTAAACGTTTCTGCGACTTTAAATGGCGCATAATGCATGGTCATGATGCCACCCGCGCCAACACGAATTTTTTCGGTGGCACTAGCAATATGTGCAACTAAAATTTCTGGCGTTGCACTGGCAAAGGCGTCTGAACCGTGATGTTCGGCATACCAAATTCTTGTGTAACCAAGTTTTTCCGCTAATTGAGCGAGCTCTTTGGCTTCTTGTAATGTGTCGCTTGCTGATTGATTTTTAGGAACCGTTAATTGATCTAAGATACTTAATTTCATGTATGTAGTCTCCTTTTTAGTTATTTTTTTGAAGCTACCGCTATTATCACGCAAGCATGTCAAAAAAAACAGTACGCACTTTTTAATTCCCTAGTGAGCGAAAAGTAACAAATAGATGTAGCCAAGGTCGATGATAAAAAATTCTCCGCTATGGCTTTTTGATGCTTTGTGTTAAAATGGAACATATGTACGCAATCAGCAATTGGAAAGGTGACAACATGTACGAATATATTATTGGAAAAGTAACGTTTGTTAGCCCATACTATATTGTCGTTGAAACAAATGGCATTGGCTATCAGATTTCAGTCGATAACCCGTACCGCTATTCAGGAAAAATGGATACGGACATTAAACTATATCTTCACCAAGTCGTGCGGGAAGATGCACAGCTATTATTTGGTTTTGGCAGTTTAGAAGAAAAACAATTGTTCTTAAAATTAATCAGTGTCTCTGGAATTGGCCCTAAAAGTGGTTTAGCTATCATGGCTTCTGTGGCTGATCATGGTGGTTTAATCAATGCAATTGAAGGGGAAGATGTTACATATTTAACGAAGTTCCCAGGTGTTGGCAAGAAAACAGCCCAACAAATGATTTTAGATTTAAAAGGAAAACTAGGCGAATTAGAGTCTTCCGAAGCAGCGGTGGCTGCCATGACCGCAACCGAAGCGGTGACAACAAGCAATCAAGCATTGGCAGAAGCGTTAGAAGCATTAAGTGCCCTAGGCTACAGTGACCGAGAGATTAAGCGTATCACTAAGCAATTGGAAGCGTTAGGTGAGACAACGACAGATGTTTATTTGAGCAATGCGTTAAAATTCATGATGAAACGCTAAGGAGGAATAACGATGACAGAAGAAGAACGGTTGCTTTCAGCTGCAAGTCAAGAAGCAGAAGCTTCAATTGAAAAATCGTTACGTCCACAATTTTTAGCACAATATATTGGTCAAGACAAAGTAAAACAAGAACTAACGATTTATATTGAAGCGGCGAAAAATCGGAATGAAGCGTTGGATCATACCCTTCTTTATGGTCCGCCAGGTTTAGGGAAAACGACAATGGCGATGGTCATCGCCAATGAAATGAATGTGAACATTCGTACCACAAGTGGACCAGCCATCGAACGGGCGGGAGATTTAGTCGCTATTTTGAACGAGTTAGAGCCTGGTGATGTGTTATTTATCGATGAAATTCATCGTTTGCCGCGAGTTGTGGAAGAAATGCTGTATTCCGCAATGGAAGATTTTTACATTGATATCATGGTTGGTCAAGGAACCACGGCACATCCCGTTCATTTTCCATTACCGCCTTTTACTTTAGTGGGCGCTACCACACGGGCAGGGATGCTTTCAGCACCATTACGAGATCGTTTTGGGATTATTTCTCACATGGAGTATTATCAAGAGCAGGATTTAAAAGAAATCGTTCTCCGTTCCGCAGATATTTTTCAAACGGAGATTTTTGAGGAAGGTGCCTTTGAAATTGCGCGCCGCTCAAGAGGAACCCCCCGAATTGCTAACCGTTTGTTAAAACGTGTCCGTGATTTTGCCCAAGTCCAATCAGATGGCAAAATCGACCGAGCGATTGCAGACAAAGCGTTAACCTTACTGCAAGTGGACCATCAAGGCTTGGATTATGTCGATCAAAAATTGTTGAAAACAATGATTGATTTATACGGCGGCGGTCCGGTTGGTTTAAGTACCTTGTCTGTAAATATCGGTGAAGAAACCGAAACGGTGGAAGATATGTATGAACCCTATCTTATTCAAAAAGGTTTCATTAAACGAACACCACGAGGACGAATTGCAACGCCATTTGCGTATGCACATTTTGGGTATGATTATTTAGAGGGTCGTAAAAATTAAAAATAAGTCAAAAGAAAGCAAGCCTTAACCGCTTGCTTTCTTTTGTTTCACGTGAAACGTTTGTTCTTATTTAGAAGAGTGGCATATTTCAGCTGTTGTAGTTATACTGTGTTTGTAATCGCTTTTAAATTGGAGGGATCAATGTTGAATAAAGAAATCAAAGGGGCATTAATTGTTTCTTGCCAAGCGTTGGCAGACGAACCGTTGCATAGTTCTTTTATCATGTCTAAGATGGCTTTGGCCGCTAAACAAGGAGGGGCTAAAGGTATTCGAGCAATCCGGAAAGAGGTTGATTTACCAATCATTGGGATTATTAAACGAGATTATCCTGATGCAGAAGTATATATTACTGCAACTATGCGTGAGGTAGATGAATTAATGGCTGTTCAGCCAGAAATTATCGCTCTCGATGCAACCCATTCGAAACGACCAAATGGCGAAACGTTAGCCACATTTTTCAAAAGAATAAAAGAAAAGTATCCTAACCAAGAATGGATGGCGGATTGTTCCACACTGGAAGAGATGATTGAAGCGGCGGAGTTAGGTTTTGATTATATTGGCACAACGTTAGTCGGCTATACGCCGCAAAGTGAAAATCAGCGGATTGAACAAAATGATTTTGAACTGTTAAGAGAAGCAAAGAAGCATTTTACTACACCAATTATTGCAGAAGGAATGATTGATACGCCAGCAAAAGTCCAACGTGTTCTGGAGCTAGGTGCTTATAGCGTGGTGGTGGGATCTGTTATTACACGACCGCAAAAAATTACTGAAAAATTTGTGGAAGCTACGAAAATAAAACAGAATCAAGCATAAACTAAATACACTATCGATACACTCGTTATTTTTTGATCAATACACTTCGATACGGTCGCTTTTTTTCTAGAGAAAGTTGAATCTTTCAATAATAAAAAGGGATACACTCCGTTTGGCATAGTCCTTGCTGATAATAAATCAGTGTATAAAGCGCTATCATTTTTATAGGAGGGGTTTTATGAAGGGTTTATCAAAAAAGAAACGGGTGTCTACTTGGTTAGCGTTAGGAATCACCGTAGTCAGCTGTTTTGCGTTAAGCGGGGAAGTGCAAGCAAGTGTTGAAAGAACAAAAGTTGATGAATTTGCAAATGTTTTAGATGTGAGTGCATCACCAACCGAACGGACGAATGGCGTATACGATACCAATTATTTTAATAATTTTTCTGATTTAGGTGCATGGCATGGCTACTATTTACCTGAAAAAAGCAATAAAGAGCTACTGGGTGGTTTTGCGGGGCCATTGATTATTGCGGAAGAATATCCAGTAAACTTGGCGGCAAGTTTAAACAAATTAACGGTCAAAAATAAAAAAACGGGAGAAACCTATGATTTAAGCCAAAGCAATCGCATGGACCTGTCTTATTATCCTGGGCGCCTAGAGCAAATCTATGAATTAGACGATCTAACGATTCATTTAGCTTTAATTTTTGTCAGCAATCGAACGGCGCTTATCCAAACGACACTTGAAAACACTGGTGAAGAGCCCTTGTCACTTGAAGCAAGCTGGACAGGTGCGGTCTTTGATAAAATTCAAGAGGGAACGGAAACCTTAGATATTGGAACTCGTTTAACTGCTAAAGACAATGACATTCAAGTGAATTTTGGTGAAGTCAGAGAAACGTGGAATTATTTTGCTACGAAAGACACAAAATATACGATTCATCATGCGGATAAAGTTTCAACAAAAATTGATAATCGGAATTATACAGCAACCGCTGAACCAATTGAATTGAAGCCTAAACAAACGTACAACACCTATACGACAGAAAGCTATACTTTTACAAAAGAAGAAGAGGCAAAGGAACAACAACAAGCACCCGAATATACCAAAAATGCGGCGCGCTATTTCAAAGAGAACAAGCAAAGATGGCAAGGATATCTAGATAAAACGTTTGATCAAAAGAAAACAGCAGAATTTCCTGAATATCAAAATGCGCTAGTCAAATCGATTGAAACGATTAATACCAATTGGCGAAGTGCGGCAGGTGCCTTTAAGCATGACGGGATTGTTCCGTCCATGTCTTATAAATGGTTTATTGGTATGTGGGCTTGGGATTCGTGGAAAGCGGATGTAGCAACGGCTGATTTTAATCCCGAGTTAGCTAAAAATAATATGCGGGCCTTGTTTGATTATCAAATTCAAAAAGATGATACCGTACGTCCACAAGATGCAGGAGCGATCATTGATGCTGTCTTTTACAATCAAGACAGTGCGCGTGGTGGTGAAGGTGGCAACTGGAATGAACGAAATTCTAAACCACCATTGGCTGCATGGGCAGTTTGGCATATTTATCAAGAAACCAAAGATAAGGAATTTTTAAAAGAAATGTATCCCAAACTTGTGGCTTATCATAATTGGTGGTATACCAACAGAGACCACAATAAAAATGGGATAGCAGAATATGGAAGCATGGTCAGTGATGCTCACTGGCAAAAAGACGACAAGGATCAAATCATTAAAGATAAAAATGGCCAACCTAAAGTGGATGATGATGCTGTTATTGAAGCAGCCGCGTGGGAAAGTGGCATGGATAACGCTACACGGTTTGACAAAGAAGGTGTGGGCAAAGGCGATGATGGAGTTAAAGTTTTTGAAAACAAAAATAAAGGAAAAGTAGTGGGGTATTCGATTAATCAAGAATCAGTGGATTTGAATGCGTATCTCTACGCTGAAAAGGGCTATTTAGCTTCGATAGCAGAAGAACTAGGCAAAAAAGAGGACTATAAGAACTATCAAAAAGAAGCGAAGAAACTAAAAAAATATATTCAAGAAAATATGTTTGATGAAAAAACGGGCTTCTTCTATGACTTACAAATAAATGAAGACGGCTCGAAAACAAAATTGTTAGTCAATCGTGGCAAAGGAACAGAAGGCTGGTTGCCGCTCTGGGCAAAAGTAGCGACCAAAGAACAGGCGGCGGCAGTTAAGAAAAACATGATGAATCAAGAAATGTTCAATACCTTTATGCCATTCCCAACGGCATCCAAAGACAATGAAAAATTTGCTGCAACGAAATATTGGCGGGGACCAGTTTGGCTTGATCAAGCCTTGTTTGGTGTAGAAGCTCTTCAAAACTATGACTATACAAAAGAAGCAAAAGAAATGACACAAAAACTCTTCTTACATGCCGAAGGATTGATGGGAGAAGGACCTATTCATGAAAATTATGATCCACTGACAGGGAAGGGGCTAAGTACGAAAAACTTTAGTTGGTCAGCGGCAGCGTACTATTTACTGTATAAAAACACCTTATTAAGTAATAACCCCACAACGCAAACCGCTTTTGAAATAAAATAGAAAAACAGCTCTTGAGAAAATATCTCTCAAGAGCTGTTTTTTTCTTCACTTGCTACAATCTGTTTCCCTCTGATTTAATTAAAGGTAATTTATTTGTTTAAATAAATATATTCCATATAATTAAATAAAACATCTAAAAATAAACGATATGTACTTTTATAAAAAATGTTATTTAATAAAAATGAAATAGATATTCAACGAAATTGATTGTACAATGGTTAATGAAGAGTGGGTTTAACGGAATAGTGTAATAAGGAATAAGCTGATATCAAAACCAAACATATGCAAAACCTCCTTCTCTGTTAGCTATATTGACTTCTATTATAGAACATTTCTTTTGGTTTTTTCAAGGGAAGTTAAGTATATAAGTTTTTATGATTATCAAAATATTACAATATTATAATTACGGAAATAATAAAAATGAATATTTTGAAATATTTATTAATGTTTTCGCTGATTTTGTTTAATTTGTACAGGTATTGTTGGATCTTTAAATTAATAAAAAAATAATATTTAATATTATTTTTATTATAAAAGGGGGGATATTATGGATGTGCTAGGTGCTCTAAAATATTTTAGAAAAAAGAAAAAAATTGCTCAGAAAGATGTTTTGCCAAAAAAGGGGAAACAAACCTATCGAAGAATCGAAATTGGTGAAGCCAAGCTAAGTTACGAGGATTTAATGACGGCATTACAGTCATTGGGGATTACTTTTAATGAATTTTTTTTTATGGTATCTGATACGAGAATCATGGCTTCTTCAGAAGTCAAACATCAAATTGAATGTTGTCAAATGGGGTTGAACAATACAAGTGAAAAAAAGAATCTGATTCATTATTTTTATCAATTAGAGCGCAATCCTCATAAAAATGCGTTGGAAATGTCTATTTACACAGATATTAAATTAACGTTTAGTAATGATTGGGAGGAAATTCCAGAATTTGATGAAACCGATCGAATGGTAATTCTCGCGCTTATCTCTAGCAAAAGCTACTATACATACTACGATTATCAAATGGTGACTAATCCTGCCGCCTTGTTTTCTGAAAATGAAGTCCTTCAGATTCTTGATCAGATGTTTCCTGTCAAAGATGCTGAATTACGTGATACCCAAACATTAAATGTCGCCTATGGTTTTTACCTAAATATCATTACTGGGGAACTTTATAAGAAAAATTATGCGAAAGCTCGGGAATATTTAGCGCTAGTGAGTGTTACCACGATTCCTGCTGAGATCTACTATATTCATTTTAACTTACGTTACTTAAAAAACCTTACGTATTATCTGTACACTGGCAAAATGAGATATTATAAAGAAGTAATCGCCGTTATTGATATGATTGAAAGCTTTGGCGATGTACGTTTGGCGGAAGGCATGAAAAAAGAAATGCTTCAGCTGACGGCTGGTCGGACATTTAATTTAGAAAAAGGTCAGTTTCCATTGAATATTGTCACTGAAAAATAAAAAGCACCCCCCGCAAGGTCAAACTTGCGGGGGGTGCTGATGTTAAACAATAATGTTATCTCTAATCATATCTAAATCTTTAATCAAAATTTTGCGGTTACGTAGTTCAATTGCCCCTAACTCTTTTAGTTGCTGCATCATCCGGTTAACGCTACTAGCAGAAGTTATCCCGCAAAAATGCGCAATTTCTTCATTGGTCACCACGAAATCAATTAAAATACCTTCCTCTGTTTCTACGCCAAATGAATCGTACATTTCATAGATTTGTGTACAAACGGCCCCAAATTTGCCATTCATCAACATTTGCTGCATCTTTTTCATGGAATGCATTAAACGGTCCCGATAGTATTCTTTGACATACATTTGCAAGTCTTTACTATTATTGATATCCCGCCAAAATTGAACACGGTCGATTTGGTAAAGTTCTGCTTGTGGAGATTCGATGCGAATATTAAAAGGTGCATCAATAAATTCTGAATATTCATCACGTAGCAATGAAACAATTTCCAAATTGTTGATATAACGTAAATTAAATTCACGACCGTCTTTGGAAATAACGCTAGTTTTGATGATGCCACTTTTTAAAATATAGGCATAACGATCTTGCAGTCCTTCATAAGTTAAATAATTTTTCTTCTTTTTTACAACGACTCGAAAGGAATGTTCATCTAAGTAGTCTTGTAAAACATTTCTCATTGGCGGTAACTCCTCAATTATCTCTAAATATTTTTGTTTTTGCCTGTTGGGCTTCTTTCTTATTTAAGCGAATTGGACATCATATGTCAATAACAAATGTTGATAAAAAAGGTCAATTAAACGCTATTTTGAAAAATAAAATCAGCTTTTAGATAATTTTGCCAAAAATTTCGCTTAATGAGTATTAAAAATATTTTTTTTATTTTATGTGCTCAAATATTTTTCAAAAAGAAAAAATTGTATTAAGGTAATAGTAGAAAGGGAGGAGATTTAATGACAGAACCAAACTTAAAAGACCCAAGAAAGTTATTTTATAGTGATGGATTTCCGCAACAAGATCAAGAAACTCCCGCATTACAGGACAAAATGGTCCCTAAACCAGATTGTGGGGAAGACAGCTATGTCGGAAATCACAAATTAGAAAATCGTCGGGTATTAATTACAGGCGGTGATTCTGGGATTGGACGAGCTGCGGCGATTGCTTTTGCTCGCGAAGGCGCA
The DNA here is from genome assembly GCF_050541505.1 of Enterococcus sp. DIV0183. Taxonomy (NCBI): domain Bacteria; kingdom Bacillati; phylum Bacillota; class Bacilli; order Lactobacillales; family Enterococcaceae; genus Enterococcus; species Enterococcus sp. DIV0183. The sequence goes on from NZ_CP172932.1 coordinate 95,957, forward strand.
GATATCGCCTTACATTTTTTCCCAGGTGAAGAAAAAGACGCCGAAGAAGTGGCGCACTATATACGAGAAGCTGGCCGAAAAGTCGTTCTTTTGCCAGCAGATTTAAGAGATAAACAGGCACCTGAAGAATTGGTTGCACAAGCTCGTGAATCTTTAGGCGGCTTGGATACCCTCGTTTTAAATGCAGCCCAACAAATTTCCTGTGCTGCTATTGAAGAATTGCCAATGGAACAAGTGATAGACACTTTCCATGTCAATATTATTGCGATGTTTGGCATTGTCAAAGCAGCAGTGCCTCACTTGCCTGCCGGAAGTAGCATTGTGACAACGACTTCCGTCCAAGCTTTTAATCCCAGTGAGCATTTGTTGGATTATGCAGCAACGAAGGCATCAATTGCCAACTTTACCGTTGGTTTAGCAAAACAACTGGCACCAAAAGGCATTCGGGTAAATGGCGTGGCTCCAGGACCAATCTGGACACCGTTACAGTTAGATCATGGACAACCAATTGAAGAGTTGCCAGAATTTGGGCAACATTCTTTACTGGAACGTGCGGGTCAGCCTGCTGAATTAGCCCCTGTTTATGTTTTCTTGGCGTCCAATGATGCAAGTTATGTTACGGCTCAAGTTTATGGCGTAACTGGTGGAGAAGCAATTAATCTTTAGGAGGGATGTTCCGTGAATAAAGTTGTTAAAATACTTTTGCTTCTAGGTTCACTGATTTTAATGGCATTATTTGGCGCGGTGGCCATCACCACTTGGTCAGCCGATACAGCTTGGCAACCACCAGATAATGTCCAATGGTTCTTGCAAGACAACGAGTACGCACGTCAAGCAATCTTTTGGGTAGCGCTGGTTTTACTAGGAATTATGCTCTTTCTATTTTTATTCATTCTTTTATTCCCAAGAAGAAAAGGCACGTTTGAATTAAAAGAAGAGCAAGGAAAGTTAGTGTTACACCGTAAAGCAATCGAAGGATTTGTACGCTCTAGCTTGCAAGACAGTGACTTTCTGGAAGCACCAACCATTCGTGTAAAGGCGACAAAACGACGCATTAAGGTCAATGTTAAAGGCACACTGAAACGAACGGCAGATTTAATTGGACAAACAGAAGCTTGGTCAAAAACAATGGAAGAACGGCTTGCTCGTTTGGTGGGAACTGGTCACAAGATTACGATTGATGTTCATTTTGAAGATATTCAATCAATGAAACGACCACAACAACAGCAAACACAAGCACGTGTGGAGTAGGAGGGATGTACAATGGTTGAATGGATAAAACAATATGCCGTTCCGTTAATTGGTGGCCTAGTCGGCTTGGTTTTTGCAATCTTGTTTCTGTCAATCGGCTTCTTTAAAACATTGTTAGTAGTACTCCTGACAGGACTAGGTATTTGGCTAGGTTTGTATTTGGAACAGACAGGCATTGTCAAAAATTATTTTCATCATAAATAGGAGGTTTTGGCTATGGAAAATGCAAATGTATCGATTGTTAAAGGTGAGTTGACGTTTGAGGATAAAGTAATCCAAAAAATTATTGGCATTGCTTTGGAAGAAGTCGACGGTTTGTTAACTGTGGACGGCGGTTTTTTCTCGAATTTACGAGATAAAATGATTAACAGTGAAGATGTTACAACAGGCATTCACACCGAGGTCGGCAAAAAACAAGTCGCAGTGGATATGGACATTGTAGCCGAATACGGGAAAGATATCGAGACCATTTATGATCAAATGAAAGAGGTTATTACTCGCGAAGTCCAACAAATGACTCACTTGGAAGTAATCGAAGTCAATGTCAACGTAGTAGATATCAAAACACAAGCAGAGTACCAAGAAGAAAGTGAAACGGTCCAAGATAAACTTGGCAACGCCGCTGAAGCGACAGGTAGTTTTATGTCAAAACAAACCAACAAAGCCAAACATGCGGTAACTAAAGGCAAGACAAAAGTCAAAGAAAACACGGTACCTCGTGTTCAATAATGGGTTATTATTTTATTAAAAATAAAGCAATAATAGAAGAAACTAGGAGGAATGAACCATGAGTAACGAAAAATTCAATAATGTACCAAAACCAGCAGGAAACGGACCACACACACCAGAAGATCATGCAATCAAAGGTGAATTAACATTTGAAGATAAAGTCGTTCAAAAAATTATCGGTTTAGCCTTAGAAAATGTCGATGGTCTATTAACAGTCGATGGCGGCTTTTTCTCAAATATTGCTGAAAAATTAGTAAACACAGATAACGTCACAGCGGGTATTGATACCGAAGTTGGTAAAAAACAAGTCGCTGTTGATATGGATATCGTGGTAGAATACGGCAAAGATATTCAAGACATTTACGAAAAAATGAAAGAATTAATCAGCCGTGAAGTGAAAAAAATGACCCACTTAGATGTGATTGAAGTGAATGTTAACGTAGTTGATATCAAATCAAAAGAAGAATACGAAGAAGATAGCGAAACGGTTCAAGATAAAGTCACAGGCGCTGCCAAAAGTACCGGTGAATTTGCTTCTGAACAAACAGAAAAAGCAAAAAAAGCTGTGAATAAAGGAACAGAACAAGTCAAAGAAAATATGGAACCACGTGTAGAATAAACGGTTAAAGGGAGGAAACAATCATGGGCTTTATTTGGGCATTAATTGTCGGTGGTGTCATTGGGGCAATCGCTGGAGCAATTACTAAAAAAGGATCATCGATGGGCATTATTGCCAATATCATTGCAGGGTTAGTTGGTTCAACAATTGGTCAAGCCATTTTAGGCACATGGGGACCAAGCTTAGCTGGGATGGCTATTGTGCCATCGATTATCGGGGCAGTGATTTTAGTTGCCATCGTTTCATGGATTTTAGGACGAAAATAGAGAAAGTTTAAAAAAATAGGGCATAAGTCGTTTCGACTTATGCCCTATTTTTCTTTTTCTATGTATGAGGAAGTTTCGTATGAAAAGTAAATTTTGAGCAATTAGCCAAGAGCTTATTTTAATTAAAATCATTAGTCATTTTGGCTTTTCAACAAAAATCAACAACATTTGTTGAAGTTATTTGTAGATAACGTTTATCATTCACAAATTTACATTTTTTTGTAACGGATATCTCGTATAGTAATAACTGCAAATGAATTTCAGAAAATTTTTTGATAAGTCATCAAAGTGAGGGGATAGCGGTCTTTTATTGAAAAATAGCAACACAAAATAAACAGAACAAAAGAGAGAGGAATTCAAAGAATTATGACAGAACAAACACCAACAAAGCTTTTGAATAAAGGCTTTATCAGTATTACAGTGATTAATTTCATTGTCTATCTTGTTTATTATTTATTAATGGTTATTATTGCGGTGATTGCGCAAGATAGCTTACACGCTACTTTAGGTCAAGCGGGTTTGGCCTCAGGAATTTACATCATCGGGACATTGCTTGCACGACTTTTCATGGGAAAACTCCTTGAACTGATTGGGCGCAAACAAGTCTTACGTTATGGGGCTTTGTTTTATCTTTTAACGACTGTTGCGTATATGTATATGCCAAGTATGGGCATTCTTTATCTGGTCCGTTTTTTAAATGGGTTTGGTTACGGAACCGTTTCGACAGCGACCAACGCAATTGTTACCGCCTATATCCCTAAAAACAAAAAAGGGGAAGGGATCAATTATTATGGTTTGAGTACTAGTTTAGCAGCCGGCATTGGGCCATTTATTGGGATGTTATTGTTAAATGTTTCCAACTTCCATGTCATTATTAACTTTTCAATTATTTTAATTTTGTTAACAACCATTGCTTGCTTCATTTTCCCAGTGAAAAATATTGAGTTAACACCTGAACATCGTGAAGCTTTATCTAAATGGAATTTTGATAGTTTTGTTGAAAAGAAAGTTTTATTTATTACATTTATCGCCTTTTTAATGGGTCTTGCTTATTCAAGTGTCTTATCTTTCTTATCTTCTTATGTCAAAGTAATCGATTTAGTTGACGTCAGCACCTTCTTCTTTATCGTCTATGCGGTCGTGATTACCTTAACACGTCCATCGACAGGTCGGATTTTCGATGTCAAAGGGGAACGCTACGTCATGTATCCGAGCTACATTTTCTTAACACTAGGCTTATTCTTATTAAGTATGACTACGTCTGGTTGGATGTTATTAGTTTCAGGTGGGTTAATTGGCTTAGGTTATGGTACTTTCATGTCAAATGGCCAAGCGGTTTGTCTTCAAGAAAGCCCAAGTCCTCACCGTATCGGGATTGCTTTATCGACTTATTTCATCGGTTTAGACCTTGGATTAGGGGTTGGTCCGTACGTTTTAGGTGAATTACGTAACTTTATGTCATTCCAACAAATGTACTTCTTAGCAGGCTGTATCCCAATCGTTTGTACCATTTTATATATGGTCTTCCACAAAGCTAAAAATGATGCCAAAGATTTGTCTCTTGAAACGATTGAAGAGATTGAACACGGCTCAGAACTATAAATGGACAAGGAGTGATTTCAATGCCTAACGATGAACGGATTTTAAATGTTTTACAACAAACACTAACGGAAATTCAACGCATGAACACGCGTTTAGCTAAAATTGAAACAGAGTTAGCCGATGTCGATCAACATCACGCGACTTTGGATCATTACTTGCAAGAGCTAGAATTGGTGACAGAAAATAACAACGTCATGTAAAATGAGTAGTTAGTAAATGAATGTTCTACGTTTCGGTATCACTAGAGTGGAACATTGAAAATTTTCGTAAAAAACGCCAAAAGGTAGCAGAAAAGCTGCTACCTTTTGGCGTTTTTTGTAATTTTTATCACTTAAAATGTTTCACGTGAAAACTTTTAAAAGTGGCGTGGACTTTGTTTGGTGACAATTTGTGTATTTAAATTTTCTAAGCTTTGCGCTAGTTCACCAATGCTAGCGGAAAAATCAACATAATAAGTGGGAACCGTTGATTTGACACTAACTTCTGAAAAGATATCTGTAATAATTACATCGAAAGGCTTTTCTGGTGAAGCGACAAAAATTAATTTTTTATCCACGGCTTTACTTAGCTTTTCATAAAGGGTATCTAAAATTAAGTTACTTTGATTGGTCCTTACTAAGACACGAATTGGTGGTAAAGATTTCGTTTTCAGTGTACAAAAAAGAATAAACAAGCAGTCAACTAACAATTTTTCATTGCCAATCAATGTCGGAAGCATTTCAATTGTAAGGCGCTTCACATCTTTGTAGAGACTTGGATTTTTTTGAAGTGCTTCTTTTAAAAAGCTTTCTTGCACAAATGGATTGGCAATCGTGACAAAGGTCTTAAAAAAGACACTTAAATTTTGGATAGAAGTATATAGATAAAGATACTCGTGAAATGTCAATTTAATTTGATAAAAAGACGTTAGTTGATAAATGATCTCTTTAATGGGTGAGCCTAATAGCTGGACCATATGCATCCGTGCTGCTGGAATTTCCAAGACATCTTGTGTGGCGTAGCTGACACTAATCGTCAATAAGAAAAAGGCAAAAAGGCCTTCTTTTTGTATAAATTTTGTTGGAACTTGGTGTAAGGCTTCTTCTTTAAAAAACAATTCAAATTCACTCAGATTAACAAAGGGATTAACAATCGCTTCTTCCTCCACGAAAGTTTCTTTGATAAAAAAGCCCTCTTTCCAACGCGCTAAAATCACAGCAGAAAAAATTAAGTCTTTTGTAAAATCTTGTGTTGTATTGAAAGAAACAGAGTGTTTTAAACGTCGAAAGAGACTATGGACTTCTTTTTTAGTAATCGTGTGCAACGGCCAATCCCCTTCAGAGTAATTGTTCCAAAAAAGCATCATAAAGAAAATCCGGATATCTTTTTCTTTGCCCACCAACACATTGGTACGTTTTAAATTGATTTCAATCTGATATTTTTGGAGCCATTGGTTTAATTGTCCAATTTTTCGCGTAAAGGTTGATGAAGAAATTTCTAGGACTTTTTCAAAATGTTTGCTATCAATTGCATTATGGTTAAAGGCATAGGTCAGTACTTGATACGCGAAACTTTTTTTGACAAAGTAGGGCATCAAAAACGACAGTTGGAAATAGGGTGCAAACCAAAATGTGATTTCTTTGGCGTTTGCTGATAAAGAAAATAAGTTCTCCCAGCCGTTTTTTTCAATTTCTGTTTGGAGCAAAGCCACAGATTGTAGAATAGTATTTTGTTGCATTTTTAATTGAGTCGCTAAAGTAGAAATCGCCAATGTTTGTTCTTCTGCTTCACGACGTTCGAGTAACTCTTCTAAAAGAGCAAAACTTTTACGATAAGGTACATCAAGTAACCCTGTTAACATCCGATTCCCTCCAAACTGTTTTCCCCACGCAATTTGGCAAAATAAATTTTGCGAACTACTTGTTTTAGGTTATAGTATTCATCTAAATAAGGAACGGGATGCCAATAAAAAGTTTTACTGGCGTGAAAAAGCGGATTATTTTTGTCAGTAATGACTAAGTCAGGCACTTCTTGAATATGATTAACAAATTTCAAAGGAACATCGCAATAATTATTGATTTCCTTCGCTAACCAATTTTCTTGTATCTGATTAATAGATGAATGAAGTAAAATTTTAACGGGAATTTGTTTATTTAATAAAACGCTCCGAATAATTAAAAAAATGGTTTCTTTAAATAACGCATCTAGTGGATGTTGTTTGTCAAAAGGCAAACGCTTTAAGAAATAGTTGGTTGTTCGTGAAACATTTGGGTATTGTTTTTCATACAGAGAGACATTAGCAACCTCATAGCTCAATTCCTCTTCCACAGGGAAATGAATCAGTCGTTCACTGGCATTGGATAAATTAACCAACAAAAAGACCACTTCTATTGCGCTTAAATCCAACTGTAATTGCGTACATTTTTCAAAAATCCAAGTAGCGTGTGGACTGTTATCCATTCCCATGATCGCTAAGTTGGCAAAGTTGATGGTTTCCATTTGGACCAGAGAGTACATCGTTAATGTGCTGAAGAAATCATAATAAAAATGAATCTCAGCTTGCCAAGTGTCAGGTTCTTTTTGTTCATCAATAAAACAATCATTCACTAATAATTGGAATTCTGAATAAGGAAAGGCCAAATTAATAGCAGCAACTTCTGGATAATTGGTGATTGTAAAACCGGATTGATAACGGAGTAAACCTATGGACATAATTAATTTTAATTTGCGTAAATCAGTATATGTAAAGTAAGGGTAACGGTTTTTGATGATTTCAATGAAGTTCTGCAATTGTGCTTGATTAGTCTTAGATAAAAATGGTACTAGAGAAGTTCCTGAAATGAAGAATAAGGAATAAAAGAAACTGCGAAAATCTTTCTCGTTGCCACAAATTTTTTCTCGTCTTTTTAAGTTTAAATAACAATTAAATCTAGCTAGATGATTATTTAAACGGTCACTGACTTGTTTAAAAATAGAAAAGTTAATAAAGTGCTCTTCACAAAAATCTTTGGCTGAAGTGTAGCGTTTTAAAAGTAAATCTAAGGCTAACATATAGGTTAATGACCCGCGAACTACGGCTTCTTTCATTAACTCAATCGGGATATTTTCATCGGCGACTAATTCTATGGACTGTTGATTATTAATAATGCGAATATGTACATTTTCATGTGTATTGACTCGAGAAATTAATAAAGTCAATTGATTCAATAAATTGTTGATATTGTAATGGGAAAATTCATATTTTCGCCGAAGTACTTGCATGGGGACTTTTTCTTTACTGTCATACAAGTATTCAATTAGGGAAAGCAACTGAATTTCCTGTTTGGTTAATAAGTTATGCATAATAACCACCTTTCTAATTGGTTATGATTGTTTGATTTTTCAGATAATACAGATAGGGCATTCTTTTCTAAACGACATTTGACAATTGCCAGTGAAAGAACTAGTTGTTCTTATGCTACTGTATCTATTCTTAAAAATCAAGAAGAACTGAATGTGTCAAACGGAAGAAAACATGGACAAAAAATGGTAGAGCAAAAAATTATTAAGAAAAACAACCAGTTTATATAAAACATTTAAATAACAAAAATGATAATTTGAGTCTATTGATTTTTTAGCTTAAATAGCTTATACAAATAGGCTTTTTTGTCTGGTTAGTTCTTATGAAAAAAATTAAAAAAAACGGTATAGTGGAAGAAGGAATAGTAAAAATAAGAAAGGATAAGGACGTGTTTTCATAAAGATGAAAAGGGTTTCTGGGATTTCATCAACTTTTTCTATTTGGAGGAGAAGTTGTTGATAATTTTTGCTGAAAAATCTCGTTATACTCTTCTTATTCTTATAGAAGAGTCTATAGGAAAAAGCAGAAAATGAATCCGCATTCGAAGTAAGAGTGCGTTTTGAGGAGATAAAAAGAAAAGGTGTGTTGGCTGTCTGTTTTAGCAAGGAAGAAAGACAACAGAAGAGCACTCACTTATTTGGTTTAAAATAAAAAATTGGTACGAAGTGAACGTTCTCTTCTATGTGTCGTTGGTAGAGGAAGGATGAAAGAAATGAGAAAGAATGGTCCAATGGTAAACCGTTGGCTCTACGGGTTGATGTGTTTGTTACTTGTTCTAAATTATGGCACACCACTCATGGCTTTGGCGGAAGATGTTAACAGCGATGGCCAGTTAACGTTAGGAGAAGTGAAGCAAACCAGCCAACAAGAAATGACCTTAGCGCTTCAAGGAAAAGCACAACCAGTAACACAAGAGGTTGTAGTGCATTATAGTGCCAATGTGTCAATCAAAGCTGCACATTGGGCAGCGCCCAATAATACGCGCAAGATTCAAGTGGATGACCAGAAGAAACAGATTCAAATTGAATTGAATCAGCAAGCGTTAGCAGATACGTTAGTCTTAACGTTGAACCCTACAGCTACAGAAGATGTGACGTTTTCTTATGGACAACAGCAACGAGCGTTGACGTTAAATACTGGTACTGATCCGACAGAATCAACGGCAATCACGAGTTCGCCAGCCGCATCAGCGAATGAAGGTTCAACAGAAGAAGCATCTACAAACTCCTCTGTTCCTCGTTCGTCCGAAGAAACTGTCGCCAGCACGACAAAAGCGATAGAAAGTAAAACAACCGAGTCTACGACTGTCAAACCGCGCGTAGCAGGACCAACAGATATCAGTGACTATTTTACAGGTGATGAAACAACGATTATCGATAATTTTGAAGATCCGATTTATTTAAATCCTGATGGCACACCAGCAACACCGCCGTATAAAGAAGATGTGACCATTCATTGGAACTTTAACTGGTCGATTCCAGAAGATGTGCGGGAACAAATGAAAGCAGGCGATTACTTCGAGTTTCAATTACCTGGCAATTTGAAACCTAATAAACCAGGTTCAGGTGATTTAGTTGATGCAGAAGGCAATGTCTATGGAACCTACACAATTAGTGAAGATGGTACGGTTCGTTTTACCTTTAATGAGCGAATCACGTCTGAAAGTGACATTCACGGGGACTTTTCTTTAGATACTCATTTGAATGATTCAGATGGGCGGGGCCCAGGAGATTGGGTGATTGATATTCCTACACAAGAAGATTTGCCGCCTGTAGTGATTCCGATTGTCCCAGATACCGAACAACAAATTGATAAACAAGGCCATTTTGATCGAATGCCCAATCCTAGTGCGATTACTTGGACGGTAGATATCAATCAAGCGATGAAAGATCAAACAAATCCAACTGTGACGGAAACATGGCCAACAGGGAATACCTTTAAGTCAGTGAAAGTCTATGAGTTAGTGATGAATCTTGATGGAACAATTAAAGAAGTGGGTCGCGAACTTAGTCCAGATGAATATACCGTTGATAAAAATGGCAATGTGACGATTAAAGGTGACACCAATAAAGCGTATCGTCTTGAGTACCAAACGACGATTGACGAGGCGGTTATTCCAGATGGCGGCGATGTGCCTTTTAAAAATCACGCGACGTTAACAAGTGATAATAATCCAAATGGGTTAGATGCTGAAGCAACTGTTACCGCCACATATGGCAAAATGTTAGACAAGCGCAATATAGATTACGACGAAGCCAATCAAGAATTCACTTGGGAAATTAACTACAACTATGGTGAACAAACCATTCCAAAAGACCAAGCAGTCATTACAGACACAATGGGGGATAATTTAACGTTTGAACCAGATTCTTTACATTTATATTCAGTGACATTTGATGACAAAGGAAATGAAGTCGTTGGAGCAGAACTTGTGGAAGGAAAAGATTACAAAGTGGTAATCAACGGAGACGGTTCCTTTGCAATTGACTTTTTACATGATGTGAATGGCGCAGTCAAGATTGATTATAAAACCAAAGTTGATGGAATTGTCGAAGGCGATGTTGCCGTGAATAATCGTGTGGATGTTGGTACTGGTCAGCATTCAGAAGGTGATGGCACAGCCAGTCAACAAAATATTATTAAAAACACTGGTGCAGTTGATTATCAAAATTCAACGATTGGTTGGACGTTAGCTGTGAATCAAAATAATTATTTGATGGAAAATGCCGTGATTACGGATACGTACGAACCAGTTCCTGGCTTAACTATGGTACCCAATTCGTTGGTTGTCAAAGATACAACCACTGGTGCTCAGTTGACGTTAGGCAAGGATTTCATGGTAGAAATAACTCGTAATGCAGATGGTGAAACAGGCTTTAAGGTAAGTTTTATAGGGGCGTATGCCAAAACAAGTGATGCCTTCCACATAACTTATACTACCTTTTTCGATGTTACCGAGTTAGACGCTAACAATCCAGCGTTGGACCATTACCGAAATACTGCTGCCATTGATTGGACGGATGAAGCAGGAAACAATCATCATTCAGAAGATAGTAAACCGTTTAAACCTTTACCTGCTTTTGATTTAAATGCGCAAAAAAGCGGTGTTTACAATGCCGTCACCAAAGAAATCACTTGGACGATTGCGGTTAATTTAAGTAATAATCGTTTAGTCGACGCCTTTTTGACGGATCCAATTTTAACCAATCAAACCTATTTGGCTGGGAGCTTGAAAGTCTATGAAGGCAATACAAAGCCAGATGGTTCGGTTGAAAAAGTGAAACCAACGCAACCGTTGACGGATATCACAATGGAAGAACCAAGCGAGAAAAACCAAAATACTTGGCGTGTTGATTTTCCTAATGATAGTCGTACGTATGTGATTGAATTTAAGACGTCTGTTGATGAAAAAGTTATCGAAGGTTCGGCTAGTTATGACAATACCGCATCTTATACAAACCAAGGTTCTTCACGTGATGTGACAGGAAAAGTTTCTATTCAACATGGTGGCGAATCAGTGAAAAAAGGTGGCGAATACCACAAAGATGATCCAGATCATGTGTACTGGCATGTAATGATCAATGGCGCCCAATCGGTTTTAGACGATGTGGTTATTACTGATACACCCTCACCAAACCAAGTGTTAGATCCCGAGTCATTGGTGATTTACGGTACCAACGTAACAGAAGACGGAACTATTACGCCAGATAAATCTGTTATTTTAGAAGAAGGAAAAGATTACACACTGGAAGTTACCACCGATAATGAAACAGGACAACAAAAAATTGTCGTTAAAATGGCCCATATTGAAGCACCTTATTATATGGAATATCGTAGTTTAGTGACTTCTTCAGCGGCGGGGAGTACAGACACGGTATCCAACCAAGTGTCAATTACTGGAAATGGTTCAGAAGTCGTTCATGGAGATGACAATGGCGATGTGGTCGTTGACATCGATCACAGTGGCGGGCATGCCACAGGGACCAAAGGCAAAATTCAGCTGAAGAAAACAGCCATGGATGGGACGACTATTTTAGCAGGCGCCCATTTCCAAATTTGGGACCAAGCCAAAACACAAGTCCTACGTGAAGGTACAGTAGACGCCACTGGGGTTATCACATTTGGTGGGTTGCCGCAAGGACAATACATTTTGGTGGAGACGAAAGCACCAGAAGGTTATACAGTTTCGGACGAATTAGCTAAAGGCCGAGTCATTACTATTGATGAAGAAACTTCAGCAGATGGTGCACAACCAACTATTATTAAAAACGATGTCAATAAAGTAATTTTAGAAAAAACAGATGAGAAGGGCAAAAAATTAGTCAATGCACGCTTTAAATTAGAGCATGCCGTAACCACGCCGTTTACTCATTGGGAAGAAGTTCCCCTTGCGCCGGATCGAACCAACGCAAATGGCCAGTTAGAGGTGGATAGTTTAAAACCAGGGCTTTATCAGTTCACAGAAATCGAAGCACCGACAGGGTATCTTTTAGACACGACACCCAAACGGTTCATTGTGACACAAAACACGAGCGGACAAATTCATGATGTTCATGTTAAAATGCTTAATTACCAAGGTTCTGCTGAACTAATTAAAAAAGACCAAGCAGGCAATCCATTAGCAGGTGCTGAATTTTCAGTCCTTGATACTACAGGACAAGCGGTTCGAGAACACTTAGTTTCGGATGCAAACGGAAAAGTCACAGTGACGGATTTAGCCCCAGGCAAATATCAATTTGTGGAAACCAAAGCGCCAGCAGGGTACCTTTTAAACACTGAACCAAGTGCTTTCACGATTGCAGCAAGCGATCGGGGCAAACCAGCAACAGTTATAGCAACGGCTAACTTTGTTAACTATCAAGGCGCAGCTAAATTAATCAAAAAAGATGTGAATGGACACTTATTAAGTGGTGCGACATTTAAAGTGCTTGATGCGAAGGGACAAACGATTCAAACAGGCTTGACGACAAATAGTCAAGGGAAAATTATTGCAGAGCACTTAGCCCCAGGTAAATATCGCTTTGTAGAAACCAAAGCGCCAACAGGCTATTTGTTAAATACCACGCCAGTCCCATTTGAAATTGCTGAGAAAAATGCTGGTAAACCAGCGGTCGTTGTTGCTAGTGACAACTTTGTGAATTACAAAGGGGCTTTCCAAATCGTGAAAACGAATAGCGCAGACCAACCATTAGCAGGTGCTGTTTTTGAACTATATGATCACAATAAACAATCATTAGGGATTACAGCAACGAGTGGCAAAGATGGCAAAATTATCTTTAGAGACTTGGCGCCAGGTACCTATTATTACAAAGAAATCAAAGCACCAAAATTACCAGATGGCGCAGATTATATTATTTATCCTGAATTAGTAAAAGTAGAAATTCGTGGTGATTTCAAAGGCGATCCGGAGATCTTCCAATTAGGGGCCTTCGCCAATTTCAAAGGACGTGCCGTCTTTAAGAAAATTGATGCCAATGCGAACCCACTTCCAGGAACAATTTTTAAATTGTATCGAATCGAAAACGGGGAAAAAATCTTTGAAAGAGAAGTAACTTCTGAAAAAGATGGTTCATTGGCTATGGAGGATTTAGGCGCTGGTAGTTATGAATTAGATGAAATGGATGCAACGGATGGCTATATCGTCAATAAACAACCCATTTATTTTGTAGTGAAGAAGAATTCAAATGATAAACAACCACTAGATGAGTTAGAGTTTGTAAATTATCAAGCGGAAGTAACGGGACGTAAAGTCAATGAGCAAGGTCAAACCTTAGCGGGTGCAGTTTTTGCAATTTACAACGCCGATAATCAGAATCAGCCACAAGGTTCACCAATAACATTCTTGAATCGTGCAGGAGAGAAAGTTTCTGAAATAACAACGGACAAGACTGGCGAAATTTACGCTAAAGGTCTGAATGAAGGGCATTACGTTTTAGTGGAAACGAAAGCACCAACAGGCTATCTGTTAGACACAACGCCACATCCATTTGATGTAACCGCCCAATTAGGAAAAGAGCAGCCAATTGCTTTAGGCGATCTTATCAATTATCAAGGAACTGCTCAATTAACCAAAGAAAACGAAACAGGTGAAGCATTGGCAGGTGCGGTGTTTAAGGTCATTGATGAAACAGGGCAAACCGTAGCTGGACAAGCCAATCTGATGTCTGACAAGCAAGGCAAAGTCATTGCGAAAAACTTAGCACCGGGAACGTATCGTTTTGTGGAGACACAAGCGCCAACTGGCTATCTTCTTAATGAAACGCCAAGCGCAAGCTTTACGATTGCCAAAGACAACCAAGGCAAACCAGTCACTGTGGTACTTAAAGCACCTTTTATTAATTACCAAGGTGCTGCCAAGCTGGTGAAAATTGATCAGCAAAAGAATGCCTTAGCAGGTGCTGAATTTAAAGTGACAGATGCAGAGACAGGGCAAACTGTCGCTCGTTCATTACGTTCTGACAACCAAGGGTTAGTTCAAGTGAACCACTTACAACCAGGAAAATATACCTTTGTGGAAACAAAAGCACCGGATGGTTACCAACTGTCTAAGCAAGCTGTCGCATTCACTATTGCAGCAACAGCGAAAGACAAACCTGAACTCGTGGATGCGGGCACGTTTGTTAACGAGAAACAACCTTTATCCAAAAAAACAAAACCAAATCAGCCAACAACGAAACAAGCAGCTAGAGAGACAGGTTGGCTTGGTTTACCGAAAACCAACACACAAGTCAATTACTTCTTTGTCTTTATCGGCCTCCTGTTGGTCAGTTTGGCAAGTTGGCTCTTCTATAAAAAGAGCAAGAAATAAGCAAAAGCTATAAAAAAACAGGCCATCCGTTCTTTCGACGGATGGCCTGTTTTTTCATCTTAAGCTAATCAACTGAACAAAAGCAGCTCCTTCTTATTGACATTCTCAGGTAACCCTTCATCGCAGTTTAGCCTTTGAACAGAACTTACTGAGTTCTTGGAGCAAACCGCTTGTGCCTCAGCCTTTGTTTTTCGATGCTATCTTTAGGTATTTTGGCTAAAATATTGTACACTTTACATGTGCAAGAAATTTAGTTAGAGATATGAGGATAGAATGATGGAAAAGATGATGGTTTTATACAACGAAACTTCAGGAAGTAGTGAAAGTAAAGAGATTGCAGAACGCTTTAAAAAAGCTGCAGAAGCGAAAGGGGAAGCGGTTATTTTGCAACCTTCCAATCCAGACATTGATCCTGAAGAAATGCGGAAAAATGCCAAAGAAAATCAAGTGGGTGTCTTGGTCGTCATTGGTGGTGACGGGACCATTCATCATGCCGTTCAAAATTTTAAAGACACCATTCGTGACTATCAAATAGGGATTATTCCAGGTGGAACAGTCAATAATTTTGCGCGTGTGTTAAGTATTCCTTTGAAAGAAGAAGACGCCTTTGAGACCATTTTGGCAGGACAGACCACGCCAGTTGATTTTGGGATGGTAAATCAAGATGTGATGATTTCGACCTTAACGATTGGACTATTGGCGGACACAGCAGCAAATGTGACCCAACAGGAGAAACAAAAATATGGTCCTTTAGCCTTTACAAAGCAATTTTTCCGCTTATTAATGAAAAAGAAAAAATACAAACTAAAAATTGATGGCGATGAAAGACGTTGGCATGGCAAAGCCCAATTATTAACGATGACCATGACGAATTCTGCTGGCGGCTTTACCAATTTCGATGCCAATGCTACGCCAGATGACGGCGAAGTCCACATTATCATTTTACCTAAGTTAGTTTTTTACAAGTTTGTCTATTATTTACCTAAAATTATCAGAGGACAATTAAATGAAATTCCTGGTGTCGTGTATTTCTCTGGGAGTCAATTTAAAATTAGTGGCGAAAAAGACAAGAAAGTCCAAACACGAACAGATGGCGACCCTACCGATGATTTACCGATTAAAGTAACGGTGGAAGCTGGGGGACTCAACGTGTTTGTTCCTGAAACGTCCACATCTAAGAAAGAATAAAAGAAACAACTGTTATTTTTTCGTGGAATAGATTTCTCATTTTGTGTACAATAGAACAGAAGAGAGGCAGTTGAGTGAACAGTGAAATGGGATGAATATGTTGATATATTCGATACAGATGTCGTTTCTAAAATTATTATTTTAAGAAACTTGCCAATTAATGAAGGCTGGATTGACATCAATGAGTTAGCAGAAGAATTACAATTAAACAAAAAATCAGTCAAAAAATACGTAGAGCTTCTAAAAGATGACATTACGTATTATGCTGTGGATAATGATGCTTCTTTGGCTTTTGAAAAGGGGCATGGCTATCGCTTGAACTTGGCGTCTAGCCAAGCGTTCCAGAAACTTTATACAGCAATTTTTCGGGATAGTTTAACTTATCAAGTAATGGAAGATTTATTCTGGGGTCGATTTAATGGGATTGTGCCAGCGACAACAAAATATCATACCAGTGATGCCACGATTCGGCGCTTGCTTAAAGGGTTTACAGAAATTTTAGCGCCATTGGGGTTAGTGATTAATAAAAGCACCTGGAAAATTGAAGGCAATGAAGCGTATTTGCGCCATTTTGCTTACACTATTTTTATGGACTTAATCCGTGATACTTGGCCTTTTGACTATATACAAGAAACGGAAGTCGCACAAACTGTCCAAAAAATGATGGCTTTTTTCAACGTAGAAGTTGCGGAAACGGTGATACGCCGAGTTAAATATATGGTCGCTATCTCAAAAGTCCGTAGTGCGCAAGGCGCCGAATATCGACCTTCAGCCGAGCAAGAAACTTATTTAGAAGGTAATAAACATTACCAAGCCTTTATAGAAGAAATGACAGCTACAACCCTTTTCCTTAACAAAAACGATTTAACTTTTGTGTACTTTTTCTTGTTAGCCAATGACCAATTTTATCAAGACGAAGCCACTGCACAAGCAATTTTAGCGCATTTTGATGAGTCTGAAGCGCCTGTTTATATGTTGACTCATTTAGTCCAACATTTCTTATTAGAAGAAATACACATGACGCCGCAATTAGAGAAAATTCGTCCGCAAATTTTTTATTATTTGTTTGCTACACATTTATTTGCCGAACTTTACTATGTCCAAAATGTGAAAATGTACAATGTCTTTTGGAATAAAGTTAAAGAAAAATATCCAGTTCTTTTAGAAGAATTAAGCCAAGGCTTAAATCAACTTTACGAACAAACAGGCAATGAATTATTTACAAATAAAGAATTTTTGGCTTTGCGTTATTCTAGTGTTTTGGCGCTTTCTAATGATTTAATTCATCGTGAACAAAAAATTGTTTTAGGGTTAAAATCAGGCTTGCCAGTACTGGAAGAAGAACGGGTGAAACTTTCGATTGAAAATAATTTTCGTCGGTTTTATGCATTGGAAGTCTTACGATACAGTGAAGCAAGCAAAGAAGAATGGCAAAATATTGATTTACTATTAGTGACTTCTTTGGCAGATGTAGAAACGGGCCATCCAGAGATCTTTTTACTTTCAAGTGAGTTAACGTTTGAGCAATATAATCGTTTGAACCAAAAAATAGTAAAAATTAACGAGAAAAGAACCACGTCACTTTAATAAAAAATCAAAAAAATGGGTTTTTTTGAGGTATATGTCCGATAAATTGTAAAAAATTTTTTCTAAAAAGTAAAAAAAGACAAGAAGAAAACGTCAATAAGTAGGTAATCAACACCTACTTATTGACGTTTTCTCGTTGTTTTTTAATAAATACTACGTCAATTCTTCTGAAAATTATGTCAAAAAGGTACTTTTTTTGCTTTTTTTATCGTAAATAATAGATGATTAGCTATTGATAGTAAAGGAACTACTACTTTTTTTAACAGTCAGTTAAAAAATATTGAGGGTTCTCACAAGAATTTTTCTATATAATAGAAAGAGCAAGGGAAGGAAGGCGGGATAGAATGAAAAAACGGATGGAACAAATTGAAGAAATCTTAAGTTGTGAAGAAAATAGTGCCGGTGTTCGATTAAAGGAATTGGTTGAGGCCTTAGAATTAGAAGTCACAAATCAAAACTTGTTAAAGGTAACAAGTATCTTACATATGAATCCAAAATTCAAAAAAATTTATGCATACGAAGACAGTCGTGTTATTACGCTGTATCAACTTTTACAAAATAAGCCGTTGGAAGTAACGGAATGAAAAGAGGAAAACACATGAAGAAAACAATACTTATTCTTCTATTTGGTTTATTGACGGTGGTGGGTCTACCAATGGTGACTGAAGCGGCTGAACCAGTTGATGCAACAGATGCAACAATTTTTGGTGCGCAAGCGATGGTACCTAATAGCACAGAGGATCAAACAGAGAAGTTACAGACATTACTGAGTCAGACAGCAAAGGAAGGACGGGCATTATTTTTACCACAGGGAAGTTATGCTCTGTCAAAAGATATTGCGATTTCTTCAAATTATCAATTAATTGGCGATACAACAGGAGCCACTATTTTACATAATGCTACAGGTACACCGATTCAACTAACAGACACAACGTACGGGACGAAAACCAATGTACGACTTCAAAATATTGCTTTTGACGGCATCAATGTGACCTTAAAATTGACGAATCAATTAACGCTAGCAAACAATATCTTTTATAATCCATTAAAAGGATTCGTGGTCAATTTAAATGCAGATATTGGCGTTAAAATTTCAGGTAATATTTTCATGCGAGACACAGCACATATGCAGCCAGGGATTGATTTTAACCGAGCGATTTACATTGGTGGTTATTCAACACCAAGTCGCTTCCAGTATATGTCAGATGTAGACATCGTGGACAATTTATTTGGGTTAAAAGTGACGGAATTAGATGCGATTAAAAGCACCAGTCGTTCAGACTTAGCAGCAACTATTACACGTTTACAAACAGCCATTGAAGCAGGTGCTATTTCAGTACCTAATGAACAAAATTATCTATCCACCGGGGTTAATTCTTTTAATATGTTGAAGGATGTAACTGTCCAACATAATTTTTTCTATTCACCCTATGAAAATGAAAACTTAAACGGCTTAGGTGGCGATCATGCGATTTATTTCCGTGGTGCCCAAAATATCACGGTGGTGGGGAATCACTTACGTGGACTACAAAATGGTCCAGCTGGCGGATTTAAGTTTAAATCAGGCCGTAATATTACGATTATGAATAATTATTTGCGAAATACAGGCCTCATTATGTATGGAACACCAGAGATTGGTTTGGCAGAAACGCAAGCAGAGGGTGCTATCTCAGAACTCTCTAACTGGTTAGTGGCTAATAACATTTTTGATTGGAAGTATTGGAACAATCAATATGCAATTGGAATGGAATACAATCGACATACAGGAAATAACAATGTGTTCAATGGCGTATTTATCAACAATCAGTTTGTTAACTACCACAATATTCCGCAAAATCGACGTCGGGAATTGTTAATCGCTAGTGGCGGTGGTTTCCGACCAGAAACGAGTTTTGTGAAAGACAATACTCGAGATGATGGCCTTAAAAACGGCCAATTATTGGTAGAAAATTGGACAGAGGCGGACTATCGCTTAATGCCAGCAACATGGGAATCATTAATTTCACCAACACTTTATGAGCAATATAAAAATACGCCAATTCCGGTTAGAAATACTTTAGCAACCCCTGTGGCTACAACGATTGTGCAAGGACAATCAATCGATCCGCAGCAACTGGTTGCTAATACAAATGACGCGGATGAAGCAGTCCCAGCCGCTAAAATCGTCAATCCAGAGGTCTTAAATGAAATCGGCCAACAAAAAGTGACTGTTCAATTAACTTATGAAACAGGGTCATTGGTAACAGTGAACGTACCGGTGACGGTAGAGGCCCCTGCAAAAAAGCTTGATTTGTCCCAGCTACAAACCGTTTATGCTTCGATTGGTGAAGCAAACCAATATACAGTTTACTCTTGGCAGCTATTCACTGCCATTGGGCCTAAAACAATTGTTCCTTCCTATTATCAGCAGGCGACACAATTGTTAGCAGAAGGTCAGGAGAGTCAGGACAAAACCCAAGAGCAAGTGGATCAGTTAACAAGTAATTTGCAATCTGCAATGAAAGTATTAGTCAAAAAAGCCGATATCACGCTAGAGCGTACAGAAGCAGAAAATGAACTTGCAAGCGTTCATAAATTAGACGAATCTGTATATACCAAAGACTCTTGGCAAGCCATGCAAGAAGCCTTAATAGATACAACAACTGGCGAAGGAAGCTCTAAGCAGTTACAACAACTGCTTGCTTGGTCAGATGAAGAATTATTAGAGCCAACACTTGGTGGCTTTAAAACGCCTGCAGATGCACAAAAGCGTATTAACCAATTAACACAAACCATAAAAACGGCGTTACTTCTGTTAGTTGAAAAATCAACAGAGACAACTAGTAACACAAGCGAAAGCAGCACCTCAAGCACAACCAGTGAAACCAGTAATACCAGCGAAAGCAGCACGCCAAGCACGACAAATGAAAGCAGTAGTACAAGCGAAAGCAGCACCTCAAGCACGACAAGTGAAAGCAGTAGTACCAGCGAAAGCAGCACGCCAAGCACGACAAGTGAGAGTAGTAATACCAGCGAAAGTAGTACCTCAAGCACGACAAGTGAAAGCAGTAGTACCAGCGAAAGCAGCACGCCAAGCACGACAAGTGAGAGCAGTAGTACGAGTGAAAGCAACACGCCAAGCACAACCAGCGAAAGTAGTACCTCAAGTACGACAAGTGAAACAAGCAATACAAATGAAAGCAACACACCAAGTACAACCAGTAAAACCAGTAGTACCAGCGAAAGTAGTGCTTCAAGTACGACCAGCGCAACCAACAGTACAAGTGAGAGTAGCACCCCAAGCACTTTAAACGAAAACAGTCAAAGCAAAGGCCAGAATTCTGTCATTTACGCGGTAGAGTCTAATCAAGATCCTAATGACGCTCAAAGTAATTCAAAGCCCTCTGCCAAGGCTAGTCAAACAAAGGAATCAGTAGCAGAAAACCAAGCAACTAAACAGATACAGACAAATCAAGAATCGTCAGGAACAGTCAAAAAAGCGGATAATACGACCAAAATTGCCAAGAAAAAATTCCCCAAAACAGGGGAACAATCTTCAGCAGTTGGGAGCTTCCTAGGCCTGAGCTTTTTATCGTTAGCCATAGCAACCTATTGTTTTAAAGTGAAAAGATAACTCTTTAAAAACGGATAAGTAAACATCCTGAAACAAGAAATAGGACTTGTTTCAGGATGTTTTCATATAAAATTAAAAGAACTACAGTTTTTAGTGAAAAAATACACAAAAGTACTTGAAATTCTGTGATATAAGGGTAAAGTAAAGGAGGACAAAAAACAAAGGAAGTGAAATGTTTGTATACACCAGATGAAATTTTAAGTATTAGTATTGAAAATGGTCAGAAAAAAATTAAAAAGCCTTTGGTAGCAAAACTCATTTTAGGATTTATCGGCGGTGCCATGATTTCCCTCGGCTATTTGGCTTATGTGCGTGTTTCCGCCTCTATTCCAGCAGATTTAGCCAGTGTTCAAGCTTTAGTGGGAGCTGCGGTTTTCCCAATTGGTCTAATTGTTATTTTAATGGCTGGTGGTGAGTTAATCACAGGAAATATGATGGCAGTGAGTACGGCTTGGTTTGCTAAAAAGGTCTCTTTCAGAGAATTACTCGTGAACTGGGTCACAATTACATTGGCAAATATGGTTGGCGCCTTATTTGTTGCCTATTTTTTTGGTCATTATTTAGGTTTAACCAGTAGCGGCGCCTATTTAAATCAGGTTCTTTCTCTTGCAGAACATAAAGTTGCAGCAACTTGGCTTCAAGCAATTATTTCAGGTATTGGCTGTAACTGGTTCGTAGGTCTGGCCTTATGGCTTTGTTATGGTGCGAAAGATGCAGCGGGGAAACTATTAGGCATCTGGTTTCCAGTAATGATTTTTGTTGCAATTGGCTTTCAGCATAGTGTGGCGAATGCATTCATCATTCCAGCCGCAATTTTTGAAGGCGGCGTTCAGTGGGGAGACTTTTTCCGTAATTTTATTTTTGTTTATTTAGGTAATATCATTGGTGGTGCCATTTTTGTTTCTGGCTTTTACTATTTAAGCTATCGCAAACATTAAATCCATTTAGCAGATAAAAACCTACACAAAGGCTAAATGCCTTTGTGCAGGTTTTTTCTTTTTAAACAAAAAGGAAAACGGTTGAAAAATTATTGCTAGATTTTTAAAAAAATGTTACATTAATGTTACAAAAAGATTTCTGGAGGTAACGAAAAATGAAAAAAATTGCTTTGTTCAGTATGTTAACGTTCAGTGTATTGTCTTTAAGTCTAGCAGGATGTGGAAACAAAAAAACAGCAAGCACAAATGATTCTAAGCCAAAGCAAGAAACAAAGAAAGCCACGCAGAAATCCTCTAGCCAACAAGAAATGAAAAGTAGTCATTCGTCTGTCACGGGTCAAAATTCTAATGTGACAGGGGAAAATCCGTCAGAAAATGCCACGCAGCCTTCTGCAGGAACTGATGAAACGAATGAAGTCCCTCAAAACCAAGCACCTGATACAAACATTACAATTACCAATGTTGTTTTCAATCCTGAAAGAAATGAAATTAATGGTACTACATTACCTAATGCAACCATTACAGCAACGGTAGTCGGTGATGCTTCTGCACAAGCAGGTGTTTTTTATGCGGATGCCAATGGCAATTTTACAGTAATTAGTCCCAGAGCGGGAGCGACTACTCAATTAATCGCAACCGTTGATCAACGGAATAGTGCACCTGTCCAAATTGATATTCCAAGTTCAGGACAAGAAGCAGCGCTTTCTTTTAGCAATATTACGATTGATCCGAAACAAGGGACAATTTCTGGTAAAACAGCACCGAATGCAACTATTTTAGTGTCACGTGCAGATGATGCGCGGGTGATTTTAGCAAGTTTTACTGCGGATGCCCAAGGAAATTTCACAGCCAGTAATTTAGTTACCGGCACAAAAAATCGCTTAGACGTTACGTTAAATGGAGAAATAGGGACACCTTACTTGTTTGATTTACCAAATTAAAATAGAAGAGAAGTGATCAAAGCCACCAACGCTAGTTAGCGTTGGTGGCTTTGATGTTTTAAGCTTCTTCTTTTTTATGATTGCGGATATGTAAATAGATGGTATTTTTTGAAATACCTAATCGATCGGCAATCTTTATGACAGAATCTTTGAGATTAAAAATTCCTTGATCATATAAACGAATAACAATTTCTTTATTTTGATTCAAATGTGATACATTTGGATCGCTTTCTACTGCTTGTTTTACTTTTGTCAGTGAAGTAGTGATTAATTCGTCAATATTGTCAGAAAAATGTTCAGAATTTTTAAGCTCTTGGGACATATCATTTTGTTGTCCTGAAGGTAATAAGTCTTGCAAGTAATCAATTAATGGCATTTCTAAATGCATATTGATACAGATCAATCCAATAATACGATCATTTTCACCGATAACTGGAATGGTGGAAGATTTTAAAATAACCCCTTTTTGATTTTTATTGTAGTAGGGTTTCACAGCGTAATCATGTTCCGACTCTACTTGACTTAACATTTTTAACGCCATATCAGTAATGGGGGCACCTTCCTTGCGGTTACTGAAATGGCCATTGATGACTTTGATAGCTGAACTTTCCAAATTTTCTAAACTATGAAGAATGACTTCATGGGTACTACCAAAGAAGTTCCCTAATCCATCAAGCATTAAGGCATGTGAATGTAAGATTTGTTTATCTACTTCACTTAAACGTAAATATGACTCCAAGTGATATCCTCCCCTACACTGAAATTAATTTTAGTGTAATACTTTTTTAATGGAAAAGCAATAAGATTCTTTATGTTAAAAAAATACATTGACTAAACTTTTGTTTAGTCGTATACTCTGAATGTGGAATGAAATTTTTGTTACTCATTGTACTTTAGTTCATCGGAATGCTCGCTCATTCTTTCACTTGTTGAGCAATAAAAATTTTATTCAGGAGTACCATCCGTTATAAAAAAATATAGTTGGAGGCAAAGAAATGAAAACGTTATCAGGAATCTTGATGTTAGTCTTAGTTTTATGTGGCATGTCCCTATTCTCTTTTAAAGCACCGCGAGGGAAAAAATCTTTAAGTGCTTTGTCTGGTGCAGCTTGTGCCACCTTTCTACCAGAGGCGTTTTTGCGGTATGCAGTAGGCGGCGTTTTTCATTTAGATTATGTGTCGCAAATTGGTGAAACTATGGGTAGTCTAGGTGGTTTAGCAGCTGGAGCTCTTGTGCCGCTTGCTTTCGGGATTAGTCCAGTTTTTTCAATTATTTTAGGTCTGTCATTGATTAAAGTCAGCTTGTTACCAGCCTTTATTACCGCATATCTTTTATCTTTTGTTGTTGAGCAGATGCAAAAACGTATTCCAGAAGGGATTGACTTATTAGTCGTTATTTTAGTCATTCCAGTCGCTGCTTCGTTAGTTGCTGGTTTTATTCAACCCGTTGTATTAGGTGTCCTAGAAGTTATTGGGGGCACGATTTTAAGTGCAGTAGACGGCAATCCATATGTGATGGGCGCAATTTTAGGTGCTATTATCCCGATTGTTGGTATGACACCGTTAAGTTCAATGGTTTTAACTGCCTTGATTGGTTTGACTGGTGTACCAATGGCTGTCGGTGCGTTGACTTGTTACGGCAGTTCCATTGTCAATGCGGCGCTATTTAAAAAGTTAAAACTAGGCACAGCTTCAACCCCGTTAGCTGTGGCAATTGAGCCATTAACACAAGTCGATATCATCAGCTCCAATCCAATACCTATTTACGCAACGAATTTATTTTCAGGAATGGTTAGTGGTATTGTAGTGACTTTCTTTGGCTTAAAAGTACCTGTGACAGGAATGGCAACGCCGTGGGCTGGTTTACTTGTGACATTAGGTAACAATGCCATTCAAACGACTTTACTAGCAGTAGCGATTATCACAGTGGTCAGTCTGATGTTTGGATTTTTAGGTGCGCTGGTCTTTAAACGTTACAGAATTGAAGCGGTGGATAATACACCAGAATTTGAAGGAACGACGGAAGTAACCAGTGAAAAAGAAAAAGAAGCAGTAAAAACCAAAGGAGGAGTTACGTATGAACACAGCTATGGCCATCAATAAACCTAAAAAAGTGAACAAAGTAATGAACTACAAAAGTTGTTTTGACATTATTGGTCCTATTATGATTGGTCCTTCTAGTTCGCATACAGCTGGGGCCTTAGCAATTGGCTTAGCGGCAAGAAAGTTATTCGGCGGAACACCAGAAAAAATTGTGATTAAATACTATGAATCTTTTGCAGACACGCATAAAGGACATGGGACTGATTTTGCAATTATTGGCGGAATTCTTGGACTAGCAGCAGATGATGCCAACGTAACACAATCCATTGAACTTGCGGAAGAACAAGGAATTGAGATTCAATTTTTAGAAATGAGTGAAGAAAGTCCAGTGAAGCATGCTAATACAGCATGTGTGACACTCAGTGATGCAACGCACGAAATTCATTTAACAGGAATTTCTGTAGGTGGCGGCACTATCGAGGTGAAATACATTGAATTAGACGGTTTCAATGTCCAACTACATGGTCCTTTACCTATTTTGTTAGTCATTAATCAAGAAGAGCAGGCGATGCAAGCTTTTAAAGATACGTTACAAAAAAATAATATTCAAGTGAATGCGGTGTCTCGTTATGTGGAAGGGAATCAAATTTTATTCATCTTTGACTTAGATTCGGCACCAATTTCCTCGGTGAAAGAACAACTGTTTTCACTAGATGACACATCGAAAATAATCTTATTATGATAGGAGTTTGACATATGTACCTTTCGATTGAAGAATTTATCGATAAAGCTGAAAAAACAGGAAAAAAAATCTCTGATTTGATGATTGAGCAAGAAATGGAGCGTAGCCAAAAAAGCTATGAAGAAATTTGGACACAGATGGGTCAAAATTTGGATGTCATGGATGCTGCTGTCAAACGCTCGCAAGAAGGAGCAGGCGTTTTTTCTCCTACTGGGTTAACGGGCGGTGATGCGGCTCGTTTAAAAAAATACCGCGCAGCTGGCAAAACGTTATCAGGTGATTTAATGATGTCTGCAGTTCAAGCCGCACTAGGTACGAATGAAGTCAATGCAGCAATGGGCGTTGTTTGCGCAACGCCAACCGCTGGTGCAAGTGGCACCTTACCAGGGGTTTTAACAGCGATTAAAAATACCTTGAATTTAACGCGTGATCAACAAATTCGTTTCTTGTTTACCAGTTCTTTATTTGGAATGGTCACAGCCAACAATGCGATGATTGCTGGTGCTGTTGGTGGATGTCAAGCCGAAGTAGGCAGTGCTTCAGCGATGGCCGCCGCTGCAGCTGTTGAAGCGGCTGGCGGAACACCACGCCAATCTTCTGAAGCTTTTGCTATGGCTTTAGGGAATTTATTAGGTTTAGTTTGTGACCCAGTGGCTGGGTTAGTCGAAATTCCTTGTGTCAAACGAAATACAGTAGGTGCAGGCAATGCGTTAATCGCTGCAGATATGGCTTTAGCTGGAATTGTAAATAAAATACCAGCAGATGAAGTGGTGGAAGCCATGAATAAAGTCGGCCGTCAATTACCACGAGAATTGAGAGAAACGGGTTTAGGTGGCTTAGCTGGCACAGCGACTGGCCAACGAATGAAGAATGAAATTTTTGAAAAAGTAAAATTCACCATTGTTTAAAATTTAATCATGAAGAGGTAAATAAGATGCTGGATATGAAAAAAATTCGCCAAAATGTAGAAGTGGTACAGAAAAAGTTAAAAACACGTGGTGTGGACGAGGAAGTTTTATTACGCTTTTTGGCTTTAGATGAAGAACGGAGAGCGTTACTTGTTAAAGTTGAAGAACTGAAAAAACACCGTAATCAGGTATCAGGAGAAATTGCACAATTAAAGCGTGCACAAAAAGATGCTTCACAACAGTTGCTAAATATGCAAGAAGTTAGCGAGCAAATTAAAGTTTTAGACCAAGAAGTTGTTCATTTGCAAGAACAATGCACAGCAATTGCAGAACGTCTGCCTAACTTACCTCATGAGAGCGTGCCTGTTGGCGCAGACGAAGCCGCCAACGTAGAAGTTCGGCGGTGGAGTACGCCGAAAACTTTTTCATTTGAACCAAAACCACATTGGGAAATCGGTGAAGCCTTAGGAATTTTAGATTTTGAAAGAGGCGCGAAAGTATCTGGTAGCCGTTTTCTTTATTACAAAGGCTTAGGGGCTCGTTTAGAACGAGCGGTCTATAATTTTATGTTAGATCAACATGTTAATGAACATGGTTATACCGAGGTGATTCCTCCTTATTTGGTCAATAGCAAAGCAATGTTTGGCACCGGTCAGTTTCCTAAGTTCAAAGAAGATGTCTTCCAAGTTGCAGAAAGTGATTTGACGCTGATCCCCACAGCGGAAGTCCCATTAACTAACTACTATAATAATGAAATTTTAGATGCGCAAGAGTTACCGATTTATTTTACTGCTTTAAGTCCTTCTTTTCGCTCGGAAGCGGGTAGCGCAGGCCGTGATACCCGAGGATTAATTCGTTTACACCAGTTCCATAAAGTAGAAATGGTTAAATTTAGTGATGCAGAACACTCTTATGAAGAATTAGAAAAAATGACCAACAATGCTGGAGACATTTTAGAAAAATTGGGTCTCCCTTATCGAGTGATTACTCTTTCGACAGGTGATATGGGCTTCTCGGCAGCGAAAACCTATGATTTAGAAGTTTGGATTCCGGCACAGAAAACGTATCGAGAAATTAGTTCTTGTTCAAACTGTGAAGACTTCCAAGCACGTCGGGCGTTGATTCGTTATCGTGATAAAACGGGTCATGTTCAATATGCCCATACTCTTAATGGGTCAGGACTTGCTGTTGGTCGAACAGTGGCTGCCATTTTGGAAAATTATCAAAATGAAGATGGCACCGTAACGATTCCAGAAGTTCTACGTCCTTATATGGGCGGTTTAACGAAAATAGATTAAAAAAGAAGGTTGATGTTATGACATCAACCTTCTTTTTTAATTCGTTAAATCCGTTAACCAATGCCCAATTTCTTGAAAAACTGTTGCTTTTTCCGTTTCTAATAAAATTTCATGACGCAATGTGGGAAATAGTCGTAACGTCACGTGCTGAAAACCAGCATGCTTTAATTGCTTTTGAATTTTCGCTGGCCCCTTGCTGAAATCACCAACTGGGTCTTCAGCGCCACTAATGATTAAAATAGGCAATTCTTTTGGGATCGCTTGGTACCAATTCCTTTGATTGGCTCGTTTAACAAGCGAAAAAAGGGTAGCAAAACCATTATTGGTAAATACGAAGCCCATTAATGGGTCATTTTCATAGTCAGCGACATTGGCTTGATTTTTAGAAAGCCAATTAAAGGAACTTGCTTCAGGAAATTTTTTACTAAAAGAACCAAATGCCAGCTTATCAATGAACGGAGCTGGTTTTTTCGGCTGTTTCTCGGCCATTTTTTTAATAAAAGGCAATGCTGCGGTTAAAGGTAACGGACTTGTTCCAGTGCCCATGAAAATGACTCCTTGCACAGTCACAGGATAGTCTTGCAGATAGTTGCGCAAGGCGAAAGACCCCATGCTGTGACCCATCATAAAATAGGGCAATTGTGGATAGCGATTCACAGCCCATTGTTTCACTTGATGAATATCTGTAACGACATTTTCAGGCCCTTGTTCTCCAAAAAAACCATAGATTGGTGCGCTTGGTTGTACAGATTCGCCATGACCTAGATGATCATGACCAATTACGGCAAACCCTAATTGATTTAAAAAACGAGCAAATTCATCATAACGTTGGATATGCTCTGCCATGCCGTGAATCAATTGAACTACGGCTTTGGGTGAAGGACAGGGCCAATGACGTACATTGAGCTGAGTTTGTTGATCGTTTGAAGTGAGTATGAATTGTTCAGTCATAAGAAACCCTTTCTTTGCTTTTTGATTATTATACAAAAAAAAGACGGTGTTCAAAAGAAAAACTCATGAGAAAACGCCTCAGCTTTCACTGAGACGCCTTTTTTTATTTATCTTTAATAAAAATAGCAATGATGTCAAAAAATAGTCGATTTTACTAAGTGATGAATTATGGGTGGTACAAATACTGCTGGAAATAGTTGTTAACTTCAAGGGCATCTTCTTTATTTTTTGAAAGAATTAAGATGGTATCATCCCCAGCGATGCAGCCCAAGATATGAGGGTTGTGGATACGTATGCGATCAATTAAAACCCCAATGGCTTGCCCGTTGCCAGGTAAGACGGTTAAAAGATTTGTGAACTCTATTTGTGTTAAAGAAACACCAGTTTCAATAATAATGTCAACAAGACGTTCTTCATCTGTTTTATATTTTGGACGAAGGGCAGAATTATTCAAGATACGATAATAGGCTTCTCCTTGACCATTGTCTACTTTGTTTAAATTCAGCTCACGAATGTCACGAGAAATAGTTGCTTGCGTGGTGTGAATATTTTCTTTTTCCAATAATGCTAGTAATTCACTTTGTGTATGGATTTCATTTTCTGTGACCAATCGCTTAATCATCGTTTGGCGTTTTAATCGGTTCATTACTTTCCTCCAGTTCAGTTAATCATGCAAAAAAACATCATTGCTGTTATTTAAAACGGTGCCAGTAATTCCCTAAAATCACTGTACAACGTTTTACTAAATTGTGCAAGTCTCACTTTTTTAAATGCGAAATATCCGACAAAATCAATGAGAATCTTTTGGCTAAACGACCCTTTTTCTATTCTAATTAGAGAGATTCTGCTAGTATTGCTTTGTAAATGTCTGGAGGAAGGGTGTTATTTGTGAATAAGCAAACACGCCAAAGTTTGATTAAAGAAATCATTCAAACAACCGTAATTCATAGTCAAAATGAGTTGTTAAGAGAATTAAAAAAGCGCGAGATAAATGTCGCACAAGCAACGATTTCACGGGATTTATGGGAATTAAAAGTCGTCAAAGCATTAGATGAGTCTGGCGAGATGCGGTTAACGATTTTTGAACAATTCACTTCTTTAGAAGAACGAAAAAAAGAACAGTTGATACAAGCAATTCGTGAGGTAGTGACCAAAGTTGAACGTGTCGCCTTTTTACTAGTGGTTCATACATTACCAGACAACGCAACATTGTTTTCAGCTGTACTTGATGAAGTGTCTTTGTGTGAAAAGAAATGTTCTGTCGCTGGCTTCGACACTGTTATTATTGTTTCATCATCCGAAGAAAAAGCACAAGAACTAGAGCAGTATTTTCAACAATTTATTCAGCCAACACCTTTGTCAAAAAGTAACGCATAAAAGGAAGTGAGCCAGAAGTCAAAACGACTTCTGGCTCACTTCCTTTTACCTCTATAAGATTATAACTTTATGAAGTGTGTGGAGAAATAATTTTTTTTGAATAAATGCATTTTTTTTTATTTAATTATGCATTATTTTTTTAGAATATCTATGAAAGCGCATTCTTTTAGGCTAGAAATATGCATAAGAAAGAATACCGTTGTATATTTGGTATTTTGTTTGGCAAATGGCTCACGTCCTAGGTTAATCAGGTCTGTTATTCTGTGTTTGTAATTAAGTTGAGGAGGTTATTTCACATGAGTCATCCAATTAATGTATTTTCTGAAATCGGGAAATTGAAAACAGTGATGTTACATCGTCCAGGTAAGGAACTAGAAAATTTAATGCCAGATTATCTGGAGAGATTGTTGTTTGATGATATTCCGTTTTTAGAAAAAGCACAAGCAGAACATGATGCATTTGCAGAGTTGTTACGATCAAAAGATATCGAAGTGGTCTATTTAGAGGACTTAGCTGCTGAAGCGTTGATTAATGAAGAGGTCCGCCGACAATTTATTGACCAATTCTTAGAAGAAGCCAATATTCGCAGTGAATCAGCAAAAGAAAAAGTTAGAGAGTTAATGTTAGAAATTGACGACAACGAAGAACTGATTCAAAAAGCGATTGCTGGTATTCAAAAACAAGAATTACCTAAATATGAGCAAGAATTTTTAACAGATATGGTTGAAGCGGATTATCCATTCATTATTGATCCAATGCCTAACTTATACTTCACGCGTGATAACTTTGCGACAATGGGGCACGGGATTTCTTTAAATCATATGTATTCAGTAACTCGACAACGGGAAACCATTTTTGGGCAATACATTTTTGATTATCATCCTCGTTTTGCTGGAAAAGAGGTTCCTAGAGTCTATGATCGTTCAGAATCAACCAGAATTGAAGGTGGCGATGAATTAATTCTTTCAAAAGAAGTAGTGGCCATTGGGATTTCTCAAAGAACGGATGCCGCGTCAATTGAAAAAATTGCGAGAAATATTTTTGAACAAAAATTAGGATTCAAAAATATCTTGGCTTTTGATATCGGTGAACATCGTAAATTCATGCATTTAGATACCGTTTTTACCATGATTGACTATGATAAATTTACAATTCATCCAGAAATCGAAGGCGGCTTGGTTGTTTACTCGATCACGGAAAAAGCAGATGGAGACATCCAAATTACAAAAGAAAAAGATACATTAGATAACATTTTATGCAAATACTTGCATTTAGACAATGTTCAATTAATTCGTTGCGGCGCTGGAAATTTAACAGCAGCAGCCCGTGAACAATGGAACGACGGTTCAAATACATTAGCAATTGCCCCTGGGGAAGTTGTTGTTTACGATCGGAATACGATTACGAATAAAGCGCTAGAAGAAGCAGGCGTGAAATTGAATTACATTCCAGGAAGTGAACTAGTACGTGGCCGTGGTGGCCCTCGTTGTATGAGTATGCCACTTTACCGTGAAGATCTTTAAAAAACACCCAAAAATAGGAGGAATCATCATGAATTCAGTATTTCAAGGACGTAGTTTATTAGCAGAAAAAGATTTTTCAAGAGCAGAATTAGAGTATTTGGTAGACTTCAGTATTCACTTAAAAGAATTGAAGAAAAAAGGGATTCCACATCACTATTTAGAAGGAAAAAATATCGCTCTTTTATTTGAAAAAACTTCGACACGGACACGCTCTGCGTTTACGACAGCAGCGATTGATTTAGGGGCACATCCTGAGTATTTAGGCGCCAACGATATTCAATTAGGTAAAAAAGAATCTGTTGAAGATACAGCGATTGTTTTAGGTAGTATGTTTGACGGGATTGAGTTCCGTGGGTTTAGTCAAGAAGTAGTGGAAGATTTAGCGAAATATTCTGGTGTTCCTGTTTGGAATGGTTTAACGGATCAATGGCATCCAACACAAATGATTGCGGACTTTATGACAGTGAAAGAAAACTTTGGTCGTTTAGAAGGAATCACTTTAGTATATGTCGGCGATGGCCGTAACAACATGGCAAACAGCTTGTTAGTGACAGGTGCTATTTTAGGCGTAAATGTTCGCATTTGTGCACCAAAAGAATTGTTCCCTTCTGATGAAGTCGTTAATTATGCAAAAGAATTTGCGAAAGAATCTGGTGCAGAATTAATGATTACAGACGACGTTGCTAAAGGTGTTAAAGGAGCCAACGTGTTATATACAGACGTTTGGGTGTCCATGGGTGAAGAAGATAAATTTGAAGAACGTGTCAATCTGTTGAAACCTTATCAAATTAATATGGCTATGTTAGAAAAAACCGAAAACATGGATGGCGATTTAATCGTATTACACTGTTTGCCAGCCTTTCATGATACGAAAACACAATACGGAGAAATGGTTGCTGAAAAATTCGGCATTACTGAAATGGAAATCACGGATGAAGTCTTCCGTAGTAAATATGGTCGTCAATTTGAAGAAGCAGAAAACAGAATGCATTCTATTAAAGCAATCATGGCAGCTACTTTAGGCAACTTATTCATTCCTCGTGTGTAGGAAGCAACTGAAAAAACATTGAAAAAAGAATAGTTGTTTCGCCCTTTAAGAGTTTCTTTTGAAGGGCGGCCTATTCTTTATTATGATAGGAAAGAAGGATTTGTAATGGGGAAAAAAATGGTCGTTGCACTAGGCGGAAATGCCATCCTTTCAAATGATGCTAGCGCACACGCACAACAGCAAGCATTAGTTCAAACATCTGCCTATTTAGTTCATTTAATTAAACAAGGGCATCGGTTGATTGTTTCACATGGCAATGGTCCACAAGTTGGTAATCTATTATTGCAACAACAAGCAGCTGATTCTGAAAAAAATCCAGCAATGCCTCTAGATACGTGTGTTGCTATGACACAAGGAAGTATCGGCTACTGGTTGTCCAATGCGCTTAATCAAGAATTAAACAAAGCAGGAATCAAGAAACAAGTGGCTACTGTTTTAACACAGGTGGTCGTAGATCCAGCAGATGAGGCATTCAAAAATCCAACAAAACCGATCGGTCCATTTTTAACAGAAGCTGAAGCCAAAGAAGCAATGCAAGCAGGTGCTATTTTTAAAGAAGATGCAGGACGTGGCTGGCGCAAAGTCGTTCCAAGTCCTAAGCCAATTGACATCCACGAGGCTGAGACTATTAATACCTTAATAAAAAATGATATAATTACCATTTCATGTGGTGGTGGTGGCATCCCTGTCGTAGGACAAGAATTAAAAGGTGTCGAAGCAGTAATCGATAAAGATTTTGCTTCTGAAAAACTAGCAGAATTAGTAGATGCGGATGCACTAGTTATTTTAACTGGCGTGGATTATGTGTGCATTAATTATGGCAAACCAGATGAAAAACAATTAACCAATGTCACTGTAGCAGAGTTGGAAGAATACAAACAAGCGGGTCATTTTGCACCAGGTAGTATGTTACCGAAAATTGAAGCCGCCATTCAGTTTGTAGAAAGCCAACCCAATAAACAAGCAATTATCACTTCTTTGGAAAACTTAGGAAGTATGAGCGGCGATGAAATCGTAGGAACGGTTGTGACAAAATAAAGTATAGTATTTAGGAGAATTAAGATGATGATAGAGAAAATAATCACTAAAAATAATCAAGATTTTCAATACTTTTCTGAATCAGAACTAACAGAATTGCGCAACGAGAGTTTCGTTCGCTCCTATAAAAAAGGCCAAGTCCTTTTTTATCCAGGTGATCCGAGAAATCATTTGATTTTACTGGTTTCAGGTGTCATTAAAATTGAAAAAAATGATCGCAGTGGTAATTTTTCCTATCTGCATTTTATGAAAAAGCAGGCTCTTTTTCCGAGAATCGGACTGTTTCAAGATGAGGTTCATTACGACTCCGCGATTGCCTATACGGATATTGAGGTTGTGTTTGTGCCAGTTAAACTGTTTGAGCGTTTTCTCCAAAATAATCCCCAGCAATTGATTCATTGGATTCAAGAACAATCGGTCCTTTTAAAAGAAAGCATGATCAAAATCCAAAAAGGAACAACCAATGATGCATGTGAACGGATTGTGACATCACTGGCGATGTTATTAAATGATTTAGGAGAACGAATTGACAACAGAGAACGCGTTGCAATTACTTGTCCAATTACCATTAATGACATTGCACGAATGAGTGGAACTACGCGGGAAACAGCAAGCAGTGTTATGAAAAAATTAGTCCAAATGAACCGTATTAGCTACAGTCATAAATTCTTAACTTTTCTAGATACACCATTCTTTATTGATCGATTGAGTAATTAATCATAGAGAAGGGAGATACAGGAAAGTAGGTTCCTGTATAAAAGGATATGGCAGAAAAAAAGAAGAAAAACAAAAAACAGCTTTCGTCTTTTAGTATTTTATTTATTATTTTAATTGTTTTAGGTATCGTAACGGTCTTGCTAAATGGCCAGCCATTTACCCCAAGAGAAATTGATGGCAAAATGGTTGACCACGTGGTAGGGGCCAAATTATCGGATATTATCATGGCTCCATTCAATGGGTTTAAAGATGCCATTGAAATTAATATTTTTATTTTAGTACTCGGTGGCTTTTTAAATATTGTGACGCAAACTGGGGCTCTTGAAGCAGGGATTCAATCAGTCGTTAAAAAGTTAAAAGGGAACGAATTGAAAATCATTCCGATTTTAATGATTTTATTTTCTATTGGTGGTTCGACTTATGGAATGGCAGAAGAAACAATTCCTTTTTATGGTTTATTGAGTGCCACCATGGTCGCCGCTGGTTTTGATACGTTTGTCGCAGTGGGTACTGTGCTATTGGGTGCAGGATCAGGTGTTATCGGTTCAACGGTTAACCCTTTCTCCACAGGGGTAGCGATGGATGCGTTGCGAGGTATTGGCATTCAGCCGAATACAGGAATTATTTTAATTGTCGGTGCTATTTTGTGGGCGGCCTCTACTAGCTATTCTATTTTCATTGTGATGCGTTATGCGAAAAAAGTGAAGGCTGACAAAGGTTCAACAATTTTATCTTTACAAGAACAAGAGGATATGGAAAAAACGTATGGACAAGCAGCGTCGAAAGAAATGCCATTTACGAATCGTCATAAAAAAATCTTAATGGTATTCGCTTTCTGTTTTGTCATTATGATTGTTTCCTTAATTCCATGGAACGACTTTGGAGTGACGATTTTCAAAGGCTGGACGTCTGTTTTAACAGGCAACAGTTTCGGTGACTGGTACTTTGGCGACTTAGCGATGTGGTTCTTCCTTTTAGGGATCATTGCTGCCTTGATTGGTCGCTTTACTGAAAAAGAAACCATTGAAGCATTTATCGACGGTGCCAAAGATATGTTATCCGTTGTTTTAATTATCGTAGTTGCTCGCGGGGCATCTGTTTTGATGTCTAAAACGTATTTAGATTCATTTATCCTTGATAAAGCGGCAGGCTTATTACAAGGACTCTCCCCAGTCTTATTTGTCATCGGTGCCTTTGTTTTATACTTAGGTTTATCTTTCCTAATTCCTTCAACTTCTGGTTTAGCGTACGTTTCTATTCCTGTAATGGGTGCGTTAGCTAAAAACATTGGTTTAAGTCCAGAAGTGATGGTTATGATTTTTGCTTCAGGTTGTGGCTTGATTAATTTGATCACGCCAACATCTGGTGTCGTAATGGGTGGTTTGGAAATTTCCAAAGTTCAATATGCCACTTGGACAAAATTCATGGCCAAACCAATGATTGTCTTAGGCTTAATTAACCTAATTATCTTAATTGGCGCGATGTTACTCTTTAGCTAATCAAAAATTTTTTATGTTAGGGCTTCGGCTTTCGGAAAAAAGAAGAAGCAATGAAACAACAGCGACTACCTAAAAGTAGTCGCTGTTGTTTCATTTTGATAGTTGTTGAATTAACAATCTTGCGACAGCGCGGACAGAAAAAGGATTTTGCCCAGTGATTATACGGCCATCTTGATACGCAAATTCTTTATAGGGACGCTTTTTCGCAAAAGTAGCACCATGTTCTTTGGCAATTGTTTCGTTTAAGAAAGGAACAACTGCTTTTTTCATGGCTAAAATTTCTTCTGCAGTAGTGAAGCCAGTAATGGTTTTATCTGCAATCAAATAATTTCCTGACGCATCTTTGACATTTAAAAGACCAGCAATTCCGTGACAAACAGAAGTTAGGTATTTGCCCTGTTCGTAAAGGCTACGAGTGATTGCTTGCAACTGAGGATTATCAGGAAAGTCCCACATAACGCCATGGCCTCCTGTAAAGTAAATTGCTGCGTATTCATCTGGCTCAATTTCTTCAAGAGAGAGGGAATGCGCTAGCGCTCGTTCTTGAAAATCAGCACTTTCATAAACTGCCATAATGGATGAATCTACATATTTCATACTCCGGGGATCCAAAGGGACATAGCCTCCTTGGGGACTAACATAGTCAACTGAAAATCCTGCTTTGGTTACTTCTTCCACGAACTCCGTGGCTTCACCTAGCCAGAGGCCCGTTGGTTCTTCGGTGCCGTGATAACGGGAAACGTTTGTGAGGACCACGAGAATTTTTTTCATGCTTGCTTCCTCCCTGGCATAATCGACGTAATGTGGGTCAATAGTTGTTGGAGTTGCTCAATTTTGGTGGTATCGTGAGAAAGTGAGTAATAATTTTTAGTTCCTTCACTGCGACAATCAATTAATTTGGCTTGTTTCAAAATTTTTAAGTGGTGAGAAACAGCGGGACGTGAGAGTTGTGTCGCCTCTGTTAACTCAGTGACACGACGGCCAACACAGGCCTGGTCTTCTAACAGTGCAATAATAATTGCTTGGCGTTTTTCATCACCCAATGCGATTAAAAAATCACTAAGCGCAGTAAATTCTGTTTGAATTTCTTCTAATTCTTTCATATTCTTTCGCCTCTTTGGTTCGTATTTTTAAACGATTAAACCATTTTTCGTGTTTTTTGTCAATAAAATACGCTGAGGGCTGAAACTTGACGTGGATTCCATTTTTCGTTAAGATACTAATTG
Organism: Enterococcus sp. DIV0183; assembly: GCF_050541505.1. Taxonomy (NCBI): domain Bacteria; kingdom Bacillati; phylum Bacillota; class Bacilli; order Lactobacillales; family Enterococcaceae; genus Enterococcus; species Enterococcus sp. DIV0183. The sequence continues at coordinate 133,187 of NZ_CP172932.1, forward strand.
ATTAAAGGTTTAAACTTTTAAACCAATAAAAGGGATAGAAAGAGAGGAAAGATTCAATGATGAAAGCCGCTTTAATTCATAAATACGGACAAAAAGAATTAGCAATCGAGGAGGTGCCCTTACCCACCATTCATGACAATGATGTTTTGGTCAAAATTATCGCTGCCAGTATCAACCCGATTGATTTAAAAACAAAAGATGGCAAAGTAAAGATGCTTTTAAATTATCAAATGCCACTGATTTTAGGCAGTGATTTTGCTGGGATTGTTGTCTCTGTTGGAAAAAAAGTTCAAAATTTTAGGCTGGGCGATGCAGTTTACGGGCGAGTACCCAAAAATCGCGTGGGAACTTTTGCTGAATATATTGCAGTGGATCAAGCGGCTGTAGCTATGAAGCCGAAAAATTTAACGTTTGAAGAAGCTGCGGCCATTCCGTTAGTCGGTTTGACAAGTTATCAAGCGCTACATGATATTATGAATGTACAGCCAGGCCAGAAAGTCCTGATTCAAGCAGGTTCAGGAGGGATTGGAACCATTGCGATTCAATTAGCAAAACTAGCGGGCGCTTACGTTGCCACCACAACGAGTAGTAAAAATAAAGAATGGGTTCAAGCGTTGGGAGCAGATGAAGTGATTGACTATCGGACACAAAATTTTGAAGAAGTTTTATCCGACTACGATTATGTGTTTGATACAATGGGGGGACAATCTTAGAAAAAGCTTTCTCAGTGGTTAAACCTCAGGGAAAAGTCGTTACATTGTCAGGCATTCCCAACGAACGTTTTGCTAAAGAGTATGGCTTGCCGCTTTGGAAACAATGGGCCTTTAAAATAGCTACTCGCAAGATTCATCGATTGGAGCAAGCCACAGATGTTAGTTATCATTTTTTGTTTATGCGTCCAGATGGCGAGCAATTAGCTTTACTCACTGAGCTCATTGAACAGGGAAAATTACAGCCGATAATTGACCGAGTCGTACCTTTTAGCCAAATTCAAGAAGCAGTGGACTATTCACTGACAGGGCGAGCACAAGGGAAAATTGTTGTGAAAATCGCCGATGTTGATCACGACTAAGTAAAGGAGACTTGCAAGAAAAATAGGCCTGTTTTTCTTGCAAGTCTCAAAGTTTACCATTTAAACGCCGTCTAACAAAAGTGATTTTAGGCGGGAAAAGATTTTTATAGAAAATCCTCATTTTTCCAGTTTCTATTTTGCAAATTCGTTATTTTTTGTTATTCTATTGATGGTTGTGTATGCGCTTTCTTTTTAGGTGGATACACAAAAATGAACGGAGTGCAGAAAGGAATGGTGTTCAAAGTGGGGAACAATTTATCGACAAGAAAAGGAGAAAACAGAGAAACAATTGTCAGTTGGCTGGGTCTTTCGTTATTGGTTGGCTTGGCGTTTATCTTATTTAGTCTGTTTCATCAACCAATGATCAGCCAAGCCAATGAGCCGACCCAAGAGAAACATTTTATGGTTTATTATCGGGCCTGGCGTGACAAAACGATGCAAGGGGTTAATACAACATTGCCAGATGAAAATTGGCTAACAATGCACGATATTCCTTATGGTATTGACATTGTGAATGTCTTTAGTTATGTGCCAAAAGGACAAGAAGCACTTGCACAGCCATTTTATGATACGTTAAAAAATGAGTATGCGCCAGCACTGCATGCACGAGGTGTTCGTTTAGTTCGTGGGATTGATTACAGCGAGCTATTAAAAGTTCCTTATGCAGGAACAACGCCTACAGAAGCAGAATTTGATGCTTATGCGAAAGAGTTGTTAACCAAATTTGTCGATGATTTAGGAATTGATGGGTTAGATATTGACATGGAAACTCGTCCAAGTGAAAAAGATATTGTTCTATCTAATGGGGTCATTCGTGCATTATCAAAATACATTGGACCGAAGTCGGGAACGGATCGTCCATTTTTGTATGATACCAATGCAGAATATTTACCACCTTTACAAGATGTCAGTGACTGTTTCGATTTTCTCGCGTATCAACAGTATGGCAGCGATGACCAACGCACGCAACGAGCATTAAATAATTTAAGTCCGGTTCTCAATGGGGAACGATTTGTTCCAGGATTAACTTTCCCAGAAGAGCAAGATCGCAACCGCTGGTATGACACAAAAGAGCCGTATATGGAAAGTAACATGTATAAAGTAGCTCGTTATTCTTATGAAAATAATTTAGGGGGCATGTTCCTCTATGCCTTAGATCGCGATGGTCGCACCTATAATGAAGACGATTTAAATCAGATAAAACCTTCTAATTTGCTTTGGACAAAAACGGCCATTGCAGAGAGTAAAGGCGTTTCACTTGCAGAGATGAAAGCGGCTGCGCAACACTATTTAAAACGAATTAGCTACGCCAACACAGACCTTGAAGCACAAAATAAAGCCGCAGAAGCAGTGACACAAGCAACAACGCTTTATGATGTGAATAAAGCTATTTTAGGTGGCGATTATGGCCAAGGGATTTCAAACATCTATGATGCTGAATTAGAAAAAGGCCTGTTAGCCATTGACTTAACCACTTTATATCGTGCGTTGGATCAAGCAGTTACAGCCATTGAAAAGGCAGAAAGCTATACACCAGAAACGATTCAAGCACTACAAACAACAAAAGAGACAGTCGCAACAGAACTTGCGGGAAAAACGTATACATCCGCGCAAGTGACTACTTGGCAAACGGAGGTCCAAACAGCTTTGGATAATTTAAAAGAGAAACAAACACAACCTTTAAAAAGTGTCTTTTCCATTGATGCGGGAAGAAAATATTTTTCCGTGGAACAACTGGAAGAATTAGTGGCCAAAGCCAGTCAAAATGGGTACACAGATGTCCAATTAATTTTAGGAAATGATGGCTTACGGTTTATCTTGGATGATATGTCGGTCAATGTGAATGGTAAAAAATACAACCACAACCGGGTTTCAAAAGCAATCCAACGAGGCAACAACGCGTATTACAATGACCCTAATGGCAACGCGTTAACACAAAAAGAAATGGATCGGTTGTTGGCTTTTGCGAAAGCGCGCAACATCAACATCATTCCCGTGATTAACAGTCCAGGACATATGGATGCCTTGTTAGTGGCCATGGAAAAACTAGCGATTAAAAATCCCGCTTTTGATGGCTCAAAACGAACAGTAGATTTAGGGAACCAAAAGGCAGTGAATTTCACAAAGGCGATTATCAGTAAGTACGTGGCTTATTTTTCCACGCATAGTGAAATTTTCAATTTTGGCGGCGATGAGTATGCAAATGATGTCGACACGGGCGGTTGGGCGAAACTGCAATCTTCTGGGCGCTACAAGGATTTTGTCGCTTATGCGAATGATTTAGCTAAAATAATTAAAGATGCGGGCATGCAGCCAATGAGCTTCAATGATGGCATTTATTACAACAGCGACGATTCTTTCGGTACATTTGACCCAGAGATTATTATTTCTTATTGGACAGCCGGTTGGAGTGGGTATGACGTAGCCAAACCTGAGTACTTTGTTCAAAAAGGACACAAAATTTTTAATACCAATGATGCGTGGTATTGGGTAGCTGGCAATGTTGATTCTGGCATTTATCAATATGATGATGCTTTAGCAAATATGTCGAAAAAAGCATTTACAGATGTGCCAGCAGGTAGCCCAAATCTTACAATTATTGGAAGTATTCAATGTGTTTGGTATGATGACCCTCGTCGTGACTATGATTTTGAACGAATTTATACGCTAATGGATACGTTCTCGGAAAATTATCGTGAGTATATGGTGGTTAAATAAAACTAGTTAAAGCTAACGAGTTATCTATAAAGACTGGCACGAATCAAGCTTGATTCGTGCCAATCTTCTTTAACGGAAGAAGATTTGTTTGAGGGCCAACAATCAATTTAGGAATGCCTTATTGAAATGTTCCTGTTCTTATTGTAGACTGAAAGAAGTGGTGGTGGAAAGCTATCACCATTAATAGAAAAGCAGGAAAATAAAAAGGATCTTGTTGGAAGTTTAATGCTTGTAAATGTAAGCGGAATCATTTTTGTTGGAATGCTAAAAAAGGGAGTAGAGTTATGAGTAATGAAAATATCGTCTTAGCAAGAAATACAGAGCGTGCACCAAAGCATCCTCTCGCAGCCCAAACAGTCGCATTTTCCCACTATAATCATTTGTCGGCACAGTTACCTATTGAGCCAACCTCTGGACAATTGGTAGAAGGTGGCATTCGGGCCCAAGCGACACAATGTTTGAAAAATATCCAAGCGGTTGTTGAAAGTATCAACCATGTGATGAGTGACATTGTCAGAATGACCATTTTTGTCAAAGATATGCGGGATGCTGCCGCAGTTGAGGAGGTCTATGCGGCCTTTTTTACCCATTATTATCCAGCTAAAACAGTGGTCGCCGTCGCAGATTTGCCGTTAGGCGCTTCTGTTCAAATGGAGGCACTTGTTTCAAATGGGGAAGGAACTATCCCTAATGCACCTCAAGCTGGGGATTTAATTAAATTAACAAATCAGACTGTTCAGGCACCAATTGATGCTCTAGCCAGTCAAACGGTCGCGTTTTCTCACTATAACAATCTGTCTGCACAATTGCCTATAGATCCTCAAACGGGCAGAGTTGTGGCTGGCTGTGTTAAAACGCAAACAAAACAATGTTTGAAAAACATAAAAGCCATTTTAACCAGTATTGATGTGCCTTTTGATGATATTGTGAAGGTCAATATTTATTTAAAAGATTTATCTAAGCTAGAAGCTGTCAATCAAGTATATGCCGCTTTTTTCCCAGATTCAGGAATTGCGCGTACGGTCAATTACATGCCAGCACGAACAGTGATTGCTGTTGCTGATTTACCAATGGGGGCGGCGGTGCAAGTAGAAGCGGTGGTTTCTCATGGGGATGGTACGCCACCACAAGCGATTGAAGATCGACATGGATTAATTATTGAAGCAAATAATACAGATCACGCACCGAAGTGTCCATTTTCGACACAAACTGTTGCTTTTTCTCATTACAACCATCTATCAGCTCAGCTACCATTGGCCCCTAAAACAAATGCGTTAGTCGCTGGCGGAATCAAGGAACAAACGACGCAATGTTTAGAAAACATCAAAGCGATTATTGAAAGTGTGGATCACAGCTTAGCTGATCTGGTGAAAGTGAATATTTTTGTGAAAGAGATTGAAGAGCTGGCGGTAGTAGATGACGTCTACCAAACGTACTTCCCTGAAGGCACGCCTGCCAGAAGAGTGATTGGTGTGACGGATTTACCAAAAGGTGCCCAGATTCAAATCGAAGCGATTGCTGGGAACGCAGAAGGTACGCCACCAATTGGCTAAACAGTAAAATAAACAAACGTCAGCTGGCTTCTGAAGCCAGCTGACGTTTTTAGTATTTAGATAAATCAGTAAAGTAAGTTAGTTGCCATTTTTGTGTTTTTTTGGCGGTTTGATTAAGGTTTTGGCACCAAGAAGGATAAAAACGGGCCGCCATTTTGCCTTTTTGTTGATGCGTTTTGAGAATTTTTTGTTGGATTAAACATTCTTTTGGCAGAAGAAAGAGACCTTGCTTTTCTTGATCAGCAATGACAATTGCTAACATTTCAGGGGCTTCCGTTGCATCAAAGGCTTCGTTCTGATTTTGTTGATTTTTTTCCCAGAAGGCTACAAAATAGCCTTCTTTTTTCGGCGTTTTTTTGGCTAAGCGACTGCGGATAAGTTGTTGCGATTCATTAACTTGGCATAAAAAGCCTTCATATTCGGCATTTTGTTTTTCTTCGGAAAGCAGGGTAATCGTGCCCACTGCTTTTTCAAGTATTGGCAATGAATTCATAGGGAATGTCCTTTCTTTTCGTTTAATGTCGGTAAGAGTTCTTGGATAATGGTTAATCCTTTCGCCAATACCTCAAGCTGATTGGAGGCCAAGGAAATTCGTAAAAAAGCATCTGGCTGATTTTGCACAGTAAAGCGGCTCGAGTGAAAAAGACGTACCCCATTTTGGAGAAATTCTTGTTCAATTTGCGGCGCCGTTTTTTCGGTAGAAAGGGGAATAGTTCGGTAGTACGGCAAGGGATTGCTAGGTCTAGCTAACCCAAAAATGGTATCAAATAAGTCATTGGCTTGTTTTGTTAAAGCCAATTTTTCTATCACTAATTCTTTTGCAACTGGTGAGCGTAAGACTTGGGTGACAATTTCAGCATCAAAGCCAGAAGTTTTAACGTTAATGTTAAAAATCGCACGCTCTATTTCTTGGCGAAGAAGCGGAGGGAAAACAAGGTACGCAATGCGTAAGCCTGTACAGACAAATTTTGTCATCCCCGCTAAGTAAATCGTTTGTTGAGGTAAGAGTTCTTGAAACGTTGGTAAAACTGCTTGCTGTGCATAAGTTGTTAAAAAAGAATGAATGTCATCTTCAATTACCCATAAGTGTTCTTGCTGAATGATTTCAGCTAAAGTCATTCGGCGGGCGCTAGACATTTGGAAACCAATCGGGTTATTACATGCGGGCATTAAGAAAATACCGTGTATTTTTTTCTTTTTGCATTCTTGCAGTAAATGCTCTGGGTCCATCCCCTCGGAATCATAGCCAATCGGGACGATTTCTAAATGATAAAGCTGGGCGAGTTCAATAAAATTTGAATACGTGTATCGATCTACGGCAATCCGCTGACCTGGAGAAAAAGCGGCGGCTAACGTCACGGCCAGTCCATTCTGGACACCAGATACAATGGCAACTTCTTCGGCATTGGTCCGAACGCCTTGTGTCTGAAGCCATTCGGCAGCGGTTGCTCGTTGAAAGTGCGTACCTAAAGGATCGCGATAATTTAGCAAACTGTTAAGGGCCGCATTTTTACTAACGGATTCAATAAAAGGTAAAATCCGCTGATTACACATATCAAAGGAACTAACCAGCCCTAAATCAATTAGATGGTCCGCTACTTGGTTGGTAGAGATTGTAATTGAGTGAAACGCGTTGGGAGAAACGAAAGTGCCGCTACCGATGTTGGTATAAAGTAAGCCCTTTTCCATAGCGTGTTTATAGGCTTGACCAATCGTCGTGAAATTCAGATCCAAGTAATCAGCTAATTCTCTTTGCGAAGGCAATTTCACATTTTTTTGAAGTGCACCAGATAAGATATCCGCTTCTAATTGTTGAACCAATGATTGGTAATAAGGTCTTGTTAAACGTTCTTTAACAGGGCGCCATGACAACACATAGTTCTCATAGGAATTAATCGGCATGAGGGGAACTTCCTTTCTATAAAATTGTATTCCATACAATTATAGCATTGAGTGTATTGTTTGTCTGGTTTATGATAGCGCAAAGGGAGGAATTCAGATGGACATTATTTCTTATGAGAGGGTTATTCAACAATTGTCGCTTTCCGAAGCAATTCAAGTGATGAAACGTTGCTTTGCAGAGTTGCAAAAAGGAAAAATTTCGCAAAGTGAGCGCCATGTAGAGGTTTTACCAGATGGGGAAAATCAGAATCTTTTTGCATTAATGCCTGCTTACTTAGGAAAAAATCGCTTTTTTGGGGCAAAAATCATTACAGCTTTTCCAGAAAATCCACAAAAAAATTTGGCCTCACATCTTGGTCAAATTTTATTGTTTGATAGTTCTACTGGAAGACCAGTTGCGATGATGGATGCCAATGCGATTACGTGGCTTCGCACAGCAGCTGTTTCTGCTTTGGCAACCGATTATTTAGCAGCTCCAAAGGCAAAAAGTATCGCTTTGATTGGTGCGGGTCAACAAGCTTCGTCTCATCTCGCAGCGCTACAAAGCGTTCGGGCGATTGAAAAGGTTTTTATATATGACCGCACAGCAGAACGCGCACGAAAATTAATCGCTAAGCAACAGCACAATTACCCCGAATGTACCTTTATTGGTTGTTCTTCTGTCCAAGAAGCCGTCCAGGAAGCGGAAATTATCTGTACACTAACTTCCAGTCAGGACGCATTTTTAGAAGAAAAAGACGTTTTGCCGAATGCCCATATCAATGCAATTGGTACATTCACGCCGACTTCCAGAGAATTAACAAGCGACCTTGCTAAAAACAGTCAAGTGTTTGTAGATGAGTACGCGGCTGCATTAAAAGAAAGCGGGGATCTTTTAATTCCGATTTCAGAAGGTGCCTTTTCAGCTGAAAAAATTGTAGGTTCTCTCGGCGAATTAGTCACTGGCAAAGTTAAACTAAAGGCGGAGCAGAAAGACCGCACGATTTTTGATGCGGTTGGCTTAGCAGTTGAGGATTTGTGTTGCGCGGAATACATTTATCAAAAAATACAAGGAGAGAAATAAAATGAGTTACCCCTATTATATTGTCGATGCTTTTGCGGAGGAAGTTTTTAAAGGCAATCCCGCCGCTGTTTATGTTTTGGAAAAGTGGTTGCCAGAAGCGGTGATGCAAAACATTGCGATTGAAAATAATTTGTCAGAGACTGCTTTTACGGTCAAGGAGGGACAAAGTTACGCCCTGCGCTGGTTTACGCCGGAACGAGAAATCGATCTCTGCGGGCATGCTACATTAGCGACGGCTTTTGTGTTATTTAACTATTATTCCGTTGCGGAAGAAACGCTTCATTTTACTAGTCAAAGTGGACCGCTCGCAGTGACCAAAAAAGAGGAATACTATTATCTAGATTTTCCTTATATCCTACCGGAAAGGATTCCAATTTTGCCAGAGTATGAAGCCGCTTTAGGCACGAAAATTTATGAAGCTTATTTGGGTCGCGATTTATTTTTTGTCTTAAAAGACGAAGAGACAGTGGCAAAAATCACACCAGATTTTTCTGCATTAAAAGCATTGGATTTAGGAGTAGGAGTCATTGTAACGGCATCAGGAGACTCGGTGGATTTTGTTTCACGAACTTTTTTCCCGAAACTAAGAATTAACGAAGATCCAGTTTGTGGTTCTGCGCACGCCAATTTAATTCCTTATTGGGGAAAACGGCTCAATCAAACGACCCTTTCGGCCTATCAAGTGTCCCCAAGAGGCGGCTTTTTAACTTGTGAAGTGAAAGAAGATCGAGTCATTATTGGTGGTACTGCTAAACTATTTGCAAAAGGGGAAGCGTACTTGCCTGTATAAAAGTACACCGACCGCTAGCAATTCATCGTTAGCGGTCGGTGTACTTTTTAAATAGAATAGTTGCGAGAAACAAAGGGGACTTCTTCACCATTTTCGAGCTGATTTAGATACAAAGCTAACATGAAAAAGTAACCTGAGAGTAAGTTGACTACATCATACAGCTGCGGATCAATTTTTTTACCACCATAGTCCATGCGATAAAGTAAACGAACAATATCTTTGGCTTTGGCTCTTAAAATGTGTGCATAAGAGGAACAGATTGTGCCCATCGGTAAAACAAAAGGACGATTTTCTTCGTATGTCAGTTCATTCATAGCATTGACACGTTCCAAAAGCCAGGCTATTTCTTCCTCTGTGACTGTTAATTTTGTTCGGGTCGTTGGATTGACATGGTAGATTAACTCGCAAATTTTGGCTAGTTCTTCTGTTAGTGCAGGCTGTTCAGGGACGTCTAATTGTTGCACATATCCTCGTAGAAGACCTGTCATCGAGGCCAATTCATCAGTCATTAATTCAAAATCACATCGTAAATCTTCTGGTTTAGAAGATAGATACGGGTACGCTTCATACGGACTGCGGTACATTTTTTCCATTCAATTTCCCTACTTTCTAAAAATAAAAAGCGCTCAAAAAGAATGCACGAAAGCCAATCTTTTTGAGCGCCGTTGCTCGACTGTTCACAGTACACCATTGTACTTGCTAAGGTAATCATAGCCAAGAGTGAAGGGAGAGTCAAGGGGGGAATGAATATGAGATAACTTTATTGATTTATTTTTTGCTTAATATAATCAATCACATCTTTCTTTTGTTCTTTAGCCTCTGATATATATTCCTTTAGTTCTTTATCCGTAATTGTTGAACTGTTAATTCCTTGTTCATACAATTGTCGTCTAGTTTTTGAAACATCATCTGTTGGATTCAATTCTCTATTCTTTAAATTCTCGGTTGTTTCAATTGTTATAGATGATGTAGAAGTTGGTGTTGTGTCCGGATTACTACTATCTTTTTTAGAAGACTGGGTAGTTTGCTGCTTAGTTGATACTTCAGTAGATGAAGCGTCGCTATTTTTTCCCCCAGTATTATTACTACATGCCGTTAAAAATAAGGCTAACAATAGTACAATAAGTTTTTTTTTCATTATATCCTCCTATAAAATAACGAAACATGGTCGGCCTTCTGTCCAATCAATTGGATCATTTGACGGAGTATTCCAAAGTGCTTGTGTTGACACCCAACCTGAGTAAAACTGGCGGCCGTATGGATCATAGGTTAAAGTGTAACCATTTTTGTACTCATGAACGACAATAGCATGTCCAATCCCAACATTTTGATATAAAATAACAGGATATCCTTCAGAAAGATAGGCGTTCAATGTAGCTACATCATTAATAACTTTGATCGAACGGCCATATGATTGAGCTGTTATCACTAAATCAGTTGCAGAAGCGCCAAAGTATCTTTGATTTAACCCGCCATAAGATGCCATTCTTGTTGCAACACTGACAGGATTTACATTATAACCGTAAGAGCCTCTTAAAATCATAGATAAACTTGTTGGAACACATCCTGCTGCGCCAATGGTATAGTTTCCGATATAAGTATTAATCCATTGTGGGTCACGTTGAGAATAATAATAAGGTTTTTTCTTTAATCTTTCTGCACGTAATCTGTTTGCTATCTCTGCTGGTGTGCGAGCTTCATCGCCAACTAAAAAGGCTTTTCCAGATCCTTTAGGAGCAGTTTCACCTTTTCTAACTATTTTGATTTGAATAGCTTCCAAATGTTTAGAGGCAGCTTGACTTCCAGCTGAGGCACCATTAGCTGCCCAATTCAACCAACCTTTATCTTGGATATGGACACGGTAATAGACATCATAATATCTTGAAACATCACCGGCCAGTTTAATTTTAATGGCTTCTAATTGTAAATTTTTTCCAGTTGTGCCAGACAATGCCCCATTAGCTTTATAAGCTTGCCATCCGATATTTTGGATGTGCGTAGAGTATTCTATATTTCCAGCTAGAGCAGCATCACTCAGGTTGATTTTGATTGCTTCCAGTTGTAAATTTTTCCCACTTGTACCAGCTATTTCACCATTCTTGACAACCCCTTGCCAACCAATATTTTGCACGTGTGTTTGATAGTTGACATTTGGTTTGATTTCATCTGGACGTTTTGCTTCATTTCCAACTAAAAAGGCTTTTCCATTTCCTTTAGGAGCAGTTTCGCCCTTTCTAACTACTTTGATTTGGATGGCTTCTAAATGTTTAGATGCAGCTTGACTTCCAGCTGGGGCGCCATTAGCTGCCCAATTTAACCAACCTTTATCTTGGATATGCACTCGATAATAGACATCATAATATCTTGAAACATCACCGGACAGTTTAATTTTAATGGCTTCTGATTGTAAATTTTTTCCAGTTGTGCCAGATAATGCCCCATTGGCTTTATAATCTTGCCATCCGATATTTTGGATGTGCGTAGAGTATTCTATATTTCCATCTAGAGCACCATCACTCAGGTTGATTTTGATTGCTTCCAGTTGTAAATTTTTCCCACTTGTACCAGCTATTTCACCATTCTTGACAACCCCTTGCCAACCAATATTTTGCACGTGTGTTTGATAATTGACAGTTGGTTTGATTTCATCTGGACGTTTTGCTTCATTTCCAATTAAAAAGGCTTTTCCAGATCCTTCAGGTGCCGCTTCGCCCTTCTTCACTAATTTAATTTGAATGGCTTCTAATCTTTTAGCGGCGCTTTGACTACCTGCGGACTCACTGTTTTTTGCCCAATTCAACCAACCTTTATCTTCTATATGCACACGATAATAAACATCATATGCGTTAGCTATTTCTCCAGTTAAGCGAATTTGAATCGCTTCGAGCCGCAAAGACTTTCCGCTTGTACCAGACAATTGATTATCTTTCACATATCCTTGCCACCCAATTTCTTGGACATGTGTTCTATATTCTACAGATCCAGCCAAATCTGAATTTGAAATATTCATTTTAATTCCTTCAAGACGTAAAGAGCGTCTGCTAGTCCCAGAAATTTCCCCGTTTTTGACAACCCCTTGCCATCCGATGTCTTGGATATGTGTCTGATAATTAATATCAGGAACTTTTTCTTCTGCTTTTGCCGGTGCTACAGGTGTGTCCTCATTACTTTGTGATGTTTCCAAAGTAGTTTCAGTATCGTCGCTACTATTTTTTGTATCATTAACAGTTGTTACTTCTGATGTAGAAACTTCAGTGGTGGAATCGGAGGTTGAGGAAGTGGAAGTTGTTTCTGTTTCCTCTTGAGAATTTATGATGCTTGGATTCATTTCTTCAGTGACACCGCTACTCATTTGTTGCTCCGTTAGAGATGTTTCTGAAGCCACCGTTTCTTCAGTAGTTCCCTTAGAGCGTTCCAAAGCGTAAGCAGAAATAGGGGTAACGAGAAATCCCGACAACAAAACCGCTAACATAGAACTAGTTATAACACTTTTTTTCATTAATTTACTCCTTCATAGCTTATTTATTATTTATAGTATACGACAACGTCAAAGGCCAAACAAGAACGTCTTGTTTTTATAAGAACAATAGTGAAAAAGTGTCTATAAAATGACTGAAAAAATTACCAGAAGTAAACCAATCAATAAACTGACAAGACCAGAAAGTTGACCTAATCGTTGTTGGGTAGAAGAAGGCTGGTCGGTAACAGTGAGCAAACTTGAGAAAAAGTTCATTTTTTTCACGAGTATTAAATACGCAACAACAAGCAAAAGAATACCCGAAAAAAGGTACGAAAGGGGCTCAGAAATAAATTTTTGGGCACGAAGTAAAAAAATTCCTATGAAGAGGACAACAAAACCATACTTAAGAAAAGTTTCTTTTGACATGTTGAAATCGCTTCCTTTTAATTGATGAATTTTATTAATAGTCACTATCAAAAGGATTAAGACATAGCCATGCAAGTTTATTGATTAATGAGTTGAATGCTAATCCTTTAGCAGTTCAAAAAAGGCTTGGACACTCTGATATACAAATAACATTAGGAAACGTACCCACATTTATATCCAACTATTGATAGAGAAGTTGCAGATAATTTAAAAAATGTAATTAATATTAAAACATCCAATAAATCATTGGTAAATTGGAATGGAAATCAATATATTAAAAATAAGAGATAATACAAACTAGCTTATTTTTCGTTTATTTTTTATAATTAATGTTACAGGAAATTTACCATTAATTATAAGGAGAGGAAAAAATGTTTGAATTGTTAAAAAATAATTGGTTTGAGTTACTTATTTTAATTTTTATTTATCCTGGCTATAAAGGGATAAAAAAGGCTATCGAAAATGGCTTATCTGAATTGCCACAAAGGCTACATGAAAAAAACTAGAAGAGATAAGAAATGAAAATAGTAATATAATGCAAGACAAGGAACATCAAACAACTAGGGAATTGCAAGTTGATAACTATTATCGTTCAATTTCAGGTAAAAAAATAGAAGACCTTTTCTCTCGTTGGATGGATATGATAGCGGATACTGAAAAAATTGAAAATTTGAAGCCAGCTGTTTTAAATAAGATGATTAAGGAATTAATGATGTATGGTTCAGCGAGAACAGTTTATATTGGCTCTCTTTTTCAACAATATAATTATAAAAGACCGTCTACATCAGATGAATTTAATGCTTTCGAATTACTTTATCTAGGAGCTAGTCTAGTGGCTTCTATGAAGCAAGATTTTACAGGATATGAGGTTGACCCTGAGGTACTGCTAAGAATGAAAATTACAGATATCGATTCTGAAATAAACAAAGAAAGATTTAAACTTGCAAAAGAGAACGCAAGCAAGATAATAGAAGACGGTTTTATATAGATAGCTACCGAAAAGGGTACCAGAAACCAAATTAAAAGCCTAGAAACGTTGGAAAATCAACGTCTAGGCTTTGTTTTTAGACTATTCCCACTCCACAGTTGCAGGTGGTTTTGAAGTAATATCGTACACGATACGGTTTACATGTGCAACTTCGTTCACGATGCGCACAGAGATTTTTTGTAAAACATCCCAAGGGATACGGGCAAAGTCAGCGGTCATGCCGTCGATAGAAGTCACAGCACGGATACCGACTGTGTAATCGTAGGTACGGCCATCGCCCATAACGCCTACTGAGCGGATGCCAGGTAAGACAGTAAAGTACTGCCAAATGTCACGATCTAAGCCAGCTGCTGCGATTTCTTCACGTAGGATAGCATCTGAATCACGAACGATTTGTAATTTATCTTCTGTAATTTCACCAAGCACACGAATACCTAATCCTGGTCCTGGGAATGGTTGGCGCCAAACGATTGCATCAGGCATGCCAAGTTCAGTTCCTAAGGCACGAACTTCGTCTTTGAATAATGTATTTAAAGGTTCAATTAATTCAAATTGCATGTCTTCAGGAAGACCACCAACGTTGTGATGTGATTTAATTGTTTGCGCAGTTTCTGTACCAGATTCGATGACGTCTGTGTAAAGAGTTCCTTGTGCTAGGAATGAAACGCCTTCTTCCCCAGCAAGTTTAGTTGCTTCGTCATCAAAAACATACACAAATTCGTTACCGATGATTTTACGTTTTTGTTCAGGGTCAGAAACGCCTGCTAATTTACTTAAGAAGCGTTCTTTCGCATCTACTTTAATAATGTTTAAGCCAAATTTACCGCCTAAACTTTCCATTACTTGTTCTGCTTCACCTTTACGTAATAATCCATGGTCAACGAAGATACAAGTTAATTGGTCGCCAATGGCTTTTTGTAAAAGCACGCCGACAACACTTGAGTCAACGCCACCTGATAAACCAAGTAAGACTTTTTTATCGCCTACTTGTTCACGGATTTTAGCGACTTCCATATCGATGAAGTTTTCCATGCTCCAGTCACCAGTACAGCCACACACATCAAAAGCAAAGTGACGTAATAAGTCGTTACCATATTCTGAATGACGAACTTCTGGGTGAAATTGTACGCCGTAGAATTTGCGGTTGGCATCTTCGATAGAAGCGATTGGACAATCATTGCTTGTCCCAACTTTTTCGAATCCAGGAGCGATTTCTGTTACTAAATCACCGTGGCTCATCCAAACGGTTTGTTTCGCAGGTGTTCCTTGGAATAATGTCGCATCACCAAGGATTTCTAATTCTGCTTTTCCGTATTCACGGTTTGCGGCAGGTTCTACTTTTCCGCCTAAGTTATGAGTCATTAATTGCATACCGTAGCAGATGCCAAGAATGGGAATTCCTAACTCATAAATTTCTGGATCAATGCTAAAAGCATCTTTGTCATACACGCTGTTTGGTCCACCTGAGAAGATGATTCCTTTAGGCGCGATTTTGCGAATTTCTTCTGCCGTAGTTCGGTGGCTTAATAACTCAGAGAATACGCCAAATTCACGAATACGACGAGTAATCAATTGGTTAAACTGACTACCAAAGTCTAAAACAATAATTTTTTCGACAGATGTCAAATCGGCAACGTTAGTCACGTCTATTACCCCTTATCCATTTAAATTTATCTAAAGAAAAGGCGGTTAAAAAGTGGTCAGCACCAAGAATTAAGAAAGGATTTTCAAAAATTGTTTTACGATTTTTAGAAAATTTTGGCTTAATTCCGCAGGGGCTACTTTTAAACAGCCGAGAATCAGGCGGTTAAAAAGTGGTTCACTTTTGTTCCGTACTCTTCTTTGTCTAGCTATACTTATTAAAACATTTTACTCCTTGAAAGTCATGCATTCTGCTGAAAATTTTCAAGGATATTTCTACAAAAGATACAGGATATTTCTTAGCTCGTCAACCCTTAATATTTACGTAGATAGATTTGGTCAATCAAATGATTTTCCGTTTTATGCAAAATAATGTCCGCACGTCCGCGCGTTGGCAAGATATATTCCTCCAAGTTCGGCAAGTTCACGGTTTTCCAAACATTCCGTGCCATGGCGAAAGCATCTTCTCGTTTGCCAATTGCATATTGGTAATAATAATTATTAGGATCTAAGAAAGCCGTATCTAATAAGGCCCCAAAACGTTCTAGGTACCATTTTTCAATTAAGGCTGGATCGGCATCCACAAAAATAGAAAAATCAAAAAAATCACTCACATAAATTTGTTGATTGGCGGGTAACTGTAAGGTGTTAATGCCTTCAACAATCAAAATATCTGGTTGTTGAATCAACTCATATTCGCCTTCGATAACATCGTAGACACTGTGAGAATAGACGGGTGCTTTAATTTCGTCTTTGCCGCTTTTGACTTCGTTTAAGAAATTAATTAGCTTCTCCATGTCATAACTTTCAGGAAACCCTTTTCGGTCCATAATTCCTTGTTCTTCTAACACTTTATTGGGATACAAAAATCCATCCGTTGTAATGAGTTGAACGTTTCTTCGTTTAAACGTTCGGGCCAGAATTCTTTGCAAAAGACGAGCGGTGGTGCTTTTACCAACGGCGACACTGCCGGCAATTCCAATGATGAATGGTGGTACAGAGACATATTCATGTAGGAATAATCCTTTGCTAAGTGTTAGCGATTCAAATTCTTTCATGTATAAATGAATAAGATGCGTTAAGGGTACATAAATTTCTTGTACATCTTTTAGTGAAATTTGGTCGTTCACACTTTTAATGTTATCCAATTCTGCTTCGGTTAACGGTGCTTTGCCGTCATGATAAAACCCATGCCATTCTTCTCTGGAAATTGGGTAGTAATTCATTTTATCGTCCATTGTTCCTCCACCAAACCCTGTTCAATCTTTGTACATTTTACCATAATTTCACAAGGGAAACACAGGATTTTACAAAAGAATTCCCTTCTTCGCCAATTTATGATGAAAATGGTATCATGAAAAGAGAAAACTGTTAGAAAAGAGGGGAAAAGCCATGAGAAAAATTGTATTATTTGGTGATAGCATTACTGCTGGTTATTTAGACGAAGCTGTCTCACCTGTTCTTGTTGACTTAGTAAAACGGGATATTGCTGCGATGGGTCTAGAAGAAGTGGCTGTCATTAATGCTGGAATGCCTGGCGATACAACAGAAGATGGTTTAAAACGATTAAATAAAGAAGTACTAATTGAGAAACCTGATGAGGTGGTGATTTTCTTTGGCGCCAATGATGCGTCACTGGATCGAAATATAACAGTAGCCACGTTTAGAGAAAACCTTGAAACAATGATTCACGAAATTGGTTCAGAAAAGGTGATTTTAATTACGCCACCATATGCGGATAGTGGCAGACGTCCAGAACGTCCACAGACGCGTATCAAGGAATTGGTCAAGGTTGCACAAGAAGTCGGAGCGGCACATAACTTGCCAGTTATTGATTTGTATAAAGCGATGACTGTTTATCCTGGAACGGATGAATTTTTACAAGCGGATGGTTTGCATTTTTCACAAGTGGGCTATGAATTATTAGGTGCCTTGATTGTTCGAGAAATAAAAGGTAGACTAAAACCAAAACAAGCATAGATAGGAAGAACAAAATGGCGAATCATTATTATACAGAAAATCCAGAATTAGCACATGATTTAGAAAGCTGGTCTTTTCCATTACGTGGTCGGACCTTTCAGTTTACGACCGATAGCGGGGTCTTCTCAAGAGGAACAGTGGATTATGGTTCTCGTGTGTTGATTGATGCCTTTGAATGGGAAAACTTACCAGCAGGCCGTTTGTTAGATGTTGGTTGTGGCTATGGACCAATTGGGTTGTCCTTAGCAGCGGCGACTGGTCGACTGGTGGAAATGGTGGATGTCAACCAACGGGCAGTTGGGCTAGCTCAAATGAACGCCCAACGTAACCAAATTACTACTGTGGATATCCATTCTTCCAATGTGTATGAAACCTTAAACGAAACGACCTACGCGGCGATTGTTAGCAACCCGCCCATTCGTGCAGGCAAAAAAGTTGTCCATGGCATTTTAACAGGGGCTTTTCCGTTGTTGAAAGTTGGTGGCACACTAACGGTGGTTATTCAAAAGAAACAAGGTGCACCTAGTGCAGAAAAGAAAATGGCTGAAGTATTTGGCAATGTTGAAATTGTGACAAAAGACAAAGGCTATTATATTTTACGAAGTGTTAAAGAAGCAGAGTAAAAAAGAACCGCCACTTTAGTGGAGGTTCTTTTTTAGAATAGATATGCTTGATCAATTTTTTGGTTCAACAGTTTTTTTTCGTCTGGCGATAAAAAAGCACCTGCAAGCGCATTTTTAGTGAGTTGCTTCATTTCGTCATAACTTAATTGATACCAAGTGGCCAATTTCATGAATTCTTTCGTTAACGTAGTATCTGAAACAGTGCGATTATCGGTATTGATGCAGACGGCTAAGCCAGCCTCTATAAATTGTTGAAAAGGGTATTCAGCCAATGTTTTGACGGTGCCTGTTTGGAAGTTGCTAGTTGGACACATTTCTAAAAGAACCTTTTTTTCTTTTAAGAGCGCCAAGTATTCGGGTGTATCTTTCAAAGCAATACCGTGGCCAATCCGAGTGGCACCTAAAGTGACAGCATCAGCGACATTTTTGCCACAGCCGCATTCCCCAGCGTGGAGTGTTAATGGAATTGACAATCGGATGGCTAAAGCTAATACGTCTTCAAATGTGTATGGAGGGAAATCGACTTCATTGCCAGCTAAATCAAAGCCGACAACGCCTGTCTTTCTGAAATCATGCGCTAAGTGAACGATTTTTTCTATGGCTTGTTGTTGATCATGCCGCATGCCGCATAACAGTGCATTGCTTTTTACACCAAAATCTTCTTCGCCTTGTTTTAAGCCAGTTAAAACAGCAGTCACGATTTCAGGTAACCGCAAGCCTTTTTCTGTATGTTGGGAAGGCGCAAAACGCACCTCTATGTAAGCTACGCCATCTTCGGCAGCTTGGCTAATCACGTCATACGCCGCTGCTTGCAAAGCTTCGGCCGTTTGTAGACAGGTGAGCACGAAGTCGAACCGAGTTAAATAATCATTCAAATCGGTGCATTTTTCAGGGGCAACCACTAACTCTTTCAAGGCTTGTTCGTCTTGGGGTAATGGAATGTTTTGTTTTTCAGCAATGGTGCGTAAAGTGGTTGGTCGAATCGACCCATCTAAGTGACAGTGCAGCTCGATTTTTGGTAATTGACGGACACGGGATTCTTCCATGAAAAAAATAGCCTCCATTTTCTTTTGTTTTTTAATCTTTTTAGTCTATTTCTTTTGTCTTTTTTTTGTTAAAATGTAAAAGATTCGATAAGTATTTTGAAGACTGTAACACGTCTACAAATGTCTGTCAATGCAAAAGGAGACGTTGGGAGGGGCGCAATGAAACTAACGATTAAAGAAATTGCTGATATGGCTGGTGTTTCTGTCACAACCGTCTCACAAATTCTGAATAATAAAGGGAGTCGTTTCAGTGAAAAAACCCGCAACAAGGTGTTGGCGGTAGTCGCTGAAAATCATTACAAACCAGATTACTTTGCTTCGAATGTAATCAACCGTCATTCCAAAACCATTGGTATGATTGTGCCAGATGTGACGGATTTCTTTTTCTCAAAAGTGATTGAAGGTGTAGAAACATATTTAAATTCGTTAGGCTACATGATTTTGTTATGCAATTCAAAGCATGATTCCGAGCAAGCGATGCAATATGTTAGCGAGTTGATTCATCGGTCGGTGGATGGCATTATTTTTGCCACGCCGAATGTTTTGCCAGAAAATCATATTTTAAAAGACCGACGAGAACATCCGATTCCTGTCATTCTTGTCGATCGTGGGATTAATCCACGAGATAGTGGACGATTAATCGTTAAAGAGTACGAAGGTGCTTATCAAGCGGTCCATCATTTGATTCAACAAGGGCATCAGCATATTGGCATGTTGCGTGAAAGTGCCGGCTATTATCGTTTAACGGAACGAGTGACGGCGTATCAGCATGCGTTACAGGACAACAATTTACCTTTTCGTCCGCATTATGTTTGTGCTGGGGAATTGAACTTGCATGGCGGCTATGCTGCGGCGAAAGAAGTTTTGAAAAATGAAGAAATCACAGCAATTTTTTGTGGCAATGATGAAATGGCGATGGGAGCTTATCAAGCCATTGAAGAAGCGGGCAAGAAAATTCCAGACGATATTTCGGTGGTTGGTTTTGATGGCTTGGAAATTTCCGAATATTTGGTGCCGAGTTTAACAACCGTCTATCAGCCGAGTTTTGATATTGGCTATTATGCAGCAAAATTTTTGGTGGAAGCTATTGCAGATCCAACAGGGAAAGTTCCAAATAAAGTTTTTGATGCGACGTTTATTGCTAGAAAAAGCACAAAACCGATTTAAAAAACAGCTTAGAAATAGAACGTTCGTGTTGTTTGCGTTTTCACAAGAAAAAAATAATAGTAAACTGGTTTACTAAATGGTTTAAAGCTGAACGATTTTGTTGTATAATACATTATCGGGAAATCGGAGGGAACGAATTCATGAGAATGGTAGACATTATTGAAAAGAAACGTGACGGGCATCAACTAACAAGCGAAGAAATTCAATTTATTATCAACGGATACACAGATGGTTCAATTCCAGATTATCAGGTAAGTGCCTTTTTAATGGCTGTTTTTTACCAAGATATGACAGACGAAGAAATTACACAAATGACGTTAGCAATGGTCCATTCAGGCGAAATTGTGGATCTTTCTTCTATAGAAGGAATCAAAGTCGACAAGCATTCTACAGGTGGCGTAGGCGACACTACGACGCTTATTTTAGCGCCATTAGTTGCTAGTGTCGGGGTCAATGTAGCAAAAATGTCTGGTCGTGGCTTAGGCTACACAGGCGGTACGTTGGATAAATTAGAAGCGATTCCTGGTTTTAAAGTTGAATTGACAGAAGAACGTTTTATTCAATTGGTGAACGATACAAAAGTGGCAGTGATTGGTCAGTCAGGTGACCTAGCACCAGCAGACAAAAAACTTTATGCGTTACGTGATGTGACCGCCACTGTTGACTCAATTCCATTAATTGCAAGTTCCATTATGAGTAAAAAAATTGCCGCAGGGGCAGATGCGATTGTCTTAGACGTGACTACTGGTGAAGGGGCCTTTATGAAAGACCTAGCAAGTGCTCGTCGATTAGCGGAAACAATGGTTCGCATTGGGAAACTGGCAAATCGCCAAACGATGGCAGTAATTTCAGACATGTCACAACCTTTAGGGGAGGCTATCGGAAATAGTTTAGAAATCGTTGAAGCAATCGAGACCTTGCAAGGAAATGGGCCAGAAGATTTAGTGGAGATGTGCTATGTCTTAGGAAGTCAGATGGTCGTTTTAGCTAAAAAAGCCGAGACGTTAGACGAAGCACGGGCTTTATTAGAAGAAGCATTAACAAGCGGTCGAGCGCTCGCAAAATTTAAAGAAATGATTGAAAATCAAGGCGGCGACAGTTCCGTTGTTGACCAGCCAGAAAAATTATTAACCGCAACTTATCAATTTGATTTACCTGCCAAAGAAACAGGCGTGGTACAAAAAATCGTTGCCAATGAAATTGGCGTTGCCGCAATGTTGCTGGGCGCTGGTCGGGCTACGAAAGAAGATACGATTGATTTTGCAGTTGGCTTGAAACTTCACAAAAAAGTAGGGAGCCCAGTTGAAAAAGGCGAATCATTATTAACCATTTATGCCAATCGTGAAGACGTGACAGAAGTCGAACAATTGCTTTATAAAAATATTGAAATTGGACCAACCGGCGAAGAGCCTATTTTGATTCACGATATTATTACGGAATAAAACAAAAAGAAAAGAGGAATTCTCATCATGGAATTAAACCGCATGATTGATCACACTATTTTGAAACCAGAAGCGACAGAAGCCGCTGTCCAAAAAATTATTGACGAAGCTAAGGAGTACAACTTTTTCTCTGTATGTATCAATCCTTGTTGGGTCGCTTTTGCTAGCGAGCAATTAGCAGATACCGACGTCGCTGTCTGTACCGTTATTGGCTTTCCTTTGGGGGCAAATACACCAGAAGTTAAAGCATACGAAGCAGCTGATGCGATTAAAAATGGTGCGAATGAAGTGGATATGGTGATTAATATTGGTGCATTAAAATCACAACAATACGATCACGTACGTCAAGACATTCAAGGCGTAGTAGATGCAGCCAAAGGAAAAGCGTTAGTCAAAGTGATTATTGAAACAGCATTATTAACAGACGAAGAAAAAGTTAAAGCTTGTGAGTTAGCCAAAGAAGCAGGTGCCGATTTCGTTAAAACATCTACTGGCTTCTCAACAGGCGGCGCTAAAGTAGCAGACATTCGTTTAATGCGTGAGACAGTTGGTCCTGACATGGGCGTTAAGGCTTCTGGTGGCGTGCATAATGCAGAAGAAGCGCTAGCAATGATTGAAGCTGGGGCAACACGCATCGGTGCAAGTACGGGTGTAGCAATTGTTTCTGGCGCAACTGGCGAAGGGTATTAATTCGTATTTCAAATTAAACGAAGGTGTGGCGAAAAAGATGACAGTAAAACAAGAATGGCTTGATTGTGCCGTAGAAGCATTGGCACACGCCTATGTACCGTATTCTAACTTTCCTGTGGGCGCTTGCTTAGTGACTACAGACGGGAAAATGTATCAAGGAGTCAACATTGAAAATGCCTCCTTTGGTTTAACAAATTGTGCAGAAAGAACGGCGATTTTTAAAGCCATTTCAGAAGATGAACGGACCTTCCAACATTTAGTTGTAGCAGGTAATACAGAGGCACCCATTTCTCCATGTGGCGCTTGTCGTCAAGTAATGGCTGAATTCTTTGATCCACAAATGCCGGTCACGCTAGTTGGTAAAGATGGCGCGACTAAAACAATGACAGTTGAGGCATTATTGCCCTATTCATTTACAGATAAAGATTTTTAAAAAAAGGACATAAGGTTTCGTTGGGCTCAAAGTAGATTTCAATAGCATAAATGCGAATGAAATAATAGATAAAATAGTAGGGGGCTTTTCGGAAAGTGAAACAAGCAAAATTTTTAGGTCTAGGATTGGCAGCAGTTGCCTTAATCATTGGGTTAGCTGCATGTGGCGGCAATAGCAAAAAGAATGCCAACACAAAAGGTGATCCACAACATAGTGTCGTAATGGTCACAGATACAGCCGGCATTGATGACAAATCTTTTAACCAATCTGCGTGGGAAGGAATGCAAGAGTGGGGCAAAGAGCACAAACTTCCAGAAGGACCTCAAGGGTATGCGTATATTCAATCAAATGAAGCATCTGATTATACATCAAACATTGACCAAGCCATTTCAAGTCAATTTAAAACGATTTTTGGCATTGGCTATTTACTAAAAAATGCAGTAGTAGATGCAGCGGACGCCAACCCAGAAACGAATTTCGTTCTAATCGACGATACAGTTAATGGGAAAAACAACGTCGCTTCTGCAACATTTAGAGATAATGAATCTGCGTATTTAGCAGGTGTGGCAGCAGCTAACACTACGAAAACCAACAAAGTAGGATTTATCGGCGGGGTTGAAGGACCTGTTATTGGCCGCTTCCAAGCTGGTTTTGAAAAAGGTGTAGCAGACGCTGGCAAAAAATTAGGCAAAGATATTCAAATTACGTCTACTTATGCAGGGACATTTGCAGACGCTTCAAAAGGACGGGCCTTAGCTTCTTCTATGTATCAAGCAGGTGCCGACATTATTTATCACGCAGCGGCGACTACAGGACAAGGAATCTTCCAAGAAGCCAAAGCGCTAAATGAAACAGGTTCAAAAGATAAAGTTTGGGTGATTGGTGTTGACCGTGACCAAAACGAAGACGGTAAATATACAACCAAAGATGGCAAGGATGATAACTTAACGTTAGCTTCAACCATTAAAGGGGTAAATATTGCTGTGAAAAAAATCTCTGATCTTGCATTAGAAGATAAATTCCCTGGCGGCGAACATTTAACTTATGGATTGAAAGATGGCGGTGTTGATTTAACAACAGAAGCCCTAAGCGATCAAGCCAAAACGGCAGTTAAAGAAGCCAAAGAACAAATCATCTCTGGTGACGTAAAAGTCCCAGACCAACCTTAGAAACAACTTAGTTGTTTAAATACATTAAACTATTTTTAGGAGGCTTTACAGAAATGAAAAAAGCAAAATTATTCGGTTTTAGTTTGATTGCATTAGGTTTATCAGTTTCACTTGCAGCATGTGGTGGTGGCAAAGGAAAAACCGCTGAAAGCGGCGGTGGCAAAGGGGATGCAGCGCATAGTGCTGTAATCATTACAGATACAGGCGGCGTGGATGACAAGTCGTTCAACCAATCTTCTTGGGAAGGATTGCAAGCTTGGGGTAAAGAACATGATTTACCAGAAGGTTCAAAAGGGTATGCATATATTCAATCGAATGATGCAGCTGACTATACAACAAATATTGACCAAGCGGTATCAAGTAAATTCAACACAATCTTTGGTATTGGCTACTTGCTAAAAGATGCAATTTCTTCTGCAGCAGATGCCAACCCTGATACAAACTTTGTTTTAATCGATGATCAAATCGATGGCAAAAAGAATGTCGTTTCTGCAACATTTAGAGATAATGAAGCAGCTTACTTAGCCGGTGTTGCTGCTGCAAACGAAACAAAAACGAACAAAGTCGGTTTTGTTGGTGGTGAAGAAGGGGTCGTAATTGACCGTTTCCAAGCTGGTTTTGAAAAAGGTGTGGCTGATGCTGCGAAAGAATTAGGTAAAGAAATTACTGTTGATACAAAATATGCGGCTTCATTTGCTGATCCTGCCAAAGGGAAAGCTTTAGCTGCTGCAATGTACCAAAACGGCGTTGATATCATCTTCCATGCTTCTGGTGCGACTGGACAAGGGGTCTTCCAAGAAGCAAAAGACTTGAATGAATCAGGTTCTGGCGACAAAGTTTGGGTAATCGGTGTTGACCGTGATCAAGATGCTGATGGCAAGTACAAAACAAAAGACGGCAAAGAAGACAACTTCACGTTAACTTCAACACTTAAAGGTGTCGGCACAGCGGTTCAAGATATTGCCAACCGTGCGTTAGAAGACAAATTCCCTGGTGGCGAACATTTAGTTTATGGATTAAAAGATGGTGGCGTTGACTTAACAGACGGCTATTTAAACGACAAAACAAAAGAAGCTGTTAAAACAGCAAAAGATAAAGTAATCTCAGGTGACGTAAAAGTCCCAGAAAAACCAGAATAATTTAAGCTCCTAAATGAAAAAAGAAGGGCTCATTATTGTTCCTTCTAAAAATAAAGTGGTCCTTGGCAGCGACGGCTGCCAAGGAAACCCTTTATGATGTTTGGATTTTTAACTAAATAGTTGAGGTTCTTCAACTACTTAGTTAAGGGTCAAAATTACCCTCTAAAGTATTGCCAATATAATTTTGTTAGGAAGTGAATAGACCTTGTCTCAAGAAGAAAACGTAATTGAGATGCGTAAAATCACCAAAGAATTTGGGACGTTCAAAGCCAACGACCAAATTGATTTACAAGTAAAACCTGGTGAAATCCACGCACTGCTAGGTGAAAATGGTGCAGGCAAGTCGACCTTGATGAATATCTTATCAGGGCTATTGGAACCGACCTCAGGTGAGATTTATATGAATGGCGAAAAAGTCAACATTACAAGTCCTACTGCAGCCAATCGTTTAGGAATCGGAATGGTCCATCAGCATTTTATGTTAGTTGAAGCCTTTACTGTGACTGAAAATATTATCTTAGGTAGTGAACCTACCCATGGCGGTATTTTAGACCGGAAAAAAGCGAAAAAAGAGATTGAAGAAGTGTCTAAGCAATACGGGCTGGATGTAAATCCCAATGCCTATATTCGCGATATTTCTGTGGGTATGCAACAACGGGTTGAAATTTTAAAGACCTTATATCGTGGTGCGAACGTTTTAATTTTTGACGAACCAACCGCAGTATTAACGCCACAAGAAATTGATGAATTAATGATTATTTTGAAAGAACTAACCGATGAAGGCAAATCGATCATTTTAATTACACATAAGTTAGATGAAATTAAAAAAGTGGCGGACCGTTGTACGGTTATTCGCCGGGGGCAAAGTATTGGCACCGTCAATGTGAAAGACGTTTCTTCGCAACAGTTAGCCGATATGATGGTGGGTCGTTCTGTTTCCTTCAAAACAGAGAAAAAACCAGCGCAACCGAAAGAAACAATTTTATCAATTAAAGATTTAGTAGTGAAAGAAAGCCGCGGCTTAGATGCAGTGAAAAATCTTAGCTTAGATGTCCGAGCAGGGGAAGTTGTTGGAATTGCGGGGATTGATGGCAATGGACAAACAGAATTAATCCAAGCCTTAGCAGGATTAACCAAAGTCGAAAACGGGTCCATTCATTTGAATGAAAAAGAGATTACTAATCGCAAACCTCGGGAAATTACGGAAATGGGTGTCGCCCACGTTCCTGAAGACCGACATAAATATGGCTTGGTATTAGAGATGACATTGGCTGAAAATATTGGCCTACAAACGTATTACCAAAAACCATACAGTTCAACAGGTATTTTAAACTATCGAATGATTAACAAACACGCCCGTGAATTAATTGAAGAATATGATGTACGGACTCCTAATGAACTAGTACCAGCTCGGGCGCTTTCAGGTGGGAATCAGCAAAAAGCAATTATTGCCCGAGAAGTTGACCGCGATCCAGATTTGTTGATTGTTTCTCAACCAACACGCGGTTTAGATGTCGGAGCTATTGAATACATTCATCGTCGACTAATTGAACAAAGAGATAAAAATAAAGCTGTTTTATTAGTAAGTTTTGAATTAGACGAAATTTTAAATGTTTCTGATCGTATCGCTGTTATTCATGCGGGGGAAATTGTCGGAATTGTTGATCCGAAAGAAACGACAGAAAATGAATTGGGCTTGTTAATGGCTGGCTACTCATTGGAAGAAGCCCGTGCTGAGTTATCAAAAGTAGAGGCAGGTGAAACTGTTGAATAATCGTTCTGAAAAAATAAGAAATATTTTAGTCCCTGTGTTATCTGTTATTATGGGTTTCCTCTTAGGGGCAATTATTATGGTTATCTTTGGCTATGACCCAGTGGCTGGGTATCAAGCGATGTTTGAAACAGCTTTCCAAGGAAAGAAAAGTATTGGTGAGATTTTTGTCACCGCAGCACCGTTGATTTTTACCGCTTTAGGATTCTCGGTGGCAAATTCGGCTGGATTCTTTAATATCGGGCTTTCTGGACAAGCCTTATGTGGTTGGGTGGCTAGTATTTGGGTCGCTTTATCCATGCCTGATACACCCCGGATGATTGCGTTGCCGGTGGCGATTATTGTTGGGGCAGTTGCAGGAGCTTTAGCAGCAGCCATTCCAGGTTTCTTGCGTGCCTATTTTGGGACGAGTGAAGTTATTGTTACGATTATGTTGAATTATATTTTATTATACACAGGAAATCATATTGCTAATAATGTCATGAAACCAAGTATTATGGCGAATAAAGGGATTACCAAAATGATTGGTGCGAATGCATCATTACGCTCACCGTTTTTAACAAGTATCAGTGATGGCTCTCGTTTGAACATCGGCATTTTCTTGGCCTTCATTTTCCTTATTCTTGTGTGGTTCTTGATGAAAAAAACAACGCTTGGTTTTGAAATTCGGTCGGTGGGGTTAAACCCATTTGCTTCTGAATATGCTGGAATGAGCAGCAAGCGAACGATTATTTTATCCATGATGATTTCAGGAACGCTGGCTGGTTTAGGTGGTGCGATCCAAGGATTGGGGACTTTCCAAAACTTCTTTATTCAAAACACATCGTTGAGCATTGGGTTCGATGGTATGGCCGTGTCTCTATTAGGAGCAGGTAGCTCAATCGGGATTTTACTTTCCGCATTACTGTTTGGAATGTTAAAACTTGGTGGACAAGGAATGCCGTTGATAGCTGGTGTACCAACCGAATTAGTTGATGTTGTTATTGCAGCAATTATTTTCTTTGTGGGAATTAGTTATTTAATTCGTTTCTTGTTAGCAAAAGCGTCTGGTAGTAAAAAAGAAGTAGCGATTGTAGAAACAATTGAAGCGGCGCCAGACAAAAACAATCAAGAGGGGGGAGACATCTAATGGATTTAGCAACAATTTCCTCAATCATCACGCAAACATTAGTGTATGCAACTCCGCTCATCTTGACAGCATTAGGCGGAACGTTCTCAGAACGAAGTGGTGTGGTTAACGTTGGTTTGGAAGGTATTATGGTAATGGGCGCTTTCAGTTCGGTCGTTTTTAACTTGACGTTTGCTGATACATTTGGCGCGGCGACACCATGGATTGCTTGTTTAGTAGGAGGCGTTGTTGGGATTGTCTTTTCTCTCTTACATGCCGTTGCAACTATTAACTTACGAGCAGATCATATTATCAGTGGTACTGTCATTAACTTGATGGCACCGGCGCTAGGGGTTTTCCTAGTAAAAGTTATTTATCAAAAAGGACAAACAGATATGATTACACAATCATTTGGCTATTTTTCTTTCCCAGGATTGTCAAAAATTCCAGTGATTGGTGAACTATTCTTTGCAAAAACCTCTTTGCCAGCTTTCGTAGCAATTTTGATTGCGATTTTAGCTTGGTTTGTCATTTATAAAACACGTTTTGGCTTACGGTTACGTTCTGTGGGGGAACATCCACAAGCGGCAGATACATTGGGAATTAATGTCTACTTAATGCGTTATTCTGGCGTCTTGCTATCCGGCTTCTTAGGCGGTATGGGCGGAGCTGTCTTTGCTCAAAGTATTGCGGGTCGTTTTGGGATTACCACAATTGCAGGACAAGGGTTTATTTCAATGGCCGCAATGATCTTTGGTAAATGGAATCCACTTGGGGCAATGGGCGCAGCCTTATTCTTTGGTTTTGCACAAAACTTGAGTATTGCTGGGGAAAACCTACCAATTATTTCAGAAATTCCAAAAGTTTATCTACAAGCAGCACCATACGTATTGACCATTTTAGTCCTAGTTGTGTTCTTCGGAAAATCATCGGGACCAAAAGCGAACGGGAAAAATTACGTCAAAACGAAATAAGAAAAGAAATAGGCCCTCCGTCAAAGCGACGGGGGGCCATTTCTTTTCTTAGGATAATCAGTTGAACACAAGCGACATTAGGCACTGCTTCACTGCAAAAAAGCGAGTTGATAAAGGAGACTTAACTTTTTTCCTTTGGCTGTTTTTTACAATTCGAAGGAAGTGTCGAAATTTTGAAAAAAACCAAACAGCTCTAGCAGCTTTTTTTCAAAAATCGTTGGTTTTTCTGCTATACTTTTGTTTGTAGTAAGCATAGGAAAAGTGGAGGACGTTCAATGAATAAAACACGTGTAGAAGCATTTAGTGATGCAGTCATTGCCATCATCATGACCATCATGATTTTAGAAATTAAAACCCCTCAAGTGGGTGTTTTGGCAGGTTTGATAGAAAATATCCCATATTTTTTATCGTTTATTGTCAGTTTTATTTTTATCTGTATCGCATGGTACAATCATCATTACATAATGTCCGTAACTCATTGGTTTTCTAAAAAAGCGTTTTGGGCAAATAATTTTTGGTTATTCTCCATGGCCTTCATTCCGGTAGCAACTGCTTGGGTGAGTGAATTTTGGTGGATGCGGGCACCCGTTTATTTTTATCTTGTTGTGTATACGATTTGGGATTTTGCCTACTTCTTGCTAACAAGGATCATTTATGAAGACAATGTAGTGAAAGATCCACAAGGTGCAGCTAAGTTAAGAAAATCGAAATCTTATAGTAAGGCAACAAAAATCATTCATCTTTGTCTTTTCGCAATCGGATATATCGGCATTTATTTTTATCCGCCCATTGGCATTGGTGTGATTTTATCAGAAGCGGTTATCTGGTATTTAAATGTGCCAAAAGAGGGAGACCGCTTGGAGTGTTAAAAGTTTTGATTGTATAAAGAGTCGTGTTCTTTTTAAGGAGCAGGCTATTCGAAAAAAACAATAAAAAAGTTTCCTAATTACGGTGGGAGACTTTTTTTCTTTCAGTTTTTAAGCCCTGCTAAAATCGAAGGAATCATTGAAAATTTTAATGCTCTTTCAGGCAATAATAGCGGATTCATGGTATAATTGAAGAGCTGAGAATAAATAGATTATTCTGTTTGATTCTCGAGACTATTTAAAAGGCTAGCGTAAAATAATTGTCATTCTTGACGTATTTACGACCTTAGAGGAGGAAGCAAGTGTGTTTAAACGTGTTCATTTAATCGTACTAGATTCAGTCGGTATTGGTGAAGCACCAGATGCTGAAAAATTTGGAGATGTCGGCAGTGATACACTGGGTCATATTGCCAAAGAAGCGGGACTAACCATTCCTCATTTAGAAAAACTTGGATTGGGAACTATTGCTCCTTTAACAGGTGTCAAAGCAGTGGCAGACCACGATGGCTATGCCACCAAATTAGAAGAAATTTCTGTTGGAAAAGATACTATGACCGGTCATTGGGAAATTATGGGCTTGAACATCAAAAAACCTTTTCGGGTATTCCCAAACGGCTTTCCTGAAGAATTACTGAAACAAATTGAAGATTTTTCTGGGCGAAAAGTTGTTTGTAACAAACCATATAGCGGGACAGCAGTCATTGATGATTACGGCGAACATCAAATGAAAACAGGGGATTTAATCGTTTATACTTCAGCGGACCCTGTTTTACAAATTGCGGCGCATGAAGACATTATTCCATTAGAAGAATTGTATAAAATTTGTCAATATGTTCGTGACATTACGAAAGACGAACCTTATATGATTGGTCGGATTATCGCTCGCCCGTATGTTGGTGAACCAGGTAATTTCACTCGAACCAGTAACCGTCATGACTATGCTCTAGATCCTTTTGGCCATACTGTTTTAGATTCGTTGAAAGAAAACGGCAATGATGTG
Source organism: Enterococcus sp. DIV0183 (assembly GCF_050541505.1). Classification (NCBI taxonomy): domain Bacteria; kingdom Bacillati; phylum Bacillota; class Bacilli; order Lactobacillales; family Enterococcaceae; genus Enterococcus; species Enterococcus sp. DIV0183. Next base: position 164,208 of record NZ_CP172932.1, read on the forward strand.
ATCGCTGTTGGGAAAATTAACGACATCTTTAATGGGCAAGGAATTACTGAAGCTATCCGCACGAAGAGCAATATGGATGGGGTGGATCAATTATTAACGGTCATGAACAAAGATTTCACAGGTTTAAGTTTTACTAACTTAGTGGATTTCGATGCGCTGTATGGCCACCGTCGTGATGTAAAGGGCTATGCAAAAGCCATCGAAGATTTTGATGGTCGTTTGCCAGAGATTATGGCAGCTATGGCCGAAGATGATTTGCTTTTAATTACAGCAGATCACGGGAATGACCCAACTTTCCCAGGAACAGACCACACACGTGAATATGTACCTTTATTGGCTTATAGTAAAAAAATGACAAAACAAGGCAGCTTGCCACAAGGATTTTATTCAGATATTTCAGCAACGATTGCTGAAAACTTTGAAGTTCCTGCAACGGAAAACGGTCAAAGCTTTTTAAATCAATTACAATAATTCGAGGAGGCAACACATGACAACGTTAACGAACCATTTAAACGAAACAACTGAGTTTTTGAAAGAAAAAGGGGTGCAACAAGCAGACTTCGGTCTAATCTTAGGTTCTGGGTTAGGTGAATTAGCTAATGAAATAACCGATGCGATTGCTATTCCTTTCTCTGAAATTCCCCATTTTTCTGTTTCAACAGTCGTTGGACATGCTGGACAATTAGTTTACGGAACGCTTTCTGGAAAAAAAGTTTTGGCGATGCAAGGACGTTTTCATTATTATGAAGGACATTCGATGCAAACGGTCACTTATCCCGTTCGTGTGATGGCTGCTTTAGGCATTCATTCAATGATTGTAACCAACGCAGCTGGTGGTGTAAATGAAACATATACACCGGGGAATTTGATGTTAATCAATGACCACATTAATTTTACAGGCGATAATCCGTTAATTGGTGAAAATGATGAAGAAATCGGGCCGCGTTTTCCAGATATGAGTCATGCTTACACGCAAGAATATCGGGAAGTGGCAAAAAAAGTGGCTGCGGAACAAAATATTGATTTAAAAGAAGGCGTGTATATGGGCTTTTCTGGCCCGACATATGAAACGCCTGCAGAAATTCGGATGTCACGGACGATGGGTGCAGATGCAGTTGGCATGTCAACTGTTTCGGAGGTCATTGTAGCTGTGCATAGTGGCATGAAAGTACTAGGCATCTCTTGTATTACGAATTTAGCAGCTGGTATGCAAAGTAGTTTAAATCATGCAGAAGTAGTTGAAACAACTGAACGCGTTAAAGGACAATTCAAAGAGTTAGTGAAAGCAACACTAGCAGCTTTATAAAAAAGGAGTAAACCAGAATGAGTGTGCATATCGAAGCAAAACCAGGTGAAATTGCCGATAAAATTTTACTACCAGGGGATCCCCTCCGAGCAAAATATATTGCGGAAACTTTTTTAGAGAATCCTGTCTGCTATAATCAAGTTCGTGGAATGTTAGGTTACACAGGAACGTATAAGGGACAGCGTGTTTCGGTCCAAGGAACAGGGATGGGGATGCCTTCAGCAGGTATTTATGCCCATGAGTTAATTAACTCTTACGATGTGAAGAAGTTAATTCGTGTTGGTACGTGTGGTTCTATTTCAGAAAAAGTCAACGTTCGTGAATTAGTTATCGCACAAGCAGCAGCGACGCCTTCTTCCGCGATTCGCAATGATTTTCCTAAATATGATTTTCCACAAATTGCGAGCTTCGACCTTTTACTCAAATCTTACGAAATTGCTAAAGCAAAAGGCTTTACTACCCATGTTGGTAACGTATTGTCAGATGATGTTTTTTACAAAGATAGCTTAGATGATGTCTTTCGTTTAGGTCGATACGGGGTATTAGCGATTGAAATGGAAGCGGCAATGTTATATTATTTAGCAGCAAAATTTGATGTAGAAGCATTGGCGATTATGACGGTGAGTGATAGCTTGGTGACAGGCGAAGAAACAACGGCAGAAGAACGCCAAACGACGTTTAATGAAATGATTGAAGTTGGTTTAGAAACGGCAATTGCTAATTAAAAAATGCTTGGATGATTATTTTCATCCAAGCATTTTTTTAATTTAAGAGCGCTTTTTTTACATCTTCAACAATTTGAGTATTCGCAATAGGTCCGTTGTATAACCAACTACTTTTTTTATCATAGGTATGAACTTGGTTATTTTTCACAGCAGGTAAGTTCTTCCAAATTGCTTCTTGGAAAAGAGGTGCTGATTCATCGCTGTTTACAAGGAAAATGTGGTCTGCGTCAAGCTCAGCTAATTTTTCTAAAGAAACTTGATTCCAATCCGCAGTAGCGTTTTTAGAAATTTCTTCCACTAATTTTGGAACTTGGAGGCCTAAGTCCTGATAGAGCACGGTTCCGCTTGAGCGATTATCGCTAACCATAAAGACTTGGTTGTTGGTTACCCATAAGACTGCCGCAGATTTGCCAGCATCTTTTTTGCCAAGGTCTTCTTGGACGCCTTTGGTTAAGGTATCATAATCTTCTAACACTTTTTTCGCTTGTTCTTTTTTATCTAAAACAGTGGCAATATCTTCCAATTGATCACGCCAGGTGACATTTTCGCCGTTTTTGACTACATAAGTTGGCGCAATTTTACTGTATTCTTTGTATTTACCGCCTTCAACTAGAGCAGATGAACTGATTAATAATAAGTCAGGTTCAAATTTTAGAACCGCTTCATATGGCAAGTCATAGGAGATAGTGGGGACATCTTTCAATTCTTTCGCTAAATAATCTTGAATGCTGCCTTGTCCAACTGTCCATTGTGCCACTGGTTTTTCTCCTAATGCAACTAGATAATCTTCTAAATAACTCGCAATAATCCGTTTGGGTTTCGCGGGGACGGTTACTTTATTGCCTAAGGTATCTGTTACTTCATGTGTTTTGTCAGCGTTGTTGGCTTCTTTATTCGTATTACCACAAGCTGCGAGTAAGAATGAACCAAGAAGAAGGGTTGTACCAATTAGGACCGTCTTTTTTAAAAGTTTCATTGTGTAACTCCTTTATTTTTAGTTGATAACGATTCTCATTATCAGTTAAAAACGACCGTTTGTCAATCATCGCTTGCTTTTTTGAGCAAATAAGTTGCATTTTTTAGATAATTCGTTTTTTTTGATTGGAAGAAACATTGCTTTTTAAGGAAGGGTCTTTTATAATCAAGGAACAATGAGTGAGAACGATTCTCAATAAATGTAAAATAACGACAGAAAAATTAAAGAGGAATGGTTATGAATTATTTAGAGGCAGAGGACTTAACTACAGGATATGGTCGTCAAGTGATTAGTGAAGCGCTGAACTGTTCATTTGAAGCGGGAACTATTACAAGTATTATTGGACCAAATGGTTGTGGCAAATCGACCTTGTTAAAAACACTTGCGCGTATTTTGCCAGCTGAGAAAGGCAAGGTGTTCATTAAGAACCAAGAACTTCAACATTTTTCTTCAAAAGAAGTGGCGCAAGAACTAGCGATCTTATCACAAACGCCAGAAAATACAATCGATTTATCTGTTTTTGACCTCGTCTCTTTCGGGCGGTATCCATATCAATCGGGCTGGAAAAGTGTCACCGCAGAAGATCAAGAGTACATACAATGGGCATTAGAATTAACAGGCTTAACTGAGTTAGCTAGAGAGTCTGTGGCGATTTTATCAGGTGGACAACGTCAACGGGTTTGGATTGCTATGGCGCTAGTGCAGGATACAGATATTTTAATTTTAGATGAACCGACCACCTATTTGGATCCAGCGCATCAGCTAGAAATTTTAAATGTGTTAAAACGAATTAATCAAGAACATCAGAAAACTATCGTGATGACGATTCATGATATTAATTTAGCTTCTCGTTTTTCTGATCGCGTGATTGCGATGAAAGAGGGAAAGATTATCAATGAGGGAACACCGCAAGAAGTGATTACTGTTACTGGCTTAGCAGATGTTTTCGCTATTCAAGCAGAAATTAGTTATCATAGTCAGATACAGCGGCCACTAGTGCTTTCTTATGAGTTGATGGAAATGGAGCTGGATGGATGAAGGGCATAAGCGGATTTTGTAGACACCAATGGCAAGTGTTGCTTGTCTGTCTTTTTTTGCTACTGGGGACAATGCTTCTGTCATTGATGTTTGGTGCGACGTCGGTTTCGATTCAAACGATTATTGAATCATTTACGCACTTCGATGCGACCAATCAAGCGCATCAAGTCATCCAAACGGTTCGGTTGCCGCGGATTTTAGGGGCCGCTTTTGTGGGGGCAAGTTTAGCGGTGAGTGGGGCGTTAGCGCAAGGGATTACGCAAAACCCATTGGCAGATTCTGGCTTGCTGGGTATCAATGCTGGGGCTGGCTTGGGCTTAGCGCTTGTTTTTGCTTTCCTCCCTCAGGCAAGTTATTGGTGGCTTTTAGTTGTTTCTTTTCTTGGTGCCGGCGTGAGTGTGGCACTGATTTATTATCTTTCTAATCATTCAATTCGAGGAGCAAGCCCCATGCGTCTGACCTTAGTGGGAGCTGGTATTAGTGCCCTTTTTTTATCATTTAGTCAATTCTTAGCCATTCAGTTCAATTTGAGTCAAGAGTTAACGTTTTGGTTTCTTGGCGGTGTCAGCGTTATTTCTTGGGCACAATTAAAAATAGTCGTCCCGATCTTTCTGGGCGCATTTGCATTAGCAATTCTGATTAGTCCGTCGGTGACTATTTTACGGTTTGGCGATGATGCAACAATTGGTTTGGGGCGAAATCCGCAGCGTATTCGGTTGTTTGCCAGTATAACGATTTTGCTTTTATCAGGATTGTCTGTGGCGCTGGTTGGCTCGGTCAGTTTTGTTGGTTTGGTGGTGCCTCATGTGATGCGAACAGTTTCTGGAGAAAATTACCGGCGCTTGATTCCGTTCTCGGCGTTAGGCGGTGCGCTCCTCGTTTTGGTGGCAGATTTAATCGCTCGAATGGTGAATCCGCCTTTTGAAACACCATTTGGGATTATCACGGCCTTAATTGGCATCCCATTCTTTCTTTATTTATTTCGTAAAGGAGGGCAACTAGGATGACACAGAAAAAAGTGTCCCGTTGGGTGGCTATCTTAATAGTTGGGATTATCCTAACTGCTTGTATCAGTTTAACGCAAGGGGAATTATCTGTTTCCTTCATGGATTTAAAAGCCCTTCTTTTGGGACAGGGAAGTCAGGCCAAACAACTGTTAGTTTGGGATTTTCGGTTACCACGGATTGTGCTTGCGGTCCTAGCGGGCGCAGCTTTAGGCTTAAGCGGCGCTATTCTTCAAGGGATTACTCGGAATCCGTTAGCAGATACTGGGATTTTAGGCATTAATGCGGGTGCGGGTTTGGCAGTGATTTTGTTTATTAGTTTTGTTGAGACGACAAGTATCACGACGTTTGCACTTCCGCTCGTGGCCTTAGTTGGCGGCTTGCTAGCGGCTGTTGGGATTTTGGTAATCGCGTATCATCATCGTTTAGGATTGACGCCAGTTCGAATGGTCTTAGCGGGTGTCATTTTGAGTACGGGTATTTCAGCACTCACCTTATTAATTACATCAAAAATTGACACTGAAAAGTACCGTTTTGTTACAATGTGGCAAGCAGGCAGTATCTGGGGCAGTAATTGGTTCTTTGTGGGCGCTTTGTTGCCTTGGCTAGTCATTGGGTTCTTTTTTGCGATGAAGCGTCATCGTCTGTTGGATATTTTACAATTGGGGGACGAAACAGCTATTTCTGTAGGTATTGCTGTGAAAAAAGAACGAATCGTTTCGTTGCTGTTAGCGGTGATGCTGGCGGCATCAGCGATTTCCGTTACAGGGGGAATTAATTTTTTAGGTTTACTTGCGCCACATATTGCTCGCAAATGTGGTTTTACGCAACAAAAACAGGTATTGCCATTGGCGGCGTTGTTTGGGAGTTTACTTTTATTGGTTAGTGATACGATTGGTCGGCTATTGCCTGGCAATGGAGAAATGCCTGCAGGGATTATTGTTGCGATCATCGGTGCGCCTTATTTTCTTTATTTGTTAATCAAAACAAGCGATTCGTTATAAAAAAGAATCAAAAGCTGGGTCAAGCGATCGTTGTGAAAGCAACTGTCATTTGCTCGGCTTTTTTATTGGCGGATTTTTGAAAAAATAGTATGATAAATGCGTAAGAGGATTGAATGGAGGATGAAAGAATGGAAAACTTTAATTTTTATGTACCAACAGACATCCGTTTTGGGAAAGATTGTTTAGACGAATTACCTGCTGTGTTAGATCAATTTGGCAAAAATGTCTTACTTGTTTATGGTGGCGGTAGTATCAAACGTAATGGCTTGTACCAACAAATTACTGATTTGGCCCAAAAAAACGGGCATACACTGATTGAGTTGAGCGGTGTCGAACCAAACCCGCGCATTGAAACCGTTAGAAAAGGAATTGAGTTGTGTAAAGAAAACCAAGTCGATGTTATTTTAGCAGTTGGCGGTGGTTCAACCATTGACTGTTCCAAAGCAATAGCTGCGGGCTTTTATTCGGAAGAAGATATCTGGACAGTTATTGCAGCCAGAAAAGGGTATACTGGTCCTGCTTTACCAATCGTGACCATCTTGACTTTAGCAGCAACAGGTAGTGAAATGAACGCAGGTGCTGTCATTTCTAACTTAGAAACCAATCAAAAATTAGGCTTTGGTGGTCCGAATATGATTCCAAAAGTTTCGTTCTTGGATCCAACGAATACTTTTACGGTTCCTCAAAATCAAACAGCAGCTGGCTCAGCGGATATTTTCAGTCATTTGATTGAAAACTATTTTAGTATTTCGACAGGCACGGACGTCCAAGATTTTGTGTCAGAAGGCTTAATGCGAACGGTTATCAAAAATTGTCCTATTGCTTTAGAAAATCCAGAAGATTATGATGCACGTGCTAATTTAATGTGGGCAAGTAGTTTAGCCTTAAATGGGTTAACAGGGCGCGGCAAACAAGGTGTTTGGTCTTGTCACCCAATGGAACATGAATTAAGTGCGTTTTATGACATTACGCATGGGATTGGCTTAGCAATTTTAACGCCTCGTTGGATGAATTACGTTTTGTCTGAACAAACCGTAGGCAAGTTTGCACAGTTTGCTCGAAATGTTTGGGGAATAGTCGAACAAGAAGAGGAAGTAGCAGCGAAAAAAGGTATTCAAGCATTGTATGATTACTTTGTGGCTTGTGGCATTCCAATGACATTACCAGAAGTTGGCATCGAAGCAGATAAATTTGAAGAAATGGCACAACAAGCTGTGGCCCATAGTGCAATTGCTGAAAAGGCTTATGTACCATTGGATGTAGCGGACATAGTAGCGATTTATAAAGATTGTTTAACCGAAAGTCAATTTATTTAATCCATAAAAAAGCGGTTTGCCTTGGCAAACCGCTTTTGTTAATAAGAAACAAGTTCTTATAAGTAGTATTTTTCTTTCACAGTTAAATCATCGTTTAATTCATAAACTAATGGTTTACCTGTTGGGATTTCAAGATCCATAATATCTTCATCAGAAATGCCTTCGATGTGTTTAGCTAAAGCACGTAATGAATTACCATGAGCCGCTACTAAGACAGTTTTGTTGTCTTTTAAAGCTGGCGCAATTTCATCTTGCCAGAATGGTAATGCACGTTCCAAAGTAACTTTCAAGTTTTCGCCACCAGGAATATCGCGTTGGTCTAACATTGCATAACGACGGTCGTTTGCTGCAGAACCTTCATCTGTTGCTTCCATTAATGGAGGAAGAGTATCGTAAGAACGACGCCAGATGTGGACTTGTTCGTCTCCGTATTTTTCAGCAGTTTCTTTTTTGTTTAGTCCTTGTAATTTACCATAATGACGTTCGTTTAAGCGCCAAGATTTGATTTGAGGTACCCATAATTGATCTGAGTATTCTAGTAAATAGTTACAAGTTTTGATGGCACGAGTTAAAACAGAAGTATAAGCAACGTCGAATTCGATGCCTGCTTCTTTAATTTTACGGCCGCCTTCTTTTGCTTCTTCAACACCTTCAGGTGCTAAATCTACGTCAGCCCATCCAGTAAATTGGTTTAAGGCATTCCATTCGCTAAGTCCATGACGAGAAAAAACTAATTTTGGCATGTATAAGCTCTCCTTTGAGTTTAGTTTTCTGAAAATAAGATTTCCACGTTTATTGTACACCGTTTTGCGCAAGATTTCCAATGGAAAATAGTAAAAAAACGTGAAAGTTGCTGAAAAATTAGAGTGAAATCGAATCAAAAAAGAAGCCCCATCTGAAGGACTTCTTTTTTATTCTTAGGAATACAGCCGTTCGACATCTGTCTCAGGTAAATTGATGTACTTATAACAAGTGCCCACCGAAACGCCGCATTTATTAGAAATAAACTGGATGGTTTCTTTGTTTTCGTAATATAATGCACGGATTTTGCGGACGGTGCGTCCATCGATTTTTGGACGTCCACCTACTTTTCCGTTTTCACGAGCTTTGTGGAGCCCAACGAGTGTTCGTTCTTTAATTAGTGCACATTCCATCGCAGATAAGCTCTCCATTAATTGGAAATAGGCTTCACCTGTTGGAAGGTAAGTATCAATTCCTTCTGAAATGCTGACAAAATCAACTTGTTTTTCCTTTAACATTTTCATAAAGTCTGTTAATTGGCGGGTTGTTTTACCTAAATGGTGCAATTTACAAACAATAAGTGTATCCCCAGCAGAAAGAAGTTTTTCGACTTCGTCTAAGACACTGATCTCCGCTTGAGGATCAAATGTCTCTTGGAAAATATCATCACAACCAAACGATTGGAGAGTGGTTAGTTGATTTTTTAAATCGTCTTCAATAATAGTTGTGCGTGCATAACCAATTCGTTTCATATATTATCCTTCCTATATAAATAATCTTTTTTCACACATTCTTAACGTGCGGGAACATGTAAGGTTTTCGGTCCATCTTCATAACCGACGATTACCATAGAAACCATATTTAAAAATAAGCCGTGTTCAACGACGCCAACCAAGTTGTCTAAATAAGAACCTAAAGCTTCTGGATCTGTAATTTTTTCTAAATGCAAATCGATGATATGGTGGCCTCCATCTGTTATTAATGTTTCGCCAGCAGCGTTTAAACGAAGTGTTGGGTGATAGCCTTTTTCTTCAAATAAATGCACTAATTGGCGGCTGCCATAAGGAACAACCTCAACTGGAAGTGGGAAAGCTCCTAAATCGTCCACCATTTTTGATTTATCCACAATCCAAATACATTTCTTTGAATAAGTGGCCACAATTTTTTCAAAAAGTAAGGCAGCCCCACCGCCTTTGATTCCTTGAAAATCAGCGCTGATTTCATCGGCGCCATCAATCGTAAGATCCACATACGGAACCTCATCAATACTTTTTAAAGGAATGCCCAAGGCCAAGGCTTGTTTCTCTGTTTCTTTTGAAGTAGTAACCCCTACGATTGACAATCCTTCTTCTTTTACGCGACGACCAATTTCGTCTACCATAAATTTTGCTGTTGAGCCAGTACCCAAACCGACAATCATGCCGTCTTCTACATATTTTGCAGCTTCGATTCCTACCATTTGTTTCAGATTCATCGCTGTTTTCCGCCCCCTTCAATAGTCAAAGATATTGTACCGTTATTTAACTAAAAAAGATAGAAAGTTTTTGAAAAAGTCATAAAAATTTTTAAAGGAAAAGTACGTTTAAATAGAAGGAAAAGCTTTTTTTCGAAAGGCGAAAGAAGAGGGTTGACAGCTGATGCTTATCGTGGTATCCTAACAAAGGTGCTTTATCTACAGGTTCCTTATAGGGACGTGCTGACTGTCTATCAAAGCATATTTGATAAAGAGTGCAGAGATTGCATTATTTTTTATCGCGAAAAAAGAACCACCTGGATGTGTGGAACTAGAAGCGAAGTAAGGAAGGAGGAGAACAAGGAATGCCTACAATTAACCAATTAGTACGTAAACCTCGTAAATCTAAAGTAGAAAAATCTGATTCACCAGCCTTAAACAAAGGATATAACAGTTTTAAGAAAACTCAAACAAACGTTAACTCTCCGCAAAAACGTGGAGTTTGTACACGTGTGGGTACGATGACACCTAAAAAACCGAACTCAGCTTTACGTAAATATGCCCGTGTTCGTTTGTCAAACTTAATCGAAGTTACAGCTTATATCCCAGGTATCGGTCACAACTTACAAGAACACAGCGTGGTATTATTACGTGGTGGACGTGTAAAAGACTTACCAGGGGTACGTTACCATATCGTTCGTGGTGCGCTTGATACTGCCGGTGTTAACGACCGTAAACAAAGCCGCTCTAAATACGGTACAAAACGTCCTAAAGCTTAATTATAATAAGACAATAACAACTTGAAAAATCATATTTCGGAAGGAGGAGTTACGGATGCCTCGTAAAGGTCCTGTTGCAAAACGTGATGTTTTACCAGATCCAATTTATAACTCAAAATTAGTAACTCGCTTAATCAACCGTGTAATGGTTGACGGTAAACGCGGGATTGCTGCTAACATTATCTATAATTCATTTGATATCATCAAAGAATCTACAGGTAACGATCCATTGGAAGTTTTTGAACAAGCAATGAAAAACGTTATGCCTGTTCTTGAAGTTAAAGCACGTCGTGTTGGGGGTTCTAACTACCAAGTACCAGTTGAAGTTCGTCCAGAACGTCGTACAACTTTAGGTTTACGTTGGGTAGTTAACTACGCACGTCTACGTGGTGAACACACAATGGAAGAACGTCTAGCGAAAGAAATCATGGATGCTGCTAACAACACTGGCGCTTCTGTTAAAAAACGCGAAGACACACACAAAATGGCAGACGCAAACCGCGCATTTGCTCATTATCGTTGGTAAGATCCTCTCTGTCTGTCGCGTAAAGTGGCAGCAGAAAGTCAATTTACAATCGATTTAAATAAAGAGAGGAGTAAACATACAAAATGGCAAGAGAATTTTCACTTGAAAAAACTCGTAACATTGGTATCATGGCCCACGTTGATGCTGGTAAAACAACAACAACTGAGCGTATCTTGTACTACACTGGTAAAATCCATAAAATCGGTGAAACCCATGAAGGTGCTTCACAAATGGACTGGATGGAACAAGAACAAGAACGTGGTATCACGATTACATCCGCTGCGACAACTGCACAGTGGAAAGGCTACCGTGTAAATATCATCGATACTCCAGGACACGTGGACTTCACAATTGAAGTACAACGTTCTCTACGCGTATTAGATGGTGCGGTAACAGTTCTTGACTCTCAATCAGGTGTAGAACCTCAAACAGAAACTGTTTGGCGTCAAGCGACTGAATATAAAGTTCCTCGTATTGTATTCTGTAACAAAATGGATAAAATCGGTGCGGACTTCTTCTATTCAGTAGAATCATTACATGATCGTTTACAAGCAAACGCTCATCCAATTCAAATTCCAATCGGAGCTGAAGAAGACTTCACTGGAATCATTGACTTGATTAAAATGAAAGCTGAAATCTACACAAATGATTTGGGAACAGATATTCAAGAAACTGATATTCCTGAAGATTATTTAGAAAAAGCGCAAGAATGGCGCGAAAAATTAGTTGAAGCTGTTGCTGAAACTGACGAAGACTTAATGATGAAATATCTTGAAGGTGAAGAAATCACTGAAGAAGAATTAGTCGCTGGTATCCGTCAAGCAACAATCAACGTTGAGTTCTTCCCTGTATTAGCTGGTTCAGCATTCAAGAATAAAGGGGTTCAATTAATGTTGGACGCTGTTCTTGATTACTTACCATCTCCATTAGATATCGATGCTATCAAAGGGATCGATACTAAAACAGACGAAGAAACAACTCGTCCAGCTGATGACGAAGCACCTTTCGCTTCATTAGCATTTAAAGTTATGACTGACCCATTCGTAGGTCGTTTAACTTTCTTCCGTGTTTATTCTGGTGTCCTTGAAAGTGGTTCATACGTATTGAACGCTTCAAAAGGCAAAAAAGAACGTATCGGTCGTATCCTACAAATGCACGCCAACACTCGTCAAGAAATTGACAAAGTGTACTCTGGTGATATCGCTGCTGCTGTTGGTCTAAAAGACACAACAACTGGTGATACATTATGTGCATTAGATGCACCAGTTATTCTTGAATCTATTGAATTCCCTGACCCAGTTATCCAAGTCGCTGTTGAACCTAAATCAAAAGCTGACCAAGATAAAATGGGCGTGGCTCTACAAAAACTTGCTGAAGAAGATCCATCATTCCGCGTTGAAACAAACGTTGAAACTGGTGAAACAGTTATCTCTGGTATGGGTGAATTGCACTTAGACGTTTTAGTAGACCGTATGAAACGTGAATTCAAAGTTGAAGCTAACGTAGGTGCTCCTCAAGTATCTTACCGCGAAACATTCCGTGCTGCGACTAAAGCAGAAGGTAAATTCGTTCGTCAGTCTGGTGGTAAAGGACAATACGGTCACGTATGGGTTGAATTTACACCAAATGAAGAAGGTAAAGGCTTCGAGTTTGAAAACGCAATTGTCGGTGGTGTGGTTCCTCGTGAATACATCCCAGCAGTTGAAAAAGGGTTAGAAGACTCTATGAACAACGGTGTTCTTGCTGGTTATCCATTAGTTGATATCAAAGCAAAACTTTACGATGGTTCATACCACGATGTCGATTCAAATGAAACGGCCTTCCGTGTAGCTGCTTCTATGGCATTGAAAGCTGCGGCTAAAAATGCAAACCCAGTTATTTTAGAACCAATGATGAAAGTTACAATTACTGTTCCTGAAGATTACTTAGGTGATATCATGGGACACGTAACAAGTCGTCGTGGACGTGTGGAAGGTATGGAAGCACACGGTAACTCTCAAATCGTTAATGCGATGGTACCTTTAGCTGAAATGTTTGGTTATGCTACAACATTACGTTCAGCAACACAAGGACGCGGTACATTTATGATGGTATTTGACCACTATGAAGACGTACCTAAGTCTGTTCAAGAAGAAATCATCAAGAAAAACGGCGGCAACGCATAATTTTCCTTGAGAATAAAAGGTTTGTTTTTAGAACTATCCTTTTTTCAAGATTTCGTGTAAAATAGCTTATGATGATCAGACGATTTTTAGTAGCGTCTATCACATATAAAACAAACAATAAAATTTATATTTTTAGGAGGAACATTCAAAATGGCAAAAGAAAAATTTGACCGTTCTAAATCCCATGTTAACATTGGTACTATCGGACACGTTGACCATGGTAAAACTACATTAACAGCTGCAATTGCTACTGTATTATCAAAACACGGTGGCGGGGAAGCACAAAGCTACGATTCTATCGATAACGCTCCAGAAGAAAAAGAACGTGGAATCACAATCAACACTTCTCATATCGAATATGAAACTGAAACTCGTCACTATGCACACGTTGACTGCCCAGGACACGCGGACTACGTTAAAAACATGATCACTGGTGCTGCTCAAATGGACGGAGCTATCTTAGTAGTTTCTGCTGCTGATGGTCCTATGCCTCAAACACGTGAACATATCTTATTATCACGTAACGTTGGTGTACCATACATCGTTGTATTCTTAAACAAAATGGATATGGTTGATGACGAAGAATTATTAGAATTAGTAGAAATGGAAGTTCGTGACTTATTATCAGAATACGATTTCCCAGGCGATGATGTTCCAGTTATCGCAGGTTCTGCTTTGAAAGCTTTAGAAGGCGACGAGTCTTATGAAGAAAAAATCTTAGAATTAATGGCTGCAGTTGACGAATATATCCCAACTCCAGAACGTGATACTGACAAACCATTCATGATGCCAGTCGAAGACGTATTCTCAATCACTGGACGTGGTACTGTTGCTACAGGCCGTGTTGAACGTGGTGAAGTTCGCGTTGGTGACGAAGTTGAAATCGTTGGTATTAAAGACGAAACATCTAAAACAACTGTTACAGGTGTTGAAATGTTCCGTAAATTATTAGACTACGCTGAAGCAGGCGACAACATCGGTGCTTTATTACGTGGTGTAGCACGTGAAGATATCGAACGTGGACAAGTATTAGCTAAACCAGCTACAATCACTCCACACACAAAATTCAAAGCTGAAGTATACGTATTATCAAAAGAAGAAGGCGGACGTCACACTCCATTCTTTACTAACTACCGTCCTCAATTCTACTTCCGTACAACAGACGTTACTGGTGTTGTAGAATTGCCAGAAGGTACTGAAATGGTAATGCCTGGTGATAACGTTGCTATGGACGTTGAATTAATTCACCCAATCGCTATCGAAGACGGAACTCGTTTCTCTATTCGTGAAGGCGGACGTACTGTAGGTTCAGGCGTTGTTACTGAAATCGTTAAATAATTAACTTTTTAACTATGGTTTTAACCAGCGTGAAAAGCTGGGGTATTCGGACGTAAGACCAGAGAATTTATTCTCTGGTCTTTTTTTTGTTTAGAAATTGGCTGGCTAAAAAATAAGCCAATTGGCTGTTTTAGCAGACTTGTTTCTTCAGTATACTTGGAGAAAAGGGTAGGTGATTTAATGGAAAAAGTATTGACGATTGCAGGCTCCGATTCAACTGGAGGGGCAGGGATTCAAGCAGATTTAAAAACATTTGAAGAGTATGGAGTTTTTGGATTTTCAAGTTTAACCTCGATTGTGACGATGGATCCTACGACAGGTTGGTCACATGAAGTAACTGAATTGCCAGAAACGCTCTTAGAAAAACAATTGATTTCGGTTTTTGCAGGCGGTCCAGTAGCGGCTTTGAAAACAGGGATGATGGGTAATGAACAAAATATTAAAATGGCTAGTAAGTACATTAAACAAGAGAAAATTCAAAAAGTCGTGATTGACCCAGTCATTGCTTGTAAGGGAACGGCACAAATTCTGCAACCCAAAAGTGTGGAAGGCCTAAAAAACGATTTACTGCCATTAGCATTAGTTGCCACGCCTAATTTAATTGAAGCGGGCATCTTATCTGGTTTAGGCGAAATTTCTTCCGTGGCGGAGATGGAAGAAGCGGCAAAACGAATTGTACAAATGGGAGCCAAACATGTCGTGGTTAAAGGGGGACATCGCTTAGCTGGAGAAAAAGCACTGGACTTATTTTACGATGGTCACACTGCGCATCTTTTGGAAAATGAATTATATCCTACTGATTATAATCATGGTGCAGGTTGTACTTTTTCAGCGGCAATCACAGCTGGCTTGGCGAAAGGTTATTCGGTGTTAGAAGCAGTAAATTTAGCGAAAAAATTTGTAGCAGCGGCGATTAAACACGGTATTCAAGTTAATCCTTATGTGGGGCACGTGTGGCATGGAGCATACACTCATGCGGAACAACGGATGCGTAAGAAAGAATAATATTTAGAACTAGAGGAGTCTGTCAAGGACTGGCTCTAGTTTTTTTGTGATAAAGAATAACAATAGTAGGTATTACGTTAAAAGAATGTTCAAATTTTTAAAAGAGGAGTAGAATAGAACTGTAATTGCAAAAAAAGAAGCGGAACATAGAAGGGGTGATAACTTTTCTGTGCTTCAGTTTAGAACGGACTGTGGTGTTTGTTTTGACGAACTACCGGAAAGCGACTTCTTTTTGTTTTGGCTTCAAATGGTATTTAATGGAGGGAATGCAATGTTAGAAAAAGAAACGTACAGTCAACTGTTTAAATGGTCTTTTTCAAAAAAGACACAAGTCACATACTGGGATGGTACCGTCAAAGAGTATGGGCAAGGGTCGGGGGATCCGGTTTTTAAAATTGTATTCAATGAAAAAATTCCTGTGAAGGATTTACTGAATAACGCTTCGTTAACTTTAGGGGAAGCCTACATGGATCGCAAAATTGAAATCGAAGGCGATATCCAAGCGCTGATTTATGATGTGTATAACCAAAAGGATAGCTTTTTACACAATGCTAAATTTATTAAATGGCTTCCTAAAGAAAGTCATTCAAAAAAACGCTCGCAAGAGGATATTCACAGCCATTACGATCTAGGAAATGATTTTTACAAAAAATGGCTTGACCAAACAATGACGTATTCATGTGCTTATTTTAAAACGCCTGAAGATACATTAGAACAAGCGCAAGTGAATAAAGTTCATCATATTTTAGATAAATTGTTTATCAAAGAGGGCGACACTTTACTGGATATTGGCTGCGGCTGGGGCACGTTAATTTTAACTGCGGTGAAAGAATACGGAGCCAAAGCAACTGGGATTACATTAAGTGAAGAGCAATTTCATCATATTCGCCATATTATAGAAAAAGAAGGCCTACAAGATCGAATGACTGTCAAGTTGATGGATTATCGTGATTTAAAAGGAGAGTCTTTTGACCATATTACGAGTGTTGGGATGTTTGAACATGTCGGTGCGGAAAATCTACATGAATATTTTGATGTCGTTCAGCGGAATTTAGCGCCTAAAGGTACGGCGTTGATTCATGGGATCAGTCGCCAACAAGGTGGGGCTAAAAATGCTTGGATTAATCGTTATATTTTCCCGGGTGGCTATATTCCTGGTGTCACTGAGCTAGTCGGCCATATGACAGAAAACGACTTGCAAGTGATTGACTTGGAAAGTTTGCGCAGAGATTATCAATTGACGTTGGAACATTGGACAAAAAACTTCCATA
This sequence comes from Enterococcus sp. DIV0183, assembly GCF_050541505.1. NCBI lineage: Bacteria > Bacillati > Bacillota > Bacilli > Lactobacillales > Enterococcaceae > Enterococcus > Enterococcus sp. DIV0183. Next base: position 180,855 of record NZ_CP172932.1, read on the forward strand.
ATATAGAAACAGAAATTGTTGACGAAAAAGGCGAGCGCTTCTATCGAATGTGGGACTTATATTTGCAAGCATGTGCAGCCTCATTCCAAGCAAGCAATATTGATGTTATTCAATATTTATTGGTTCATCCAGATAACAATGATATTCCAATGCGCCGGATTGGTTAATAGAATAAAAAAGAAAGAATTTGAGATTCTGGTAAAAAAGGAATCCCAAATTCTTTTTTTATAAAAATAGAATGAAAAGAATTGAAAAACAAAACAAATGCTTTTCAAAACAAGAAAAAATTCTTTCAAAAAAACGCAGAAAATCCTTGCTAACACTATCCTTTCATAGTATAATCAAAAAGGTGCTGTTTACAGGAGTGTAAAAAGCATTGGTAGATCAACGATTTGATTTGCCGGCTGTGAAGCGAGAGGTTGCGACACGCTCGGACGCTTTGCCATGAACGAGCATGCCGGATAAATTTTCGTGGAGCTATGTCTACTTTTAAAATAGGCGAAGGAGGGAACAAGATGGCAAAACAAAAAATTCGTATCCGTTTAAAAGCGTATGAACACCGTATTTTAGATCAATCAGCGGATAAAATTGTGGAAACAGCAAAAAGAACTGGAGCTGACGTATCAGGTCCGATTCCATTACCAACAGAACGCTCACTTTACACAGTTATTCGTGCGACTCATAAATACAAAGATTCTCGCGAACAATTCGAAATGCGTACTCACAAACGTCTAATTGACATTGTGAACCCAACACCAAAAACAGTTGACGCTCTAATGAAGCTTGACTTACCGTCTGGTGTTAATATTGAAATCAAACTATAAAATTAAGATGGAGGTGTACTCATGACCAAAGGAATCTTAGGGAAAAAAGTGGGAATGACACAAATCTTTACTGAGTCTGGTGAATTAATTCCAGTAACAGTAGTTGAAGCTACGCCAAACGTAGTTTTACAAGTAAAAACTGTTGAAACTGACGGATACGAAGCTATCCAAGTTGGTTACCAAGACAAACGTGAAGTTTTATCAAACAAACCTGCGAAAGGTCATGTTGCAAAAGCAAACACGGCTCCTAAGCGCTTCATTAAAGAATTCAAGAATGTTGAGCTAGGAGAATATGAAGTAGGTAAAGAAATCAAAGTAGATGTTTTCCAAGCAGGAGACGTTGTTGATGTTACAGGTACTACGAAAGGTAAAGGATTCCAAGGGGCAATCAAACGTCACGGCCAAAGCCGCGGACCTATGTCTCATGGTTCTCGTTATCACCGTCGTCCTGGGTCAATGGGTCCAGTAGCGCCTAACCGTGTATTTAAAAATAAACGACTAGCCGGCCGTATGGGTGGCGACCGCGTAACAATTCAAAACCTTGAAGTTGTTAAAGTGGACGTAGAAAGAAATGTTATCTTAATCAAAGGAAACATTCCTGGAGCGAAAAAATCTTTAATCACAATCAAATCAGCTGTGAAAGCTAAATAAGTGTAGGGAAAGGAGGAACTAAGGAATGCCGAATGTAGCATTATTCAAACAAGATGGAACTCAAAACGGTGAAATCACTTTAAATGAAGAAATCTTCGGAATCGAACCTAATGAAAGTGTTGTCTATGATGCAATCATCATGCAACGTGCTTCATTAAGACAAGGAACACACGCAGTTAAAAACCGTAGCGCTGTTCGTGGCGGTGGCCGCAAACCATGGCGTCAAAAAGGAACTGGTCGTGCTCGTCAAGGTTCAATCCGTTCACCACAATGGCGTGGAGGTGGCGTAGTCTTTGGACCAACACCGCGTTCATACAGCTACAAACTTCCTAAAAAAGTTCGTCGCTTAGCAATGAAATCTGTATTATCAGATAAAGTTGCTGAAAATAACTTGGTAGCAGTAGAAGGTTTAAGCTTCGATGCACCAAAAACAAAAGAATTCAAACAAGTTCTTGCTAACTTGTCTATCGATACTAAAGTATTAGTTGTTTTAGAAAATGGTAACGACTTTGCAGCTTTATCAGCTCGTAACTTACCAAACGTTTCTGTAGTAACTTCTGATAACGTTAGTGTGTTAGATGTTGTGTCAGCTAACAAAGTCTTGGCAACACAAACAGCTCTTACTCAAATTGAGGAGGTGCTTGCATAATGGAATTACTAGACGTAATCAAACGCCCAGTGATCACTGAAAAATCCATGTTAGCTATGGACGAAAAGAAATATACTTTCGAAGTGGACACTCGCGCAAACAAAACTTTAGTAAAACAAGCTGTTGAATCAGCATTCGATGTTAAAGTAGCAAACGTAAACATCTTAAACGTGCGTCCAAAATTCAAACGCATGGGTAAATATGCAGGTTATACAAAAAAACGTCGCAAAGCGATCGTTACATTAACTGAAGATTCAAAAGAAATTCAATTATTCGAAGCTGCTGAATAAGCAGTCCTGAACAATATCAACGTAGGAGGGAAATAAGACGTGGCGATTAAAAAGTACAAACCTACCACAAATGGCCGTCGTAACATGACAAGTTCTGATTTCGCTGAAATCACAACTTCAACACCAGAAAAATCATTGTTACAGCCATTAAAAAACAATGCCGGTCGTAACAACAACGGTCGCATTACGGTTCGTCACCAAGGTGGCGGTCACAAACGTCAATACCGTGTGATTGACTTCAAACGTAATAAAGATAACGTCGCAGCGGTTGTTAAAACGATCGAGTACGATCCAAACCGTTCTGCTAACATCGCGTTAGTTCATTACGAAGACGGGGTTAAGGCATACATCTTAGCACCAAAAGGATTAGAAGTAGGCATGCGCCTAGTATCTGGTCCAGAAGCAGATATTAAAGTAGGTAACGCATTACCATTGGAAAACATTCCAGTTGGTACAGTTATCCACAACATTGAAATGAAACCTGGTAAAGGTGGACAATTAATCCGTTCAGCTGGAACAAGCGCGCAAGTACTTGGTAAAGAAGGCAAATACGTATTAATCCGCTTAAACTCTGGCGAAGTTCGTATGATCTTAGCAACTTGCCGTGCAACAATCGGTTCAGTTGGTAACGAACAACACGAATTAATCAACATTGGTAAAGCTGGCCGCTCTCGTTGGATGCGTAAACGCCCAACTGTTCGTGGTAGCGTAATGAACCCTAACGATCACCCACACGGTGGTGGTGAAGGTAAAACACCAATTGGACGTAAAGCGCCAGTATCTCCATGGGGTCAACCAGCAATTGGATACAAAACACGTAATAAAAAAGCTAAATCAGACAAACTTATCGTTCGTCGTCGTACTAAATAATTTTTTTGACCATGTGTCGTACATTTTGAGAGGAGGTTCACCATGGGTCGTAGTTTAAAAAAAGGACCTTTCGTCGATGATCATTTGATGAAAAAGGTCGAAGCACAACAAGGTGCCGAAAAGAAAAAAGTAATTAAAACTTGGTCTCGCCGCTCTACAATTTTTCCATCATTCGTAGGTTTCACAATCGCTGTATATGATGGACGGAAACATGTCCCTGTTTACATTCAAGAAGACATGGTAGGACATAAATTAGGTGAATTTGCACCAACTAGAACTTATCGTGGCCACGTTGCTGACGATAAAAAAACTAAACGCTAATTTTGAGGGGAGGATATGCAAATGTCAGAACAAATTACATCAGCTAAAGCAACTGCAAAAACAGTTCGCACTTCACCTCGTAAAGCACGTTTAGTAATCGATCTTATCAGAGGGAAAAGCGTTGCGGATGCAATTTCAATCTTGAAATTCACACCGAACAAGTCTGCTGGAATCATTGAAAAAGTTTTAATGTCAGCAGTTGCTAACGCAGAAAACAACTTTGACTTAGACGTTGAAAGCTTAGTCGTATCTGAAGCATTTGTTAACGAAGGACCAACAATGAAACGTTTCCGTCCTCGTGCAAAAGGTTCAGCTTCACCAATCAACAAACGTACTAGTCACATCACAGTAGTTGTAACAGAGAAATAAGTCTCATGAAATAGGCTGTTTTCTTTATGAAAACAGAGCTTAAACATTTAAGAGGAGGGACAATCAGTGGGTCAAAAAGTACATCCAATTGGAATGCGTGTAGGCATCATCCGCGACTGGGATGCGAAATGGTATGCTGAAAAAGAGTATGCTGAATTCTTACACGAAGATTTAAGAATCCGTAAATTTATCGCAACAAAACTTGCTGATGCTGCTGTATCTACAATTGAAATCGAACGCGCTGCAAACCGTGTTAACATTTCAATTCACACAGCTAAACCAGGTATGGTTATCGGTAAAGGCGGATCTGAAGTCGAAAACCTAAGAAAAGAATTAAACAAATTAACTGGCAAACGAGTTCACATCAACATCGTTGAAATCAAAAAACCAGATTTAGATGCAAAATTAGTAGGCGAAGGAATTGCACGTCAATTAGAAAACCGTGTTGCTTTCCGTCGTGCTCAAAAACAAGCCATCCAACGCGCAATGCGTGCTGGCGCTAAAGGAATCAAAACTCAAGTATCAGGTCGTCTAAACGGTGCGGATATCGCTCGTTCAGAAGGATACTCTGAAGGAACTGTACCACTTCATACATTACGTGCGGACATTGATTACGCATGGGAAGAAGCGGACACTACTTACGGAAAACTAGGAGTTAAAGTGTGGATCTATCGTGGAGAAATTCTTCCAACGAAAAAAAACACTGAGAAAGGAGGGAAATAATCATGTTAGTACCTAAACGTGTAAAACACCGTCGTGAATTCCGCGGAAAAATGCGCGGTGAAGCTAAAGGCGGAAAAGAAGTAGCATTTGGTGAATGGGGTTTACAAGCAACTGAATCTCACTGGATTACTAACCGTCAAATCGAAGCAGCCCGTATTGCAATGACTCGTTACATGAAACGTGGCGGGAAAGTATGGATTAAAATTTTCCCTCACAAGTCTTACACAAGTAAAGCTATCGGCGTACGTATGGGTAAAGGTAAAGGGGCACCAGAAGGCTGGGTATCACCAGTTAAACGTGGTAAAATCATGTTTGAAATCGCAGGCGTTCCTGAAGAAGTAGCTCGTGAAGCTCTTCGTCTTGCATCTCACAAATTGCCGGTAAAAACTAAGATCGTAAAACGTGAGGAAATGGGTGGTGAATCGAATGAAGGTTAAAGAAATCAGAGAATTAACCACTGCCGAAATGCTAGATAAAGAAAAACAATTAAAAGAAGAATTGTTCAACTTAAGATTCCAATTAGCAACAGGTCAATTAGAAAACACTGCACGTATTAAAGAAGTACGTCAATCGATTGCACGCATCAAAACAGTATTGCGTGAACAAGCTAACTAATAGTGGAAGGAGGCCAAACGCGTATGACTGAAGAAAGAAATCAACGTAAAGTTTACCAAGGTCGCGTGGTATCAGACAAAATGGATAAAACAATCACAGTTGTCGTTGAAACAAAGAAAAACCACCCTATCTATGGCAAACGTATGAAATATTCTAAAAAATATAAAGCGCATGATGAAAACAACACAGCGAAAGTTGGAGACATCGTAAAAATCATGGAAACTCGTCCATTATCAGCTACAAAACGTTTCCGTTTACTAGAGGTAGTCGAAGAAGCAGTTATTATCTAATAAAACGAGAATTTCCTAATAGATTGAAGCACAAAATCTGAAAGGGGGATACACATCGTGATCCAACAAGAAAGTCGTTTAAGAGTCGCTGACAATTCTGGCGCACGTGAAATTTTAACGATCAAAGTCCTAGGCGGATCTGGTCGTAAAACTGCTAACATCGGTGACGTTATTGTTGCTACTGTCAAACAAGCAACGCCAGGTGGGGTTGTTAAAAAAGGTGAAGTAGTTAAAGCCGTTATCGTTCGTACAAAATCTGGCGCTCGTCGTGCTGACGGTTCTTACATCAAATTTGATGAAAATGCTGCGGTAATTATCCGTGACGATAAAAGCCCACGCGGAACACGTATCTTCGGACCAGTTGCACGTGAATTACGTGAAAACAACTTCATGAAGATCGTTTCTCTAGCACCAGAAGTATTATAATCTCGAGCCCACGTTAAAGGAGGTGCGAAACAGTAATGTTTGTTAAAAAAGGCGATAAAGTAAAAGTTATCACTGGTAAAGATAAAAACAAAGAAGGCGTTGTCTTAGCAGCGTTTCCTAAACAAGATAAAGTTATCGTTGAAGGTGTCAACGTCGTTAAAAAACACCAAAAACCAAACCAAGCAGCCCCACAAGGTGGAATCCTTGAAGTGGAAGCGCCAATTCATGTTTCTAATGTAATGGTGATTGATCCTTCAAACGGAGAAGCTACTAAAGTTGCGTTTAAAGAAGTCGACGGCAAAAAAGTCCGCGTTTCTAAAAAAACAGGTGAAGTTTTAGATAAATAAAAATTGCGGAAGGAGGGCTTACTGAATGAACCGCCTGAAAGAAAAATATATTAAAGAAGTAACACCATCATTGGTGGAAAAATTTAATTACAGCTCAGTTATGCAAACACCTAAAGTTGATAAAATCGTTATCAACATGGGTGTGGGTGATGCAGTATCAAATGCTAAAAACTTAGACAAAGCTGTTGAAGAATTAGCATTAATCACTGGTCAAAAACCACTTATCACAAAAGCTAAAAAATCTATCGCTGGATTCCGTTTACGTGAAGGAATGCCAATCGGTGCGAAAGTAACGCTACGCGGCGAAAGAATGTACGAATTTTTAGATAAATTAGTAACAGTTTCTTTACCTCGTGTACGTGACTTCCACGGTGTCAGCAAAAAAGCTTTCGATGGTCGTGGTAACTATACTTTAGGTATTAAAGAACAATTAATCTTCCCAGAAGTTGATTATGATTTAGTAGATAAAGTACGCGGTATGGACATCGTAATTGTTACAACAGCGAACACTGACGAAGAGTCTCGCGAATTGTTGGCACAATTAGGTATGCCATTCCAAAAATAATATAAGGAGGCGAACTACGTGGCTAAAAAATCAATGATTGCTAAAAACAAACGTCCTGCTAAACATTCAACACAAGCTTATACTCGTTGTGAACGTTGTGGACGTCCACATTCAGTTTATCGTAAATTTCATCTTTGCCGTATTTGCTTCCGCGAACTTGCCTATAAAGGTCAAATTCCCGGCGTGAAGAAAGCTAGCTGGTAAACAAGTAAACTCGCATAAAGGAGGTAAATAGTTCAATGGTCATGACAGATCCAATTGCAGATTTTCTAACTCGCATTCGTAATGCGAACATGGTTAAACATGAAACTTTAGAAGTACCTGCTTCAAAAATCAAACGTGATATCGCAGAAATCCTGAAACGTGAAGGATTTATCCGCGACGTAGAATACATCGAAGATGACAAACAAGGCGTAATCCGTGTTTTCCTAAAATATGGTAAAAACGAAGAACGTGTTATCACAAACTTAAAACGTATTTCTAAACCAGGTTTACGTGCATACGTAAAAGCTGACGAAGTACCAAAAGTATTAAACGGTCTAGGAATTGCAATCATCTCTACATCAGAGGGTGTAATTACTGACAAAGAAGCTAGAGCGAAAAATATCGGCGGCGAAGTAATCGCCTACGTATGGTAATTCTAAAAAATACACAAGGAGGTGTCTCTAAGTGAGCCGTATTGGTAATAAAGTTGTTGTTCTTCCTGCTGGTGTTGAAATCAAGCAAGACGGAAACAACATTACAGTTAAAGGACCTAAAGGTGAATTAACACGCGAATTTTCTTCTGATATCAAAATGAACATCGAAGGAAACGAAGTGACATTCACTCGTCCAAACGATTCAAAAGAAATGAAAACAATCCACGGAACAACTCGTGCAAACTTCAACAACATGGTTGTTGGTGTTTCTGAAGGTTTCCAAAAAGCACTTGAACTTATCGGGGTCGGATACCGTGCCCAAGTACAAGGCAACAAATTAACTTTAAACGTTGGTTATTCTCATCCTGTCGAAATGACAGCACCAGAAGGCGTAACATTTGAAGTACCTGCGAACACACAAGTTATCGTTAAAGGCATCAACAAAGAAGTTGTTGGTGAATTAGCTGCTAACATCCGTGGCGTTCGTCCTCCAGAACCTTATAAAGGCAAAGGGATTCGCTATGTTGGTGAATTTGTACGCCGTAAAGAAGGTAAAACTGGTAAATAATAACAGCTGTGTAGAAAACAGAAGTCAACAACAAGCAACTGTCATTTTATGGGATTTTTCCAATAAAATGCTTTTGTCTTGTCTGCCAGCTTCTCTTTTCCGTAATCTGCTGACTGCTTGAAATATTAGTAGTAAACATTAAATCAAAGAGGTGAAAATTGTGATTACAAAACCAGATAAAAACAAAACACGTCAAAAGAGACATCGTCGTGTACGTAACAAAATCTCTGGTACTGCTGAGTGCCCACGCTTGAACATTTTCCGTTCTAACAAAAACATCTACGCGCAAGTCATTGATGACGTAGCGGGTGTGACGCTAGCAAGTGCCTCTGCCTTGGATAAAGAAATTTCAGGTGGAACAAAAACAGAAACAGCTGCAGCTGTTGGTAAACTAGTTGCTGAACGTGCCGCTGAAAAAGGCATCAAAAAAGTAGTCTTCGACCGTGGTGGATACCTTTACCATGGCCGCGTGCAAGCTTTAGCTGAAGCTGCTCGTGAAAATGGACTAGAATTTTAGGAGAAGGAGGAACACCATTCATGGTTTATATTGATCCAAAACATTTGGAATTAGAAGACCGCGTTGTAGCGATCAACCGTGTAACAAAAGTTGTTAAAGGTGGACGTCGTTTACGTTTCGCAGCTTTAGTTGTTGTCGGTGACAAAAACGGACACGTTGGTTTCGGTACTGGTAAAGCACAAGAAGTACCTGAAGCTATCCGTAAAGCAATCGAAGACGCGAAGAAAAACTTAGTTGAAGTGCCTATGGTTGGTTCTACTATCCCGCACGAAGTAATTGGCGTATTCGGTGGCGGCCGTATCCTTATGAAACCTGCAGTAGAAGGTTCTGGGGTAGCTGCTGGTGGACCAGTTCGTGCCGTATTGGAATTAGCTGGTGTAGCAGATATTACATCTAAATCACTAGGTTCAAACACACCTATTAACGTTGTTCGCGCAACTGTTGAAGGTCTAAAACAATTAAAACGTGCCGAAGAAGTGGCAGCACTTCGCGGTAAATCTGTAGAAGAAATTATCGGTTAAGGAGGACAAAAATAATGGCTGAATTAAAAATTACTTTAAAACGCAGTGTTATCGGACGTCCTCAAAACCAACGTGCTACAGTTAAAGCGTTAGGTTTAGGTAAAGTGAATAGTACTGTTACAAAACCTGCCAATGAAGCAATCAAAGGTATGGTTAACACTATTTCACATTTAGTGGACGTAGAAGAAGTTTAAGATTTATAGATTTGTAATAGAAGATTGCTTAAGGAGGTGCCAAACCTATGAAACTTCATGAATTAAAACCTGCTGAGGGCTCACGCCAAGTACGTAACCGTGTTGGACGTGGTACTTCATCTGGTAATGGTAAAACAGCTGGCCGTGGACAAAAAGGGCAAAAAGCCCGTTCAGGCGGTGGTGTTCGTTTAGGATTTGAAGGGGGTCAAACTCCATTATTCCGTCGTTTACCAAAACGTGGGTTTACAAACATTAATCGTAAAGATTACGCTGTTGTAAACTTAGATACTTTAAACCGTTTTGAAGATGGAACAGAAGTAACTCCTGTTGTCCTAAAAGAAGCAGGAATCGTTAAAAACGAAAAAGCGGGAATCAAAGTTCTTGCAGATGGTGAGTTAACGAAAAAATTAACTGTGAAAGCAGCTAAATTCTCGAAATCAGCACAAGAAGCTATCGAAGCTGCTGGTGGTTCAATCGAGGTGATCTAATTGTTCAAGCTATTAAAGAACGCCTTTAAAGTCAAAGACATTAGATCAAAAATCTTATTTACAGTTTTAATCTTGTTTGTATTTCGCCTAGGTGCGCACATTACTGTGCCCGGGGTGAATGCAAAGGGATTGTCTGATTTAAGTAGCTTACCCTTTTTGAATATGTTGAATATGGTGAGTGGTAGTGCCATGCAAAACTTCTCTATCTTCTCGATGGGGGTTTCGCCATACATTACAGCCTCTATTATTATTCAACTATTGCAAATGGATATTGTACCTAGATTTGTAGAATGGTCAAAACAAGGGGAAGTTGGGCGTAAGAAATTAAATCAAGCAACAAGATATCTAACGATTGTCTTGGGTGTGGCTCAGTCAATGGGGATCACTGCTGGTTTTAATAGCTTAAGTCAAACTGGGATTGTCAACAATCCAACCTTAGGTACCTTTGTGATGATTGCAGTTATTTTAACTGCTGGGACGATGTTTGTGACTTGGATGGGTGAACAAATTACAGAAAAAGGAATCGGAAATGGTGTTTCAATGATTATCTTTGCCGGGATTATTTCTCGTTTGCCAGGAGCAGTCAAAGAAATCTATGAAGATTACTTCGTCAATATCGAGTCTTCTCGTATTTGGCAATCTGTTATTTTCATTGCAATCTTAGTTATTGCTATTTTGGTGATTGTTACAGTCGTAACGTTCTTCCAACAAGCAGAGCGTAAGATTCCAATCCAATATACAAAACGTGTTTCTGGTGCACCAACAAGTAGTTATTTACCGTTAAAAGTAAATGCTGCTGGGGTTATTCCAGTTATCTTTGCCAGCTCGTTAATTGCAACACCAAATGCCATTTTACAAGCTTTCTCATCAAAATTCGCTGGTGAAAATTGGTATGACATTATGACAAAAATCTTCAGTTATAACACAGTTCCAGGGGCAATCATCTATACTGTCCTAATCGTTGCGTTTACGTTCTTCTATGCATTTGTTCAAGTAAACCCTGAGAAATTAGCGGAAAACTTACAAAAACAAGGAAGCTACATTCCAAGCGTGCGACCAGGTAAAGGTACAGAAGAATATGTATCTGGCGTGTTAATGAGATTAAGTGTTGTCGGCTCAATTTTCCTAGGACTTGTTGCTTTACTTCCAATCATTGCGCAAATGGTTTGGAACTTACCTCAATCAATCGGTTTAGGTGGAACAAGTTTACTAATCGTTATCGGGGTTGCATTAGAAACAACGAAACAATTAGAAGGATTAATGATGAAACGTCAATATGTCGGCTTTATCAATAAGTAAGAATCGAGTGTTGAGGTTTTACCTCAGCACCATTCTCACATATGGCTAGCTTCATAAGCCGGTCTTTAAAATTAGGAGGAGAATATATGAACCTCATTTTAATGGGATTACCTGGAGCAGGTAAAGGCACCCAAGCAGAAAAAATCATTGATACGTATGGCATTCCACATATTTCTACTGGAGATATGTTCCGTGCAGCAATGAAAAATGAAACTGCCTTGGGCCTAGAAGCGAAATCTTATATCGATAAAGGTGAACTGGTTCCTGACGAAGTAACAAACGGAATTGTTAAAGAACGCCTTGCTGAACCAGACACAGACAAAGGATTCCTATTAGATGGTTTCCCACGTACACTGGATCAAGCAAAAGCATTAGATACAATGCTTAAAGAATTAAACAAAAAAATTGATGCTGTCATTGACATCCATGTAGAAGAAGATGTATTAATCGAGCGTTTAGCTGGACGATTCATCTGTCGCACATGTGGCGCAACGTATCATAAATTATTCAACCCGCCAAAAGTTGAAGGCACTTGTGATCGCTGTGGCGGACATGAATTCTACCAAAGAGAAGATGATAAGCCCGAAACGGTTAAAAATCGTTTGGCAGTCAACATTGAAAGTAGCGCACCAATCTTAGCTTTCTATAAAGAACAAGGCTTGATGCATACAATCGATGGCAATCGCGAAATCGATACTGTTTTTTCTGATGTGAAAAAAATCATTGACGAAAACTAATTTCCAATTGCCCGCAGTTTAACCCTGTTGTTGTATTCAGTTTCTCTTGCCAAAACATAACTAAATATGGTAGAATATATCAGTCCGACTTCTACAGTTTTGTGACATCAAAATGAATAACGAAGTTAGTTGAGAATTTCTAGGTGGGAGCTGGAGTTTCCGCCGTTTTATCGTGTGAAAACGCGAAACAAGTACAAGGAGGTACTGTGCGTGGCAAAAGAAGATATGATTGAAGTCGAAGGTACAGTCGTCGAAACTTTGCCGAATGCAATGTTTAAAGTCGAACTAGAAAATGGACACCAAGTTCTTGCTACTGTTTCAGGTAAAATCCGTATGCACTACATCCGTATCTTACCTGGTGACAAAGTAACAGTTGAATTATCACCGTATGATTTAACGCGTGGCCGTATTACTTATCGCTTTAAATAATTGTACTCCGTAAAACCACAGGAGGTATTATCATGAAAGTAAGACCATCAGTAAAACCAATGTGTGAACATTGTAAAGTAATTCGCCGTAAAGGACGTGTTATGGTTATTTGCCCAGCAAATCCAAAACATAAACAACGTCAAGGATAATTAGGAGGTGTAACGAATAATGGCTCGTATTGCAGGAGTAGACATCCCTCGTGACAAACGTGTAGTAGTTTCTCTTACTTACATTTATGGTATTGGTAACACTACAGCTAAAAAAGTTTTAGCAAACGTTGGCGTATCTGAAGATGTTCGTGTACGTGATTTAACAAACGAACAAACAGATGCGATTCGTGCGGAAATTGATAAGTTAAAAGTTGAAGGGGATCTTCGTCGTGAAGTGAACTTAAACATCAAACGCTTGATGGAAATCGGTTCATACCGTGGAATCCGTCACCGTCGTGGATTACCAACTCGTGGACAAAACACGAAAAATAATGCACGTACTCGTAAAGGCCCTACTAAAACAGTAGCAGGCAAGAAAAAATAATTCCTAAGTGAAGGAGGTTAGAACTTCATGGCAGCAAAAAAAGTTAGTCGTAAACGCCGTGTCAAAAAGAATATAGAATCAGGTGTAGCACATATCCATTCTACATTCAACAATACAATCGTAATGATTACTGATACACATGGTAATGCATTAGCATGGTCATCAGCAGGATCATTAGGCTTTAAAGGAAGCAAAAAATCAACTCCTTTTGCCGCTCAAATGGCTGCAGAAGCCGCAACTAAAGTGGCAATGGAACATGGACTTAAAACTGTAGACGTAACAGTTAAAGGACCTGGTTCTGGACGTGAAGCAGCAATTCGTTCATTACAAGCAACAGGTTTAGAAGTGACTGCAATTCGTGACGTGACTCCAGTTCCTCATAATGGATGCCGCCCTCCAAAACGCCGTCGTGTTTAATGAGCGCCACTCATTCTGAGTTTGAATTAGGAACGTCATTGAACAAGACACTTTTCGTTTTGAAAGGGGTATAGATAAGAATGATTGAATTTGAAAAACCAAGAATCGAAAAAATTGATGAAAATAGAGATTATGGTAAGTTCGTCGTTGAACCATTAGAACGCGGTTACGGAACTACTTTAGGTAACTCTCTACGTCGTATTTTATTGTCTTCTTTACCAGGAGCTGCAATTACGAATATTCAAATCGATGGTGTTTTACACGAATTCTCAACCATTCCAGGTGTACGAGAAGACGTAACACAAATTATTTTGAATATTAAAGGCTTAGCATTGAAATTATATGCTGAAGAAGAGAAAACCCTTGAGATCGATATTACAGGACCCGCTACCGTGACTGCCGGCGATATTATCGTGGACAGTGATGTTGAGATCCTAAATAAAGATTTAGTTATCTGTAGTGTTGCTGAAGGAGCTACTTTCCATGCTCGCTTAACAGTGAAACCTGGTCGTGGCTATGTTCAAGCAGACGAAAACAAAAAAGAAGATATGCCAATCGGTGTACTTCCAGTTGATTCCATCTACACACCCGTTCGTCGTGTTAACTACCAAGTAGAAAATACACGTGTTGGTCGTCGTGATGATTTCGACAAATTAACAATGGAAATATGGACAGATGGTTCAATCATTCCTCAAGAAGCACTAAGTTTAGCTGCGAAAATCATGACTGAGCATTTAGATATCTTTGTAAACCTTACTGACGAAGCGAAAAACGCTGAAATCATGGTGGAAAAAGAAGAAACTCAAAAAGAGAAAATGCTAGAAATGACGATTGAAGAACTTGATTTATCAGTTCGTTCATATAACTGTTTAAAACGTGCAGGTATTAATACTGTACAAGAACTTACAAACAAATCTGAACCAGAAATGATCAAAGTACGTAATTTAGGTCGTAAATCTCTTGAAGAAGTAAAACTTAAATTGCATGATCTAGGATTAGGATTACGTAAGGACGATTAAGACTTTTACGAAGTTTCCAGTCCTGCTTAACAGCAGTGGCTCGTGAGAACAGAAACGAAGGAGGGAACCCAACGTGAGTTACCGTAAATTAGGACGCACATCAAGCCAACGTAAAGCTATGCTACGTGATATTACAACTGATTTAATCATCAACGAACGCATCGTAACTACTGAAGCTCGTGCGAAAGAAGTACGTTCAACTGTAGAAAAAATGATTACTTTAGGTAAACGTGGAGATCTTCATGCACGTCGTCAAGCAGCTACTTTCGTTCGTAATGAAGTTGCTAGTGTTCGTGAAGAAGATGAGTCTATCGTTGTTGAATCAGCTTTACAAAAGCTATTTAACGATTTAGGACCTCGTTTCGCGGAACGCCAAGGTGGTTACACTCGTATCTTGAAGACAGAACCAAGACGCGGCGATGCAGCACCAATGGTAGTTATCGAATTTGTTAAATAATTAATAAACCGATCACTTTATAGATGTTTCTTTTAGAGTGTTATGATGTTGGAGGCGACTCCGAGTCTAGCTCTGCTTTCCCTGCTAAAGATGGCTTTAGCAGGGGAGCACTCATCATATAAAGGTGATTTTTTTTTGCTTTGGGAAAACGCTGTTTTCTCAAAGCTTTTTTGTTTCATAAAAGCATTGCGGAAGCTTTTGCAGTTTGTTATACTGGTTATTAATTGGAATTTTCAGATAATTAAGCATCTGAGTTAGTAGAAGGGGGAATTATATGTCGCAAATGTTTGCTTTTTCGTTGCTGATGGTTATTTTATACATTGGTGATGTAGTTTCTATCAAAACAAAAGCTTGGATTCCATCTGTTTTTGTTTGTGGTGTTTTATTTATTCTTGGTTATTGGACTATTTTTCCACAAAATATTGTGGAAGTGGCAGGGATTCCTACAGTGGTTGCCACTTTATTAATGTATCTGTTGATTACTAATATGGGCACTCTGCTCTCTGTTAAAGAATTGGTTAATCAATGGAAAACGATTGTGATTGCTTTGTCAGGTATTCTGGGCATTATTGCCTTGTTGTTAGCTGTGGGGACTTTTGTTTTTGACTTAAAAACAGTTTTAGTTGCAATCCCGCCGTTAGTAGGAGGTTTAGTTTCTTCATTAGTAATGTCAGAAGCGGCTCAATCAGCTGGTTTAGCCTCACTTTCAGTTTTGGCAATTTTAATTTATGTCATTCAAGGGTTTGCTGGTTATCCCTTAACTTCAATTGTTCTAAAAAAAGAAGGAAAGCGGAAGCTTCAAGAATATCGAGCAGGGACATGGCAGCCGGTTCATGAACAAGAGGGGCAAGAAACAGGAGCAGAACCAGATGTGCCTAAACTATTTGAAAAAGTACCCAAACGATATCATACAGATTATTCACGAATTTTACGTTTAGCCTTAGTTGCCACACTTGCTTATTATGTTTCTGTGTGGACGGCACCGTTTGTGACGATTAGTCCTTTTGTGCTGTGTTTATGTTTTGGCGTGATTGCAACGTCTTTAGGCTTTTTAGAAAAGCAACCATTGCAGAAAGCAAATAGCTTTGGTTTTGCGATTTTAGGGTTAATGCTTTTTGTCTTTGATGGCTTAAAACAAGCCACACCTGAAATGTTGATGGATTTATTTTTACCAATGATTGGGATTATTGTGATTGGTGTTATCGGGATGTACATCTTTTCAGCAATTGTTGGTCGTGTATTAGGTGTGAGTAAAGAGATGGCATTCGCAGTTTCATTGACAGCTTTATATGGCTTTCCAGCCGATTATATTATTACTAATGAAGTGATTCAATCATTGACAGAAGATGAACAAGAACAGGCGGCTTTAACGAGCCATTTAATGCCACCGATGTTAGTGGCAGGTTTCGTAACAGTCACTATTGTTTCGGTTATTTTAGCGGGTATTTTTTCAAGTATTTTATTAAGTTTGTAGAAACGGGGCGTAAGTATGAAAAAAATCAAAGCACTAGTCATGCAGCATGCACAAGAAATGATTGCTTTTCGACGGGATTTACACCAACATCCAGAATTACAATTTGAAGAATTTCGAACGACAGAAAAAGTCGCGGCAGTTCTTGATCAATTAGGAATTACTTATCGCAAAACAGAACCGACGGGTTTAATTGCTGAAATTGTGGGCGGCAAACCAGGCCGAGTGGTTGCGCTGCGGGCTGATATGGATGCCTTACCTGTACAGGAATTAAATGAAGATTTAGCTTATAAATCTTTAGAAGCTGGCAAGATGCATGCATGTGGGCATGATTCCCATACCGCGATGTTAGTAACAGCCGCTAAAGTATTAAAAGAAATCCAGGAAGAACTTCAGGGAACAGTAAGATTAATTTTTCAACCATCTGAAGAAAATGCGCAAGGTGCTAAAGCAATGGTTGCGCAAGGCGCAATGACCGGTGTTGATGATGTATTTGGCTTACATATCTGGTCACAAATGCCTGTAGGAACCGCTTCGTGTCGAGTGGGCTCAAGTTTCGCATCCGCAGATATTTTTTCTGTTGATTTTAAAGGCCGTGGTGGCCATGGTGCCATGCCAAACGCTTGTATTGATGCGGCAGTCATAGCTTCTTCTTTCGTGATGAATCTGCAAACGATTGTTTCTCGGGAGACAGATCCTTTAGATCCAGTAGTTGTCACGATTGGACGGATGGATGTGGGGACCCGTTTTAATGTGATTGCTGAGAATGCACGTTTAGAAGGAACGGTTCGTTGCTTTAGTGTAGCAACGCGTAATCGAGTAGAACAGGCGCTACAACGCTATGCGGAACAAACAGCCGCTATTTACGGTGGGACGGCTTCGTTAGATTATCAATATGGGACGTTGCCAGTGATTAATGATGAGCAGGATGCCTTGTTTGCCCAAACACTAATTAAGGAAAATTTTGGTGAAGCGGCCTTAAGACAAGAAGAGCCGACAACCGGTGGTGAAGACTTCAGTTATTATACTGAACATGCTTCTGGTTGTTTTGCCTTAGTGGGAAGTGGTAATCCGGAGAAAGATACGGAATGGGCACATCACCATGGTCGTTTTAATATTGATGAAGATGCGATGGCAATGGGTGCTGAGTTATATGCCCAATATGCGTTTGAATATTTGAAGACACATTTTTAAAAGAAAATCAGTAACTTCTTGTTTTATGAGAACAAGAAGTTATTTTTATGAAAAATAGACCTGTCAAGACAGATAAGAGCTCCCATAATGACCGTTCTTTTGGTATAATAAAAAATAGTGTGAAGAATCAGAACAGATGATTGAAAAAACGCTACTTTTTTGGTAGTGTTAGAAAGAATAAATAGATTGAGGGAGTACGCGATGCAACCAATCATTGAACTAAATAATATCCAATTTAATTATCAACCAGAAGATGCTTCTCCCGCTTTAAAAGATGTGTCTTTTTCCATTCAACAAGGCGAATGGGTCGCTATTATTGGCCATAATGGTTCTGGTAAATCAACGTTAGCCAAAACGATCAATGGTCTGTTACTGCCAGCTGCTGGGACTATCAAAGTTGGCGGCAAAGAATTAAATGAAGCAAACGTCTGGGATATCCGGCGTATGGTAGGAATGGTCTTTCAGAATCCAGATAACCAATTTGTCGGTTCAACAGTCGAAGACGATGTGGCTTTTGGTTTAGAAAATCAAGGTATTCCGCGTGATGAAATGGTCGAACGTGTTCACGATGCATTAGAACGGGTTCGTATGTTAGATTTTGCCAAGCGAGAACCTGCTCGGCTATCTGGCGGCCAAAAACAACGAGTAGCTATCGCTGGTGTGGTTGCTTTGCGACCAGATATTATTATTTTAGACGAAGCGACAAGTATGTTAGATCCAGAAGGTCGTGCAGAAGTAATTGCTACCATTCAAAAGATTAAAGAAGAAAGTAATTTAACAGTTATTTCTATTACCCACGATATTGATGAAGCGGCTAATGCGAATCGTATTTTAGTGATGCGCCAAGGACAATTGACAAACGAAGGAACACCAGAAAAGATTTTTTCTGCAGGAGAAGCGCTTGTTGAAATGGGCTTGGATTTACCGTTTCCTGAAAAATTAAAAGTAGCTTTGAAAGAGTGTGGCGTTGTTGTGCCAACGAATTATTTAACAGAAGAAGGGATGGTGGATTGGTTATGGACATCCGTTTTAAACAAGTAGATTTTACTTACCAACCCAATACTCCTTTTGAGCAACGGGCATTATTCGATATTAATTTAACGATTCAAGACGGCTCTTATACAGCGATTGTCGGTCATACTGGCAGTGGCAAATCAACGTTATTACAACATTTGAATGCTTTGGTGAAACCAACTAAAGGCCAAGTGACAATTGGAGAGCGTGTAATTACGCCAGAAACTGATAATAAGAATTTAAAACCAATTCGTAAAAAAGTTGGGATCGTTTTTCAATTTCCAGAAGCACAATTGTTTGAAGAAACAGTGGAGCGAGACATCGCTTTCGGACCGAAAAACTTTGGTGTTTCAGACGAAGAAGCGAAAAAATTAGCTAAGAAAATGCTTGATTTAGTCGGCTTAGATGAAAAATACTTACAACACTCTCCGTTTGAGTTATCAGGTGGTCAAATGCGCCGTGTCGCAATTGCTGGTGTGCTAGCGATGGAACCAGAAGTCTTAGTATTAGACGAACCGACTGCTGGTTTGGATCCTAAGGGTCGTAAAGAAATGATGGAGATGTTTAGTCGTCTGCATAAGGAACATAATATGACCATCGTTTTAGTGACACATTTGATGGATGATGTGGCTAATTACGCAGATCATGTGATTGTTTTAGAAAAAGGACAAATCGTCCGAGCGGGAGCACCACAAGAAGTGTTTCAAGAGACACAATGGCTGAAAGAAAAACAATTAGGCGTGCCAACTGCGGCCGAATTTGCTGAAAAATTAGTGGCAAAAGGCTTTTCTTTTGAGCAATTACCATTAACGGCCGATCAATTAGCCGATCAGCTTCTGAAAAAAATGCAGGAAGCAGGTGAGGCAAAATGATGAATAAATTGATTTTTGGGCGCTATATTCCAGGTGATTCTTTTATCCATCGTTTAGATCCGCGCGCAAAATTATTAGCTAGTTTTTATTTTATTGGAATTATCTTTTTAGCAAATAATTGGCAGAGTTATGTTTTAATAGCAGCCTTTACTGCTTTTGCTATTTCATTATCAAAAATCAGCGCCCGCTTCTTTATCCGCGGTGTTCGGCCATTATTATGGCTAATTCTGTTTACTGTGGCTCTTCAAACCTTGTTTACACAAGGGGGCGAAGTGTACTTTCAGTGGGGAATTATTTCCATTACCCAGTTTGGTGTGACGAATGGGCTATTTATTTTCTGTCGTTTTGTTTTAATTATTTTCATGTCAACGTTATTAACTTTAACGACGGCACCATTAGAGTTATCAGATGCGATTGAATATTTGCTACGTCCACTTCGTGTGGTGAAATTTCCAGTTCATGAAGTTTCATTGATGTTATCAATTGCCTTACGTTTTGTCCCAACATTAATGGATGAAACGGAAAAGATTATGAATGCCCAACGTGCCCGTGGTGTTGATTTTGGCGAAGGAAACTTACTTCAAAAAATGAAAGCTATTGTTCCACTTTTGATTCCGCTTTTCGTAAGTAGTTTTAATCGTGCGGAAGACTTAGCGACTGCCATGGAAGCAAGAGGTTATCAAGGTGGCGAAGGACGGACAAAATACCGCATTCTTCATTGGCACCTACGAGATACAATAGTAATGTTTGGCTTTGTCTTGTTAACCATTGGCTTATTTGTATTAAGAACTTAGAAAAGGTGAATAAAAATTATGCCCCGCTATAAAGCAATCATTGCCTATGATGGCACTCATTTTCATGGCTTTCAAAAGCAGCCTAATGAGCGTACCGTTCAAGAAGAAATAGAAAAAACGTTAGCACGCATGAATAACGGACACTCCGTGACGGTTTTTGGTTCAGGACGAACAGATGCAGGGGTTCATGCAATGGGCCAAGTGATTCACTTTGATTATCCGCAGGAACGTCCGTTGGAAAAAATGCGCTTTGCGTTAGACACACAAACACCAGAAGACATTGCTGTGCGCAGCGTGGAACGTGTTTCAGAAGACTTTCATGCACGTTATCACGTGATCGAAAAAACCTATCAATTTAAAGTGGATATTGGCAAACCGCGAAGTCCATTTCGACGTTTTTATGCCAGTTATTTTCCGTATCCCATTGATCTCGAAAAAATCCAACAAGCTTTACCTGATTTATTAGGTACCCATGATTTTACCTCTTTCTGTGCCTCAGGAAGTTCAGTAGAAGATAAAGTCCGAACCATTCATGAAGCCAGTGTTCATGTCAATGAAACGGGGGATGAATTAACATTCACTTTTCGGGGCGATGGTTTCTTGTACAAAATGATTCGGATTTTAGTTGGTACGCTATTGAAAATCGGCAATGGGCGGCTGGAACCAACCGCGATTCCAGCAATTATCGCAGCCAAAGATCGAAATTTAGCGGGTCCGACTGCTCATCCAGAAGGATTGTATTTAGCAGAAGTGAAATATGAAAACTAAAAAGACGTAGACCTTACAAGAAAAGGTCTGCGTCTTTTTAGTTGCAAAATTTAGATGTATTTAACAGCTGTTCCGTAAGCCACGACAGATTGCATGTCTGTGCCAATTGTGCCAGAATCAAAACGCATCATCACAACGGCATCTGCACCTAATTTAGAGGCTTCTGCTTTTAAACGTTCGATTGCTTGGTCGCGTGCTTCTCGTTGCATATCAGTGTAACCTTTGATTTCACCGCCAACTACGCTTTTTAGTCCAGCACCTAAATCTTTAAACATATTTTTAGAACGTGTGGTTAACCCGAAAACTTCTCCAATAATTTCATATTCTTGACCGCTAATTCTCTCGGTTGTTGTAACTAACATGGGCAATTTCCTCCAGTACTTGTTGGTAACTTCAATTTACCATAGTCAAGAGTTTGGTACAACGAATATACATAAAAACGACACTAGAAAAGATGCGCTTTCGCATTTTTTCTAGTGTCGTTTTGGTAAGAATTAATCAAGAATAGGATCTTTTTTAGAAATCATGACCCAAACCCAACTAATTAGAAAAGCAACCGTTGCTGGAACGACCCAGCCCATGCCAATAGTGAACAATGGTAAGTATTGGCCGGCTTTTTCTAAAAGCGTTGTTACAAACGCCGTATCTTTGATAAAGGTAGGCGCGCTATTTAATGCATCTAAAACAGCAGCAATCAATGTGATATAGGTCGTTGCTTGATAGACTTCCCGTCGATGTTTGAAAATAGGACTGATGATTACCAAAAGCATTAAAGTAATCGCCAATGGATAAAGGAACATCAAGACTGGAACGGCAAATTGAATGATGTTGGTTAAGCCGACATTTGCAAAAATAGCTGGTAAAATAACAACAATTGCCAAGAATTTTTGATAGGAAACTTTCGGAAACATTTCTTCAAAAGTCTCAGAAAAGGCTGTGCTTAAGCCGATACCAGTTTTTAAACAAGCAAGAACTACGATAAAAGCCAGTAAAATACTCCCTGGTAGGCCTAAATAGTAATTAGCAATTTGGGCTAAGGCAATCCCGCCGTTTTCACTGATTGGAAAAGCCCCGATACTCATTGTTCCCATATAAGCAAGTAAGGTATAGATAATCCCCATCAATACAACACTGAAAGCACCTGATTTAATCATTCCTTTAGCGATATCTCCTGGTTTTTCGACGCCCATATTTCGTAAAGTGGAAACGACAACAATCCCAAAAGCTAATGAAGCTAAAGCATCCAACGTATTATAACCTTCTGTAAATCCTTTAAAAAAAGGACTTGAAATATAATTTTCACCAACAGCGGCACTGGCCACATGACCTAATGGTTTTACAAAGGCTAAAACAATCAAAATTCCTAGCAATGCTAAAAATAACGGATTTAAAAATTTACCCACATAATCTAAGATTTTACTTGGCTTTCTAGAGAAGAGCCAAACAGCTAAGAAAAATAATGCGGAAAAACCAGCAAGAACCAGCCATTGCAAGTCTTTAGGGACAAATGGTGCAAGACCAATCTCAAAAGAAGTAGTTGCTAACCTTGGTAAAGCAAAGAAAGGACCAATCGTTAAATATAATAGTAAGGTAAAAATAAGAGCATAACGACGATTAATCCGAGAAGCTAAGTCAAAAACACCTGAACTTTTAGAAACACCCATAGCAATGACACCAAGAAAAGGTAAGCCAATTCCAGTGGCTAAGAAGCCCAAGTTTGCTAAAAAGACGGAAGCCCCCGCTTCTTGTCCCATATGTACAGGGAAAATTAAATTTCCAGCACCGAAAAACAAACCGAATAACATTGAACCAACGTATAGATAATCACGCCAAACTAACTTTTTTTGCATAGATTCACACTCCTTAATATTGTCTTATTATTTAAAATAACAGAAGAAGAAACAGAGAGCAACTAGTTTTTATAGAAAACATTGGTTTTCTTATTTTTCTATGAAATAAGCATACTGATAATCATCACAATAGTGTCCATTTATATAAAATTCTTCTTTAAAATGTGCTTCCTGCACAAAACCATGTTTTTCATAGAATCGAATGGCTTCTTGATTGGTAGCCATTACTCGCAAACTCAGCTTATGAATCCCGCTTATCTGGGCCATCTCTTTGACATACGACAACAAAGAACCACCAATCCCTTGGCCTTGGAAATCTGGCGAAACGCCAATACTTAGTAGCCATTGTTTTTGATGAGCTGCTAACGAAGTGGGCGGATGGACTTCAATAAATCCAGCGAGTTGTTGTCCGCTGATGGCAACAAAAATCGTTTCATCTTTCATTTTTTCTTGATATGCCGCAAGCGAGAGTGGTTGTATCTCGGCAGGGGTATTCTTTTTTGTCCAAATGATTTGGTCCAAGGCATGTAATGCGGGCCAATCGGCTTCGGCAACTAAGCGAATAGTGAGTGAGGTAGACAAGATAATAGGGCTCCTTTTTCTGAAATTTTAAAATATAAAAAGACTATAGCATTTATTGTCTGAAAATTCAAATACTTTTAAAACGAAAAGAAAAATGGCTGCACCTTTTCGAGAAAATCAAAATATGCTACCATAGCTACCAGAGGATAGATGGTAAAAAAGAATCTATCTAAATGGAGGGTATGTTTGTGAAAAAAATGGCAGTATATTGTGGCGCCAGTCTGGGGAATGAGCCAATCTATCAGCAAGCTGCAGTAGCGTTAGCCGCTTGGATGAAAGAAAATCACTATGATCTAGTTTATGGCGGTGGCAATGTTGGTCTAATGGGTACGGTGGCTGACACGCTTTTAGCAGAAGGTGGAGAGGTAATTGGTGTTATGCCCACTTTTTTAATGGAGCGGGAGATTGCACATAATGGCATTACAAAGATGCATACAGTTAGCGATATGCATGCGCGTAAGAAAAAGATGATTGAATTGGCAGATGTATATTTAGCTTTACCCGGTGGGCCCGGCACGCTAGAAGAAATTAGCGAGGTGATCTCTTGGGGCCGAGTCGGTGAACATATGAATCCTTGTATTTTATACAACGTGAATGGTTACTATGATTTATTAGCTGCTTTTTTTGATAAAATGGTAGAAACTAGTTTCTTAACAGAAGCGGATCGAGCTAAAATTTTCATTTCAGATTCCTTAGAAGAAATTGGTGCATTTATTGATTCCTATGAACCGCCAATGATTCGTCAATACAAAAAGTAACAAAAGAGGCAGTCACTCTAACCAGAATGACTGCCTCTTTTTTACTAGTTTTTCGTTAAAATCCGATGTAAGAACTCTTTTGTCCGAGCTTCTTTTGGATGGACAAAGATATCTTCAGCGGTCCCTTCTTCGGCAATGACACCTTTATCCATGAAAATAACACGATCGGATACGTCCCGCGCAAATTCCATTTCATGTGTTACAATCACCATTGTTAGCCCTGTATGGGCAAGATTTTTCATTGTTTTTAGCACTTCGCCAACCATTTCAGGATCCAATGCAGAAGTTGGTTCATCGAAAAGTAAAACATCTGGATCCATTGATAATGCTCGAGCAATGGCTACCCGTTGCTTTTGTCCACCAGATAATTGAGCAGGTTTGGCATCAATAAAACGAGCCATGCCAACTTTTTCTAAATTTTCTAAGGCAATTTTTTTGGCTTCTTCTTTGTTTCTTTTTAGGACAGTCATCTGACCAGAAGTACAGTTTTCTAAGACATTCATGTTATTAAATAAATTGAATGATTGGAAAACCATACCTAAATGGGTCCGATATTTGGGCAAACTATAACCACGTTCTAAAACATTTTTACCATTATAGATGATTTTGCCATCTGTTGGTTTTTCTAACAAATTAATACAACGTAATAACGTTGATTTACCAGAACCAGAAGAACCGATAATGGTGACAACTTCTCCTTTATTGACGTTCATATTGATATCTTTTAATACTTCGTTTTCGCCAAAGCTTTTTCGTAAATGTTCAATTTCAATAATTGCACTCATTTGTTTGCCTCCTAGCTTTCTTTTCCTTCTTCAGTTAATTCTTCTACTTTAACGTAAGCAGAAGGGCCATCCATTTTACGTTCCACAACACGTAAGATTCGTGTAATCACAAAAGTCATTACCAAGTACATGATGCCGACAATTGTAAAGGTTTGGAAGAACTGGAAGTTTGCGCCAGAAGCAGCATTCCCTTGGAAGAATAAATCTGCAACACCGATAACACTTAACACGGCCGTATCTTTGATATTAATGACAAATTCATTCCCTGTTGCAGGTAAAATATTACGTAATACTTGGGGAATAACGACTTTACGCATTGTTTGTCCATGGGTCATCCCAATCGCTTGTGCTGCCTCGAATTGTCCTTTATCTACTGCGAAAATACCTCCGCGAACAATTTCAGACATATAGGCACCAGTATTTACAGAAACGATAAATAGTGCGGCCACTGTTCGGTCTAAAGAGATGCCAAAAGCTAGAGCTAAACCATAGAAAATAACCATTGCTTGAACCATCATTGGTGTACCACGGAAAACTTCAATATAAATAGAAAGAATTAAATTTCCTAATTTTTGGAAGAAACGAGCGACTGGGTTTTCAGAATCTGGAATTGTACGGAAGACACCAATTAGTAAACCAAGGGTTGTTCCGACAACTGTCCCAATTAACGCGATAAATAGCGTTAAACCAGCACCACGTAAAAACATGTCGCCATATTGATTCCAAATATTTTTGAAATCGTTAATAAGTCCTGTTTTTTGTTCATCACTATCTGTTGCTGCAGGTTGATCCTTGATTGCTTGGTCCATAATTTTTGTCCGTTCATCTTGAGAAATACCTGCTAAAATTTTGTTTACTTTTTCAATGTCTGGATCGCCTTTACGCATGCCGACTGCTACTTGCGAGTCTTCAGCGCTAGCATCAAAGCCATTTTCTTTTGGAAATTCTAACATTTTTAATTCTTTATTGACACTAGTTGCTGTTATGCCTTCAGGGCGTTCACTAACATACCCGTCAATCATGCCAGAAGCAAGTGCTGTTCGCATAGCTGAAAAGTTATCCATTGCTTGCTGTTTATTGACATTTGGAATTTGATCAATTAATCCGTAGTGGAATGTATTTAGTTGAGCCGTAATTTTAGCATCAGCTAAATCTTTCAAGCTTTTTGCATTAGCGTATTTGCCATCTTTTTTTACAATTACGACAAATTGTGATTCATAATAAGGGTTTGTAAAAGCAATTTCTTTTTTTCGTTCAGCGGTTGGGCTCATTCCGGCGATAATGGCATCAATTTTTCCAGATTGTAAGGCGGGCGCCAAGCCATCCCATTTGGTTTGGACGATTACTAATTTACGACCTAAACCATCGGCAATTTTTTTAGAAATTTGAACATCATAGCCGCCTGCATAAGAGTTGCCTTGAATAGGCACTGCGCCATGTGCGTCATTTTTCTGTGACCAGTTAAAAGGGGCGTAGCCAGCTTCCATGCCGACACGAAATTCACCATTTTCCTCCGCCGAAGCGTTGGTTGTCATGCCAAGTAACGAAAATAGCGTGACAAGTAGTAGACTGAATGAAAAAACTTTTTTGTTCATCTTTTTCTCTCCTTTAAATTTCTTGTCTGATTGATCGTTTTGTCTTTTTTCAATCAACAAGCTTTGATAATCAGCTGAGCAAAAGCGATTCTGTCTTTTTAAAGGAGAATACTTCTGTCACAACCTATTTTTGAATACAAAAAAACAACCAAACAGATGTAAGGTTGCTAGGTAATGTCGAAAAAAATTCCTCAACGAAACATAGCACAACTTAGCATCACTACTAAGACAGTCCGCAAGCTCTTAACTTACGTCCCAACACACAACAGAAGAGGCTCCGTTATGCATTTCGGCGATTGATCCTAAACTTGCTTCCCAGTGTCCTCTCACTCCACAAGCGTAATAAAAACCGCGACCTCTACCTCTTTTTTGAGGCACTATTCAGTTATTAAATTCAGTTATTAATTTTAGGATAAATCCAGAAGAAAGTCAATATGTTCCAGCAAAGGAATTTATCAAGAGGACACAAACACCATGAAATTAGCGTAACATTTTCCCTACGAAATAGAAACTAATACGAAAAAAGCAACCATTCCTAAAGGAACAGTTGCTTTTTACTTAAGCTTTGACAGCTTTTGGTTCACGACCTAAAATAGCTTGAAGAACAGTCAATACACCTAAAGAAGCTAAAATTGTATAAATTAGACTTGAGTAAGTTAAGATACCGAAATCCCAAGTTTTGTAAACTAATAAAACAATTGCTAAGGCGATAATAGCGATAACGTTGAAGAACGCAAAAGCCCAAAGATTTCCGTTTTCTTTACGAGAAAGATAAAAAACAGAGAACCAAATGCTTAAAACGCCCCAAGCGATGCAGGCAATAATTGCAGCCCAATAAATAATAAATGCGACCATTGTTGTTTCACCTCACTTTTACTCATGCATATTTTACCACGAGTTGAGAAATTTGTCACAAACTCTTTCAAGATAAATCAATATATAGGTAAGAAGTTTTCAAAAAGTGGAAAAACTTTTGGTGCTAATGTTAAAATACGTTATAATATAGAAGATTAGGAGCTGAATCGATATGCAAGATATCACGCAAGCTGAGGCAATTCATTGGTTGGCAACCCAACAAAAAATCACATTTTTAACAGGTGCGGGTATCTCGACAGCCTCAGGTGTGCCAGATTATCGTTCCTTAAAAGGTGTCTATCAAGGAATCCAGCAACCGGAATACTTATTGAGCCGGACTTGCTTAAAAACAGAGCCAGAAAAGTTTTATCAATTCGTTAAAACGCTCTATCATCCAGACGCACAACCTAATATCATTCACCAGAAAATGGCACAATTAGAGCAAATGAAACGGGGAAAAATTGTTTCACAAAATATTGATGGGCTTCATCGAAAAGCAGGTAGCCAAGAAGTGGTGGACTTTCATGGTAATTTATATGAATGTTATTGCCAAACTTGTGGTGCAACGGTTCCTTGGCAAGACTATTTGCTTAGTGATCGGCACGCTGATTGTCATGGACAAATCCGTCCAGCTATTACTTTGTATGAAGAAGGACTATCCGAAGAGGCAATTGAAAAAGCCATTCAGGCCGTTGCTTCTGCCGACTTAATCGTGATTGTCGGCACGAGTTTTCAAGTGCATCCATTTTGTGATTTGATTCATTATAAACAACCAACGGCAACTATTTTAGCCATTAATCAAACGCCGCTATTTTTACAACAACCTTATTATTTTTTAGAAGCGAAAGCCGAAACGATATTTGCAGAATTAACGATAAAGGAGTAACGGAATGGAAGAATTTAAATCAGAAAAAGAAAAAATGATCGCAGGTGCACTATATTTTGCCTCAGATCCTGAATTAGTGGCTGATCGCAAAAAAGCCCGTGAACAAATGGCGTTAATTAACCAACAACCAGACACATATATTCGTCGTCAATTAATAGAAGAAACATTTGGAAAAGTGGGTGTCGGGACGTACATCGAACCGATGATTCAATTTGATTATGGCTACAACATTTCTGTGGGAAAAAATTTCTATGCCAATTTTAATAACGTTTTTTTAGATGTTTGTCCAATCGAAATTGGCGATAACTGTATGTTTGGACCCAATGTGCAACTTTATACAGCCGAGCATCCATTACAAGCGGCCAAGCGTAATAGCGGAATGGAATCAGGGAAACGAATTATCATTGGCAACAATGTTTGGATTGGCGGTGGAGCGATTGTCCTTCCTGGCGTAACATTAGGCGATAATGTAGTGGTGGCAGCAGGTGCTGTTGTGACCAAATCGTTCCCAGAAAACTGTGTGATCGCAGGTAATCCAGCACGGATAATTAAAGAATTGACTGAAGATGACGCCCCAACAACTTCTTTAGAACAACAACGAGCAAAGATTAACCAAATCGATAAGGAACTGGTCCGTTTATTAGAACAGCGGATGGACGTCGTCGCAGAGATTGCTGCAGTGAAAAAGAAAGCAGGTCATGCGGTTTTTGATTCTGAAAGAGAACAACAAGTATTAGAAACTATTCTGAATCATGTTGAAAATGCCGAGTATGAAGAAACATTATCTGAGACTTTCCAGGGAATTATGGACGCCTCTAAACGTTTCCAAGAAAAACATTTAGGAGAGTGAGGCGAAGGTCGTGGATGGAGAAATCAGAAGAAGAGAGATTGTTAAAAGATTAAGAGAGACCGAAAAGCCAATTAGTGCCACTCGTTTTGCAAAAGCTTTTGATGTCAGCAGACAAATTATTGTAGGAGATGTCGCTCTATTACGGGCGACAGGGGTCGAAATTGTCGCAACAGCTCGAGGGTATATGTTGGAACAACCTTTAGAAGGAATTGAGCGGAAAATTGCTTGTCAACATACGCCTGAACAAACGAGAGAAGAATTGTCAGTCATTGTTGCCAAAGGTGGAGAAGTGGTAGATGTGAGTATTGCACATCCGCTTTATGGGGAATTAATCGGCAGTTTGCGCATTCAATCAGAGAAAGATATTGATAAATTTATGGACAAGTATCAAAAAGAGCATGCTACATTACTATCAGTTTTAACAGGAGGCGTCCATCTGCATACTATTCGCTGTGCAGACGAAGAAACTTTCCAAGAAATCAAAGAGGCACTTCGAAAAAAAAGTATTTTGTTTGAAGGATAACGAGAAAAAGAGAGGACGTTGATGTTTGTTCAAGCCCTTTCTTTTTTTTCTTAGAAAATTACCAAAAAAAGATAGAAGAATTTGTGAATTTTCTTCTATTTTTTTAACTTTTTGCTAGAAATTTTTTATGAAACAGTATACTATTAAAAAAGGAGCCATTTAAACAATAACTATGTCAATTATATATGTTGGTACATAAAAATAAATGGAGAAAAATAAAAAAGGAGAATGAGTATGAAAAAACAATTTGCCCTGTTCTCTACCTTATTACTTTTAGGTTCATCAATGCCAGTAGGTGCATTTGCAGAAGGTAATAACTTGGTAGCTGAAAATAGTTCTGTCGCAGAAACAACCGCAGAAGCAACAACTGCTGAAGCCACTGAAACGACAGCGACTAGTGAAACAACAGAAGCGACAGAAGAATCAACAACTGAAACAGAAAGTTCAACCGAATCAAGTGAATCTGCAACCACGGAGTCCACGGAAACGTCAGGAACCGAAACGACAGATTCCACAACGGATTCTACATCCACAAGTACGACAGAATCGACTACTGACTCCACCTCGACGAGTACAACAGAGTCAACCACAGATTCTACGTCAACAAGTACAACTGAATCAAGTACCACGCCAACGACCACACCAAGTTCTTCTAAAGAACAGCCAAAACCTGGCACGAGTACTTCTGAATCAAAACAGCCGGCGAAACCAGTGACACCAACAGCACCAGCTGAAAAGCCAGTAGAGCAACCAGCAGCGTCAACACCGCAGCCTGAAATAGTCCCACCAGTTACAAATGAAGCGGTTGGGTTAGTGGAAGACGATGAGACGTTTACGGTCAGCAAAACGAAGAAGACAGAAGAGTTTATTCAAGAAATCGGTGAATCTGCTCGGAAAGTGGCCAAGGACAAAAACTTATATGCTAGTGTGATGATTGCTCAAGCAATTTTAGAAAGTGGCAGCGGCAATAGTAAATTAAGCCAGAAACCAAACTACAATTTGTTTGGTATTAAAGGCGATTACAAAGGTCAATCTGTTTCTTTTATTACCTATGAAGACAATGGTTTCGGTAACCTATACACAGTAGAAGCAAAATTCCGTCAATATCCAACGTATAAAGAATCAATGGAAGATTATGCGAAATTATTGAAAAATGGTTTAGATTCCAATAAAGATTTCTATCATGGTGTCTGGAAAACGGAAGCCAAATCATACAAAGAAGCGACACGTTTCCTAACAGGAAAATACGCAACGGACAAAGATTACCATAAGAAATTAAATGCGTTAATTAAAACATACGATTTAACTTATTATGATAAAGAAAAAGCAACCGTTGAACCAATGGAATCAAATTTCCCAGCCTATAATGGCAAAAACTATGACACCTTTAATAGTTATGCTTGGGGCAACTGTACACAATATGTCTACAACCGTATTACGCAATTAGGTAAACGTGTGGACTTAACAATGGGGAATGGTCAAGATTGGGGCGAAACAGGTCGTGCACGCGGGTACAAAGTAAGTCGTACACCAAAAGCAGGTGCAGCGGTTTCCTTCCCAGCTGGTGTTTTAGGCGCAGACAATACTTATGGTCATGTCGCATTTGTGGAAAAAGTCTTTAAAGATGGTAGCATCTTAATTTCTGAAATGAACGTGAAGGGATTAAACGTTGTTTCGACACGTACAATCTCAGCCGATGAAACACATTTGATGAACTATATCGTTCCAAAAGATAAATAAAAAAATCAGCTCTTTGTCAATAAGAACGAATGAGTTGGAAAAATCAAAGCTAGCACTGAAGAAGCAATTTTAATTCTTCAGTGCTAGCTTTTTTTTGTGGCAAAAGTTCTCTCCAATAAAGTTTAATACATTCAGATATTGCCAGGAGGCTTCAGGTCGGGATGAGTTAGCAACAGTCGCTGAGAGCTATATTTTTTTTAGGTAGAATCATTTACTTTTAGGTGGAAGATGTCTTATAATTGTAAGCGGATACAAAAATAAAAAAAGAGGTGGGTAAATGAGTAAAAAAGAAATAAATCAAGTAGTTGCCAGTAGCTATCAATTGTATATTAATGGAGAGTGGACAACAGGTAGTGGTAACAAAATGATTGCTAGTTACAATCCTAGTAATGGCGAAAAATTAGCAGAATTTGTTGATGCCACAAATGCAGATGTGGATCGAGCTGTAGAAGCAGCTCAAGAAGCGTTTCAGACATGGAAAGATGTTGACGTTGTAACAAGAAGCAATCTTTTGTTGAAAATTGCTGATTTGATTGAAGAAAATCAAGAACATTTGGCTATGGTGGAGACTTTAGATAATGGAAAACCGCTTCGGGAAACGCAATCGATTGATGTCCCTGCCAGTGCAGACCATTTTCGGTATTTTGCTAGTGTGATTCGTGGAGAAGAAGGGTCTGTCAAAGAATTTGATAAGGATACGTTATCCATTGTTGTGAAAGAACCCATCGGTGTTGTGGGTCAAATTATTCCGTGGAATTTCCCCTTATTAATGGGTGCTTGGAAATTAGCACCAGCGTTGGCAGCAGGTAATACGGTTGTGATTCATCCGTCCTCGAGCACATCATTAAGTCTGTTGGAATTGTTTAAAATTTTTGATCAAGTCTTGCCGAAAGGAGTAGTGAATTTAATCACCGGTCGTGGTTCTGATTCAGGAAATTATATGTTGGCACATCCAGGGTTTGATAAGCTAGCTTTTACAGGCTCAACAGAGGTGGGATACACTGTCGCTAAAGCGGCGGCCGACCGCCTAATTCCAGCCACTTTAGAACTTGGCGGAAAATCAGCCAACATTATTTTTGAAGATGCCAATTGGGAACGTGCATTAGAAGGCGTGCAGTTAGGGATTTTATTCAATCAAGGGCAAGTTTGTTGTGCTGGGTCTCGTGTGTTCGTTCAGTCAGGTATTTATGATCAATTTGTAGAAGCTTTAAAGGAAAAATTTGAACAAGTGAACGTTGGTTTCCCGTGGGAAAAAGATGTTGAAATGGGCGCTCAGATCAATGAGCATCAATTGGAAGAAATTTTAAAATATGTCGAAATTGGTGTGAAGGAAGGAGCTACACTGATTACTGGTGGGCAACGTTTAACAGAAAATAGGCTAGACAAGGGGGCGTTTTTAGCACCTACGTTATTAGCGAATGGTACGAATACAATGTGTGTGGCCCAAGAAGAAATCTTTGGTCCTGTTGCAACAGTGATTAAATTTGAAACGGAAGAAGAAGTCATTCGTTTAGCTAATGATTCTGAATATGGTCTAGGTGGTGCCGTCTTTTCTCAAGATATCAATGTGGCATTACGGGTTGCTCGTGGTGTACGGACAGGTCGGATGTGGGTCAACACATACAATCAATTGCCTGCGGGCGCGCCATTTGGCGGTTATAAAAAATCAGGAATTGGTCGAGAAACGCATAAATCAATGCTAGATGCTTATACGCAAATGAAAAATATTTACATTGTGACAAAAGAAGAAGCAGATGGACTGTATTAAGTAGTGTAGTGAATTTTAGATAATAAACTTATTTTTGGTTATTGTTATTTTTCGAGCTAAACAAAACAATAATTTTTTTAAAAAGTTGAGTGATGAGTAAAGTAAAACAGATTAAAAGTAAAGCCTGGTACAAAAATCACTTTGGATTTTTGTACCAGGCTTTAAAGCGGAGTAACAATAGTGTTCACTCTTGGTTGTTTTTAATTTTTGACTATTGTAGAAGGAGTTATTTTGCTTCTTCTGCTTCAAATTTAGCAAAAGCTGTTTCAATAACTTCTTTTAATGCAGAAGCAGAAGCTTCCATTTTTTCTTGTTCAGCATCTGTTAATGGAATTTCAATGACTTGTTTAACGCCTTGGCGGTTGATGATCGCTGGTGCACCGATATAAATATCGTTTTGACCATATTCACCTTCTAAATAAACAGATAGTGGTAACACAGAGTTTTCATCGTTTAGGATAGCTTTAGTGATACGCGCTAGTGCAACCGCGATTCCATAGAAAGTAGCTCCTTTTTTCTCGATGATTGTGTAAGCAGCGTCGCGTACGTTGAAGAATAAATTAACCATTGCTTCTTCATCGACGTCAGGATTATTTTTCACCCATTCGTAAATTTGTAAGCCAGCGACATTCGCATGTGACCAAACTGGGAATTCTGTATCTCCGTGTTCCCCTAAGATGTAGGCATGGACATTTCGTGCATCAACATCAACTAATTCGGCAATTGCTTGACGGAAACGAGCAGAATCTAGTGAAGTTCCTGAACCGATTACTCGTTCTTTCGGGAAGCCAGAGAATTTCCAAGTTGAATAAGTCAAAATATCAACTGGGTTTGCGGCAACTAAGAAGATACCGTTGAAACCAGAATCAACAATTGTTGTAACGATTTCTTTATTAATTTTCAAGTTTTTATGAACTAAGTCTAAACGAGTTTCGCCTGGTTTTTGAGGCGCACCAGCTGTTAAGACAACTAAGTCTGCATCATGGCAATCGTCATAAGTAGCAGCATAGATTTTTTTAGGAGAAGTAAATGCTAATGCGTGAGATAAGTCCAACGCGTCTCCTTCAGTTTTTGGTACATTAATATCAATAATCCCAACTTCTTGAGCAATATTCTGAGTTACTAAAGCAAAGGCATAGCTAGAACCTACGGCACCGTCCCCGACTAAAATTACTTTTTGGTGATCTTTATTCCCTGCGGCTGCAGTCATGTGTACCATTCCTTCCTCTACATTCTTTTTCGTGAGCAACGAGTTTTTATTTCCTGTTGCTAAAGTGATAGTAACATGGTTTGTAAAAAATGTCACGAACTTTGATTGTAAAAATGATACAGTTTTCAGACCTGTTTCAAAATGGTAGCTCTTACATGTGCGTAATTTCACTATCTTGCGCATGTTTAAATTTCTAAAAAATTTTTTTACATCTTTCTTAATCTTCAAAGACTGCGAGTTTTTTTATTTCTATGGTATAATGAATAAAACTGGGTAGCGCATACGCTTCCCAGCCATTTTGTGTTGGCAAGCTTATAATCCAAGGAGAATGAAAGATGAAAGTAATCGTAGGACTGGGAAATCCCGGTAGTAAATACAAAGAAACAAAACACAACATTGGCTTTATTACGCTAGATGAAATTGCGTATCGGCAAAATGTTTCGTTTAATAATAGTAATTTTGAAGCAGATATTGCAGAGTTTTTTATAGGGACTGAGAAAGTATTGTTAGTGAAACCATTAACATTTATGAATGAATCAGGTCGCTCTGTTGGGCCGCTGTTGACCTACTTTGGGGTAGATGAGGAAGACTTGATTGTTATTTATGATGACTTAGACTTAGAGGTCGGTAAAATTCGTTTACGGCAAAAAGGTAGTGCTGGCGGCCACAATGGGATAAAAAGTCTGATTGCCCATTTAGGAACAAATGTCTTTCCTAGAATTAAAATTGGCATTGGTCGGCCCTCAAAAAATGATACAGTTATCCACCATGTACTAAGTACTTTTCCCAAAGAAACACACGAAGAGATGTTACTTGCTGTAAAGAAAGCAGCCGATGCCGCTTTATATGCATGCGAAGGACATACGTTTGTTGAAACAATGAATCAATTTAATGGAAAATAGCAGAAAGGAGGGCCCTTGTTTGAATATTATCGAACGAATTAGCCAAACAGAAATTGCTAAATCATGGCGCAGTCAACTAATGACAACAGGAACGCGCCAACTAATTACTGGGTTATCAGGCTCTGCTAAAACATTACTGATGGCAGGCGCTTTACAAAAGACGCATCAAAAAATTGTTATTGCGGTCCCAAACCTATACTATGCCAATCAATTAGTAGATGATTTTTTAAATATTTTACCTTCAGAACAAGTTCATCTATTTCCAGTAGATGAAGTGTTATCTGCCGAAATGGCCTTTTCTTCACCAGAAGCGCGCGCAGATCGAGTGAGTGCGTTAAATTTCCTGATGACAGCGAATGCAGGAATCGTGGTCGTACCAGTAGCTGGACTACGAAAATATTTGCCAACGAAAGAAACGTGGCAAAATGCGCAACTTCATTGGGAAATCGGGACGGAAGTAGAACCTGAAATCCTCGCGCAACGCTTAGTGTTAATGGGCTATGAACGCCAATCGATGGTCGGAAAGCCCGGCGAATTTAGTATTCGTGGAAGCATTGTTGATGTCTATCCGCTAAATGCCGAATACCCTGTTCGGGTGGAACTGTTTGATGTTGAAATTGACTCAATCCGTTATTTTGAAGCAGATACTCAACGCTCATTAGAAAATCTTGAAGAAGTAACGATTTCACCAATGACTGATTTAGTATTCTCAAAGGCAGATATGAATCATGGCATGACGAGGTTACAAGATGCTCTAGAAAAACGTTTAGCGACAGCTAAAGATCAAACGGAGACCGATTTTTTAGAAGAATATTTTGGTCAGTTGCTGTCTTCTTGGGAACAAGGGATTCCTACAGAAAATGCTCACTATTATACAGATTTTCTGTACCAACAAAAAACTACGCTGTTAGATTATTTACCAGAAAATAGTTTGCTTTTTGTGGATGATTATTCTCGTATGATGGAAACGGAACGAGAAATCGCTAGAGAGGAAGCGGAATGGCAAACCCTGAAAATTGAAGAAATGCGCGTGTTTTCTGAACAAACTTTTGGCGTAGACTTTCATGATCAATTGCGAAAAACTGCACGAAATACGACCTTCTTTTCACTTTTTCAAAAAGGAATGGGGAATCTTCGTTTCCAAGAAGTCCATAATTTCCAATATCGTTCAATGCAACAATTCTTCGGTCAAATGCCGTTGCTAAAAGCGGAAGTGGACCGTTGGCAAAAGCAAAACCAAACGGTCGTTGTTTTTGTTCCTACGAAAGAACGGATTCAAAAAGTCGAAGAGCTATTTCAGGACTTTGACATACCTAGCGTAGTAAGCAATTGGGATCAGTTGTTAGATGGGCATGTCCAAATTGTCCAAGGGGCATTACAAACAGGGTTTGAATTACCTAAAAACAAGCTCGTGGCGATTACGGAAAAAGAAATTTTTCATACGACGACCAAAAAACGGGCACGTCGTCAAACAATCTCTAATGCGGAACGTTTGAAAAGTTATAGCGACTTAAAAACGGGCGATTATGTCGTTCATGCAAATCACGGGATTGGTAAATATATTGGTATGGAAACCTTAGAAGTTGATGGGGTCCATCAAGATTACATGACTATCTTGTACCAAAATGATGACAAGTTATTTATTCCAGTAACACAATTGAACTTGATTCAAAAGTTCGTTGCTTCCGAGTCTAAAACGCCGAAAATTAACAAGCTAGGCGGCAGTGAATGGACGAAAACTAAACGAAAAGTTGCTTCGAAAATTGAAGATATCGCGGATGATTTAATCTTACTTTATGCGACAAGAGAATCGGAAAAAGGTTATGCTTTTCCGCCAGATGATGCGTATCAAAAAGAATTTGAAGAGGCTTTTCCGTATTCTGAAACAGATGATCAATTACGTAGTGCTGCCGAAATTAAACACGACATGGAAAAATCTCGACCAATGGATCGTTTGTTAGTTGGCGATGTAGGGTTTGGTAAAACAGAAGTGGCTTTACGAGCGGCTTTCAAAGCTGTTAGCAACAATAAACAGGTTGCCTTTTTAGTGCCAACAACTATTTTAGCGCAACAACATTACGAAACGATTCAAGAGCGGTTTGAGGGCTTTCCTGTAGAAATTGGTTTATTAAGTCGTTTCCGCACGAAAAAACAGCAAAATGAAACAATTGAAAAAATTAAACATGGCCAAGTAGATATTGTGATTGGTACCCATCGTTTATTGTCGCAAGATATTAATTTTAGTGATTTAGGCTTGTTGATTATTGATGAGGAACAACGGTTTGGAGTGAAACATAAAGAACGACTAAAACAATTGCGTTCACAAGTGGATGTCTTGACGTTAACAGCAACGCCAATCCCAAGGACCCTTCATATGTCGATGTTAGGTGTCCGTGATTTATCCGTCATCGAAACCCCACCAGAGAATCGTTATCCAATCCAAACGTATGTCATGGAAAATAATCCTGGGGCGATTCGGGAAGCGATTGAGCGAGAAATGGCCCGAGATGGTCAAGTCTTTTATTTATACAATCGAGTAGATACGATTGAACGAAAAGTTGAAGAGTTACAAGCACTAGTTCCAGATGCACGAATTGCGTATGCACATGGTCAAATGACAGAAGTACAACTGGAGAATACTTTGTTTGATTTTATTGAAGGACAATATGATATATTAGTCACTACAACAATTATTGAAACAGGAGTAGATATTCCTAATGCTAATACCTTGTTTGTAGAAAATGCGGACTACATGGGCTTATCTACGTTGTATCAATTACGTGGTCGTGTGGGGCGTAGCAATCGAGTGGCCTATGCTTATTTTATGTACGAACAGCAAAAAATCCTAAACGAAGTTAGCGAGAAACGTTTAGAAGCAATTAAAGACTTTACGGAATTAGGTTCTGGGTTCAAAATTGCGATGCGTGACCTTTCCATTCGAGGAGCCGGGAACCTTCTTGGTGCCCAACAACATGGCTTCATTGATTCGGTTGGGTTTGATATGTACTCACAGATGTTATCTGAGGCAGTTGCTCGTAAACAAGGAAAAAATATCCAAGACCAAAAAACGTCTGTTGAGATTGATTTGGGCATTGATGCTTATATTCCAGGAACGTACATTACAGACGAACGACAAAAAATTGAAATTTATAAACGGATTCGTCAATTAGAAAATATGGATATGTACGAAGAATTAGAAGCGGACTTGTTAGACCGCTTTGGAGAGTATCCTGACGAAGTGGCGCATTTATTAACCACTGGCCGTATCAAAATGGATGGCGACCGTGCCTTGTTAGAAAGTATTCGTAAACGCGACCAAAAAGTCAAGTTTGTGTTAAGTAAAATTGGCACAAAAACATACTCTGTGGAGCAGTTGTTTGAGGCGTTATCGGCCACCAGCTTAAAAGCGGATCTAGCAGTTGAGAAAGAACAAATGACTATTTCCTTGAAGTTGCCGAAAGATTGTAAAGAAGCTGTTTGGATTCAAGAAATTGCTACTTTTACAACCGCATTGCGACAAGAAAAATACAAACATTCGCAAGAAACGGATTCCCTTTAAAAGGAGGCCTAGAAGATGGCACAAAAAGAAATGCAACGAATGATGCAAGGTGCCGTTGTGTTAACCATTGCTTCCTTCATTGCAAAAGTGTTGAGTGCGTTTTATCGCGTTCCTTTTCAGAACTTTGTAGGGGATGAAGGATTTTACGTGTATCAGCAAGTTTATCCAATCTATGGGATTGCGATGACATTAGCATTGTCAGGCTTACCGCAATTTATTTCCAAAATTGTTGCTGAACAACCAGATATTCGGAGTCAAAAACAAGTGTTGCGCCAACTATATCCCTATGTGTTATGGTTAGCGATTGCTTGTTGGGCCTTCTTTTTCTTTGGTAGTCAAGAAATTGCTATTAGTATGGGGGATGCTGCACTCCAACCATTAATGGAAGTTGTTTCCTTTACCTTTTTACTCGTTCCAATTCTTTCCTTCTATCGTGGGAATTTTCAAGGTCATTTGTTGATGGTGCCTAGTGGTATTTCACAGGTGATGGAACAGTTTGTGCGTGTCGGGGTTATTCTAGTAGCTGCGTTGTCCTATCATTACTTTGGTGGCTCCATTTACCAAACGGGGACGGTGGCTATGAGTGGTGCGTTGGCTGGCGGTGTCTTAGCGGTACTTGTCTTATGGTACTACAATCGAAAAATTCTTAGTGGAAGTACGGAATACTTGCATCAATGGAAGATTATGCCTCAAACCACAGGACTATTTAAACGTTTAATGATTGAGGGTGGTTTGGTCTCTTTATATAGTGCTTTTCTGATTCTATTTCAATTAATTGATTCCTTTAAAGTAAAAAATGCCCTCATGCTTTTCGGGCTCTCTGATTTAGCTGCGAAAGTGGACAAAGGGGTCTATGATAGAGGACAACCACTAGTTCAATTAGGATTGGTAATTGCTTTAGCTTTAAGCTCGACCTTTTTACCAGGTTTGACAAAATATTTTATGAAAAAAGACCGTCAACAATTTTTACAAGTTGCAAAAATCTTTTTGCGTCTTACCACAACCTTGGCATCGGCGGCTTCGATTGGTCTGATGATGTTATTGCCGTACATGAACTTTACGCTTTTTAAAGATTATAAAGGCAACGATGTTTTAGGGGTGTATGTTTTATCCATCGCTTTTATGGCCATTATTCAGGCCTACCAAAGTATTGAACAAAGTCGCAATCGTTTTAAAGGTCCTTTAGTGGCAGCTGGTGTGGGCTTATTAGTGAAATTACTGACAACGGGCTTTTTCACCATTCGTTGGGGAACATTAGGTGCTAGTTGGTCTACTATTCTTGGGTTACTAGCGACGTTATTCGTTTTAGTCCGACAATCGGATGCAGCGATTAATTGTTTTGTTCGAGAACGAAACTTTTTGAAAAAACTGTTGCTTAGTTTAGCAATCATGATGCTGTCATTACTGGTCTATCAAGGAATTATCTCCATCTTGTTCCAAGGTGTGCATCACCGAAGTCAAGCGTTTTTCGTTACAGTTTTAGGTGTTGCAGTGGGTGGTACAGTTTTTATTAGCACCATCATTAAGTTAGAATTATTTACGATACGTGAATGGTTAAGTTTACCGTATGGCGCAAAAATTTTACGGATGAGACAAAAAAAATAAAAGAGGTGAATGTGATGCGGTTAGATAAATTTTTAAAAGTTTCTCGCATTATTAAAAGAAGAACAGTTGCCAAAGAAGTCGCTGATAAAGGTCGGATTCAAATCAACGGAGTCTTAGCCAAATCTTCTAGTACTGTGAAGATTGGTGACCTTGTCAAAATTCAATTTGGGAACAGAATTTTAGAAGTAGAAGTCCTGCAACTAAATGACTCTACGAAAAAAGAAGATGCCACAAAAATGTATGAAATAAAATCAGAAACACGTGTCTCTGAAGAATAAGCAGGTGAGGATGGAGCGCTTGGCAAGTTCATTGAAAAGATGAATATTCCAAGCGCTTCATCCTTTCAGCGTTTTAATGAAACAGACGCGCCGCTTTTGAAAAAAATTAATAAATCAACCACTGTTATTTCAAAAGCAAAGAATATTTTAGAAAAAAGCTTGATTTTCTTTAACTTCTCTGAAATTAACATTAGACAAGGTTCTTAGATGTTGGTATAATAAAACGGACAATCCAAAGCGAGTGGAGCGAGACGATGGGAAAGAATGAAAAAAACTCGAAGAAAGTTGCGGCATTGGAAAATGACTACACGAAAGAACAGTATGTCGAATTCCAAAAACAACAGAAACAATTGATTTTTAGACGCAGACGCTTGGCAGCGATTTTTCTCGTGGCCTTCATTATTTTTGCCTTTTCTGGCATCCAATTGATGAAAGATTATCATCGCTTAGGTGCTTTCAAACAAGAACGAGCAGATGCAATTGCTGAATCCGTAGCAGTTGATAAGAAGGTCAAGGATCTAAAAAAAGACGTTGCTTTGTTAAAAGATGATGATTATGTGGCAAAATTAGCACGTAGCCGTTTCCTTCTCTCAAAAGAAGGCGAACAGATTTATCCCACACCAGAACAAATGAAAAAAACACAGACTTCTGGAGCGGAAGAAAGCAAGAGCAGTTCAGAAAAAAATAGTCAATCACAGTCTTCAACTGAAACAACTAAGTCTTCAGCTGAATAAACTGCAATTATAATTAGGGAAAAAATAGGAGGAACAATTTTTTTATGTCAATCGAAGTAGGAGCTAAATTGCCAGGAAAAGTGTCAGGGATTACTAACTTTGGTGCATTTATTGATTTAGGAGAAGGAAAAACTGGGTTAGTACACATCAGTGAAGTGTCTAATGGATTCGTTAAAGATATTCATGATGTATTAACAGTAGGTGACGAAGTAACAGTGAAAGTAACCTCAGTTGGTGACGACGGCAAAATTGGCTTATCGATCCGTAAAGCGCAAGAGCCAGCAGAAGGGCAACAACCAAAACGTGAATTTCAACGTCGTGAAAACAATTATGAGAATCGTGACCGTAATCCACGCGCAGGGGGCAAAAAGCCTTTCAATAAACCACAAGCAAATAACAATAACAATAAACAAGATTTTGACTCATTGATGAGCTCTTTCTTGAAAGATAGTGATGACCGTTTATCTTCATTAAAACGTAATACTGAAGGCAAACGTGGCGGACGTGGCGGACGTCGCGGCTAAGCACAAACAAATAGGGGGACTGGGGATAACGAATGGGTTATTTCTCGGTTCCTCTTTTATTCTAAGGAAGAAAGAAGGGCGAACAATGTTTTGGCAGTTTTATAAACGAGGAAAAGAACAAGGATTTTGGCAACCGCATCAAACAATCGTGGTCGCCGTTTCTGGTGGTGTAGACTCCATGGCCCTTTTGACGTTAATGGAACAGGTGGCAGAAAAAGAACAATTACAATTGGTTGTTGCACACGTCAATCATCAATTGCGAGAAGCGTCGGCACAGGAAGCGCAATATCTCGCTACCTATTGTCAGCATCGAGAGCTAACGTATTATGAAACACGTTGGGAAGACCCTGAAAAGCAACGGAATTTAGAAGCAAAAGCGCGCACATTTCGTTATGAATTTTTTAAAGAAGTCATGGAAATTGAAGGTGCGGCGGTCTTAATGACGGCACATCATCTAGACGATCAAGCGGAAACGATTTTAATGAAGCTGATTCGAGGAACTAATTTTTCCCATTCCGCAGGCATTAAAGAGAGACGTCCTTTTGCGACAGGGGAATTGATTCGTCCGTTACTTATTTATCCAAAAGAAGAATTGTATCAATTTGCACAGCGCCAAGCATTCGTTTATTTTGAGGACGAAACGAACCAAACCAATGAATATTTGAGAAATCGGCTCCGTAATCAGGTTTTGCCGCTATTAAAGCAGGAAAATCCGCAATTCTTAGATCAGATTGCTTCTTTTAGTAATGAACAACGTTTTGCCCAAGAATTTATTCAGGAACAAATTGAGCCTCAATTATCTGAAGCCGTAGAACCGACCAAACAAGGCTGGCGCATTCCTTTGAAGAGATTATTAAAAGAAACGCCTGCGTACCAGCACTTCTTTTTAACCGCGTTTTTCCAAAAAACATTAGTGCCATTAGGGGTTTCGTTAAACCAACGCCAGATGACACAAATTTTAAAAGTTTTGAATGATGAACGCCAACCGCAAGGCTCGGTTATGTTAGAACAGCAATGGCAACTAGCTAAAAGTTACGATTGGCTGTGCTTAGAACAAAAACAGGTTGCACTGCGAGAAGAAGTTACACATTTATTAGTACCTGGTGCGGGGATTTATTTATCGGAAACCGAGTGGCTAGGATTAATTGCGACAGACAAACCGTTTCCTCTTCCTGAAGAGATTAATCAATGGGCGGGCCAGTTGTTGGCAATCCCGTTGACCACAGCCACACCTTTGACCGTTCGTCATCGCCAAAGTGGTGATCGGATTACATTAAAACTAGGGTTTACGAAAAAATTAAGCAGAGTTTTTATTGATCAAAAAGTGCCAAATGAAGCGAGAGAGAGTGCTTGGGTCATTACGGATGAGCAAGAGGAAATCATTTGGGTACCAAAATTTGCAAATTCCTATTTGAGTATTCCTTTAGAAACTGATAAAATACACTACAGACTCCTTTTTAAGACAAAGGAGTAATGCTGAAAGGAGCGCACTATGATAGAAAAAGATATTGAGAAAGTCCTAATCTCCAAAGAAGAAATTCTTGCGAAGTCTGCAGAGCTTGGCAAGCAACTGACAGAAGAATATCAAGGGAAAAATCCTTTAGTGGTCGGTATTTTAAAAGGTGCAGTACCATTTATGGCTGATTTGACTCGTGAAATCAATACTTATTTAGAATTGGACTTTATGGATGTATCTAGCTACGGCAACGCGACAGTTTCTTCAGGCGAAGTAAAAATTGTCAAAGACTTGGACACAAATGTCGAAGGTAGACATATTTTAATCGTAGAAGATATCATCGATAGTGGTCGTACATTAGCGTATTTAGTAGATTTGTTTAGATACCGTAAAGCTGCATCTGTGAAAATTGTTACCTTATTAGATAAACCAGAAGGCCGTGTAGTAGACATTAAAGCTGACTACGTAGGGTTTGATGTGCCCAATGAGTTTGTGGTCGGTTACGGATTAGACTATGCAGAAA
The DNA here is from genome assembly GCF_050541505.1 of Enterococcus sp. DIV0183. Lineage (NCBI taxonomy): Bacteria > Bacillati > Bacillota > Bacilli > Lactobacillales > Enterococcaceae > Enterococcus > Enterococcus sp. DIV0183. The sequence continues at coordinate 224,709 of NZ_CP172932.1, forward strand.
CGTACCGCAACTTGCCTTATATTGGCGTTTTAAAACCTGAAGTTTACGAATCAAATTAATATCTATCAAGGAATTAATTGTGTTACAATGTAAAGGTCAGGATTGATAAAAGAATAACATGAATTGTAATGATGAGCATAAGGAGGACAGGCATGAACAAAAAGAATAATGGCATGAAAAATGGTTTATACTACGTCTTAGTAGTACTTGCCATGGTCATGGTTGTCTATTTCATTTTTGGAAATAACAACCAACAATCGCCAGACATCGATTACTCAACCTTCCAACAACAATTGGAAGACGGAAAAGTCAAAGACATGACCATTCAACCAACCAATGGGGTTTACCGGATTGAAGGTCAGTATAAAGAAAAACAAGAAGTGAAAGACACAGGTGGTCTGTCATTGTGGGGCTCAACGCAAGCGTCGTCAAAAGGCTTCACAACAACCGTTTTACCTAGTGATACAACCTTAGCTGGCATTCAAGATGCGGCACAAAATAACAAGGTGAAGCTAGTTGTCAAAGAACAATCAACAAGTGGTGCTTGGTTGTCACTGTTGTTTAGTTTCTTACCATTAGTGATTATTTTCTTCTTCTTCTACATGATGATGAGCCAACAAGGCGGTGGCGGTGGCGGCGGTGGCCGTGTGATGAACTTCGGTAAATCAAAAGCCAAAGAAGCCGATAAAAAAGCTAACCGTGTCCGCTTCTCAGATGTAGCTGGTGCGGAAGAAGAAAAACAAGAATTAGTTGAAGTAGTGGAATTCTTAAAAGATCCACGTCGTTTCGCTGAATTAGGCGCACGGATTCCTGCGGGCGTACTATTAGAGGGACCTCCAGGGACTGGTAAAACGTTACTTGCTAAAGCCGTAGCAGGTGAAGCAGGTGTGCCATTTTACTCAATCTCAGGTTCAGATTTCGTTGAAATGTTTGTCGGGGTCGGTGCTAGCCGTGTCCGGGATTTATTTGAAACAGCGAAGAAAAACGCGCCTGCGATTATCTTTATCGATGAAATCGATGCAGTTGGTCGTCAACGTGGTGCTGGTATGGGTGGCGGACACGACGAACGTGAACAAACCCTTAACCAATTATTAGTTGAGATGGATGGTTTTGATGGCAATGAAGGAGTTATCGTAATTGCTGCAACGAACCGTTCAGACGTGTTAGACCCAGCGTTGTTACGTCCAGGTCGTTTTGACCGCCAAATCTTGGTAGGACGTCCAGATGTCAAAGGTCGTGAAGCGATTTTACGTGTTCATGCGAAAAACAAACCGTTAGCTGATGACGTTGATTTGAAAGTTGTTGCACAACAAACACCAGGTTTTGCTGGTGCTGATTTAGAAAATGTCTTAAACGAAGCAGCCTTAGTTGCCGCTCGTCGTAACAAGAAAAAAATTGATGCTTCTGATGTGGATGAAGCCGAAGACCGCGTAATTGCTGGTCCAGCTAAAAAAGATCGCGTGATTAATAAAAAAGAACGCGAAATGGTGGCTTACCATGAAGCGGGACACACAATCGTTGGTTTAGTCTTAAGCCGTGCCCGTGTTGTCCATAAAGTAACAATTATCCCTCGTGGTCGCGCAGGCGGTTATATGATTGCTTTACCAAAAGAAGATCAATTCTTAATGACTAAAGAAGATATGTTTGAACAAATCGTTGGCTTACTTGGTGGACGTACAGCAGAAGAAATTATCTTTGGCGTTCAATCAACAGGGGCTTCAAATGACTTTGAACAAGCAACAGGGATTGCCCGTAGCATGGTAACGGAATATGGAATGAGTGACAAATTAGGACCTGTTCAATATGAAGGAAACCATCAAGTCTTTGTCGGTCGTGATTATGGTCAAACAAAAGCTTACTCAGAACAAGTGGCGTTTGAAATCGATCAGGAAGTTCGCCGTATCTTAATGGATGCTCATACAAAAGCGCATGAAATTATCGAAGCGCACCGTGAACAACATAAACTAATCGCTGAAAAACTATTAGAATATGAAACATTAGATGCAAAAGCAATCAAATCATTATTTGAAACAGGTAAAATGCCTGAAGGTGCTGACAGCGACTATCCTAGTGAAAAAGAAGCGCAAACATTCGAAGAAGCAAAACGTGCTTTAGAAGAAAAAGAAGCGCAAAAACAAGTTGAAGAAAAACAAGACTTTGAAGAAGCGAAAAAAGAATTACATGATGAAGCAGAAGAAGTCAAAGTAGAAAGCGAACAAACAGAAAAAGAAGTCCAATCTGAAGAGAAAAAAGATTCAGATTCCAATTCTGAATATGATCGCAATAACTACGAAGATCGTTATAAATAACCAATTAGTAGAAGGTGCAGTATTTGTCGAGTTGACGAATACTGCACCTTCTATAATATTAAGATATTCTATAGAAGGAAGATTATTTGGTTGAAAAAACACCTGATTCCTAGTATTATCTGACTAATGGACAAAAAAGCACCAAGAGAAGAGGAAAAAGAATGGAAGATTATTTAGTAAAAGCCCTTTGTTATAAAGGTTCAATACGAGCATATGCCATCAGTGCCACTGAAACTGTTAGTGAAGCGCAAAGAAGACATGATACATGGAGTTCTTCTACCGCAGCGTTAGGACGCACATTGATTGGAGCCCTTTTACTAGGAGCGACTTTAAAAGGTGACGATAAATTAACTGTAAAAGTACAAGGAAATGGCCCAGCTGGCGCTATTATTGTCGATAGTAATGGCCGTGGAGAAACAAAAGGCTACATTAAAAATCCACATGTCAGCTTAAAGTTGAATGCAACAGGTAAAATTGATGTACGTGGTGCTGTCGGTAACGAAGGAATTTTCACAGTCATTAAAGATTTAGGATTAAAAGAAACCTTTTCTGGACAAACACCTATTGTTTCTGGTGAAATCGGTGAAGACTTTACATATTTTATGGCGGTCTCTGAACAAGTTCCTTCAGCTATCGGTTTAGGTGTATTGGTGGACACGGATGAATCTGTGAAAGCAGCCGGTGGTTTTATGATTCAAGTAATGCCAGGTGCCGATGAAAGTACCATTGATTTTATTGAACAGCGTCTAGCGGAAGTGCCACCAATTTCACAATTACTAGAAAATGGAGAAACACCTGAACAAGTCTTGTATCGCTTATTGGGAGAAGACGAAGTAGAAATTTTAGAAAAAATGCCTGTACAATTTAAATGTGACTGTTCCAAAGAAAAATTTGCGACCGCTTTGATTGCTGTTGGGATCGATGAATTAAATGCGATGATTGATGAAGATCATGGAGCAGAAGCAGTTTGTCAATTCTGTAACAATAAATATCACTATAGTGAAGAAGAATTAATTGAACTTCGCGATGAAGCGATTCGCAATACGAAACAAAAGTAGGAGGAAAGACTATGTGGAAAATTGGAGACGTTGAAATCCCCAACCGTGTTGTCGTAGCTCCGATGGCGGGTATTAGTAACGCCGCTTTTCGTGTGACTGTAAAAGAATTTGGCGCAGGATTAGTCGTTTGTGAAATGATTAGTGACAAAGGAATTAAATTAAGAAACAAAAAAACCTTAGAAATGCTATATATTGATGAGCGAGAATATCCTTTAAGTGTACAAATTTTTGGTGGAGATAAAGAAACATTAGTGGAAGCTGCTAAGTTTGTGGAAGAAAATACGCAAGCGGCGATTATTGATATTAACATGGGTTGCCCTGTCAATAAAATAATTAAAGCTGAAGCTGGTGCGAAATGGTTGCTGGAACCGAATAAAGTGCATGAGATGGTTCACGCAGTCTCTTCGGCAGTTTCTTTGCCTGTTACTGTAAAAATGCGAACAGGCTGGGATGAAGATCATCTATATGCTGTAGACAACGCTTTGGCTGCCGAACAAGCAGGGGCTTCGGCAATTGCTATGCATGGTCGGACACGTGTCCAAATGTACGAAGGGACAGCCAACTGGGACGTTTTAAAGGAAGTGAAAAAGCATTTAACCATTCCTTTTATGGGAAATGGCGATGTCAAAACGCCTGAAGATGCTAAACGCATGTTAGAATATGTTGGAGCGGATGGTGTGATGATTGGTCGAGCTGCTTTGGGCAATCCTTGGATGATTCAACGGACGAAAGAATACTTGGAAACGGGCGAATTGATGCCTGAGCCTTCACCAGCTGAAAAAATTAACATTGCAAAAGTTCATTTACAACGATTAGTGGATTTAAAAGGTGAAAAAATTGCGGTCCGTGAGTTTCGCCAACATGCTTCTTACTATCTAAAAGGAATCTCGCGAGCGGCCAAAGTCAAAGTTGCGATTAACCAAGTTGAAACACAACAAGCAGTTGTCGATTTACTTGATGCCTTTGTAGAGAAGATTTCCAAAGTTGCTGTAACTACTATAGAAGAATAAAAAATTCAAGCCGAAAGTAAAATTCGGCTTGCTTTTTTTCGAATTACTGTGGCATTATTAGGATAGGTTAAAATCAAGAATGGAGGAACAACAGTGGCAGAAGAACAACAAGCGCATTTAGAGGATTTAAATGATCAAATGCTCGTGCGCCGCGAAAAAATGGAAGCTTTACGTGAAGAAGGGATTGATCCTTTCGGTAAACGTTTCGATCGCACTCATAATTCAGCAGAACTTCATGAACAATATGATAATCATACAAAAGAAGAACTTAGTGAAATGAATACAGAAGTCAGCGTTGCTGGACGTATGATGACAAAACGTGGTAAAGGAAAAGCTGGTTTCGCCCATTTGCAAGACCGTGAAGGCCAAATTCAAATTTATGTTCGGAAGGACCAAGTTGGAGACGAAGCCTATGAACTATTTAAACATGCTGACTTAGGCGACTTCTTTGGTGTGACAGGTCAAGTAATGAAAACCAATACGGGGGAAGTTACTGTTAAAGCTCAAACAATTACGTTACTAACTAAAGCTTTGCGTCCATTGCCAGATAAATACCATGGATTAACGAATGTGGAACAACGCTATCGTCAACGCTATTTGGATTTAATCAGTAACAAAGAAAGCTTTGATCGCTTCATGAAACGCAGTCAAATTATTAGCGAAATCCGTCGTTATCTAGATGGCAATGGCTATGTCGAAGTAGAAACGCCTGTCTTGCATAACGAAGCAGGAGGAGCTGCTGCTCGTCCATTTATCACACACCATAATGCATTAGATATGGACTTATACTTACGCATTGCCCTAGAGTTACATTTAAAACGTTTAATTGTCGGTGGCATGGAAAAAGTCTATGAAATTGGTCGTGTCTTCCGTAATGAAGGAATCGATACCACTCATAACCCAGAATTTACAATGCTAGAAGCTTATACCGCTTATACTGATTATCAAGATGTGATGGATTTAACAGAGGGAATTATTCGTAATGCTGCGGAAAAAGTCTTAGGAACTACTGATATCACGTACGATGGTCAAGCGGTTGACTTAGGAAGTCCTTTCAAACGTCTACACATGGTAGATGCGGTCAAAGAACAAACGGGCGTAGATTTTTGGCAAGAGATGACGATAGAAGAAGCCCGTGCGTTGGCTAAAGAACATAATGTTGAAATTACAGATGCCATGACAGTCGGTCATATCATTAATGAATTTTTCGAAACATTTGTAGAAGATACGTTGCAACAACCAACATTTATTTATGGTCACCCAGTAGCTGTTTCACCATTAGCGAAGAAAAATCCAGAAGATGGTCGTTTCACTGACCGCTTTGAACTGTTTATTATCGGAAAAGAGTTTGCTAATGCATTTACAGAATTAAATGATCCAATTGACCAACGTGAACGTTTTGAAGAACAAGAAAAAGAACGGGAACAAGGAAATGATGAAGCACACGGAGTAGATGAAGATTTCATCGAAGCCTTAGAATATGGCTTACCACCAACCGGAGGATTAGGTATTGGGATTGATCGACTAGTTATGTTATTAACTGATGCACAATCAATTCGTGATGTCTTGCTATTCCCAACAATGAGATAAAAAAAGATGCCTTAAGGGCATCTTTTTTTTGTATTCGCAAAAAATTAAATAAAAAAAGAATAGAAAAACAATTGAAACCAATTCTTTTTTTCTAAAAAAATCGAAGATGGGTAATAAAAAGAATGGGTAATCTGATAAAAAAACGAACTTTATCTAATCGGATAAGAAAGAATAATCGGTATTGAAAAAAAGTTTAAAAAAAGTGAAAATAATGATTGACCAATGCTTGAAATCTTGGTATATTATTACATGTCGCAAGGCGAGTCACACAGCTGAGCGATTCAGAAATCAATAATTAAATAACAATTCTTGATTTCAAATCTCTCGAAAAAAGTTTGAAAAAACAACAAAAAAGTTGTTGACAAATAACAAGCGAGATGATAAGATATAGAAGTTGTCACAACAGACAACAACAACCGAGCAAAACAACTTAAAAAAACTTTTTTAAAAAAGTTCTTGACATTCAAACGAAAGTTTGTTATGATATAAAAGTTGCTGCGAGGTAACGTAGACCTTTGAAAACTGAACAAAGAATAGACGAACCAAATGTGTAGGGCGTCTTGATTCAATTCAAGACAACAAACATTTTTAACAAGCAAGCAATATGCTAGCAAACAAATTGAGCTTAACAATCGTAAGATTGTTCTAACTTTTATTATGAGAGTTTGATCCTGGCTCAGGACGAACGCTGGCGGCGTGCCTAATACATGCAAGTCGAACGCTTCTTTCCTCCCGAGTGCTTGCACTCAATTGGAAAGAGGAGTGGCGGACGGGTGAGTAACACGTGGGTAACCTACCCATCAGAGGGGGATAACACTTGGAAACAGGTGCTAATACCGCATAACAGTTTATGCCGCATGGCATAAGAGTGAAAGGCGCTTTCGGGTGTCGCTGATGGATGGACCCGCGGTGCATTAGCTAGTTGGTGAGGTAACGGCTCACCAAGGCCACGATGCATAGCCGACCTGAGAGGGTGATCGGCCACACTGGGACTGAGACACGGCCCAGACTCCTACGGGAGGCAGCAGTAGGGAATCTTCGGCAATGGACGAAAGTCTGACCGAGCAACGCCGCGTGAGTGAAGAAGGTTTTCGGATCGTAAAACTCTGTTGTTAGAGAAGAACAAGGACGTTAGTAACTGAACGTCCCCTGACGGTATCTAACCAGAAAGCCACGGCTAACTACGTGCCAGCAGCCGCGGTAATACGTAGGTGGCAAGCGTTGTCCGGATTTATTGGGCGTAAAGCGAGCGCAGGCGGTTTCTTAAGTCTGATGTGAAAGCCCCCGGCTCAACCGGGGAGGGTCATTGGAAACTGGGAGACTTGAGTGCAGAAGAGGAGAGTGGAATTCCATGTGTAGCGGTGAAATGCGTAGATATATGGAGGAACACCAGTGGCGAAGGCGGCTCTCTGGTCTGTAACTGACGCTGAGGCTCGAAAGCGTGGGGAGCAAACAGGATTAGATACCCTGGTAGTCCACGCCGTAAACGATGAGTGCTAAGTGTTGGAGGGTTTCCGCCCTTCAGTGCTGCAGCAAACGCATTAAGCACTCCGCCTGGGGAGTACGACCGCAAGGTTGAAACTCAAAGGAATTGACGGGGGCCCGCACAAGCGGTGGAGCATGTGGTTTAATTCGAAGCAACGCGAAGAACCTTACCAGGTCTTGACATCCTTTGACCACTCTAGAGATAGAGCTTTCCCTTCGGGGACAAAGTGACAGGTGGTGCATGGTTGTCGTCAGCTCGTGTCGTGAGATGTTGGGTTAAGTCCCGCAACGAGCGCAACCCTTATTGTTAGTTGCCATCATTTAGTTGGGCACTCTAGCG
>NZ_CP172932.1:237500-877500 GCF_050541505.1 Enterococcus sp. DIV0183
TTAGAATGCCTGCCTGTCACGCAGGAGGTCGCGGGTTCGAGTCCCGTCCAGACCGCCATGCGGGTGTAGTTTAGTGGTAAAACCACAGCCTTCCAAGCTGTTGTCGCGAGTTCGATTCTCGTCACCCGCTTTTCTTTTTGGGCCTATAGCTCAGCTGGTTAGAGCGCACGCCTGATAAGCGTGAGGTCGATGGTTCGAGTCCATTTAGGCCCATAATTTTATAAAATGGCCCGTTGGTCAAGCGGTTAAGACACCGCCCTTTCACGGCGGTAACACGGGTTCGAGTCCCGTACGGGTCATAGTTTTGTTACGGAGGATTACCCAAGTCCGGCTGAAGGGAACGGTCTTGAAAACCGTCAGGCGGGTAAAACCGTGCAAGGGTTCGAATCCCTTATCCTCCTTTCTTAGGAATTAAGTTTCCTTGGTCTAATTATCGCGGGGTGGAGCAGTCAGGTAGCTCGTCGGGCTCATAACCCGAAGGTCGTAGGTTCAAATCCTGCCCCCGCAATTGCTTTTATTTTTTAAAGCATACATTTGCATAAAGCAAAAACGAATTGGTTTGGTAGTTCAGCTGGTTAGAATGCCTGCCTGTCACGCAGGAGGTCGCGGGTTCGAGTCCCGTCCAGACCGTTTTTGGCTCGGTAGCTCAGTTGGTAGAGCAATGGATTGAAGCTCCATGTGTCGGCAGTTCGATTCTGTCCCGCGCCATCCAAGAAAAATTTGCGGGTGTAGTTTAGTGGTAAAACCACAGCCTTCCAAGCTGTTGTCGCGAGTTCGATTCTCGTCACCCGCTTTTTTCTTATTTGGGGCCTATAGCTCAGCTGGTTAGAGCGCACGCCTGATAAGCGTGAGGTCGATGGTTCGAGTCCATTTAGGCCCATTTATTTCTTGGGGAAGTACTCAAGTGGCTGAAGAGGCGCCCCTGCTAAGGGTGTAGGTCGGGAAACCGGCGCGAGGGTTCAAATCCCTCCTTCTCCGTTTTTTCTTTTTAATGGCCCGTTGGTCAAGCGGTTAAGACACCGCCCTTTCACGGCGGTAACACGGGTTCGAGTCCCGTACGGGTCATAGTGAAGCATACAAACAATGTTTGTATGCTTTTTTTATTTTTATTACAAAAAAATGTCGTTGAAAGCGTTGACATTTGTTGTAAATATGTTATTCTTTGGATGTAGGGATAAGTAAATAGATGGATAGTGATTGTTTAAAGACAAGCTAAACCTAATTTTTTCATGAAGCGACAGGTGTGTCGTTCTTTTTGAAGAAATTGGGTTTTTCTTTTTTCAACGAAACACAAAGGAGGTGGGGCATTGATTATTCACAAAATTTTAAACAATAATGTGGTTATTACATTAGATGATGATAAACGAGAGCAAATTGTTATGGGCAAAGGAATTGCTTTTAAGAAACGCATTGGGGATTGGGTTCCTGATGAAAGTATCGATCAAGTTTTTTATTTAGCCAATCAAGAAACATCACTTAAGTTTCAAGAATTGTTAGGAAATATTCCTTTAGAGATGATGAAACTCTCGGATGACATTATTGTTTATGCAAAATCAACGTTGAAAAAGAGTTTGAATGATACCATTTATATTTCTCTGACGGATCATTTGTACACAGCTTTAGAAAGAAAAAAACAAGGAATTGCAATTAAGAATTTATTATTATGGGATATTAAACGTTTTTTTCCTGAAGAGTACGAAGTAGGAGTAAATGCTTTAAAAATGGTACAAAAGCGCGTAGGAATGGAATTGTCAACGGATGAGGCAGGTTTTATCGCATTGCACTTGGTAAATGCGGAGATGGAGGAAGAAGTCGGTAATATTTACGAATTGACAAAGTTGATGCAAGAGATTACAAATATCGTCAAATACTATTTTAAGGTAAGTTTTGATGAAGACTCTGTCTACTTTTATCGATTTAGCACACATTTAAAATTTTTCTGTTATCGCTTATTACACCAACGTGAAGTTGTCGAAAATGATGATGAAGAACTGTATGCGGTAATCAAAAAGAAATATCTCAACGCCTATCGTTGCGTGGAAAAGATCAGCTTGTATTTAAATGAGAACTATGACTATCAAGTTTCAAATGAAGAACGCTTGTACCTAACGATTCACATTGCACGAATTGTACAAACAACGGAACAATAAACGCACCACTTTGGATAGTGACATTCAGTTGGCTAAACCTTCAAATGAAAATAAATTTTTGGAGGAAAAAAAGATGGGAAAATATCATGAACTAGCAGAAAAAATTGTAAAAAATGTCGGTGGGCAAGAGAATATTAATAGTTTGACACATTGTATCACACGTCTTCGCTTCAAATTAAAAGATGAGAGTCAAGCGAATGATGATGTCTTAAAAAATATGGACGGTGTGGTAACTGTTATGAAAAGCGGTGGACAATACCAAGTCGTTATTGGGAACCATGTTCCAGCCGTTTACGAAGAAGTAGTTAGTATTGCAGGCTTGTCAGGAGAACGTGAAGAAGAAGCTTCCAGTGGGAATTTATTTGATCGCTTAATAGATATTTTAAGTGGTTGTTTCCAACCCTTTTTAGGGGCGTTAGCAGCGGCTGGGATGGTCAAAGGGTTAAATGCCTTATTGGTTTTCTTAAAGCTCTATACGGCTACGTCAGGGACTTATACCATGTTAAATGGGATTGGCGATGCAATTTTCTACTTTATGCCAGTTATTTTAGGTTATACAGCAGCTAAAAAATTCCGGTTGCATCCAATGGTAGGGATCGTGATTGGCGCAGCTTTATGTTACCCAACGATTCAAGGAAGTGCATTACAAACGGCCTTTGAAACAACAGCGGGTGCGGGAGCCGCAGCGCCGTATAATTTATTCGGCTTACCTGCCTATGATACATTTATGGGGATTCCTTGGGTCGGTGCGAACTATACAAGTAGTGTCGTACCAATCATCTTCATTATTGCTTTTGCGGCACAAGTTCAAAAAGTGTTTAAACGTATTATTCCAGAAGTTGTTCAAACGTTCTTAGTACCGTTTTTCGTCTTGTTGATTGCCTTACCAATTGGTTTCTTAGTAATTGGGCCAATCGTTAGCATGCTAACAGATTTATTAAGCGCTGGCTTTACAGCATTAATGAGTTTCTCACCAGCTTTGTATGGTTTGATTCTTGGTTTCTTCTGGCAAGTCTTAGTTATTTTTGGTTTACATTGGAGCGTTGTGCCATTAGCTATTATGCAAGTGACACAAGAAGGTTCAAGCCAAGTATTAACGGGATCATTTGCAGCTAGTTTTGCGCAAACAGCGGTTGTTTTAGCGATGTTCTTCAAATTGAAAGATAAAAAGTTAAAAGCTTTGTGTCCGCCAGCAATTATCTCTGGTATTTTTGGTGTAACAGAGCCAGCAATTTATGGAATCACTTTACCAAAAAAATGGCCATTTATTTATTCAATGATTGGTGGCGCTGTCGGTGGTTTATATTTGATGATCAACAATGTGACAGCTTATACAATGGGTGGTTTAGGAATTTTCGGTGTGCTAAACTTTATCAATGGTGATGATGCAAGTGGGATGATTCAGTCCTTTATTGCAATTGCCATTGCAGCGGTCGTTGGTTTTGGTCTAACATTCTTCTTCTGGAAAGACAATACAGTTGAGGAAGAAGAAGTGATTATTGATAAAACAACGATTAAAAAAGAAAATATTACAAGTCCAGTCAAAGGACGAGTGTTATCTTTAAAAAATGCAGAGGATCCTGCTTTTGCGAATGGAGCATTAGGAAATGGGGTCGTGATTGAACCAACGGAAGGCAAAGTGGTTGCACCCTTTGATGGAACGATTGTCACACTATTCCCAACAAAACATGCATTAGGTTTGATTTCAGATAACGGCACAGAATTATTGATTCATATTGGGATTGATACAGTTCAATTAGAAGGCGAAGGCTTTGAAGCTTTTGTAAAACAAGGTGACCGCGTGAAAAAAGGTCAAACATTAGTAACCTTTGATTTAGAAGGAATTAAAAAAGCTGGGTTTAGTACACAAATCCCAATTGTTGTGACGAATACAGCGGATTATTTAGATATTTTGGAAGTCGGCAGTAATGAAGTTTCAACAAGCGATGATTTGCTGACCGCTTTAATATAAAAAGATGTGGAGGAAGAGAATTTATGGCATTTAGAAAAGACTTTTTATGGGGTGGCGCAACAGCAGCCAATCAATGTGAAGGTGGCTATAACGAAGGTGGACGCGGTTTGGCAAACGTCGATTTAGCGCCAACTGGTCCAGATCGTTTTCCAGTAATCACTGGTGAAAAGAAAATGTTTAACTTTGATGAAGAACATTTCTATCCTGCACAAGAGGCGATTGATATGTATCATCGCTATAAAGAAGACATCGCCTTGTTTGGTGAAATGGGTTTTAAAACATACCGTTTATCCATTGCTTGGAGTCGAATTTTTCCAATGGGAGATGAAACAGAGCCAAATGAAGAAGGCTTGAAGTTCTATGAAGACTTATTCAAAGAATGTCATAAATATGGGATTGAGCCACTAGTAACGATTACACACTTTGACTGCCCAATGCACTTAGTGGAAGAATATGGCGCTTGGCGTAGTCGTAAGTTAGTAGGTTTCTATGAAAATCTTTGCCGTGTAATTTTCAACCGATATAAAGGATTAGTCAAATATTGGTTAACATTTAACGAAATTAATATGATTTTACATGCACCATTTATGGGAGCAGGTCTATACTTTGAAGAAGGCGAAAACAAAGAACAAGTGAAATACCAAGCGGCTCATCATGAACTACTAGCAAGTGCAATTGCGACAAAAATTGCTCATGAGGTAGATCCTGAAAACCAAGTAGGTTGTATGTTAGCGGCTGGTTCCAACTACGCTTATACTTGTAAACCAGAAGATGTTTTCGCTGCTCGACAAGCAGATCGTGAAAATTATTTCTTTATTGATGTCCAATCACGTGGGGAATACCCTGCGTATGCTTTAAAAGAAATGGCCCGTAAAGGTATTCAAATTGAAATGGAAGAAGGCGACGAAGAACTTTTAAAAGAACATACGGTGGACTTCATTTCGTTCTCTTATTATTCTTCTCGTGTCACATCAACAGATCCAGAAATTAATGAACAAACAGCTGGTAACATCTTTGCCTCTGTGAAAAATCCTTATTTAAAAGCCAGTGAATGGGGTTGGCAAATTGATCCGCTTGGTTTGAGAATTACGATGAATGACTTATATGATCGTTATCAAAAACCACTATTTATTGTTGAAAATGGCTTAGGAGCGGTAGACACACCAGACGAAAATGGTTATGTAGTCGATGATTATCGTATCGATTATTTGGCGGCGCATATTCAAGCGATGAAAGATGCCGTTGAACAAGATGGTGTCGACTTGTTAGGCTATACGACTTGGGGCTGTATTGATTTAGTATCAGCTGGAACAGGTGAAATGAAAAAACGCTATGGCTTTATCTATGTGGATCGCGATAACGAAGGAAATGGTACGTTAAAACGAAGCAAGAAGAAATCGTTTGATTGGTACAAAAAAGTAATCGCAACAAATGGTGAAGATTTAAGTAATTAATAAAATTAGCAACTATTAAAGGGCGTTTGACGTTGGTAGAAAAAACAAGGACTCTTCTGCCAGCGTCAATTCCCTTGATGGTTTCTTTGTTATGCCTAAAAACAGAGGGAAAGAGGGATTTTATGGGATTTCCAGAAAATTTTTTATGGGGCGGCGCAACAGCTGCTAACCAATATGAAGGTGGCTACCTTTCAGGAGGCAAAGGTCTGAGTACATTAGATGCAATTACTGGTGGTAGTCAAACAGAACCGCGACGGATTACGTATTTAACTAAAGAAGGCCAAAAAGCTTCGTGTACACGCGATCAAGCATTACCCGAAGGAGCGATTGGCTATATCGATGAAGAATTATACTACCCTAGTCATGTAGCGACGGACTTTTACCATCATTACGAAGAAGATATCGCCTTATTTGCAGAAATGGGTTTCAAATGTTTTCGGCTGTCTATCGCCTGGAGCCGGATTTGCCCAAATGGAACAAAAGAGATTAATGAAGAAGGCTTAGCCTTTTATGATAAAGTTTTTGATGCTTTGCTGCGCCATGGAATTGAGCCTGTTGTGACAATTAACCATTTTGATATTCCGATGTATTTGGCCGATGAATATGATGGTTGGAAAAATCGTGAAGTGATTGATTTCTTTGTTTTCTTTTGTGAAACCATTTTTACACGTTATCAGGATAAAGTGAAGTATTGGATGACTTTTAATGAAATTAATTTTTTAAGAAGTTGGACGCAAATTGGGATTCACAATAATGATAAACAAAGTAAATATCAAGCAGTGCATCATCTATTTGTAGCAAGTGCGAAAGCAGTTGAATTAGGACATTCCATCAATCCAGATTTCCAAATTGGTATGATGGTGGCTTATATTCCAAGTTATCCTTTGTCCTGCAAACCTGAGGACGTGATGGCAGCTGTTCAATTTAACCGAGAGCAAGAATTTTATATGGATGTCCAGGCTAAGGGCTATTATCCAGCGCATAAGCTCAAAGAATTTGAGCGTGAAGGAATGACAATTCAAATGGAGTCAGAGGATTTAGCGATTATTCAAAAAGGAACAGTTGATTATATCGGGTTTAGTTATTATATGTCGACCGTTTCGACTGCTTATCCCGAAGAAGTAAAATATGTCGGAGGCAACCAAATGCCTGCGGTTAAAAATCCTTATTTGCAAGAATCTGAATGGGGCTGGGCTGTCGATCCTTTAGGGTTAAGAATTTCATTGTGTCAGTTGTCAGATCGTTACAATATGCCATTGTTTGTGGTTGAAAACGGGTTTGGTGCGGTGGATACATTGCAAGAGGATGGCTCGATTGTCGACGATTACCGCATTGATTATTTTAAACAACATATTGAAGCCATGAGAACCGCAGTAGAAGAAGACGGGGTTAACTTAATTGGTTATACGCCATGGGGTTGTATTGACTTAGTTTCAGCAGGGACTGGCGAAATGAAAAAACGTTACGGCTTTATCTATGTAGACATGGATGACCAAGGTCAGGGAACCTTGAAACGAACTAAGAAAAAATCATTTAATTGGTACAAACAAGTTATCGCTAGTAATGGTGAAAACTTAACAACTGAGTAGAAAATGAGGGGAAATAAAAAATGAAAAAACGATTGACGATTGTGGGGATGCTTTTTCTGGCCATTTTAGTAATGGTTGGTTGTGGTAAAAATCAGCAAGCAACGACAAAAGAAAAAGAGACAAAACCTGAAGAACTAACTCTTTACATTGTGCGCCATGGAAAAACCATGTTAAATACGACGGACCGCGTACAAGGATGGTCAGATGCGGTCTTAACACCAGAAGGTGAAAAAGTTGTGACAGCAACTGGGATTGGCCTGAAAGATGTTGCCTTTCAAAATGCATATAGTAGTGATAGTGGCCGCGCCTTGCAAACTGCTCAACTTATTTTAGATCAAAATAAAGCAGGCAAAGACCTTGAAGTCGTGCGTGACCCAGATTTACGTGAATTTAATTTTGGTAGCTATGAAGGGGATTTAAACAAGACAATGTGGCAGGATATTGCTGATGATCAAGGTGTTTCCTTAGAAGAATTTATGAAAAACATGACTCCTGAATCCTTTGCCAACAGTGTAGCTAAACTGGATCAACAGCGCGAGGAAAGCAAGAATAACTGGCCTGCAGAAGACTATGCTACAATTACCAAACGTTTGAAAAAAGGCTTAGATAAAATTGTTGCCACAGAATCAGCCAATTCTGGGAATGGCAATGTTTTAGTGGTCTCTCATGGCTTGAGTATTTCAGCGTTGTTAGCAACTTTATTTGATGATTTTAAAGTCCCAGAAGGCGGTTTGAAGAATGCTAGTGTTACAACGATTCATTACAAAAATGGCGAGTATACTTTGGATAAAGTCAATGATGTCAGCTACTTAGAAGCAGGCGAAAAAGAATCAAAATAATCCCTGGATTAGAGAAACAGTCTATTTAGGAGTTGGTGGAGCAAGAAAAGGGTTGCTCCACCAACTCCTATTGTTGTGTTCTTTTTTTATTAAAGGTAGAATCAGAAAGAAGAATTTTTTCATTGGGAGGAAATGAGATGAAAAATAGAACAAAATCACGCTGGAAAAAAATTGTCCTAGGACTTGGGCTTTTTTTAGTAATCTTAGTCATCGGCCTGACTATTTTTATTAAAAATAGTACGTATCAAGCAACCGATTCGGCCTTAAAAATAAGTCAAAGTGCCACGCAAGAAAAAAACTATGATTATTACACAAACGGGCAAAAAAATGATACAGCACTGATTTTTTATCCAGGTGCATTGGTTGCGCCCGCTAGTTATAGTGAATGGGCGCAAGAAGTTGCTACGAAAGGTTACGATGTCTATGTTGTTCATTTTCCTTTGAATTTAGCGGTTCTTGCACCAAATGCTGCAGAACAAATTATAAAGGATCATCCACAACAAAACTTCGTTTTGGCTGGGCATTCTCTGGGTGGTGTGATGGCTAGTCGTTTTGTAGCGGAAAATGAGCAACGAATCAAAGGCATGATTTATTTAGCCAGCTATCCTGACGAAAAAGGTGCACTAAACAAGCAAAATCTGCCGGTTCTGTCAATAACAGCCACAAACGATGGTGTTTTAAATTGGACTAGCTACCAAAAAGCCAAACAGTTTTTGCCAAAAGATACGCAGTATGTATCTATCAAAGGTGGTAATCATGCAGGGTTTGGTAATTACGGTGTCCAAAAAGGAGATAACAAAGCGACAATTTCTAACGAGCAACAGCAAACAGAAATCAGTCAATTGATTGTAGCGTGGCTACAATCACGCCCCAATAAATAATCCGATGAGCCGAAATGTTATTTTTTCGGCTCATTTTTACTGCGATAAACAGAGGGGGTTACGCCTGTTTCTTTTTTAAAAGTGGTGGCAAAATATGCTGCGGTTTGGAAGCCAACTTTTTTCGCGATTTGTTGAATCGTAAGGGGTGAATGGAGAAGCAATTCTTGGGCTTGCCTAATTCGGATACTTGTTAAATAAGCTAATGGGGTTTGTTTTGTCTGTTCCTTAAAGGTTCGCTGCAAATGAAAGGGACTACCGTGGCAGGTTTGCGCTAAATAGTCTAAACTTAAAGGTTCCGCTGAATGCCGATCAATAAATTGCTTAATTTGAGCAACCCATTCCTCGTTAGGAACGACTTGCCCGGTTGGTTGACATCTTTTACATGGACGAAAACCAAGTGTTAAAGCTTCCTGAGCCGTTTTGAAGATCAGAACGTGGTTCTTATTGGGCACACGGGAAGGGCACGAAGGACGACAAAAAATTTTAGTTGTGGTCACACCATAAAAAAAATCACCATCAAATTGCGTATTATTATTTTGAATGGCTTCCCAACGTTTCTGAGTAAGTCGATACGTTGTTTTCATTGTAAGCACACCTCCCGTTTTCTTCATTGTAAAAGAATCCCTAATAAAAACAAGTAAAAAGTGATAGGAGCGCAAGATTTTGAAAGCCAAAAGAATTATAATGAAGATAAGAAAAACACGAGAAAGAAGTGTAGAAATATGGCAAAAAAAATTTATTATGCGCAACAAGAATGGCAGAACGATCACTATTATCTTGGTGTGACAGACGCTGGACTAGCTTTTGTAGGTTCAGCCAATCAATCGATAGAAGAGCTGAAAAACTGGTACCCTCAAGCACAATTAGAAGCTTCTGAAAAGAAAACTGCGCCTTATAAAGAAGCATTAATAAGTTATCTTAACCAACATTCGACAACGTTTGCTTGCCCCATAGACATAGAAGGAACGCCCTTTCAAAAAGAAGTTTGGCAGGCGTTGCAAGAAATCCCTTATGGTGAGACAATGACCTATCAAGAAATTTCAGAAAAAATTGGGCGTCCACGTGCGGTTCGAGCAGTTGGCACAGCGATTGGGAAAAATCCTTTATTAATGGTCATTCCTTGCCATCGAGTCATCGGCAGCAAGGGACAATTAACCGGTTACCGTGGTGGTTTAGCAATGAAACAAGCATTATTAACATTTGAACAGTCTTAAAAGGAGGCGGCGATGAACAACTATCAATGGTATACAGAACAATGGGGAAAACCTACAAGAGAGGATGATTTGCTGTTTTTATTGTTGACGGTGGGTGTTTTTCAAGTTGGTTTAAGTTGGAAAGCAGCCGCAGGGAAAAAAGTAGCATTCATGAAAAATTTTTGCCAAATGAAGCCGGAAAAAGTTGCCGCGCTGTTGCCTGACGAAGTCGATCGAATAGTAGCTGATCCAGATATGATTCGCAATCGGCGCAAAATTGAAGCAACCATTAAAAATGCGCAAGCAATTTTAAAAGTACAAGAAGAATTTGGCAGTTTTGCCAATTATCTATGGCAATTTGTAAAAAACGTCCCCGTTTTATCTATTTATGAAGAAGCATACCAAGTCCCGCGCACACAGCTTTTGTCAGATAACGTAGCAAAAGACTTAAAAAAAAGAGGATTTTCTTTTGTAGGTCCGATTGTCACCAATATGTTTCTGAAAGCTAGCGGGATTATCCAGGTGGAAATTTTAAATCCAGAATAAAGGAGTGTTAGGATGTTTGAAAATGAATCTCTTAGTTTTGAAGAACAAACAATTATTCAAGCAGCAGAGTGTTATGTTCAACAAGAATTAGCCAACGAAGCAAGTGGCCATGACTGGTGGCATATTTATCGAGTGACACAATTAGCAAAAACAATTGCAGAGAAAGAACAAGCAAATTTATTTTTATGTATATTAACAGCATTGTTACATGATATTGGCGATGAAAAATTTAACGAAAGTGAAGAGGCTGGCTTGCTAAAGGTGCAACAATGGTTGGAAGCAAATAACGTATCAACAGAGCAAACGAATCGCATCCTTTCCATTATTGCTAATATGTCCTTTAAAGGAGGAAATACTGGGAAAACAGTCACTACATTAGAAGGAAAAGTGATCCAGGATGCGGATCGATTAGATGCCATCGGTGCGATTGGAATTGCACGGGTGATGGCTTATTCGGGAAATAAAGGCCGTTTAATTCACGATCCTCACAAACAACCTCGTGAACAGTTAACCCAAGAAGAATACCGGAATGGGGAAGATACTGCTATTATGCATTTTTACGAGAAACTTTTAAAGTTAAAGGAACAAATGAATACAAATTATGGTCGCTTATTGGCGGAAAAGCGTCATCAATTTATGGAACTTTATCTGGAGGAATTTTATCAAGAGTGGGATGGACACCGATAAATGAGGGCCAACTAAAACAGTCAGTACATTTCTTTTTGAATTTTAAGAGAACTCTTTTTTACAAATACCTCAGAAGTGGTAAAATGATGGATGAATAAACGGGTGGTTTATCTTAGTTTTACGTTACATATAGGAGGTAATTATGGAGACAAAAAAATCGAGTGGCATGTTTGCAGTTATTGCCGCACTGATTGCGAATATTTTAGTAGCGATTAGTAAATTTGTTGGTTTTGCTTTAAGTGGTAGTACCGCTATGATGAATGAAAGTATCCACAGTGTCGTGGACTGTAGTAATCAGGTGTTATTACTTTTTGGGAATAAGCGCGCTTCTCGTGGACAAAGTGCGTTACATCAATTTGGAGAAGGCCGTGCAAAATACTTTTTTAGTACAATTGTTGCAACGATGCTCTTTTTTGGTGGGGGCGCGTTAGGCGTAATGGAGGCTATTCAGAAGTTACTGCATCCCTCTCATGAAGTAGAAAATGTGGCTATTGTCATTGGTATTTTAATTTTTGGTTTGCTTGTGGAAGGTAGCTCTTTGCGTGTAGCGATGAAAGAAATCAAAGAATTGAATACAGAGAAGTTATCGCTCTTAAAATTTTTGCGAGAAAGTCGTCACAGTGAAATTTTAATTATTTTTACGGAAGACTTTTGTGCGGTTATTGGTTTGTGTTTAGCTTTGGTGGGAACCCTTTTAACAATGGTAACTGGGATTGCTGCATTTGATGCTATCAGTGGTTTACTGATTGGTTTACTATTAATGTGTGCAGCCATTTTCTTAGCGAAAGAATTTTATAGTTTGATTATAGGAGAAAGTGTGACCGCTACAGATTTAGCAAAAATTAAAACCGCATTTGATCGGGCGGATGTTGAAAAACTAATTGATGTAAAGACCGTTCATTTAGGTCCAACTGAAATTTTAGTAGCGGCAAAAATTGATGTGGTAGAACCAATGGAAGAAGATGCACCTGATGTTGTGAATGCGATTGAACGAGATATTCGTAGTAAAATGCCTGATAAAAAAATCTATATCTATATTGAAGTTGACGATTATGATGTGAATTACGTTCGTAAATAACAAATGAAAGAATAACTTTAAAAAACAATATGGGGGAAGAAACGATGCAAGAGGCAATTATAACAAGTACAGTAGATTTAACCAGTGGTGGTTGTAACGCCTGTGGTTTAGTGGAAGATACCGTCTACACATTAGCAATGAATGGAGTGGACATTCCGTTAGATGGCTTGACAGTTGCTCATCTAGTTTCTGCTGTTGTTGCCAGAAATGGATTTAAACAGGAGCTACAAATGGATATGCTAGATGACGAATATATCCTTTATCGAAAAGAAGACACAGCAGTAACCTTTAAAGAAGCGTACAATCATTTAAGCTACGATAACGGTTCTGAAAAAATCCAATCTAAAAATAAACTGGAAGATTTACCAGAACTTTTTGAACAAGTTAATCAAATCCTAACAACTGTTTTTGGAATTGAAACTGTCAATTTTATTATAGAATAAAGTAAAAAATAGAACAGAAATTGGACAATCAATGAGTGAAAGAGATTGTCCAATCTCTGTTTTTTAATGTATAAATAGAAATAAAGACAAAAAATGATTAAGTTAAGTGAACGCCTTTATCGACATAAATGATGTCACCGACCACACCACTAGCTAGTTCACTGACTAAAAAGGCACAAGTGTTTCCGACTTCTTCAATGGTTACACCTGTTTTATCTGGTGTCCGCTCATTAGAAATACTAATCAATTGATCGTAGTCTTTTACACCAGTCACAGCCAATGTTTTAATCGCTCCTGCGGAGATTCCGTTGACACGAATTTTATCTGCAGCTAATTCAAAAGCTAGATATTTCACGGCAGTTTCTAAAGATGCTTTAGCAATCCCCATCATATTATAGTTAGGAATCGCACGTTCGGAACCTAAATACGTCAATGTGACAATTCCTGAACCAGGATTTAACAAAGGTTTCGCATAATGAGTGACTGCTAAAAGAGAGTAGCTACTAATATCTTGTGCTAATAGGAAACCATCACGAGTGATGTCACTAACGTTTCCAGACAATTCTTCTTTTTTGGCAAAAGCAATCGCATGGACTAGTCCATCGATCGTGCCCACTTCATTTTTAATTGTTTCAAAGGCTGCTTGAATGGACGCATCAGAAGCAACATCGCACTCCACCAACAAATCATTTTCATCTGCTAATTTAACCACTTGCTTTTTCATGCGTTCGTTTTGATACGTATAAATAACATTGGCCCCTTGATCTTTTAATGCTTTTGCACAGCCCCAAGCAATACTTTTTTTGTTGGCAACACCCATTACGACGACATTCTTATTTTGTAAAAACATATAAAATCTCCTTTAATAAAAAATTTTTGTTGATAGAATAGGCTTTTCTTCATCAAAATGTAAAAGTTACATTTATTGAGTTGACGAATAAAATTTCAACTGGTATTATCTGTGTGAGAATGATAACAAAATCTTCTCAATTTTCTAATCTTGAAAAAAACAGACATTTTTCCTGATGTCTGAATTATTAACCAAAATACTTTGAAAGTCAAACTATTTTTCTTATTTTTTGAGAAAAAGTGCTGGAAACCGCATGAAATAATAGTTTGATAATCAAAATAAACTCGGAGGTACAGTATGAAAAGAGTGGTCATAACCGGCATGGGTGCCGTAACACCATTAGGCAATACCGTAAAAGAATTTTGGCATAATCTAGTGGATGGCAAGCTAGGAATTGGCAAAATTACTAAATTTGATTCTGAAGATACTGGGGTGGCTTTGGCTGGTGAAGTGAAAGAGTTTGACCCAAGTGCTGTTTTAGAACGCAAAGAGCAAAAAAGAATGGACTTATTTTCTCAATATGGCTTGGTCGCTGCTTTAGAAGCGTGGGAAATGAGTGGTTTAACAGAAGCAACGATTGACCCGACTCGTTTAGGTGTGATTGTCGGTAGTGGGATTGGCGGGATGACTACCTTACAAGACCAAGTACGGGTAATGGATAAAAAAGGCGCAAAACGCGTAACACCATTTTTCGTGCCCATGGTAATTGCTAATATGGCAGCGGGAAATATTTCGATTCGTTTAGGTGCAAAAGGACCTTCTCAAACTATCGTGACTGCTTGTGCTTCTGCGACGAATGCGATTGGTGAAGCTTTTCGCACGATTAAATATGGTTTAGCGGACATGATGGTAACTGGGGGGACAGAAGCCACAGTATGTGAAATTGGGATTGCAGGCTTTGCAGCATTGAATGCTTTAAATACAACAGAAGATGCGACTCGGGCTTCGATTCCTTTTGATAAAGAACGAAAAGGTTTTGTGATGGGTGAAGGCGCAGGAATGCTGGTTTTAGAAGAACTCGAGCATGCACAGAAACGTGGCGCAACTATCTACGGCGAAATTGTTGGCTATGGCAGCAACTGTGATGCTAGCCACATGACCGCTCCTTTAAAAGACGGTAGTGGCGCGGCGGCTGCGATGGAAATGGCGATTGCAGAAGCAGGGATTACGCCGGAACAAATTGGGTATATCAATGCTCATGGTACGTCAACCCCAGCGAATGACGCTGCGGAAACAACGGCCATCAAACGTGTCTTTGGTGAGCGAGCATCGCAAATTCCAATTTCAAGTACAAAGAGTATGACTGGACATTTATTGGGCGCGGCTGGCGGTATCGAAGCGATCGCTTGTGTGCAAACATTGCAAGAAGGAAAAGCTCATCCGACAATAGGCTACCAAGTTGCTGATCCAGATTGTGATTTAGATTATGTCACAGAAGGTGCACGTGACATTACAGCGGACTATACAATTAGTAATTCGTTTGGCTTTGGTGGCCATAATGGTGTAATTTGCTTGAAGAAATGGGAGGAAAACTAGTATGAAAAAAGTAATGACTGCAACAGAAATTATGGAAATGATTCCTAATCGCTATCCGATTTGTTATATTGATTATGTGGATGAAATTATTCCAAATGAAAAGATTATTGCAACAAAAAATGTGACAATTAACGAAGAATTTTTCCAAGGACATTTCCCTGGAAATCCAACAATGCCAGGCGTTTTGATTATTGAAGCATTGGCACAAGTAGGTTCGATTTTAATCTTAAAAATGGATCAATTTGAAGGTGAAACAGCCTATATTGGCGGTATCAACAAAGCCAAATTCCGTCAAAAAGTGGTCCCTGGTGATGTCTTGAAATTACATTTTGAAATCGTCAAATTACGTGACTTTGTCGGCATCGGCAAAGCGACTGCTTACGTGGAAGATAAAAAGGTCTGCGAATGTGAATTGACGTTTATTGTGGGACGATAAAAAGATAATTAGAAAGAGTAAGCGGTGAAGGCTTGCTCTTTTTTTGTGTGAATGTGATAAAATTAGTTAAAAGGTGTTGGAGGTATAAGTATGATAAAAAAGCTACAACCCCCATTCTATAAACAAACAGTCGTATATGGTTTGTTGTTTGTTTTTTTGGGAACGCTGAACTATTTTTTTAAGAGTACTCCTAAAGGACTCAATCGCATAGTTTTCGGTGTTTTGTCGTTTACCTATATTTTTCTGTATTTGAAAAATAGAAAGAGTGTCTCTGGGAATAAAAAAGATTTAGCTGTATGGATTTTAACTATTTCAGGAATGTTTGGAATAATGGTTATCCTTTATTATTTAAATATCAATGGTAGGATAATTGGTTACATACTAGCTATTTATTTTTTAGTTCTTGCCTTAGTATTTATAGTTAGAAATCTTAAAGATGATTTTAACACTACTTTAAAAGGTTCATTAACACTAATTTTGCTTGCCTACTTTTTGGGGATGTTTAAAAGTTCTTGGTGGTCAATTATTCCGTTAGTTACTGCGGTAATCTTTTTGGCTTGTTCTAAAGAAATAATATATATTTTCTCTAAAAAAGAAATTAGTAAGGTCGATATACCATATAATTTGCAGAAAAAATGGATTTATTTAAGGTATTTTCTTATTCTTTATTCGATGATTTTATACCTTTCGTTTGTTACCTCAGACATGTTAGAAACTAAAGGATGGGTAATAAACATCTCTCATTATTTTTATGGAAAAAATGCTTTAGCAAGTTATAGTATATGTTTGGCTAGAGGAATATTGCGATTAGTTATTGTATTTATAAGTACATTAGTATTGATTTTTATAGCTAAAGTAACGCCATTAAAAAAAGTAATAACTAGCTATAAGGAAATTGCTCGAAAAGATGAGAAGGATTTTGAACTACAAAATAAAAAGTTTAAAATCCAAAAAAAAGCACGCCGCAAATACAAATAACAAATTCATCAAAATCCATGCTCCTTTTTAAATAACATGCTATAATCATAAAAAGCTTATGTGAAGGTGGTAAGCTTATGAGTAAAACAATTTACAGGAGGGTTTTTCTTTTGGATATTTCAGTAGAGTTTTCGGGACATAAATTGGCGAATGTGTTAATGAACGCATCAGGCATTCATTGTATGACAATTAAGGAAATGGACGAGTTAGCGGCTTCTCAAGCAGGTGCTTTTGTCGCTAAGACGGCAACACCTAATCCTCGTCAGGGCAATGAGGAACCACGGTATTTTGATACACCATTAGGAAGTATTAACTCAATGGGCTTGCCTAATTTAGGGATTGATTATTATTTAGATTATCAGATTGCACGTCAAAAGGAATTTCCCGAGGAGTTACGCTTTTTATCTGTATCTGGTATGAATTATGAGGAAAATATCGCTATTTTAAAAAAAGTGCAAGAAAGAGAATACACAGGAGTGACAGAATTTAATTTGTCTTGTCCCAATTTGCCTGGTAAACCGCAAATTGCTTATGATTTTGAATTAACAGAAAAGCTTTTAACAGAAGTTTTCCAATTTTTTACTAAACCATTAGGTGTAAAATTACCCCCATTTTTTGATATTGCACATTTTGACGCAATGGCTGAAATTTTAAATAAATTCCCTTTAGTATACGTGAATAGTATTAATAGCATCGGTAATGGTTTATATATTGACAGTGACAAGGAAGAAGTGGTCATTAAACCAAAAGGAGGTTTCGGTGGACTGGGCGGCGAATATGTCAAACCAACAGCGTTAGCCAATGTTCGTGCGTTTGCGCAACGTTTGAAACCAGAAATTAAAATTATTGGAACGGGCGGTATTACATGTGGAAAAGATGTTTTTGAGCATCTTTTATGTGGTGCGACATTAGTACAAGTCGGCACACAATTGCATCAAGAAGGTCCACAAGTTTTTGAGCGTCTAGCCAAAGAATTACAAGAAATCATGGCAGCAAAAGGTTATGAAAGTATTGAAGAATTTCGTGGGAAATTGAAAGAGATGTAACAAAAAAACCGTCAAGAAATTTTCTTGACGGTTTTTTGTTATTTCACAGCCTTAACATTTTCCATAAAGGCTTCCAAATATTCAGGTTGTGTTAATTGTTGGTTACAGGTGTCGCTATCATGGCAAATGTAATTGCCTTTTTTCGTGTAGGTTCCGTCACCGCCTGATTTGGTGGTAGCTAGGAACATAGACACATTCGTGATTGTTTGACAGATGGAGCAAACACCTTTAACAATGGTGGGTGAAAGGGTGCCGTGGACGCCGATTAATTTATTTTCTCGATAAGCTAAGATAAATTTTTTCTGAGTCCCAGCGTCGTTCCAACCGACATAGGTATTGTTCCGTAAATCCATGTTTTCCCACTCAGGAATCTTTAACTTTTTCACTTTGCGAAAGACTTTCGTGACTTGTGGTGTTGAAGGTTCTTTAAAGGGCAACACGGTTTCTTTTAATTCGTCTAAATATTTTTCAGCACGCGCGCGTGTTAAACGACGATCCATCACTTTGTCCAACAAAATCGTAACAGCAGGGTGTTCTTCTGGAAATAACCCATTGATTTTTTCGACACATAAGGCCTGGACAGTTTTGACAGTCGTAGCATCGTTAACAGACGTATAGGTATTTAGTAACACAGCGACTTGTTCTTTAATTATGTTAAATTGGTAAGGTTGAATAGTTGGGTTCATGATTTTAAATTCCTTTCAAATAGACCGAGTACATACGCTGAAAGGCAATTTGTCTCACCAACGTATGTTTAGTGACAGACAACCTCATGTGTTTTTGATAAAGATAGCGTTTGACGTATCATATCATCACCCCCTTTAATGATTGATTTTTTCTATGTAAAAAGTGAAAATAATTGATGAAAGCTTGGTAATTCTAACGCAATTCAAGAAAAAAGGCAAGTTAAACTCGTTTTATTTCCCAATTCAATGTCTGGGGAGTGATAAACTTCTAAAAAAGATACGTGATTTCCTAGATTAATCCTAGGTTATTTGCTACAATAATGAAGAATTAACCAGAGAAAAGGAGAAATTACAATGATTGCAGCAAGCGATTTAAAAGCCGGTATGACTTTTGAGCAAGACGGCAAATTAATTAAAGTAATGGAAGCTAGCCACCACAAACCAGGTAAAGGTAACACGGTTATGCGTATGAAATTAAAAGATGTTCGTACGGGTTCAACAACAGATACAACAATGCGCCCAGATGAAAAAGTGAAAAAAGCGCACATCGATACAAAACCGGTTCAATATTTATACAGCCAAGATGATATGGCTATTTTCATGGATTTAGAAACATATGAACAATATGAAGTACCAACTGCTTTAATTGAAGAAGAATTAAAATATTTACTAGAAAATATGGAAGTAAAAATTCAATTTTATGGTGAAGAAGTCATTGGTTTAACTTTACCAACAACGGTAATCTTACGTGTTGCTGAAACACAACCTTCAATCAAAGGCGCAACAGTAACTGGTTCTGGTAAACCCGCTACAATGGAAACAGGATTAGTTGTTAACGTTCCAGATTTTGTTGAAGCAGACGAATTATTAGAAATCAATACTGCGGAAGGTACGTATTTAAAACGTGCTAAATAAGTAGCAGAAAAACAGAAGGCTAGCCTTCTGTTTTTTTTGGTCTATTAATTCTTTTACCTATAAGAAAACCATTGGTGTGATAGGAAATAGCAATCGTTAGAATCGTTGACACTAGAAAATGGGAAATGGTATAGTTTGGTCAACACATGACGAAGGAGGAAATCAACCATGACGAAAAAACAAGCTAGCCTTTTTTTAGAAACGGAAAGCTGTTGTTGTATGGTGCAAAATAGTGCAGCATACTCTTTTGTGATGGGGAAAACCTCCGTTATTTCTGAAAAATTGCCTAACACGATTCCTCTCTGAATCTAGACAACCAGAAATAAACAAAAAAGGTGCTGATGCGATCAGCACCTTTTTGTTTTATGTACATGTATTAGAAGGAGGAATTCGCTATGATTGTTCAGTCAATTTTAGACACAATCGGAGCAACACCATTATTTGAATTTACAAGTGAACAATATCCTATGCCAGAAGGCACTAAAATTTATGCGAAACTAGAATATTTGAATCCAGGTGGCAGCGTCAAAGATCGGCTTGGTGTGCATCTTCTCAAAGAAGCAATGAAAACGGGAAAGATAAATCAAGCCACAACAATTATTGAACCGACAGCGGGGAATACAGGGATTGGACTTGCATTAGCTGCCAGTCAACTGGGCCTCAAGACAATCTTTGTTGTGCCAGAAAAATTTAGTCAGGAAAAACAACAGCTGATGCAAGCGTTAGGTGCTAAAATTGTTCTTTCGCCAACAGAGCAAGGGATTGTCGGAGCGATAACTAGTGCCCAAGACTTAGCCAAGGAAATTCCTAATAGTTACGTGCCGTTACAATTTGAAAATCCGGATAACCCTGCTGCTTACTACGAAGGATTAGGGCCTGAAATTGTTCAAGACTTAGGCGGAAAGATTACTAGCTTTGTCGCAGGTTTAGGCAGTGGTGGAACGTTTGCAGGTGTTGGCAGATATCTCAAAGAACAGAATAGTAAGACGCAATTATGGGGCGTGGAGCCAGAAGGTTCAATTTTAAATGGCGGACCTGCACACGGACATGAAATCGAAGGCATTGGCGTGGAGTTCGTGCCGCCTTTTCTTAAACAGATTCCTGTGGACGGCTTTTATACCATTTCAGACGAGGATGGTTTTTTCTGGGTCAAACAATTAGCCAAGAAAAGCGCTTTGCTGGTGGGAAGCTCCAGCGGCGCAGCGTTTGCGGCGGCATTAAGAGAGGCGCGCCGCTTACCAGCAGGCAGCACAATTGTAACTATTTTTCCTGACGGTAGTGACCGTTATTTATCAAAAAATATTTATTCTTAGGAGGAAAACTTTTATGAAATTCAATACCAAATTAATTCATGGCGGCATTAGCAAAGACACAACAACAGGTGCAGTGAGTGTTCCTATTTATCAAACGTCAACCTTTGAACAAAATGGCGTGGGCCAGCCAAAAGAATATGAATATTCTCGTTCAGGTAATCCCACACGTCACGCGTTAGAAACCTTAATCGCTGAGTTAGAAGGTGGGAGCCATGGCTTTGCGTTTAGCTCAGGCTTAGCTGGTATCCATGCAATCATTTCTATGTTTGGACCCGAAGATCATATTTTATTAGGTGACGATGTCTATGGGGGGAGTTTCCGTTTATTGGATAAAGTATTTGTAGCAAATGGGTTAAGCTACACGATTGTAAACGCCAGTGACTTATCAACAATTGAAGCCGCAATTCAGCCAAATACAAAAGCCTTGTTTTTGGAAACACCAAGTAATCCACTGTTAAAAATTACAGATATTGAAGCGGCGGCTAAGCTTGCTAAAAAACATCAGTTGTTAACTATTGTCGATAATACATTTGCGACGCCTTATTTTCAACGGCCGTTAGCGTTAGGTGCTGATATTGTGGTTCACAGCGGGACAAAATATTTAGGGGGCCATAGTGATGTAGTCTCTGGTTTAGTCGTAACGAATCACCCAGAAAGCGCAGAAAAAATTGACTTTTTACAAAATGCGATTGGTGCTGTTCTAGGACCACATGATAGTTGGCTGGTCCAACGTAGTTTAAAAACATTAGGCGTCCGGATGGCAGCGCACGCCCAAAATGCTCAAAAAATTGCAGAATTTTTAGAAGCGCATCCAGCTGTAGCAACGGTGTATTATCCAGGACTAGCGAGTCATCCTGGTCACGAAATTGCGCAAAAACAGATGTCGGGATTTAGTGGCATGATTTCTTTTGAATTAGCCAAGGATGAGCAAGTCGTTCCTTTCGTAGAAGCGTTGGAAATTTTTACTTTAGCGGAAAGTTTAGGTGGCGTAGAAAGTTTAATTGAAGTACCTGCCATTATGACTCACGCATCTATCCCCAAAGAAAATCGTGAAGCCGTGGGAATTAAAGATGGACTCATTCGTTTATCTGTAGGAATTGAAGCAGTCGAAGATTTGTTGACTGATTTAGAAAAGGGATTACAAGCATAAACAAAAGGCCCTCGTCTTTAGACGAAGGCCTTTTGTTTATAATTCTTCTCCATTCGTAGCAATCACTTGTTGATACCAAGCAAACGATTTTTTCTTTCGCCGTTCCAACGTTCCGTGACCATCGTTGTCCTTATCTACATAAATGAAGCCATACCGTTTCTTCATTTCGCCTGTACTAGCGCTCACTAAATCGATGAATCCCCAAGGTGTGTAGCCCATCAAATCAATGCCGTCATACGCAACGGCTTCTTTCATCATCTCAATATGTTCACGTAAATAAGCGATTCGGTAAGTGTCGTTAATCGTTCCGTCTGGTTCTAGCTCATCAATAGCACCAAAGCCATTTTCGACAATAAAAAGTGGTAATTCATACCGATCATTGAACCAATTCATTGCATAGCGTAAGCCCATAGGATCGATTTGCCAGCCCCAATCAGATGTTGCTACATAAGGATTTCGCACCAAGTCTTTTGCTTCATTGTAGTCAAAAGTAGGGGCCTTTTCTGCACCTTTCACAGCAAATGACATGTAATAGCTAAAGCCAATATAATCAACACAGCCATTAGCTAAATCAGTTAAATCTTCTTCTGTGACATCTAATGAAATGTTTTTTCGTTTCAAATAGCATTGAATTGCACTTGGATAATGACCGCGGACATGAACATCGGTAAACCAATAACGTTTTTGCATTGCGCTAACACTCATCATCATATCCTCAGGATTACAAGAATAAGGATAAATAGGCACCATCGCAATCATACAGCCAATTTGGAAGTCGGGATTGATAGCGTGGCCAATTTTCACTGCACGTGCGCTAGCGACTAGTTCATAATGAGCAGCCTGATACATAATTGCTTCGCGGTCTTCTCCTTCTTGGTAAGCAATACCAGAGTTAGTAAAAGGTGCAAAATCTTCTTCATAATTGGCTTGGTTGTTAATTTCGTTAAAGGTCATCCAATATTTGACTTTTTTCTGGTAACGAGTGAAACAGACTTCAGCAAATTTGACAAAAAAATCAATGACCTGGCGATTGCGAAAACCGCCATATTTT
Source organism: Enterococcus sp. DIV0183 (assembly GCF_050541505.1). Lineage (NCBI taxonomy): Bacteria > Bacillati > Bacillota > Bacilli > Lactobacillales > Enterococcaceae > Enterococcus > Enterococcus sp. DIV0183. The sequence continues at coordinate 260,294 of NZ_CP172932.1, forward strand.
GTGACTAAATGATAAGGCATTTCAAAGTGAGACAGTGTCACAACTGGCTCAATGCCATTTTTCAAACACTCGTCAAAAAGTGCATCATAAAAACGAAGGCCTTCTTCATTGGGCGTTTCTTCATCTCCGTTAGGAAAAATTCGTGTCCAAGCAATAGAGGTTCGGAAACAATTTAAACCAAGTTCTTTGAATAGTTGAATATCTTCTTGATAGCGATGGTAAAAATCAATCGCTTCATGGTTAGGATAGTGTTCATCTGGTAAAACGCCTGCGGTAATTTTACGAGGGACGCCATGTGCACCGGCAGTCATTACATCCGCCACGCTCACCCCTTTACCGCCTTGGTCCCAGCCTCCTTCTAATTGATGAGCAGCGACAGCGCCGCCCCAAAGAAAATCATTTTTCAAAATTGACATATCGTTTCAGTCCTTTGTTCAAATTTTTATACATTTTGTGCTTCGACTTTTTCAAGGGTTTCTTCAGTAATCGGTTGATTGGTTTCTTCTGCGTAGTTAAGTGCATCCATTTTTTTAGCAAACGGTAAATAGATAAAGAAACTCATCGTCAGTACCACTACTTGAAGCAACGCGGCTTGCCAACCACCAACTAAAAGTCCAGAAATGATTGGAGGAGTAGTCCAGGGAACTTGTACCGCAGTAAAGAGAGGAACCAGTCCTGTGTACAAGGCAAAATATGTCACAACAGAAGAAACAATCGGTGTGATAATGAACGGCACAGCCATGATTGGGTTCATCACGATAGGTGTAGCAAAGACAATTGGCTCGTTAATATTGAAAACAGCTGGCCCAATTGAAAGCCGACCTAATTGCTTAAACTGAGCTGATTTGGCAAAGAAAACCATGAACACGACTAACCCGATTGTCATGCCCGCACCAGTGACAGTTAAAAATTGATCTAAAAATTGTTGTGTAACAATATGGCCACCATTAGCCAGTGTTAAGTCTTTTCCAGATTTCAAAATTTCGGTGTTTTCTAAAGAGTTTGCTTGTAAAATAGGGCCCATGATACCGCCAACGATTGTTGACCCGTGAACACCGAAAAACCAAAAGAGCGGAATGACAAAACCTAATAGTAATGCGCCACCTAGTGAATCTGTGACTCCTTGAAGTGGTGATTGTAGCACTTCGTAAATAAAGTCAAAGAATGTCGTATTGAAGACTTTATCTAGAAGAATGAAAATTAGCATTGCACCAGTTACAATGACGCTGGCAGGAATTAACGCAGTAAAGGAATTGGCCACATTTTCTGGTACAGCTTCTGGTAATTTGATACGAATATCATGACGTAAAAACCAACTATATACAACGCCGACTAACAAACCAACAATAATAGCTGTAATCATCCCTTTGCCAGCTGTCCAATCTTTGTTGATGACATTGCCAACTACTGCGCCAGAAACCGCATCTTTGACTTCAGATGACATAAACAAAATGAAAACCACCATGGCAATCATGCCCGCTGGGAGGCCTTCAAATCCCTCGCTTTTTACATATGAGTAGGCAATACCGATGACCGCAAATAACGACATAATCGCAAAAGATGCCCCATATGCTTGATTGAAATAAACAGCCAGGCCACTTGCGTTAACCCATTCAGAAATAGCTGTAACTGGGAAATTCGCTAATAGAAGAAACACGGAACCAACAATGGTAAAAGGCATCGTGTAAAGCATCCCGTTCCGTAAGGCAGTAATTGCTTTGGTATTGACGAATTTTAGTACTGGAGGTAATAATTTCTCGTTAATCCATTCGTTCATAAAAATCTCTCCTTTGAAGAATAATATAAATGCAAATGTATCCGTTTACATATTTACTATATAAGGTTATTTGAAGAAAAAATAGACTTTTGCCTGAATGAGAAACATGTACCAAGAAAAAAAACAAAAAAGCTCATGCTGTTTTAGACAGCATGAGCTTTTGTGAAAAACAACTAGGAAGGTGTTTCATCTAGTTCCTTTAAAAGTTGACTTGCTTGATGAGCTAGGAGTTCAATTAAAGCAATGACAGGGATTTGAGTGGTTGTATTGACTGATTTATCTGCAAATGGAGAACGTTCGTCGGGCATATAATAGGAGATGTTGTAGTCAGCCAAGCGGGCAATAGTTGAATGTTGATTGTTGGTAATGCTTAGCACTTTGGCGCCAGCTGTTTTAAAATCGGTCATTTGTTTAATCATTTCATTGGTTTCCCCAGATACAGACAGAATCAAGGCTAATGTATTTTCAAATCCGCGCTTGGGGATAGGCGTAAAGGGGTCAGCAATACTGTAAGAATTGATATTTAAGTTGGCAAAATAACGACTGCCATAACTACCTAAAATTCCGCTAGTACCAATGCCAGTAAAGGCAACGTGACGTGCTTGAACAATCATTTGGATTGCTGGACGAAGCATTTCGTAATAGGTTTCTTGGTTTAATTTTTTTAAAAAAGCATCGACGTGAACCGTGGCATCATAAAAATTTTCAAACGTTTGTGTTTGTTTGGCTTCTTCTTTCACTGCATATTTTAATTCGGAAAAACCAGCATAGCCCATTTTGTTACAAAATCGTAGAATCGTTGAGGTGGAGACATGACAGGAAGTAGCCAGTTGGCGAATGGTCTGTTGAGGGATTTGGTGCAGGTGTTCCAATACATAATGGTAAACGAGCATTTCTAATTCATTCAAGGTCTGAACCTTCTCTAAATCAAACAAAGTAATCCTCCTTTATATAAAAACTGAATATGTTATTTTTTTGTGTAAATCAAATAAACCAATTCTTATTTTTCTTGAAAAAAATGTAAAATAACTCAATAAAAAGTTTCTTATTTCCTATTTTACAAAAAGTAGCCCAATTATCCTAGTTTTTCTCTTTTTTCTTTTAAAAATAACAATGCGCACCCCTAGAGTTTTTTGAGAAAACAAGCTAAAATAGATAAGAAGAGAAAAGGAGGCGTTGATGTGGCACGGGAAGTAATTTTATTTATTGCAGCGAGTATTGATGGTTTCATTGCGGACAAAGCGGGCGGTGTTGCTTGGTTAGAAGAGAATATTCGTGGCGATGAAGAAGATCGTAGTTACGATGAAATGTATGAAAAAATAGACACTGTGGTAATGGGGCGGACTACTTATGATCAAGTGACACAAGAATTGTCCCCAGATGTGTATTTTTATGAAGACAAGCATTCTTATATCATTACCTCTCATCCAGAACCATCAACTGCTTCAAGAACTTTTACCAAGGAAGATCCAGTCACATTAATTCGTCGTCTCAAAGAAGAAGACGGCGCGGGAATTTGGATTGTTGGGGGCCCAAAAGTGGTTCAACCGCTTTTGGCAGCTGATTTAATTGATACCTTCATTTTGACGACAATACCACTGTTTCTGGGTGAGGGCATTGCTCTATACGAGACAATGGCTCAATCAATCCCAGTTCGTTTAAAACAGGTTTATCAAAAAAATGAGTTGGTTTATTCGATTTATCAACGTGAAAACAAAAATTAAAAAATAATTATTCGGTTGGGCAAGTTGCTTTCAAGGTTTTGAGTTTCTCATAGGGCGAGAGGAACAAAGCAACAGTTGTCTAGCCGTTTGTGTTGTTTTTGATTGACAAAGAAATGGTAGAGGAGAAAAAAATGAAACATCAGATCAAAAGAAGGTTGTATATTTCACCTGTTCAAACAATTGTCTTAGGCTTTTTTCTATTAATTGTTGTAGGCACGATCTTATTAATGATGCCTTTTTCTGCACAAGCTGGACAAAAAACGCAATGGATTGATGCTTTTTTCGTGGCAACTTCCGCCGTCTGTGTTACAGGGCTTTCGCCTTTGAATACGGCGGAACATTGGAGTCCTATCGGGCAAGTTATTATTATGATTTTGATTGAATTAGGCGGCTTAGGCTTTTTAACCGTTGCCACGATTTTCTTTAGTTTGCTACGGAAAAAAGCGTCACTAAGTGTACGGATGTTGTATCAAGAAGCTTTAAATGTTAGTGAAGTTTCCGGAGTTTTTCGTTTAATGAAATATATTATGAAGTTTGCGGCCATTATTCAATTACTTGGAGCCTTCTTGTTGTCCTTTCAATTTGTGCCAACATTTGGGTGGAAAAAAGGGTTGTTTTTTAGTCTCTTCCATGCCGTTTCGGCATTTTGTAATGCTGGCTTTGATTTGCTAGGGGATAGTATGGTTCCTTATCAAAATTCGCCTTATCTTTTACTAGTCATTAGCTTTTTAATTATAGCTGGTGGTTTAGGATTTATTGTGTGGCGCGATATTTTTACAATGATTAAAGGCTATAAAAATAAAATTAAGCACCGTGTTAGTATTCATACACGCCTTGCTTTAACGGTGACCGCCACCTTTTTAGTCTTAGGGACCGTTATTTTTTACATTTCAGAATATCGCCATTTTCCAGCTGACATGTCTTTTTGGCAGCGTCTTGTCAACAGTTGGTTCTTGTCGGTTACACCAAGAACGGCTGGCTTTTATTCAGTTGATTATTTGAAAATGAGTAATCCAGGCCTGATTGTCACGATTTTGTGGATGTTTATTGGTGGCACTTCAGGATCAACCGCTGGCGGCTTGAAAACCACTACGTTTGGTGTGCTATTTTTACAATTTCGTGCAATTTTTAAAGGGAAACAGCGAGTGGAATTCCATGAACGCACAATTCCTGAGCGAGTAGTGCTCCAAGCATTTACTTTGTTCTTCTTGGCAACTTTTTTATGTGTAACTGCTTCGGTTATTCTCTCGTTTACAGAAACATTACCTTTAAAAAACGGGATTGAGTATATTGTTTTTGAAGTGATTTCTGCATTTGGAACGGTCGGTTTAACAATGGGGTTAACACCAGATTTAACTGTTTTTGGTAAACTGGTGATTATTTTTCTAATGTTCGTCGGTCGTGTGGGTGTGTACACGGTGTTATTGTCATTAATTAAGAAAGGCTTGGAAAGTCAGTCGAAAGTTCAATATCCAAAAGAATCAGTGATGATTGGTTAATAGAGAAAGAGGGAAATAGAATGGAATTTTTAGGTATTTTATGTTTGATTTTAATTACAACGACTTTAGCAGGTGTTGCTTGTAAAAGAGTAGGAATTCCTGCGGTAATTGGGCAATTGCTAGTAGGGATTGTGTTAGGTCCAGCGATGTTAAATATTGTGCATCAAGATGTGTTTGTGCATGACTTTTCAGAAATTGGTGTCATTATGCTGATGTTTATTGCTGGAATGGAATGTGAATTGGAATTATTGAAAAAATATGCGAAACCTAGTGTCATGGTCGCTATTTTGGGCATCGTTTTACCGGTTGGTTTTACTATGTTGATTGGTCAGCTGTTTGCTTTTTCTTGGAAAGAAGCTTTTTTCCTTGGGTTAGTTTTAGCAGCAACGTCGGTCAGCATTTCAGTAGAAGTATTAAGAGAGTTGAATGTTTTAAGTAGTAAAGAAGGTGCAACGATTCTTGGGGCTTCCGTCGTTGACGATATCGTGGTCGTGATTATTTTAAGTGTCGCTGTCGGCATGATTGGTGCAAGTACAGGCGGCAATACAGAAGTCAGCTTTATTGTTAAGTTAATTGAACAAGGCTTATTCTTTATTGGGATTTTCTTTTTGGTCCGCTTTATTGCTCCCTATTTACTACGTTTAAGTCAAAAAATGAACATTGGGTCGTCTGTTATTATCATGTCATTGATTATCTGTTTGGGCATGGCTTATTTGGCTGATTTAGTTGGTTTAAGTTCTGTCGTAGGTGCTTTTTTTGCAGGGATTGCTGTGGGACAAACGGATGCAAAAACAGAAATTGATTTCAATATTGAAGCTATTGGCTATGCCGTGTTTATTCCCGTCTTCTTTGCCAGCATTGGCTTATCAGTGACATTTAACACGTTAGGAAAAGATTTACCTTTTATTTTGGTAATGACGATTATGGCGATTTTAACGAAATTACTGGGCGGCGCCTGGGGAGCGAAAATGGTTGGTTTCTCCAATACAAGTTCTTTAATGGTCGGTGCTGGGATGGTTTCGCGTGGGGAAATGGCATTAATCATTGCGCAAATTGGCTACCAATCTAAATTACTTTCAGAAGCGTATTATACGAGCATGATTGTGGTAATTATCTTAACGACCTTAGTTGCACCGTTCTTATTGAAATACTTTGTTAAAAAACAAGAATCTGCGTTGCAATAAAAAAAGATGAGCAGAAGTTGTTGACAAAAAAATAAAATAGCTATATGATGAGTTCAAGATAAACGACTACATTTGTAGTCGACAACCTTGAACTCTTTTTTTATTGATGAAGGAGGAATTTAACGAGTATGGCAAAAGATAAATTAGCGACAATTACAGATGCAGAGTGGGAAGTCATGAGGGTTATTTGGACCCAAGGCAAGACCACGAGTCGTGAAGTGCATACACTTTTAAATGAGAAGAAAGAATGGAAATCAACGACCGTCAAGACGTTACTAAGTCGTTTAACAGATAAAGGGTTAGTTGGAACGGAGAAAGCAGGTAATAAATATATTTATTATCCGCTAGTAGAAGAACGTCGGAGCGTTGAAACGGTGGCAGACGAACTTTTAGCTAAAGTGTGCAGCCGTAAAGTTGGTTCCGTGGTGGAAACAATTTTAACAGAGAGTCAGTTGAGTTATGACGATTTGGATCGATTAGAGGAACTCTTGAAAGAGAAGCGCAAGACGGCGGTTGAATCCGTCCCTTGCAACTGTATTCCTGGTCAATGCCAATGTCATTTAATTTAAAAAGGAGTGAAAAAAATGGAAAGTAAAACGTTTGATATTGAAGGGATGAGCTGTGCTTCCTGTGCCCAAACGATTGAAAAGGCTACGGCGAAGTTACCTGGGATGGCAAAGGCAAGTGTCAATTTAGCTACGGAAAAATTAAGTGTCACGTATGATCAGACGGAAGTCACAGAAGAAGAAATTAAGGAAGCTGTGTCAGATGCTGGCTACAAGGCGATTAGCCCAGCCCAGCAACGAACGTTTGCGATTGAAGGAATGAGTTGTGCTTCCTGTGCCCAAACGATTGAAAAAGCTGTGAACCAATTATCTGGTGTTCAACAAGCGATTGTTAATTTAGCCACGGAAAAACTGGTGGTTAGTTATGACGACCATCAAGTAACGAGTGCTGAAATTATCAAAGCAGTTACGGATGCAGGTTATCAAGCGACAGAAGAAGTCGCTGCAGGTGCAACAGCGGACCAAGATCGTGAAAAGAAACAAAAACATATTGCTGAGATGTGGCAACGTTTTTGGATCTCAGCGGTGTTTACAGTGCCCCTTCTTTATATTGCGATGGGACATATGGTAGGCTTACCATTGCCGGATTTTTTGAATCCAATGACACATGCGACGACCTTTGCAATGGTTCAATTGATTTTGACGTTACCCGTCCTATATGTCGGCAGAGAATTTTTCACAGTTGGTTTTAAAGCATTATTTAAAGGGCATCCGAATATGTTTTCTTTGGTAGCTTTAGGAACCAGTGCTGCTTTTGTGTATAGTTTATATGGCACAGTCATGATATTTTTAGGAGACACAAGTTTTACAATGGCTCTTTATTATGAATCAGCGGGTGTTATTTTAACCTTAATTACATTAGGAAAATATTTCGAAGCTGTTTCAAAAGGGAAAACCTCAGATGCGATAAAAAAATTAATGGGTTTGGCGCCGAAAACTGCTCATATTTTACGTGATGGCGCAGAAATTGAAGTGCCAGTTGATGCTGTTCAGTTGGATGACATTGTGATTGTTCGCCCAGGAGATAAAATCCCTGTTGATGGAGTGATTGTTTCAGGCAGTAGTTCTGTGGATGAAGCCATGTTAACGGGCGAAAGTTTGCCTGTTGAAAAGAAAGTCGGTGATGCAGTAATTGGTGCTAGCATCAATAAAAATGGCAGCTTTCAATTCAAGGCGACAAAAGTGGGAAAAGAGACGGCCCTTGCCCAAATCATTCAATTAGTGGAAGATGCGCAAGGCTCAAAAGCGCCGATTGCACAATTAGCTGATAAAATTTCGGGTGTTTTTGTCCCAATCGTCATTGGTTTGGCTGTTCTTTCTGGCTTGGCTTGGTTCTTTTTAGGACAAGAGTCATGGATTTTCGCTTTGACAATTACTATTTCTGTGTTAGTGATTGCTTGTCCTTGTGCGCTCGGCTTGGCAACGCCGACTGCGATTATGGTGGGGACAGGTAAGGGCGCTGAAAATGGCGTTTTAATTAAAAGTGGGGATGCTTTAGAAACCACTCACAAAATTCAAACAATCGTGTTTGATAAAACAGGGACTATTACAGAAGGCAAACCGGTGGTTACAGATATTTTAGTTGCTGATTCAGCACTTTCAGAAGCTGAGTTACTAACATTAGCAGCTTCTGCAGAACAAGGATCAGAACACCCCCTAGGTGAAGCGATTGTGGGAGCGGCTAAAGAACGTCAATTGCCATTAGCAGAAGGAAACGATTTTTCAGCGATTCCAGGTCACGGCATCCGTGTGACAGTCAACGAACGAGTCCTACTTTTGGGCAATATAAAATTAATGAAAGAAGAAGCCATCGAGCTATCAACGTTTGTTCAACAAGCGGATCGTTTGGCAGAAGAAGGGAAAACCCCAATGTTTGTGGCAAAAGATGGTTCGTTTGCGGGTATCATTGCGGTAGCAGATACTGTGAAGGATAGCAGTCAAACAGCCATTGCACGTTTGCATAAAATGGGGATCGAAGCCGTGATGATTACGGGAGACAACAAGCGTACTGCAGAGGCGATTGCGAAACAAGTAGGTATCGATCGTGTCTTAAGTGAAGTTTTACCAGAAGATAAAGCGTTAGAAGTGAAAAAACTACAAGCAGAAGGCAAAAAAGTTGCGATGGTGGGTGACGGTATTAATGATGCACCAGCACTTGCCCAAGCGGATGTGGGGATTGCTATTGGTTCAGGTACAGATGTTGCAATGGAATCGGCCGACATTGTGCTAATGCGTAGTGATTTAATGGATGTGCCTACAGCAGTTGAATTAAGTAAAGCGACCATCAAAAACATCAAAGAAAATCTTTTCTGGGCATTTGCCTATAATACATTAGGTATTCCAGTGGCTATGGGTGTGTTACACTTATTTGGTGGACCTTTGTTAAGTCCGATGATTGCAGCAGCAGCTATGAGTTTTAGTTCAGTCTCTGTCTTACTAAACGCCTTACGCTTAAAAGGATTTAAACCTTCGACGGTGAAAAGAACTAGTGGAAGTCAAAAATAAAATTGAAAAGGATGAAGTGAAATGGAAAAAACAGTAAAAATTGATGGGATGAAATGTGATGGCTGTGTTCAAGCGGTCACTGAAAAATTTAGTGGAATTGACGGCGTAACGAATGTTGCGGTTCACTTGGCAGATCAAACAGCCGTTGTGACAGCAGATCGTGAAGTAAGCCAGGATGAGCTGAATACCACGTTGGCGGATACAAAATTCAAGGTTGTCAGCGAATAACAAAAAAACAGGGCCTACTCATGATGGTAGGCCCTGTTTTTTTGTTATGGAAGCTTTGATTTGATTTCCTGATAAATCTTAGTCGTTTCTTGACCCTCGCGCGCAGTATAATAATAAACTTTCTCCCGCGTTTCTATTTTCAGAATCGGATGACTTTTTGTATAAATTAGTAAATAAGCAGGTTTGCCAGCGACTTTAAATTCTCCTGTTAAGTAACTATCTGTCGCAGCACCCATTGTGCGGATGCGTTCTTGAGGTAAGTCATCAATCAAAGAAACAGCAGTGATTTGGTTAAAAGGAATTGACCTCGTTTTTGCTAATGGGGCAGATAACTCAATTTGTTTCTTTTCAATAGTTGCTTGAAAGGCATGACTAGAAAAATCATTTATAAACATCGGCACTGTGGCAAAGAACAGCACCGCAATCGTTAAAATACCAGTAGCAGCTAGAATAATTTTCCCAGCAGGCCGTCCTAGGTTAATAGATAAATTCATACCAATGCGGTCAGGAACCATGATTTTGGGGTCCTTGGGATTGATATAAATCCCATACCGCCAATATTGATCATCATCCCCATAGCGATAATCGCCAGCCTGTAAAACGAATTGATCTTGTTTTTTGCGCATTGAAAATAGGTAGTAGAAGAGAAAGCCTACATAAACAAACAAAAGAATAAAATAACAAAAAGTAAGAGCCATCGCAACCGTATAATCAATTACAATTGTGAAAGTTGGTAAAATGGTTAGCGGTGCAAAAACTAAGGCGGATAAAACCATTAAAACAGACCAATGATGCCGAAATAAATCATTGATTTGCTGATTAATTTTTGAGTCACTAGTTAGCGGTTTGACAGGTAAGCGCGCAATAAAATAATAACCGCCAATGAACAAACTTAACATCAAAACAGTAATTAAGAAAAGAATCCAGGAACCAATCGCCGTTTGCAAGGAATAAAAGCCCCCAGCAAAAGTAAGAATAATTGCAGGTAAAAACCACCAAAATGAAATAAGTTTCTGGTTTTTATTTAAAACTAATTGCGTATCGATTAAGAGAGGACGCTTAGGTAGCAACCAGCCGTTTTGCATTTTTAAAGCGGCCATTTTGCGAATATAAACGATTTGCAGATAGTAGCCACTGCCAATAAAACTAAATAAAAGTAACAGAAAAAGAAACAACAAAATCGAATCATAAGGAATAAATAACAAAGGTAAACTAAGAACACTAAAAACGGCTGCTAGTTGAACCAAGCGTTTTTTATAACGTTTTCGGATTGCTTGAACGCTAGGATCTTGTAGTTTATCTTCTGGTAAAGTGTTTTCCAAAATAATATTTTTGTGAGGATTTGCATAAATCCCCATAGTAAATGCCATAAAAAAAGCGACAGAAACTAGGATGAAATAAAAGAATACCGCCATTATAATGCACGCCCTTTCGAATCAAAATTTTGATAAATTTTCTGAATAAGTGCTTGGATTTCTGCTTCGGATTGCTGATGTAAAAAACTTTCAGCCAACAGAAGTTCTAAACGCTCATGCAATTGCTGTTGCCAAACAGCGGTAGCAGGTAACTTTGCGGCAATTTTGGTGCCGTTACGACGGTCAGTCACAATATAACCTGATTGCTTTAACTTATTATAAGCTTTTGAAACAGTCATCATATTGACCCCAATTTCGTCCGCCAATTGTCGAATAGAAGGCAAACTTTCATTGGGAACCAGTTCACCTTTGGCAATGCCTACAATGATTTGATCAATGAGTTGCTGATAGATGGGCTGTTCGCTTTGTTCATCTATTTCTAAAAGCATCGAATCACTCCTGTCTTATTTGTGCTATCTGTATTATATATACTAATGCAAAAAGAGTTGGAAAGCAAGGAATTTAGAGTAAATGGTTGTTTCTGTTTAAAGAGAAGCATATAATGAAGAAGAACGTAAAATGAAAGGACGATGAAAATATGACAGCAATTGAACCAAAATTAACAGAGAAATTCCATCAAGATTTCTTGAACAATAATAAACAAAATGCCTTACAACGTAGTGTAGTAAAAAATGGTATCAGCGCTTCAGGTGAATCTGTACAAGGAGCCGTGAATAACGTACCCGTCTTTTCAGTCGACTTAGCTACTGGAAAAGTAGCCAATCAAAAACAAAGCGGTCGCTGCTGGATGTTTGCGGCGTTAAATACATTTAGACATAGAATGTTAAATGCGTTTCAATTAAAAGATTTTGAATTATCACAAAACTATACATTTTTCTGGGATAAATATGAAAAATCAAATTATTTCTATGAAAATATTATTGCAACAGCCGATCAACCGTTGACTAGTCGTAAAGTGGCCTTTTTATTAGCTACACCACAACAAGATGGTGGGCAATGGGATATGATCGTTTCAATTTTTGATAAATATGGCGTAGTGCCTAAAACGGCAATGCCTGAAAGCAGCAACAGTTCCAATTCACGTGATTTAAACAACTATTTAAATAAAAAATTACGCAAAGATGCAACAATTTTACGTAGTTTAATTGAAAAAGGCGCTTCTGCTGAAGAAGTCCAAAAAAACAAAGAAGCAATGTTACAAGAAATTTATAATTTCTTAGCAATCTCTTTAGGAACACCGCCAGAAACCTTTGATTTTGAATACCGTGACGAAGAAAAAAATTATCATTTGGATCAAAATCTAACACCGCAAACATTCTTTGAAAAATACGTTGGCGTTAATTTACATGATTATGTAAGTATTATTAATGCTCCTACAGAAGATAAACCCTTCAACAAAACATACACTGTTGAAATGTTAGGGAATGTTGTCGGCGGCAAAGAAGTTAAATATTTAAATGTAGAAATGGCTGCTTTCAAAAAATTAGCTGCTGCACAATTGGAACAAGGCGAATCTGTTTGGTTTGGTTGTGATGTTGGACAATCTTCAACACGTGACACAGGAATTATGGCATTAGACGTTTACGATATGAACGATCTTTTTGATATTGATTTTACGATGACTAAAGCAGAACGTTTAGACTTTGGTGAAAGCTTAATGACACACGCCATGGTTTTAACAGGTGTTGATATCGTTGATGGTCAAACAACAAAATGGAAAGTGGAAAATAGCTGGGGCGAAAAAGTCGGTGAAAATGGCTTCTTCGTTATGAGCGATGCGTGGATGGACGAGTACACTTATCAAATCGTTGTGCACAAAGATTTATTAACTGATGAACAGAAAAAAGCTTGGGAACAAGCGCCAACTGTTTTGGCACCTTGGGATCCAATGGGCGCATTAGCATAAAACAGAAAAAGAAGGCCCCGCCGTCATGGCGGGGCCTTCTTTTTACGTTGGGCGGCGAACTTCACGGATTTCGCCCAATGTTGTATAATCATTGCCTGCTAAACGAGCAATCGGTTGGAGTTTTTTAGGTAAAATGTACTGATGTTCTTCATCGAAAACGGCTGAATCAAAATAGAAATCGGTAATTTCTACAATGAATAAATCCGTAATAATTTGACCTTCATGGTTAGCAATAGGTACATATTGATGTAAGCGAGCTTCCATCCGAATCGGCGCGGCTTTGATTGCTGGAACAGCAACAGTCTGGCTGGCAATGGTTTCAATACCGAATGTGTCAATTTCACTGATCTCTGCTGCTAAAGGTGCCGAAGTCTGATTCATTTGAGTAAGAACGTCTTCGTTAACGAAATGGATGACAAGTTCTTTAGTAGCCAAGATGTTTCGTGCCGTATCTTTAGGCGCTTTGTCTGGTCGTAAAATGGATAACGTTGCTAAAGGAATTTCAGCTGCCGCCGCATTAAAGAAACTAAAGGGAGCAGCGTTGACGACACCTGTGGCTGTATCTTGTGTTGTAACCCAAGCGATTGGCCGAGGAATAATACTTCCTGATAAAAATTTATACGCTGTTTTTGCAGATAACTCGTTACTATTGTAATGAATCATAGGAGCCTCCTAGAAAAAATACTAATTTCTTTGAACATTCGCATCTGAAGTATCGAAAGGACGCACAAATTCTTCAATCCCTGCCCGTTTTGGTTCTAAAAATGGCGGTAATGATAATTTTTCACCAGCGTGTTCATAGGTTTCATCCTCTAAAAACCCAGGACCATCGGTTGCCAGTTCAAATAAAACATGTGTTGCTGCCAAGAAATATTCAGATTTAAAGTAAAAACGTTCCACAAAGCCAGAATTAGGAAATTCCAAACGATTAATTTTTTCAATCCAGAAACGTAGTGCTTCCTCATCGGTAACGCGCAAGGCTAAGTGATGGACATTGCCGTAGCCTTCTTGGGCCGCTGGCAAATCTTCTCGATGCTCTACGATAATGCTGGCACCATTCCCACCTTCGCCAACTTCAAATAAATGGAAACTACCTTCAGCATCAATCAATTTGAACCCTAAAACTTCAGTTAAAACTAGTTGCAGATGTTCGTAATTTTCGACAGTTACAAAGGCTGGACCTAAGCCGATTAAAGCATGTTCACTAGGGACGTTAGATTTTTTCCAAGGCGTGCCAGCTGCAACACCTTGGTTCTTTTCATCAGAAATAAGTTGGTAACGTTGATTGTCAAAGTCTTCAAATTCTAAATACTTTTTACCAAAACGTTCTTGAATTTCTCCATGATCAATTGCATATTCATTAAAGCGTGATACCCAGTAATCCAAAGCAGCATCATCTTTTACACGGAAGGAAGTACGAGAAATTGTATTGGTTCCTTTGGTTCCTTTAGGTAAGCCTGGGAAGTCAAAGAAAGTCATATCTGTTCCGGGAGAGCCGGCATCATCAGCAAAAAATAAATGATATGTTTCAATATCGTCTTGGTTGACAGTCTTCTTAATTAAACGTAGACCTAAAATATCGGTGAAAAAGTGATAAATTTTTTCAGCACTTGAAGTCATGGCAGTGACGTGGTGTAAACCTAAAATTTGTGTATTCATAATAAAAATCCTCCTAAAAGAAAAATAATTTTTTAATTAATCAACTTACTAAAAGTAAGTTTAAATGATTAGTCCTAAAAATGCAAAAGAAATGTCTCGAATTCGAACTATTATTTTTTAGTTGATTTTTTAAAAAAATAAGAATATAATAGCCTGAGATATTTTAATACATAAACTTTCGTAAACATCGCCGGATGCTTGCGACTAAAGTGTTAATGAACAGTTCTTAGGCCATAGCTGAACTGTTTGTTGGCACTTTTTTTGTTTGGAAGGGAAGGAAAACAAGATGAGTAAAGCTTGGTTAAAAGTTATTTTTGGCGCTTTTTGTGAAGTGATTTGGGTCATTGGCATGAAGCATAGTACAACATGGTGGGAGATTTTAGGGACAGTAATCGCAATCTTTATCAGTTTTTATGCGCTGATTAAAGCAGGAGAGGAATTGCCAGTCGGCACAGCCTATGCTGTATTTGTCGGCTTAGGTAGTGCTGGAACTATTGTAACAGATCATTTTTTATTCCACACACCATTGGGCATAGGAAAAGTTCTTTTTCTGTTGCTGTTATTAATAGGTGTAATTGGCTTAAAAATGGTAACTGGAAATAAAGAGGAGGAAACAAGATGAGTTGGTTATACTTAGTTATTGCAGGCTGTTTTGAAATCTTTGGCGTAGGTTCAATTAAATTATTTACAACAAAAAAAGACTTACGTTCATTGTTAATTTTAATTCTAGCGTTTAGTGGTAGTTTCTTATTTTTATATTTAGGGATGAGACAATTACCGATGGGCGTTTCTTATGCGGTTTGGACAGGAATTGGTACAGCAGGAGGCGCTATTTTAGGAATGCTCTTAGGTGAATCAAAAGACCTACGCCGGATATTTTTTATTTTTTTAATCATTGTTTCTGTGATTGGTTTAAAATTAATTGGTTAGAAAGCAAGAGAACATTGTTTGGATTATTGAAAGACAGGTGAGTAAAATTTAAAAAGAGACAGAACCAAATGCGGTGTTCTGTCTCAAAATAGCTTTTATTTTACAAGGTTACTATAACGTGTCGCAAATTCATTGTTGTAGGACTTGCCGTTGACATCTTGACCAACGTCCCAATTTGCAGACCAAGTCATTAAGCCACGGATAGGATTACCGTCTTTTGCTAACTGATCAAAAGTTTTGGCTACAGGGGTAGCCTCAACGACATAGCCGCTACCAGCAGCATCCCGATTTGCTGGTAAACCAAGGACTAATTTATCGTTTGGTATCTGTAGATAGCCGCGCGTACCATGGATTAATGAATCAGACATATAATAGAGGAACTCGTATTTTAGAGCATCGTTGCTTTGAGCAACCCAAGTCATAATTTCATCAACCCAGACACCGTCGCCGCCTTGGTTATATAATTGTGGGGCAATGTAATCATAATAACCATTTAGGGAAGTAATGTATGTTTCATAAGCGGCACCAGGTTTTAAATAAGGGAATTCTGGCGCCATCGTAATGATGAAATTTTTTCCTTGTGCTCGGTAATGGTCTTTGACTATTTTCAATGCAGCAGGGATGACGGTTTGGTTGTCGCCAGCAGTAATCGCTAATTGCTCTAAGTCAATGTCTAAACCATCAAAGCCGTATGTTTCCACTTGACGAATGATTTCATTCGCAAAGGCTTGTTCATCGCCTTTGACTAATTGGATATGTGCATCTGCTCCACCAAGTGCCAATAAAACTGCGCGACCTTGACTATTTAATTGTGCGACTTCTTGTCGGAAGGCAGTGTCTGTTTGGTTATAAGGCTTGAACGTAGGAATCCGTGTCGTGCCATCGCTTTTCATGAAGGAAACCGGTACGACATTGTAGGCTTGATTTACTTCTGAAAGGTTCAGTGATGCTGATGTTCCTTGTTTGTAACCATCGCGTCCTTTTGAGGCCCAGTTATGCCAATATCCAACCAACACTTTTTTGTCAGAGATATCTACCATCGTATCCGCAGCATCTGCAGAAGCTTGAGTAGGCGTTAACCACAAGCCAACTGCAACGGTTGAAAGAAGGAGAAAAGCAGGAATTATTTTTTTTAGCTTCATTTTTTGAGAACTCCTTTAATTTAGTTTAAGATGTGAGTATTTTTACTGAATGTTCACATCAATCGCTTGGTAAAAGGCGTTCACCGTATCACCAATGCCCCAGACAGCGTAAATGACATGATAACCTTTGCGGTCTGTCGGAATATTAATTGTTTGTTTAACAACTTTATTAGGAACTTCTTGTTTGCCGTCAATTGAAGCAATTTTGTCGAAGTTTTTAATGTCTAATGGTTGATTGGGATTCCAGCCATTTTTAGTAATATAGTAATCCCAAGAAGCAGTTCTATGTTGGGCAGTTAAGTTCCAAGTGATGTCAAGGGGACCTGTTGTAATGTTTGTTTTGTGCCAACGAGTAGCTGTTTGTTCATCCAAAGGTTCAAAACCTGAGACACCTGCACTGGCTAATTTACCAGTAATAAACGTATTTTTGGGCGCTTCGATACTTTGAGGTTCCCATTGTGCACGACCAACATTTGTATTTAAGTTACCACCAGCAGAACTACCAAAGAAAGCACGACTTCCAGGACTTGCTACGTAACCATGAGCCTCTGAAACAGTAGGGGCCAATGCAGCGCCACCTAAAACAAAACTAAAAGCCAGGACGATTGTTAATAAACTCTTTTTCACGAAAAAAACCTCCTAAAAAATTATTTTGTATGCGCTTACAGATAGGAATATAACATAATAATCTTTCGGATACAAATAATAAGAAATGTTATTTTTAAAAATAAAACATTATTTTTTAAGTAATATTAAGAATGTTTTTAAATAATATAAATAATAGTGTTTTTCAAAGTTTTGTTAATTTTTCATTCGGAATCGCAATTGAAGAAATCACGTGGTATACTTTTAAGAAGAAACAATGACACGAAAGTAGCCATTGGAAAAAGGAGATTATTTCGTGGGAAAAAAACATACATCCTCTTATGAAGTTGCCTACTATGACGGCGATTTTACTGGTGCAATGAAGATACCGGCTTTGTTAGCGGTTGTCATTAAAGTATCAGAAGAACAAACAGAATTACTAGGAAGAGATGCGGCTTATGTCGCTCAATTTGGTCTAGGCTGGGTCATCACCAATTATGAAATAGAGATTCACCGCTTACCAAAAGTTGGTGAAAAAGTAGCAATTACAACGCAAGCTATGAGTTATAACAAATATTTTTGTTATCGTAACTTTTGGGTTCATGATGAAGAAGGCAATGAATGTGTCTTTGTGAAATCAACCTTTGTCTTAATGGATCAAAAAAATCGGAAAATCAGTAGTGTGTTACCAGAAATTATTGCACCTTTTGATTCTGAAAAAATCACTAAAATTTATCGCCATGAAAAAATTGAAAAGGTCACAGAGGGGAACTTTTTACCTTATCGTGTGCGTTTTTTTGATATTGATGGCAATCAACATGTTAATAATGCGATTTATTTTAATTGGTTATTGGATGTGTTAGGGTATGACTTTTTAACAACGCATCAACCGAAAAAAATTCTTGTGAAATTT
The DNA here is from genome assembly GCF_050541505.1 of Enterococcus sp. DIV0183. NCBI lineage: Bacteria > Bacillati > Bacillota > Bacilli > Lactobacillales > Enterococcaceae > Enterococcus > Enterococcus sp. DIV0183. Next base: position 278,288 of record NZ_CP172932.1, read on the forward strand.
GACAAAGAAGTAGAATACGGCCAAGAAGTCGAAAGTCATTACGAAATTGTCGAACAAGAAAATCAGTTGAAAACGCGCCATGAGATTCGGATTGATGGTCAAACCTATTGTGAAGCGAATATCGATTGGACAAACTAAGTTAAGATGACGGTTTAGAAAATAAAAAGTTACGCAGAGGAGGAAGGACATGATTCGCTTAGGATTAACATCTTTTAGTGAACACGACTATTTAACTGGAAAAAAACGGGCCACGCTTTATGAATATGCCAGTCATTTACCACTAGTTGAAATGGACACGGCGTATTACGGGATTCCTCCCAAAGAACGAGTAGCTGAATGGGTCAAAGCAGTTCCCGAAAACTTTCGCTTTGTCATGAAAGTTTATAGTGGAATCAGTTGTCAAGGTGAGTGGCAAACCTATTATGCAAGTGAAGAAGAAATGATCACCGCTTTTTTAGAAAGTATGGCCCCATTAATTGAAAGTAAAAAATTATTTGCCTTTCTGATACAATTTTCAGGAACATTTGGTTGTACGAAAGAAAATGTCGCTTACTTGCAAAAAATTCGTCACTGGTTTAAAGACCTACCCATCGCCATTGAATTACGAAATAATTCATGGTATCAACCAAACTTTGTAAAACAAATGTTGCAATTTATGAAAGAAAATCAATTTTCACTTGTGATTGTAGATGAACCGCAGATTCCTACGAATCCAGTGCCCTTTTATCCTTATGTAACGAATCCTAATCTCGTGCTCTTCCGGTTTCACGGACGTAATGCGGCTGGCTGGTTAGCCAATGATGCAGAGTGGCGAAAAAAAAGAACCCTTTATCATTATAATACGCAGGAAATCGCTGATTTAAGCGAAGCTGTTTTAAAAATGTCGCAAGAAGCCAAAGAAGTGGGCGTAATTTTTAATAATAATTCTGGCGGCGATGCCGCAGAAAACGCTCTACAGATGCAAAAAGTCTTGAATTTGAGTTACGATGATTTGAATCCAAAACAATTAGATTTATTTTGAGAAAGAAGGTAGCTGAATGTCTGAAAAGCAATCCCCTTATGAAATGGCTTGTGCCTTCCACGAGGTTTTTAATCCACAACAACCAAAGCAACCAACTGCTTTTTCGCCAGAGCTAGCCAGTCGACGAGCAGAGTTTAAAGTCGAAGAACTTGTGGAATTTTTATATAGTGCTGCTGATAATGACCAAGTACTTTTTCAACAATTGGTCAACGGATTAAAAAAATCTGTCGATAAAGCAGAGCAGAAAGTCTTGGCGAAAGGCAAACCAGTATCTGATCCTTTAGTGGAGGAAGTGGATGCACTAGTTGATTTATTGTATTTTACTTATGGTTCGTTTTGCTTAATGGGCGTCAATCCAACAAAAATTATTGAAATCGTTCATCAAGCCAATATGGGGAAATTATTTCCAGATGGGCAGCCACATTATGATCCAGAAACAAATAAAGTATTAAAACCTGAAAATTGGGAACAAGATTTTGCGCCAGAAGCTAAAATTAAAGCGGAAATTCAACGCCAATTGAAAATTACTGAAACCAATGAAAAAGACGAATGAGAAAACTCATTCGTCTTTTTCATTAATCATGGAAGAACGTCCGATATAAGGCTTTGATGGCTTTTTCCTCTTGTTCTTTTTTGATACCAAACATAATACTTACTTCCGAAGATCCTTGGTTAATCATTTCTAAGTTGATTTTTTCTTTGGCTAACGCCATTGTACTTTCAGCAGTAACCCCAATTCGTTGGCGCATGCCTTCCCCGACAATCATAATCATGGAAAGGTGATGCGTGATGCGTAACTCATCAGGCGCTAAAACTTCTTGGAGTTGGGCCATCAGTTGATTTTCAATTTCAGTTGTTAACTGGTCTTCTCTTAAAACAATCGTGATGTCATCAATTCCTGAGGGCATATGCTCATAGCTCAAGGCTAATTTTTCTAGTACTTCTAAGAGCCGTCGCCCAAAACCTAATTCTCTATTCATTAAATACTTACTAATGTAAATACTTGCGAACCCTTGATCACTAGCAATTCCTACAACAGGAGCATGCTTCACTTTGCGAGAGGTGGTAATTAGGGTGCCAGGATGATGTGGGTTGTTGGTATTTTTGATAACGACTGGAATATTTGCGCGATAGGCAGGCATTAAGGCTTCGTCGTGGAGGACGGCAAATCCTGCATAAGCTAACTCCCGCATTTCTCTGTAGGTCAATTCTTGAATCGTTTGAGGCTGTTCAATAATTCCAGGATGGGCGACATAAATTCCGTCCACATCGGTAAAGTTTTCATACAAATCTGCTTGAACACCTGCGGCAACAATGGACCCTGTGATATCGGAACCGCCACGAGAAAAAGTACAAATTTCGCCGGCTTCTGTATAACCAAAGAAACCTGGAATAACCAAGATTTGTTGAGTCTCACGATAGGCACTAATTTTCTCTAAAGCTTTTGGTAAAATGCGGGCATTGCCTGGCTCAGGTGTCACTAGGAGACCTAATTCTTTTGGACTAATGTAGCGAGCATCTAAGCCATTCTGATTGAAAAAACTGGCAACAACTTTTGCATTATTGTCCTCGCCGCTAGCTAAAAAATAGTCAAATAAAAAAGCATTGTTTTCTTTTGGTAAAGTGGCTAATTGGCGAATCGAAATAGCAATATCAGCTAAAACTGCTTTATCCAAGTGTAATTCATCAAAAAGATCTTCATAACGACGAATGATGGCAGAGATTGTCGATTCAATTTCCTCATTATTTAAGTAGCGCTGATAGTATTGAATCAATAAATCAGTCACTTTAATATCTTGCGGGGTTCGCTTTCCAGGAGCAGATACAACGACAAACGTTCGGCGCGGCTCTTCCTTGACGATTTGTAAGACTTTCTGTAACTGTGGTGCTGATGCTAGCGAGCTACCGCCGAATTTAACTACGTTCACGTTTATCACTCCTGTTTTTAATTATTTTCTCATTTGTAGATTAGTAAAAGGATACCGAAAAACATTTAGAAAAGCAACCACTTATTTTCAGAAAGTTAGGAAATCATGAAAATATTTGTTCTTCATTTTTCCTTAAAATTTTGTTAAACTGTAAAGATATGAGTCGTAACGAAGGAGTTAAATAGTATGACAGAATCCAAAACCGCCATTATTTTTGATATGGACGGTGTCCTAGTAGATAGCGAAGCTTATTATTATGAGCGACGTAAAGCATTTTTAGCGGAATTTGATTTGACCATTGAGGGCCTAACCTTGCCAGAATTAGTCGGTGCGGATATGCGTTCATTATGGCAAAAGATTGAACAAGTCAACAAAAAAGAGCTAGATATTGCTTTTTTAAATGAACAATACATAGCCTATAAAAAAGCGCATCCGATAGATTATTTAGCTGTGCTTGATGAAAATGCGAAACGTGTTTTACAATTTTTAAAAAGACAAGGCTATAAAATCGGATTAGCTTCTTCTTCCACAAAAGACGCAATTGAAGAGGTTTTGACAGTGGGGCAATTAAGTAGTTATTTTGATGCGGTCGTGAGTGGGGAAGATTTCGAAGAAAGTAAACCGGCGCCGGATATTTATCTGCACACGTTACAAGAATTAGCTGTTGCGCCACAGGAATGTATAGCCATTGAAGATTCAGAAAAAGGCATTGCCTCTGCCAAAGAAGCTGGGCTAGAAGTTTGGGCGATGCGCGATGAACACTTTGGGATGGATCAAAGTCAAGCGGATGCCTTCTTAACACAACTAAGTGATATTTGTAAAAAAATTAGTGAAAATCGGATCGATGAAAGCAGTGAATCAACCCCTTCGTAAGAAGATCGCGGGTTTTATTAAAAAAGTTTGTTATAACTAGTGAATGAATATACAGTTTGTGCTATAATTTTCTATAGGTATTTCTGCAAGAATGCCCTTTTTCAAGGGTCAGGAACAATAGATAACCGTGTGAAGAGAACAAACAACCTTTCTTTTATTATAGAAAAATTATCGGAGGAGCCAAAATGAAGAATAATTGGATTATCATTTTAGTACTAGTAATCGTTATTATTGCTGCGGTGCTATACTTAATTGGTTATTTTATGCGCAAAAAAAATCAAGAACAATTAGATGAATTAGAAGTTCGTAAAGAAGCCCTGTTTGACTTGCCAGTCTTTGAAGAAATCGATGACATTAAAAAAATGCATCTAGTTGGACAGAGTCAAAATAGTTTCCGTGAATGGAATCAACGCTGGGTAGAACTATCGACGCGTTCTTTCGCCGAACTAGAGAGTCAAATTTATGAAGTCGAAAATCAAAATGAAATTTTCCGTTTCATGAAAGCGAAGAAAGCAGTCGTGGAAGCGAATGAAACGATGACCGAAATGGAAGCCGAAGTGGAAGTCATTCGTAATGGCTTGAAAGAATTACGTGAAAGTGAAGAGCGCAATTCATTAGAAGTTCAAAAAGCTTTGGATGTCTATGAAGAATTAAGTAAATCACTAAAAGATGATAAAGCTAGCTTTGGTCCAGCTTACTCCGAAATCCAAAAACAATTAAGAAACGTCGAAATTGAATTCACACAATTTGTCACACTAAATACATCGGGGGACCCAATCGAGGCTCGAGAAGTCCTAGAAGATGCGGAACGTCATACGTATGAATTGGAAGACTTAATGAAACGGATTCCACCAATGTATGAAGAATTAAATGAAACTTTCCCAGATCAATTAAAAGAAATCGAAGAAGGCTACAACCAATTATTAGCTGACGATTACGTGTTCCCTGAACAAAACTTTGCTGAAGAAATTCAACATGCGAAAAAACGTGTCGAGAATTCAATGGCTGATTTAGAGAAAACAGAGATTGCCGCAGTAGAGGTCGCAAATCGCGACACAGCAACGGCGATTGATGCATTATATGAAGTGATGGAACGTGAGATTGAAGCGAAGAAATATGTCGTGACCAATCAAAAAATTATTGACGATTATATTTCTCATTCCTTAAAAAATAACCGTCAATTAATGATTGAATTGGACCATGTATCACAAAGCTATACCTTAAACAACAACGAGCTAGGACGTAGTCGTGGTTTTCAAACGGAAATTGAAGAAATTATTCGCCGTCAAAAAGATTTGGAACCTCGAATGAAAGAACATACCGTTCCTTACTCTGAAATTCAAGCGTTCTATAAAGAATGCTATAAGATTTTAGATGATATTGAAAATCAACAATTAGAAATTGATGCTTCATTGAAAGAACTAAGAAAAGGCGAAAAAGTCGCTCAAGAAAAAGTCGACGAATACGAATTCCGTTTACGGAGTATCAAACGATATGTTGAAAAGCAACGATTACCAGGTTTGTCTGCTGATTACTTAGAATTTTTCTATGTGGCAACGGATCGAATTGAAGATTTAAGCCGAGCCTTAAATAAAATGCGCATTAACATGGATGAAATCAATCGTTTGTGTGACTTATGCGAAGATGATTTAGAGTTATTAGATAAGAAAACAAAAGATTTAGTCAATGCAGCAGCTCTGACAGAACAAATGATGCAATATGCAAACCGCTATCGTCATACTCACGAGAACATCCGAGCGGCTTTAGATAAAAGCATGTATTTATTCTCGACAGAATTCCGTTATCAAGATGCATTAGATGAAATTGGAACGGCATTGGAAGCTGTTGAGCCAGGGGCGTTCAAACGAATCGAAGATTTTTATTTTAAAAATATCAATAACCCTAATTTAACAGCAATTTAATTAAACAATCACTAAACAGAGGTTTGTCGACAGACAAGCCTCTGTTTTTTATGGCGTGGTGGTGACTTGAAGTGATACTTTAGAAAGTATATAATGGGAAAGAATTTTAAAAAAGAAGGGTGACAAATGATTTATTTTGATAATAGTGCAACTACACCGATTTACCCCCAGGCTTTAGATACATATGTAAAAACCAGTCAGCGGATTATTGGCAATCCGTCTAGTCTGCATGACTTAGGCAACCAAGCGAATCGGCTCTTACAACAAGCACGGAAGCAGATTGCGGAGCTAATCAATGTTTCAGCAAATGAAATCTATTTTACAAGTGGCGGAACTGAAGGAGATAACTGGGTTTTAAAAGGAACGGCAATCGAAAAACGAGAATTTGGTAATCATATTATTATTTCTGCAGTGGAACATCCAGCAGTTACAGAAACAGCGGAACAATTAGTCGAACTAGGTTTTGAACTTTCTTATGCGCCAGTGGATAAAGAAGGTCGTGTGAAAGTCGAGGAATTACAGAAATTAATTAGAAAAGAAACGATTTTGGTTTCTGTTATGGCAGTCAACAATGAAGTGGGAACGATTCAACCAATTAAAGAAATCAGCGAGGTTTTAGCGGAGTTTCCTAAAATTCATTTTCATGTAGACGCCGTTCAAGCAATTGGGAAAGTTAATTACTCAGAGTGGTTAACGGATCGGGTGGATTTTGCAACATTTTCTGCACATAAATTTCATGGACCACGAGGCATTGGTTTTATGTATTGGAAACAAGGAAAACGTTTAGCGCCGCTTTTAACAGGAGGCGGACAAGAAAACAACCAACGCAGTGGGACAGAAAACGTACCAGCAATTGTGGCAATGGCCAAAGCGTTGCGTTTGCATTTAGAGAACGAACAACAACGGCCGCAACATGTGGCGACATTACGGAGTTATTTATTAAAGGCGCTAGAAGAATTTCAAAATGTGACTGTTTTTTCACAAGATAATGAACATTTTGCGCCACACATTTTATGTTTTGCTTTGAAAGGGATTCGCGGCGAAGTGCTAGTCCATGCATTGGAAGAAAAACAGATTTATATTTCGACTACGAGTGCTTGTTCTAGCCGAAAAAAAATGGCTAGCAGCACCTTGTATGCCATGCATGTGCCTGGGGAATTGGCGACTTCCGCTGTGCGCATTAGTTTAGATGAAAGCAATACAATGGCAGAAATTGAACAATTTATGATTGTTTTCAACCAACTTTATCAAAAATTTTCTCGTGTAAATTAATAAAAAAATAAGTCGGAGCCTAGAAATAGGCTCCGACTTATTTTTGCTCTCTTTATCGATTGAAGCGGTAGCCACTTCCCCAGAGTGTTTCAATTGGAGAGTCAGAAAGATTGGCTTTTTTTAATTTTTCCCGAATCCGTTTAATGTGAACAACGACAGTCGAAACCTCAGTATCTAAGGCATCAAATCCCCAGACACTTTCAAAAAGTTCTTCTTTATTCCACACGCGATTAGGATGTTCCATCAAGAAAACCAACAATTTGTATTCTTTGCTTGTAAAAATAACTTCATTTTCTAAAACAAACACTTTGTGGGCGGCAGTGTCGACAGCGATTTCATTGATTTTTAGTAATTGTGGTGGTTGTTCTGCTTTGCTTAGCAATTGATAACGGTTCATATGGGCTTTTGCTCGAGCGACTAATTCATTGGGACTAAACGGCTTGATTATATAATCATCAGCACCTAAGCCAAGCCCACGAATTTTATCAATATCTTCTTTTTTAGCCGAAACAATCATGATCGGCGTTTGCTTTTTTTTTCGAATTGCACGACAGATTTCAAAACCATCCATAGTTGGCAGCATCACATCTAAAATAATTAAATCAAAGGGCTCATTTAAAGCTGCTTCCAATCCTTTTTTTCCATCATGTTCAATTGTGACAGTCATATCGTTAATTTCTAAATAATCTTTTTGCAAATCAGCAATGCTTGGATCATCTTCAATAATTAATACATGTGGTTTCATTTTTCATCCTCCAACAACGGCAACGTAATTATCACGTTGGTGCCGTCTCCTTTTTTACTTGTGACAGTGATTGTTCCCTGATGATAGTCAATAATTTGTTTGACAATACTTAATCCCAAGCCGCTTCCTTTAACTGTTGGGGTTCGAGATTTGTCTACACGATAGAAGCGTTCGAATAAATAAGGTAATTCTTTTTTATCGATACCAATGCCGTTATCTGTAATGGTTAAAACTAAGTCTGTTTGATTATGCGTTAAAGAAATCGTAAAGGCTAGTTGTTCTTTAGTGGGATCCGCAAATTTAATGCTATTTTGAATTAGATTGGTAATCACGCGATTCATCTGCGTGGGGTCCATTTGAACGTATAAGGCTTCGGTGGGAAGTACAGAAGTAATCACGAGTTCTTGTTCCAAACGGTATTCTTCAAGAATATGTGCAATAAAACGAGTGAAATTGGTCTTTTCCACTGTAAAGACAGCACGATCTAGGTCTAATTTAGAATACAAAAATAATTCTTCAATTAAATCATTGAGGCCTAAACTTTTTTCATGAATGACCGTTAAATAGCGCTGTTTTTTTTCTTCAGTATTGGCAACGCCATCCATCAAACCTTCAACGTAACCAATAATAGAAGTAATTGGTGTTTTTAAGTCATGAGAAATATTTGCAATTAATTCTTTCCGATTAGCTTCATATTTTTCGCGTTCCGCATTGGCTTCTTCTAAATCTTGCCACATTTGTTCAAAACTAAGTTGGAGCTGTTTGACTTCTGTTGAGACGGTTTGGTGGCTAGTTGGTGTAAATGGATTTTCTTTTTGGGCATCCTTACCCAATGTTTTAGTCGCTTTTTCTAATGCTTCTAATGGCTCGATAGTGGTTTTGGTTAAGCGCTTATTAATGAGCCAAGCTGCCGCAATTGCTACAAGGATAATTAACAAAATCATCCAGATAATCCAGCGTGTGAAGAATTCAAAAAGGCTGCTTTCGCGTTTCAAGACAATAAAGCTCCCGTTAGAACCATCTAAATAATGAAAATCGGATTTGACATAATGATATAGACGCCCTGCATTATCCAGTGTGCCAGTTGGCATAATATTATTCATTTCGTAGTTTGGAATATGTACAGACAAAGATTTTTCTACTAAATTATCCGAATAATAAGGAAACCGTGCATTCTTTCGAATAATCACACTTAATCCTTTTGCCTCAATTGTTTGAATCGTTTCCTTTAATTCTTTACTCAAAGGTGTATCTAGTAATTTCGGTGATTTTTTTAGCAGTTGATCTAAGGCCAAATAACTTTCTTCTTCGTTAGCGGTCAATGGTCGTTGCTTATTCATCATTCGGTAAGCTTGGGGCAAACTGGGGACAGTTCCTAATGTGATGTAAGAAGCTAAGGATAAAACAGCTAAAACAGAGGCTAAAGTAATAATGATGGCACTAATATAAGAAATAAAAAAGCGGCGTTTAATGGTCAAAAGCGTCCCTCCTAGTGGTTTTAATCTATTTCTTACTTATAGTGTATTACAAGTGAACAAAAAAAAGCTAGTATTGTTATTAACTTTTTTTCATTTGTTTATAATTTGTTCATTTTTCGGCAAGTAGGAGTTTATAAGGCTTTGCTATTCTAAATATATCAAAAAGAAAAAGGGGATTACCAACCATGAAAAAGAAAAAAGTTTTTAGTGCGCTTACCTTATTAACCTTTAGTACGTTGTTGATTGCAGGCTGTGCTGGCGGAGCCAACTCTGCAACAGATAAATCAAGTGCAGCTAGCTCAAGCACTGCAGTCTCTAGTTCAGCAGAAGCAGCTAAAGAGCAATCAAAAGGACAAGAATTAACAGAAATTTTATCCAGTACTGATTGGCAAGGCACAAAAGTTTACGACAAAAATAATAATGATTTAACAGCAGAAAATGCTAATTTTATTGGTTTAGCAAAATATGATGGTGAAACCGGTTTTTATGAATTTTTCGACAAAGAAACAGGTGAAACCCGTGGCGATGAAGGCACATTCTTTGTGACAGACGATGGCGAAAAGCGTATCTTAATTTCGGATACACAAAACTATCAAGCGGTGGTTGATTTAACGGAAGTAACGAAAGATAAATTTACCTATAAGCGAATGGGTAAAGATAAAGACGGGAAAGATGTAGAAGTCTTTGTAGAACATATCCCTTATTCTGACGAGAAATTAACTTTTACGAATGGCCGTAAAGATTTAGAAACAGAAACTGGCAAGATTGTTACCAGTGAACCTGGGGATGACATTTTAGGGGCTACATTATGGAATGGCACGAAAGTTTTAGATGAAGACGGTAACGATGTTACTGAAGCGAATAAAATGTTTATTAGTTTAGCGAAATTTGATAATAAAACAAGTAAATATGAATTCTTTGATTTAGAAACGGGTAAAACCCGTGGAGATTTTGGTTACTTCCAAGTAATTGATAATAACAAAATCCGGGCCCACGTTTCAATTGGTGACAATAAATATGGAGCTGCGTTAGAATTAACAGAATTAAATGATAAACGTTTTACGTATACACGAATGGGTAAAGACAACAATGGCAAAGAAATTAAAGTCTTTGTAGAACATGAACCATATGAAGGAGACTTTACGCCAGACTTCACGTTCTAATTAGTCAATCACTAGTGGATGAAGCGGCCAAAAGGAAGTAAAGGATTCTTTTGACCGCTTCATTTTTAACAAAAAAATAGTTTATAGTTGTTTTTAATCGTTTATAAATTGTTCATTTTTCTGACAGTGGTAGTTTAGAATCGTTTGTTAAGATAGGTTTATCAAAGAAAAGGAGCGATGCTTTATGAAAAAGAAAGTATTAAGTTCGATTACTTTAGTAACATTAAGTACGTTACTTATAGCAGGTTATGCAAGTCCAGCATTTGCAGGTCATGCATCCAATCCAAATAGTGCTACAGCAAATTTAGGCAAACATCAAAACAATGGCCAAACAAGAGGCGATAAGGAGACTAAGATTTTATCTGGCACGGACTGGCAAGGAACCCGAGTTTATGATGCTGCAGGTAATGATTTAACGGCAGAAAATGCTAATTTTATTGGTTTAGCAAAATATGATGGTGAAACCGGTTTTTATGAGTTTTTCGACAAAAACACTGGGGAAACCCGTGGTGACGAAGGAACATTTTTTGTGACAGGTGATGGCACAAAACGAATTTTAATTTCGCGGACACAAAATTATCAAGCCGTAGTGGATTTAACCGAAGTGAGTAAAGACAAATTTACTTACAAGCGTTTAGGGAAAGATAAACTGGGGAATGATGTTGAAGTTTACGTGGAACACATCCCTTATCATGGGAAAAAATTAGCTTTTACAAATGGACGTGAAGCATTAACCAATCAAACTGGCAAAATTGTGACAAATAAATCAGGGGATAAAATTTTAGGAACAACCTTGTGGAATGGCACAAAAGTCGTAGATAAAAACGGTAATGATGTGACAGCGGCCAATCAAAATTTCATTAGTTTAGCGAAATTTGATCCAACCACAAGTAAATATGAATTTTTCAATTTACAAACGAGTGAAACCCGCGGCGACTTTGGGTACTTCCAAGTGGTGGACAATAACAAGATCCGGGCTCATGTATCTATTGGTACGAATCGCTACGGTGTAGCGCTAGAATTAACGGAACTAAACAATGATCGATTTACGTATACTCGAATGGGTAAAGATAATGCTGGGAATGATATTCAAGTGTTCGTGGAACATGAACCTTACCAAGGCACATATCATCCAGCCTTTACTTTCTAAAAGTCTCTTGTCTTCTCTCTTATTTAACAAAAGAACGTCCCCCAACGTTCTTTTGTTTTCTCTTCCTCTATAAATAAATTGTTATTAGTTATAATTAAATGTTATTATTAAGATAATTATAATGATTATTATTTAATAATTTGTTCATATTATGGACAGGTGGAGTTAATAACTACTTGCTATCCTTAAATTATCAAAAGGAAAGGGAGTAGTCGTTTATGAAGAAAAAAATCGTTGGTACAATTACGTTGTTGGCTTTAAGTGCGTTATTAGTTGGTGGAGCAGGAGGGGCTTTGACGGCAGAAGCATACGTTCCTCAAAGCGTAGACAATCCCAATAATTTAGGGGATTTACCTGAGTATTTACGTTCAGTTGGTATTAGACAAGATGAAGGATTATCAGAAAAAGATTGGGCTGGAACACGCGTTTATGATCGAAACGGGAATGACTTAACAGATGAAAATCAAAACCTATTACATGCAATCAAATTTGATGCAACCACTAGTTTCTATGAATTTTTTGATAAAGAGACTGGAGAATCAACAGGAGATGAAGGAACCTTATTTATGACCGCTGGTATTACAGATGTTTCCCGTCTTGTAATTATTTCTGAAACCAAAAATTATCAAGGTGTATACCCACTTAGAACTTTATACCAAGATACTTTTACGTATAGACAGATGGGGAAAGATAAAAACGGAAATGATATTGAAGTTTTCGTAGAAAACAAAGCAACCTCAGGACCAGTTTATGGTCGTCCGCAGCCATACCCCAATAATCGTCCCAGAACACTAGAATTCACGAATGGACGCCGTGCCATGACAGAACAAACAGGCCAGATTGATGTAAATCGACAAGGGGATGAAATTATTGGTAAAACTTCCTTTGATGGGACACCGCAACTTCTTTGGAATGGCACAAAAGTAGTGGATAAAGATGGCAATGACGTAACTTCGGCCAACCAAAACTTTATCAGCTTAGCGAAATTTGACCAAGATAGCAGCAAATATGAATTTTTCAATTTACAAACTGGTGAAACTCGTGGCGACTATGGCTACTTTAAAGTAGGAAATCAAAATAAATTCCGTGCCCATGTTTCCATTGGAACCAATCGCTATGGCGCTGTCTTAGAGTTAACAGAATTGAATGATAATCGTTTTACGTACACACGAATGGGTAAAGATAACGAAGGAAACGATATCCAAGTCTATGTGGAACATGAACCATACCAAGGAACTTTTAATCCTGAATTTACCTTTTAAGAACAAAACATACGAATGGAAACCAAAAAAAGTTTCGACTTCTTTTGGTTTCTCTCTTTTTAAAATAGAAAAACAGAGAAAGCGTTTTAATCGACAAATAAAAAAAGATTCGTTAGATTAGAACCACTGGAGAAAAATCTCATATTTCTCTCGAGGAAAGGAAGTTGAGCACAATGAACAAAAAAATTTTAATGGGGCTATTAAGTGTCGTGACCATTCCATTACTTGCTGCGTGTCAAGGAGGAGAAACACCCTCCGCAGCGTCAAAAAATAGTCAAACGGTGACTACTCAAAGTAGTGCAAAAACTGAAAGCACCAGTACAACCCGTTCGGTGGCTCAAACAACATCAAAAGAGGAAGTGAAAGAACCGATGAAGACCTATGAAGTGGGTGCGCTTTTAGAAGCAGCCAATCAACGAGATACGAAGAAGGTCAAGGAAATTTTACAAGATACTACTTATCAAGTGGATGAAGTCGACACAGAAGGCAACACACCGCTCAATATCGCTGTTCACAATAATGACATTGAGATTGCAAAAGCGTTGATTGATCGGGGTGCCGATATTAATCTGCAAAATAGCATTAGTGATAGTCCCTATCTTTATGCGGGAGCGCAAGGACGTACGGAGATTTTAGCGTATATGTTAAAAAATGCGACCCCAGATTTAAATAAGCATAACCGTTACGGTGGCAATGCGTTAATTCCGGCAGCTGAAAAAGGACATATTGACAATGTGAAGCTCTTGTTAGAAGATGGACGAGAAGACATAGATTTCCAAAATGACTTTGGCTATACAGCATTGATTGAGGCAGTGGGGTTACGTGAAGGGAACCAACTTTACCAAGATATTGTAAAATTGTTAATGGAAAATGGTGCGGATCAATCCATTAAAGACAATTCTGGTCGAACAGCAATGGACTATGCCAATCAAAAAGGTTATACGGAAATTAGTAAAATTTTAGCACAGTACAACTAAGTATTGTGTCCTTTCGGGAAGGAATAAATACAGGTAGGAGTGAAGGAAAGCATGAATTATTGGTTAAAAAATGTTCGAATTGAAACAGGGTATCAAAAAGAAGGTGACTGGTTATCTGGGACAGTAACCAAAGAAGTGGCAATTGAAGTAACAGATGGAGTATTTACGAAAATCATCCCCAATGAAGAATTGGTAGAAGAACCTGGGGTGACAATTATTGATGGTCACCATCAATTGATTTTACCAGGTTTGATTGAAAAACATTGTCACTTTGATAAAAGTAAACTAGGTGTTCCGTGGTATCCGGTGACGCCAGCGAAGTCAATTGTGGAACGTGTCGAAGCAGAAATCCCTTATTTAGATAGTTTAGAACTTTCTTTAACTGAACGCGCCAACCATTTAATTGACTTAGAATTACCACATGGCGCGACAGCCTTCAGAACACATGTCGACGTGGAACCGATGACAGACTTACGTTATTTTGATGAAGTCCAAGCGTTGGCCCAAACGAAACCATTTGCGGTAGAAATTGTCGTCTTTCCACAGCACGGCTTACTACGTTCAGATTCCGTTGAATTAGTTGATCAAGCATTGGCAAAAGGTGCCGATTTTATTGGTGGCGTGGATCCTTATTCACTGGATGGTGATTACAAAAAATCATTGGCTGAAACATTCCGCTTAGCAGATAAACATGGTGTCGGTGTGGATATTCATTTACATGACCGTCACGAAGCTGGGACAACAACGATTAAAGAAATTATCCGTTTAACGAAAGAATATGGCCTACAAGACAAAGTATTTATCAGCCATGCCTTCGGGTTAAATGATTTCATTGGTGAAGAACGTGACGAAGTTTATGATGCTTTAGCAGCAGAAAAAATTCATATTAATTCCAGCGTGCCAATCACACCTAACACGATTCCGCCAATTATGGAATTGTTACGTCATGGAGTCAATGTCCATCTTGGTTGTGACAATATCTACGATTGCTGGTCTCCCTATGGTGATGGTTCATTACAAGAAAAATTGGCTCGTTTAGGTGAACTTTTTAATGTGAAAGATCAAGATGCTTTAACCCAATTATTGGGCTTAGTGACAGATGGTGTCACAACTTTAGACGAACAAGGGCAAGCAAATTGGCCGCAAGTTGGTGCTGAAGCAACTTACTTACTCACTGAAGCAGAATGTGCGGCGGCTTTTGTCGCTCGTCAGACACCGGTGGAAATCAGTGTGGTAAAAGGAACCACACTTTATCAAAAATAACAAAAAGAAGCGAGATTTCTCGCTTCTTTTTTTGTTATTAAATTTATTTGGATTAGACGCTTAATTTTACAATTGAAAACGACATCCATCTTATATTTCATTGATGAAATTAGTGAGAAGAAGTATGATTTAATTTAGCTCTGATTACTTTTGATACATCGTTTTTCAACTGATCAAAATCTGATCTATAAGTAGCAATAAAAACCAATAAATCAACGCCTTCTTGCGTATCTAATTGGAAATCATAACCGTTTAATTGTAAAAATAAGTCGGTTGCCATTACAGCTGTCCGTTTATTTGCATTGTAAAAACAATGCTTTGTTGCAATGTTAATCATTAAAATAGCTGCTTTTTCTTCAATTGTTGGGTACAGGTCAACGTCAAAGACGAATTGTGCTGGTTGGTTGCTAGCCATTTCTAATGCATTACGATCTTTGATGCCAATTTGTTCTGCGGGAGAATACGTTTGGATCAAGAAAGTATTCATTTGAAATAGATCATCCGCTGATAAATAATAAATACTTTTCATTTAGTAACCAATTCTTTGTACAGCTCATTATGTTTTTGTTTTGAGTTCTCCATCATTTGTTGTAATTTTTTTTGATGTTCTGACATATTTTTTTTAACAATAATATCTTTTAATTTTTCTTCGTCTACATAAACGGTGTCTGTCGCAGTCGCACCAATGCTTTCTAGAAACTCTTTTGACAATGTCATAACAACAGAATTCCCAACTTTTCTAAGTTTTCTTTCTTTGATTTCCACTAGTAACCCACCTTTCGTATACATTGTATATACAGTATATCATGGATCATAAAAAAGTTTCTATCACAAGTCTAATACTTTAATAAAATTTCTTGATTGCTTATCGTTCCTTCAGCCAGCTATCCAATTGCTCAAATAAAGCGATGACCGAAGGATCTTTGGTTTGTTTTAAAAAATCATGTTCTAAATAGTAAACCGCTTTAAAGGTACTCTCAGGAATGGTCCGTCCGATTTTTTTGCTATAGCGGAACGGCACTTCTTCGTCTGAACTGCTAGCTGTACTGAAACAAGGTGGAAAAGTTTTTAATGTTTCGTCTGACAGTGCGTAAGCAGACCAGTCCCCATTTTCTGGTAATCCGTAAAAGTGCGGCAATAGCGCTTGCTGAATACTGTAATGATACAGCAGATAGCGAGAAAGAAAAGGATCATCCCAAACAGGCTTCGTTTGGTCGATAGCAGCTATTTCTTTAGCGGAAATGGCTTGCTTTAATAATTTTCGTGGCTCTTTAATAAATTCTAAATCTGTATAGCCGTAAAAATTGACTAAAAATTGTGGCGTCAAATTTAGTGTTTGTAATTGTTTGGTTAACTGTAACATTAAATAACCGCCAGCGGAACGCCCGCACAAACCAAAGGACTGGTTTTGAATAATCTCTTCGTTTAACAATTGGAAGGTTTCTGTTAGCGTCCCTAAGATGTGATCGATTTTTGTATTTGGAGCCAACAAATAGTCCAGTGCTAAAACGGTATAGCCATTGCTTGTAAACAGCTCCTTCAGTTCTTCTGGTAAATCACTTTTGGTTCCATAAATCATCCCGCCACCGTGTAAATAGACGACATAGTTCGTTGGTTCAGTCGTAGTGGGGTAGATAGTAACTGTTGCGCCATTAGCGAGTGTTTGATTGTTTTTCAAGTGCACGTCTCCTCATCTTTATAATGTATGTGGCAATTTCATAATTTAACAATTGCAAGGGATTGGCTAAGTCAATATCAAGAAGTTGTTCCACTTTGTTTAAACGATAACGAATCGTTTTTGAATGGAGGAACATCGCTTCAGAGGTCTGTTTATAGTTGCGGTTATTTTGGAAAAAACTGTACAAAGTTTCAAATAAATCGTAGTTGTTTTCGGCTAATTGATAAAGTGCGCGAGGAATTAATTCGTCTAAATTTTCCAATTGGTCTTCGCGGATAAAATTTTTAAATACCCCAATATCGGCTAAGGTGACAATTGGTCCGTTATAAAAAGTTTCATTAAAGCGCAGAATGTCCAGACATTCAATCAGTAGCTCTTTAATCCCTTCTCGTGATTTTAAACTGCTGACGGCAACGGTAAGCGTGTCGTTTTCTTCTAAAAGTTCAGCTAATAAACGACTTAATTGCAGCTTTGTAATTTTTCCATCACTTTCATTGAAGTTAAAAAGGACCGCCGAATAATTTAGCTGATCAAAGAAGATGGATTTCACACGCAGGGTACGAAGTAAGGCAATAATTCGTTCTTTCATGAGTTGTGTATTGGTGTCTTTGGTAGAAAAAGCAATCGCTTGGTAAGAATCTAGCTCTTGCATTTGCACTTCACGAAGCAAACTGTTTAGCTCGTCAGGATTTTGCGGTGTATTTTGTAAAATAGCATCTGCTAAGTTGTTCAAACGAGTATACCGTTCTTTTTTTAACAAATTTTCGGTATTGAATTTTTCTTGTAAGACATCAATCGCATTTTCGATAATCACTAAATCCGTTTCTTTAACCTTTTCATCTTGTAAATAAACCAGAAGTAAACAATTAGTGGAATAACTATTGAAAATAGAAACTTCTAGTGCCAACTGTTTTTTGGGGTTGGCATGAGAATAAAGTGTTAAAAGAGAGTAATCATTTTTAGTGAACTCACTGTTTTTTAGTTTTTCTCTTGAGAGCACAATCGCATCATGGGGTAAGTCGCCATCGCTAATTTCCAGATGTTTATCCAACATTTTTAAAGCGAAGGGTAATTTAATGATGTCATAAAATTCTTGCATAATCGTCTCAACCGTTGGGTAGTGACGCTCTAATTTGGTGAAACGTTGGCGCACATCGTAATACGTACGTAAGACATGCGACTGATAATTCAACAAAGGCTCGTAAATCGTAAACAGAATTTTTTCATAGCTAATGTCTTGTGTGATTTTAATTAAAGGAATTTCATAATTGAAACATAATTCGATAAACCACTCTGGAATCATTTTAATGAATCGATCTGTTTTCAAAATTAAGCCGCTGATGCCAATTCGGCGCATCTTTACGAAAAAATTTTCCAACTCTTTTTCTGGTAAATCATGCAATGCGTAGAAAGAAGTCAAAATTAACTGATTCTTTCTACTCCAGTTCTCGATATCAATCGCTTCTAAGACCATTGCCGAGTCAACTTCATTGTCTAAACCAATCTCTTTCGTCAAAATTTTACCTTTTTTTAAGTCACCTATCGATAATAACTCTCTTAATTTCATCGTTTTCTCCTTTTTTCCTCTTATGGATAAAAATTATACCATTTTTTTAGAATTATGTCCGATGAAAACACTTTCTCGTTTCGATACAATAGCATTGTAAGGAATAGATAGGAGGATGAACAATGTTACACACAGTAATTTTGAAAAACAATTACCAAGACTCCATCAACTTAATGTTATTGACCAATAAAATCAATGCATTAGATGGTGTAACCATGAGTCAAATCATGATGGGAACAGATGCCAACAAAGACATCCTTAACAACACGAACTTGTTAACGGATGAGGCCAATAGTGCATCTGCAAACGACATGATGATTGTGGTTGACAGTGAAAAAGAAAACATCATGGAAGAAGTTATGCCAGCGATTGATGAATTCTTAGATGATTTATCAGCAAAGGGAACTAGTGAAGAAGCACAAGCAGCGACTTCTTGGTCAGAAGCGTTTGATCTTTTACCAGAGGCGAATGTAGCGCTATTCAGTATTCCTGGTGAATATGGTGCGCCAGAAATGGAACGTGCCTTAAAAAATGATTTACACGTGTTCTCTTTCACGGATAATGTGTCAATTGAAGATGAAGTACGTTTGAAAAAATTAGCGCATGAAAAAGGCTTACTAATGATGGGGCCTGACTGTGGAACTGGTATTATCTCAAGTATTCCAATCGCCTTTACAAATGTTGTTTCTCCAGGAAACATTGGCGTTGTTGGTGCTTCAGGAACAGGGATTCAAGAAGTTACAACGATTATTGACCGCTTAGGTGGCGGAGTTGTTCACGCCATTGGTACTGGTGGTCGTGACTTAAGCGACAAAGTAGGCGCTATCACTGTGAAAGATGCTATTGTGGCCTTAGAAAATCACGAACCAACCGATGTGATTACAGTCATCTCTAAACCACCTGCAAAAGAAGTTCGTGATGAAGTGGTTGAATTATTACAAAGTATTTCAAAACCAGTCGTTGCGATTTTCTTAGGAGAAAAACCAACAAGTCACGAAGGCAAAGTTTATCTAGCTCATACATTAGAAGAAACAGCTAAAATTGCTGTTGATTTAGCAAATGATGTGGCCGTGAAGAAAAATTACTTTGAAGCATTAGCAAAACCAGCTGTACCAACATTACCAGAAGATAAAGTTGTAAAAGGCTTATATTCAGGTGGTACATTAGCTTCTGAAGCAGGTATGTTAATTTCAGAAGCTTTAGATCTTGGCGGTTTAGTGAAAGCAGAAGGTTATGTCTTGAAATCTCACGGTTATGAAGTCATTGACTTAGGCGATGATATGTATACACAAGGTCGTCCGCACCCAATGATTGACCCAGATGTTCGTATCGAAAAAATTCGTGAATACGCACAAGATGAAAAAACGGGGATTATCTTATTCGATGTGGTGTTAGGCTATGGTGCTCATGAAGACATGGTTGGTGCATTGTTACCAGCAATTGAAGAAGCGCGTGCCACAGCCAAAGAAGCAGGACGTGATCTTTACTTTGTTGCAACTGTTTGTGGGACGACGAAAGATCCGCAAAATTACCAATCGTCGGTTGATCGTTTGAAAGAAGGCGGCGTTTTAGTTGCAGAAAGCAATGCTAAAGCTGTTCAATTAGCTTTATTACTAAAAGGAATCGAAATTTCAGAAGACGATAAAGAAGTGGTTGCTTACAACGGACCAACTGTCGATGTACCAAAACCAGGCGAAAAAGTAATGGAACTATTAACAACCAAACCAAGAATTATTAACGTTGGGTTGCAAAGCTTTACAGAATCAATCGTTGATTACGGTGGCGAAACTGTTCAATTTAACTGGCGTCCACGTGCTAACGGCAATAAAAAAATGATTAAAATTTTGGATGCCTTGGAAGATTACAGTGAACAAATCGAAGCTGAAAATCACAAAGTAACAGACAAAATTAAAAATGCACAACCATTCTTAGTAGATGTGGTACCTGCGAAATCAGTGATTCCAGAATTAAATGATGACGCACAAAAAACATTACTTCATGCTGGACCACCAATCCAATGGTCTGAAATGACTGGACCAATGAAAGGTGCTTGTATCGGAGCTGCATTATTCGAACGTTGGGCAGACAATGAAGAAGATGCTTTGAAGATTTTTGAAGCTGGCGAAGTACGTTTCATTCCTTGTCACCATGTAAAAGCAGTAGGACCAATGGGCGGTATTACTTCTGGTAATATGCCAGTCTTTGTTGTAGAAAATCGCTTAGAAGGTAACGAAGCATACTGTATCTTGAATGAAGGTATCGGTAAAGTATTGCGTTTTGGTGCTTATTCACAAGAAGTGGTTGATCGTTTAGATTGGATTAAAGATGTTTTAGGACCAACTATTGCGAAAGCCTTGAAACTTTCTGAAGAAGGCTTGAACTTAAACGTATTGATTGCGCGCTCTATTACAATGGGTGACGAGTTCCACCAAAGAAATATTGCCGCATCATTGAACTTCTTAAAAGAATTGTCTCCATTAATTATCAAAACAGATATTCCAGAAGATCAAAAATACGAAGTAATCAAATTCTTAGCTGACACAGATCAATTCTTCTTAAATGTCATGATGGCAACTGGAAAAGCAATTGTTGATGGTGCCCGTAAAGATACCAACGGAACGATTGTCACAACGATGACTCGTAACGGCGTGAACTTTGGGGTCCGGATTGCAGAAACAGGCGATCAATGGCATACCGCACCAGTAAATACACCAAAAGGTCTTTACTTCACTGGTTTCAGCGAAGAAGACGGAAATCCTGATGTCGGGGATAGTGCAATTACTGAAACAGTAGGCGTTGGAGCAATGGCTATGGTAGCTGCACCTGGCGTAACACGGTTTGTTGGTGCAGGTGGCTTTGAAGATGCGTTAGCAACCTCAAATGAAATGGCAAAAATCTGTGAAGGACACAACCCAACATTCTCAATTCCAACTTGGGATTTCCAAGGAACTTGTTTAGGAATTGATATCCGTAAAGTGGTGGAATTAGGAATTACACCAATCATCAATACAGGGATTGCACACAAAAATGCCGGTGTTGGTCAAATTGGTGCAGGGACAGTTAGAGCACCTCTAGGCTGTTTTGAAAAAGCCCTAGAAGCGTATGCTGAGAAACTAGGAATTACGGTTGAATAACCAACTAGTCATTAGTGACTACATTTTTCCTATCCACCAATATGGCAAGATGGGAACCATTCACAGTGTTTTTGAACGTTCATTTAATCTGAAAGTCCAGGATCAATTAATCAATGTTGCAAACTTCCATAATTATTTATCAAGCTTTGGTATGTTTTTGCCAGATCAATTGTTTCAAGAAATCTTTCCGTATGTACAACAAGGTAATAAAGTCAAAATCACAGAAAATCAGTTGACCTTTTACAGTACAGTCGGCGTGAAAACGATCCAACTCACACCTGCCGAGGTCGTTTCTTTAAACATTACTCATTTCAAGTTAGAAAAAGACCAATTACGCTTGTTGCGAGACCGCTTATTAGCGAGAAACTTAGAACGTAGAATTGGCCTGCCTTTAGACGAACGAGCGAAGCATATTTTCAAAAAAATGAGCCAAAAACAAAAAGTTTGGACACTATCGGAATGGCAAGAAGTAACGAATTATCTGATTGGTCGGGGCAAAGGGTTAACCCCGAGTGGTGATGACATTTTAGTGGCGTATCAAACAATTCTGTTCATACTTGCTGATGAAAGAGCTGCGGCGTTAGCCGCTACTCTTTCGGCAGCAAATTTATCCACAACAGATGTTAGTAAAGGCTATATTGCAAGCTCGGCTAAAGGATATGTAAATTCATTGTTGTATCAGTTACTCTTGGATTTGGAGAACCATCGGGATAATAGAGTTGACGAAAATATTGACAGAATTATACAAATCGGACATTCCTCTGGTAAAGATATGTCATTTGGAATGTTACTAGCTTTACAATCTGTAGAGTTAGATGAGAAGTGAGGAGAAGACATGGAGAATAGTAAAAAAAATCAAGCAGTGCAAGTGAGCAATAGTTACTGGATTAAAGTCGTAGCCATTTTCTTCGTAGGCTGGATTTTAATGTACGCAACACGAACTATTTTTAATCCAGTGATGGGGGTCATTGGAGAACAATTTGGTCTAAGTAACACACAACTTGGTTTAGCCAATAGTATCTTCTTTCTAACCTATGCTGTTGCACAGATTCCTTTTGGGATGATTGGCGATAAAATTGGGCGGAAATTAGTCATTGCTGTTGGGTTTATCGTTCTTGCTATTTCTACTTATTTTAGTGGATTAGCGACAACCTTTGTTATGTTTTTAGTCATTCGTGCAATTGCTGGTATTGGTCAAGGAGCTTACTATGGCCCGCAATATGCGCTATCGACAGAAGCGATTCCAGCAAGTAAACGGACCATCGGTAATGCCATCATCAATAGTGGGATGGCCTTCGGTACATCAGGTGGGTACCTACTTTCAAGTAAGTTGGTTTTAGAAAATGGTGAACATTGGAGCAAACCATTCTTTATCATGGCGATTCCAACGTTTATCGTAGGAATTCTTTTCTATACAATTTTGAAAGAAAAAGTGATTCGTCCTGGTGAAGAAGCTGCACGAGCAGCTGCTGAAGAAGGACCACAAGAAAAGATCTCATTAAAAGAAATTTTCTCAAATCGTAATTTATTAGCCGCATTTATTTTATGTTTCACAAGTATTTATGCAAACTTTGTCATTATTACTTGGTTGCCACAATTTTTAATTGCTGAACGTGGCTTTACAGGAGCGAGCGTTGGTTTCATTTCATCACTTGTACCATGGGCCTCTATTCCAGGCGCCTTAATCTTCGCTCGTTTGAATGATAAAACAGGTGCGACGAAAAAATTAGTCTTTACATTAGTACCTTTAGCAATCCTATCTGTCTTTGCGATTGCTTTTGTAACAAATCGGACATTGTTAATTTCTGTTTTAATTCTTTATGGGTTAACAGGGAAATTAGCGTTAGATCCAATTATGGTGACTTTTGTTACCAAACATGCACCAAAAGCGGCCTTAGGAACAACGTTAAGTGCCTATAATTTTATCGGGATGTCAGGGTCAATCCTAGCACCGTATGTCACAGGATATTTAGCAGATACAGCAGGCTCAATGCAAGTTGGCTTCTATCTTTCTTGTGTACTATTAGTTATTGGTTTACTAGCTTTTGCTTTCTTAGCTAAAGATGAGAGTAAACCGAAATTAGGTTAATTATCCCTTCGATAATGACTGAAACAATCAAAATGAGCAAGACAAAATCTTTCATTTCGTAAACAAATTATTTCTTATCCGTCGATACTGAAAAGATTTTGTCTTTGCTTTATTAAAAAGGAGCGAATCAATCAATGAGTTTAAACGTAATTGCCCTAGGTGGGAATGCTATTTTAGATACGGATCCAACAGATGAAGGCCAAAAAGCCGTCGTTAATCACGCGGCCAAATATATTGCAGAATTTGTTGCTAAAGGGGAACAAGTCATTGTCTGTCACGGAAACGGACCACAAGTAGGGAATTTGCTTTTACAACAAAAAGCAGGCGAAAGTGAAAAAAATCCAGCGTTGAAATTGGATACTTGTGTTGCGATGACACAAGGAAGCATCGGTTACTGGTTACAAAATGCTTTAACTAATGAGTTTGAAAAACGTAACATTGCTAAACCAGTTATCTCTGTAGTTACGCAAGTACGTGTGGACAAAGAAGATCCTTCGTTTAAAAAACCATCCAAACCAATTGGTCCATTCTATACAAAAGAAGAAGCTGACGCGGAAGCAGCCAAAGATGGCTCTACGTATGTGGAAGATGCTGGCCGTGGCTACCGAAAAGTTGTTCCATCACCAATGCCTAAAGAAATTGTTGAAAAAGAGGCGGTTCGTGCTTTAGTAGAGGCGGACGTTTTAACTATCTGTTCTGGTGGCGGGGGCATTCCGGTCGTAGCAGAAGACGGACAATACGTAGGCGTGGAAGCGGTTAACGACAAAGATTTCTCTGCACGTGTTTTAGCTGAAAACGTTGATGCAGACCGTTTGATTATTTTGACAGGCGTTGATAACATCTACATTAATTACAATCAACCAGATCAAAAAGCATTAGAACAAATCAGTGTAGCCGAAGCAGAAGAATACATTAAAGAAGGTCACTTTGCTGCTGGTAGTATGCTACCAAAAATCGAAGCTGCCTTAGACTTCGTAAAAGGTGATGACAAACGGAAAGCAATCATTACTTCTATCGAAAACTTAGAAAACATCGATAAAGAAGCAGGAACTGTGATCAGTCAAAAGGGGTAGTTTACCATGAAAAAACCGTCCATGATCACCCAAATTGCAATTGCTGTTGTCGTAGGAATCCTCGTAGGACTCTTGATTCCTGCTAGCGGCAATTACTTGAAAATAGTTGGAGATGTCTTTTTGCGACTGATGCAAATGGCTATTCCTATCTTGATCTTAGGGCAAATTGTCCAAGCAGTTGGCAGTATTAATCCAAAAGAATTAACGAGCCTTGGGGGTAGAACAATCGCTATTTTCGGGATTTCCTCCTTAGCTGCCGCTTTATGGGGCGTCCTAATGGCAGTCATTTTTAATCCAGGATACGGTGTTAAAATGACTGGCTTCCAAGATGCTTCTATTAAAGCGCAAGAAATCTCAATCACTGATACGATTTTAAATTTCGTTCCGAAAAATATTTTTGATTCACTGACTCAAGGATCGATTATTCAAATTATTGTCTTTGCATTATTTTTTGGTTTAGCACTGAATAAATACTTACAAAGCCATCCAGAGACGCAACTCTTCCAAATAATTGTGGACTTTAATGAAGTTATCATTACAGTCATTCGATACGTCATGTATCTAGCACCTCTGGGGATTTTTGCTTTAATTGCTTCAACAATTAGTCACTTAGGCCTTCAAATTATTTTACCGTTAGTGAAGTATCTATTGGTCTATGGATTAGGCACTATTTTATTTTTGGGCATCTGGATTTTGGTTATCACATTGTACTGTAAAGTAAGTCCACTACGTTTAATTACAAACATGAAAAATATGTCTGTGATGGCCTTGGCGACAACTTCTTCAGCAATTACTTTACCAGTAGCTTTGGAAGAAACAGAAACAAAATTAGGTTTAAGTAAGCGAATTACTAACTTAGTGTTGCCGTTAGGTATGTCATTAAACAGTAACGGTTCAGCGATGCATATGGCTTTTACTGTAATGACTATCGCTCAGATGTATCAGCTAGATTTTGATATTACGAAAATGATTTACTTAGCAATTACAGCAACGTTTGTCTCACTAGCAAACGCAGTTGTTCCCGGTGCGGGCTTAGTCTCACTGGCAGTGATTGTTCCGCAAATGGGTTTACCCATTGAGAGTATTGCAATTTTTGCAGGCGTCGAATGGTTTGTTGGCATGTTACGAACAATTTTAAATGTCAATTCAGATGTTTACTCTGCTATTCTAGTTGCAAAATCAGTGGATGAAATTGACTATACTGTCTTTAACAGTAGCAATAAGTAGTGAAAAAAGGGGAGGAAATGCAAGGACGAAGAAGAAAATCACTTGTTTTCTTTCCCTTTTTTAAGATTAATGATAAAGGAGCAAGCGCAATGGAAGAAATGGTTGTCGTTACACCGGAAAAATTAGAAAAGCTGATGAAACAAAAATTAGAAGCTGCTGGTTTACATTCTGAACATGCCGAAGAAGTTGCTCGACATTTAACTTTTGCAGATGCTAGCGGTATTCATTCACACGGGGCGGTTCGTATGGATTATTATGCGGAACGGATTGCAAAAGGCGGGATCACGATTGACCCCGAATTATCATTTGAAAAAACTGGACCGTCCACTGCCATTTTTCATGGCGATAATGGCGTGGGTCAATTTGTTTGTAACGAAGCATTAGCTGCTGCAGTTGACCTAGCCAAAGATTCAGGGTTAGCATATGTTGGCGTTTCTCAAACGAGTCATAGCGGGACGTTATCGTATTATGTTAAAAAAGCAGCGGAACAAGGCATGGTTGCTCTTTCGATGTGTCAATCTGATCCAATGGTGGTACCGTTTGGTGGTACAAGCAATTATTTTGGAACAAATCCAATCGCTTTTGCAGCACCTAGAGCAGGTCATGAACCAGTCGTGTTTGATATGGCTACGACAGTACAGGCTTGGGGGAAAATTTTAGATGCACGTTCAAGAGATGTTGAAATTCCCGACACATGGGCAGTAGACGAAAAAGGCCAGCCAACGACTGATCCTTATGAAGTACGAGGTTTATTGCCGATTTCAGGACCAAAAGGATATGGACTAATGATGATGGTCGATGTCTTAGCTGGTTCGTTGTTAGGCTTACCTTTTGGCAAACATGTCAGCTCCATGTATGCGGATTTAACGGAGAAACGGAATCTGGGTCAGATGTTTTTAGTCATTGATCCAAGCCGCTTTACAGATTCTGAACGATTTAAAGAAAATATTAATCAAATGGTGGAAGAACTTCATAGTGTGCCTACAGCAGAAGGGTTTCAACAAGTTTACTATCCAGGAGAAATTGGTCAGCTAAACTATCAAAAAGCCATGTCAGAAGGCATTGAAATTCCACAAAGTATTTATGATTATTTAGTTAGTGAGATTGTACATTACGATAAATATGGCGGGCAAGGTGCCTTTGCCAAATAATGAGGAGCGCAGAGAGTATTCGCTACTGCGTTGCTCTCGCCTTCTTTCTATTGGAGGAAAGTAAAATGAAAAAATCGTCAAAAGTAGCACTTATTTTTGCATTCTTAGTTAGTATTTTTGTGCCAGTTGCGGCCTTTGCTGATGAGATTGGGGATGTAGTTGCCCCGACAGGAATCATGGCATTAGTTGTGATTATTCCATTGATTGTTGTTTTGGTTCTATTGTTTATGAAAGTCGATATGATTATCGCTGGTTTAATTGGTGGCGTCTTAGCGATGCTGATTGGTGGCATTGGACTAGAAGAAGCGAATAAACAGATGTTGGAAGCTATCCCAATGATGTTAGGAATTACCGTTCCCATCATTAATTCAGCTGTTGCGATGGCAGTCTTTAAAGCAGGTAGTTATTCAGCTGCATTAACTTTAGCCAAACGAGGCACAAAAGGAAAAGTCGAGTATGTTTCAGCTTTTATTGTTATCTTATTAGCCGCAGCCACATATATGTCAGGAATTGGTGGCGGAAGTGCGATGGTTATTGCACCATTGGCCTTTGCTGCAGTTGGGGTTGTTCCTGAATTAATTGCAGCAATGTCTTTAGCTGCTGCGGTATCATTTACAACATCACCCGCTTCATTAGAATCAAGTATTGTTTCAAAATTAGGCGATATCAGTGTCGGTTCATATGTTTCAACCATGCGACCTTACTGGTTATTCTTCGTAGCATTAGCGATTGTTTTAGCCTTTTGGGGAACGAAACATAGAAATGTTGGCTTTAAAGAGTCGGCAGATGATGAATTTGATAAAAAGAGCAATGGTGAATTATTTAAAATTACCTTGCCAGCCATTTTCTTATTGTTTGCTGTAATTTTTGGACCAATTGTGAATGATTTAATTGGTTTTGCCTTCTTTACGCCACTTGTATACATGATTTTAACATTAGTTTTAATTTTCTTATGTACAGATTTCTCAATGAACAAATCTGTCGAAGCGATGGTAGATGGGTCTACATATATTTTGACTCGTTTATTCCAAGTAGGGATTTTCTTAGCCTTTATTAATGTTATTGCACAAACAGGAACGTTTGCTGTAATCGCAGGTGTTGCTGAAAATGCACCAGCCTTTATTGTCGTGCCAGTTGCCATTTTAACAGGGATTTTAATTGGGATTCCAGCTGGGGCCTACGTAGGTTCTGTTTTAACTTTAGTGCTACCAGTTGCTGTATCGTTGAACTTCCCGCCGTTAGCATTAGGTTTTGTAGCAATGGGTGTTGGTTTAGGTAGTCAAATGAGTTTCGTTAATATTACTATGCAAGCTTTATCTTCAGGCTTCCAAATTCCAATTTTGGATGTTGTTAAAGGAAACGTGAAATGGTTAAGTATTGCCTCTGTACTATTATTAGTTATCGGTTTAATCTTTGGATAAAAAACAATTTAGGGAGTGGAAAACATGGATTTATTAATTAAACAAGTTCGTCTTCAAGACGGTGAAGCATTACAAGATGTAGCTATTAAAGAAGGTAAAATCATTGAAATCGCCCCAGTTATTACTGGCGATGCCAAAGAAGTCATCGAAGCAGATGGTCGTGTTTTAATCCCAGGTTTTGTAGAAAGCCATTTACATTTGGACAAGGCATTAATCGCTGATCGTAAACCAAATAAATCAGGTACGTTGAAAGAAGCAATTGAAGTAACCGCAGAATTAAAACCAACATTTACCGAAGAAGACATTTACGACCGTGCCAAACGTGCTTTAGAAATGTTAATTGTTCATGGGACCACGGCGTTAAGAACGCATGCAGAATTTGACCCAGCGCAAGGTTTTACTGGCTTCAAAACAATTATGCGTTTGAAAGAAGAATACAAAGAGTTAATTGACATGCAAGTAGTTGCGTTTCCGCAAGAAGGAATTTTTAAAGCCCCTGGAACAGAACAAATGATGTATGAAGCAATGGATATGGGCGCAGACGTTGTCGGCGGTATTCCTTATAATGATGCACCAGCGAAAGAACATATTGATTTAGTGTTTGAAATTGCTAAAAAATATGATAAAGATGTAGATTTACACCAAGATTTTGCCGATGAAGCTGATGATATGAGTATTGAATATTTATGTGAAAAAACCATCGCTGAAGGCTACCAAGGCCGTGTTTCAGTGGGCCACTTAACGGCATTGCATGCCTTACCTGAAGCAGAATTGGCGCCTATTATTGCAAAAATGGCGGAAGCAAATATTAGCGTGATGGCTTTACCAGCAACGGATTTACATTTAGGGGCTCGTGGTGATCAGTACAATGTTCGACGTGCGGTAACGCCAATTCGTAAATTACGCGATGGTGGCGTGAATGTCTGTATTGCTACAAATAATATTCGCAATGCTTTTACACCATATGGCACAGGGGATATTGTTCAAACAGCGATGTTAGCCATTCCTGTTGGGCACCTAGGTGGAGCGGATGACTTAAAAACAGTGCTACCAATGGTAACAACAAGTCCTGCTCGTGCGATGGGACTAGAAGGATACGGTGTCGCAGTTGGGAATAAAGCAGATTTAGTCTTATTAGACACAAAAGTGGTTGAACATGCGATTATTGATATTCCAGAACGGTTATATGTTATTAAAAACGGCCGTGTTACAGTCAAGACAGACAAAAAAGTCGAAATCATTCGTTAAGAAAAAAAACAAAAAGCTCAAAATGTTAGTTGTCAAAACTAACATTTTGAGCTTTTTTTGATAAAGGTAAAGCTAGGAAGGTGAAAATATGATTAATTTATCCTGTTTTAGCTATGATTCTCTATTGAAAAGTTTATTTTCAGTTTATTTTTGGTCGATTTTCCTTGATATATATAGAATCTTCAGGAAATGCTCCTATCTGTTTAAAATTCGGAGTTTCAGAAATTATTCTTTTTTGCTAAACTAGTTATAACTGGTTAGTAAAAAGAAGTATTGGACGAATAGCGCTGAAACAAGTGAATGATCCAAAGTATAAAGAAAAATGAAACCGATACCACAAGACAAGACTGTTGCTGAAAATGGTAAGTGATCATTCTGCTAAGTTTAGTGTCTTAATGTTTAGTTAACTAAGAATTGTTGGATTGTTCTTTAGAAAGAAGGGACAATATGAAGCGAAGTAAATGGAAAGAATTGATAGTAACGGGCATCTGCCATATATTAGTATTCCCCATACTAATACAGACAACTGTTTTTGCAGAAACATTACCAAGTACAAAACAAGTAAGAGAAGGAACCAATCATTCATTAACAGCAGAAAAAGCCGAAAGTGAACAACCACAGACAAAGGATAAACTACATGATGAAGAACCACTAGCATTGCCAAAAAGTGAGTTAATCGATAATGAGGCTAATGTTACAAGTCAAACGATTAGAGAAAGAATTGAGACGCCTAACCTAACTTATCGTTATGGATTTATTAATGAAGAGGGGCAGCCAGTAAACGCCAATGAGATCCTTCTACAGTATCATAGTTGGCAAGGCAATTCCCCAAATGGCATAAATGTGTGGGAAGGTGAAAGTCAACCAGTGACAGCATCTACAGTGGCTAATTTAAAAGAAGTGGTAATTCCAAGTGAGAAAGTAGCCGTCTATTCCGACATGTCAACGGTGCTTGCAGCGAGTAATCAAACATTTTTTTTACCAAGATATTATACTTCTTTAAGCTTATACAATAAGAAAGGGGAAATTGATCCCGATTATCCGCTGCCAACTATTTCCGACGCATCAGGAAACCAATATCCAACAACAATTTCGCAATTTGAATTGGAAAAAATGTCTGCACAACAATATAGTCAGAAAACAGGAGTAACGTTTAACATTAGCGAGAGCCAAAAACTAATCGTTCCTTTGTACAACCAAGTGAAGGTTGATTCATCGAATCAATCTGGGCTATTGAATTACTTTAAATTTTCAGGGCCGGTTTATTATCATGTTACCAATCGCAAAGTGACAGAACATTTTGTGGATACTCAAGGGAAACCAATCCCTCCACCACCGGGGTTTAGACAAGGAAAGCAAACACTTATTGAGCGTGACCCTTACACCTTTAAACAGAAAGATCTTTTGCCAAGTAGCTATGAAATTGACTCAAAAACGTATCAATTTCAAGGATGGTATAAAGGGAAAACGAAACCTGAAAATTTAGAAAAAAGCGTAACGCCCAGTTATGATATTACCTATGACGACAATGATGATTTAACTGTTGTCTATAAGGAGATACCTCAAAAAAATTATACATTTGAGGATGTCAATGGTGTTGAAATTGCACCACCATCTGATTTTATTCAGGATCACCAACAACCAATAACTACGGATGGCTTTCGCTATTTAGCTGGAAAAAAACTGCCACAACAATACAGCGTTAACGGTAAAACTTATTTATATCAAGGTTGGTATCAAGATAAAACAAAACAAGAGAGCTTAGAAAAAACGAAGCGACCCATAAACTCCCCTGTTTTTAATGAAATGAACGCTATTACAGCAGTGTATAAGGAAATAACTGCAAAAGCTGAAATGCAAATAGAAGGACTAGTCAAAGTCATGCCAAGTGGTTATATACAAATTTGGCAGATTATGCTTACAAATGTGGGAGAAGTACCGTTAAAAAAAATAAACTTAAAGCCAGCAAGTGGTTGGTCACCAGGTCTAGCTCGGCCAATCCAAGTCACGATTCGTGTTGGATCTGAACCAAACAAAATTGTTCCTATTACTGATGAAAATTGGCGAGTTGGCATTGCTTTAAATACGGAAGTGCCTATTGGTCAGACAGCAACTATTATGATGACAACAATTGCTACAGGTGAACCAGATCAAGTGTTACAAGCGGCTGTTGAAATGAATGGAAATTTTTCTGCTGTTCACGCAGCTGATACTGTCAGAATCCAACCTAAAAATCAAGAAATTGTGGCACCAGATGAGGAAGGTTTTATCAGCACACCAACTTTTGATTTTGGCAAAGTCGCCATTTCTAGCAACACGCAGCAACATGGTTTAAAGCAGGCAGCAGATTATTATGAAAATGGTCAGGAAAATCCATATTTACGTTTGAAAAAATCACAACCCAATTGGGCACTAACTGCAGAACTATCCCCCTTTGAAGGAAGAGTGGATCAACTATCATCAATGACAAAGTTATTGTTAGGAACAACCAATGTTTCAGGTTTTATTCAGTACAATCAACCAACGGAAACTAAAGTTGCTCTTGGCAAAACAACCGCTATTCAATTAGTTGCCAACGGTGTAGCTAGCCATATTGTTGCCAATGGTCAGTTTGACGAAAGTGATGTTTATCAATTTGATTTTTCTTTTGATCAAATCAAATTAGAAATTCCAGCAAATCAAGGTAGAAAAGATCAAGCTTATCAAGCAATGGTGACTTGGAATTTAGTGACAGGCCCATAAGTCCATAAAAAATAAGTTGAATAGTTTGATCAAAAACATTGCATAGAAATAATAAAAGGCGGCTCAACGAAGCGGCCTTTTTCTTGGTTCATTACCAAAATATAACGAATTTTGTAACAAAAACGTTTGCTAAAAAGAAGGAAAAATGATTAATTTTACGAAAAAAAGCATATATCGACAAAAAAGAAGCAAAATTTGAATAAAAAAAGAAAAAATATGAAAAAAAATCGAAGAATTGTTTAACAATTGAAAACACGTGAAAACCAGTCATGACAAGGTGTAAAAGCCTTACAAAAGGTAAGTTTACCTATTATGGAGAAAGAAGGAGTGATCTGAAATGTTTTTGTAACATTTCTATTGCTTAATTGAAATATGGGTGTGGTAGAATGTTTTTGTCGTAAGAAAAGATTAAGATATTTTAAATAAACTTTAGAAATTAATTCGGAGGAATGACAAGTGAAGAAACGTCTATTTGCATCAGTATTACTATGTTCATTAACGCTATCAGCAATTGCTACCCCAAGCATCGCTTTGGCGGACAATGTTGATAAAAAAATTGAAGAAAAAAATCAAGAAATTTCATCATTAAAAGCAAAACAAGGGGATTTAGCTTCACAAGTATCTTCTTTAGAAGCAGAAGTATCTTCAGTATTTGATGAAAGCATGGCTTTACGTGAACAAAAGCAAACACTAAAAGCAAAATCAGAACAATTACAACAAGAAATTACAAACTTGAATCAACGTATTGAAAAACGTAACGAAGCAATCAAAAATCAAGCACGTGATGTTCAAGTTAATGGACAAAGCACAACAATGCTAGATGCAGTTTTAGATGCGGACTCAGTTGCAGATGCAATCAGCCGTGTTCAAGCTGTTTCAACAATCGTAAGTGCCAACAACGACTTAATGCAACAACAAAAAGAAGATAAACAAGCCGTTGTTGATAAAAAAGCTGAAAACGAGAAAAAAATGAAACAACTTGAAGCAACAGAAGCTGAATTAGAAACAAAACGTCAAGATTTACTTTCTAAACAATCTGAATTAAACGTAATGAAAGCTTCATTAGCATTAGAACAATCATCAGCTGAAAGTTCTAAAGCTGGCTTAGAAAAACAAAAAGCAGCTGCTGAAGCAGAGCAAGCACGCTTAGCTGCTGAACAAAAAGCTGCAGCTGAAAAAGCTAAACAAGCTGCTGCAAAACCAGTTCAAGCTAAAGCTGAAGTAAAAGCAGAAGCACCAGTTGCCTCTTCTTCAACAACAGAAGCGCAAGCACCAGCAAGCTCAAGCTCAGCAACTGAATCAAGCACGCAACAAACAACTGAAACAACTACACCAAGTACAGATAATAGTGCAACAGAAAATACTGGCTCTTCTTCATCAGAACAACCAGTACAACCTACAACACCAAGTGATAATGGAAATAATGGTGGCCAAACTGGTGGTGGAACAGTTACACCACCAACACCAGAACCAGAGCAACCAACACCAGCGCCTTCTGCTGATCCAACAATCAATGCATTGAACGTTCTACGTCAATCATTAGGTTTACGTCCAGTAGTATGGGATGCAGGCTTAGCAGCTTCTGCAACTGCTCGTGCAGCACAAGTTGAAGCAGGTGGTATTCCAAATGATCACTGGTCTCGTGGAGATGAAGTTATCGCAATTATGTGGGCGCCAGGTAACTCAGTAATCATGGCGTGGTACAACGAAACAAACATGGTAACAGCTTCAGGAAGCGGTCACCGTGATTGGGAAATTAACCCAGGTATTACGCGTGTCGGTTTTGGTTACTCAGGTAGCACAATCGTAGGACACTCAGCCTAATCAGCAATGATAAAAATAGACGTAAGCAGCTTCTGAAAAGAAGCTGCTTTTTTCATTACTATTTCATCCATCTCCGTTGACAAATTTGCTAAACGTGGTATTCTAATTATAATCTAATAATTTCCGTTGAATAGGAAAGTAAATACAAGACAGTTGGTAGAGAGACTTTGGTTGGTGAAAAAAGTTAGATGTCTGTATCGAAAAATGGCCTAGGAGGAATTTTTGTCGAAACGTAGGCAAAAACGTAATGTCTTTCGTTAACAAGACCGCTGATTATGATTGTCAGTTGAAGGGAAAGAGTCATCTTTCCGAAAAAAGGTGGTACCGCGATAATAATCGCCCTTTTACTAGTTACGGCTAGTAAAAGGGCGTTTTTTTATAAATAAAAATAGGAAAGAGTGAGGCAAATGAGTAGTCAGATTCCTTTTACAGTTGATCATGTGGGAAGTTTTTTACGTCCGGAAACAATTAAGAAAGCACGGAAAAAGGTCCAAGCAGGTGCTTTATCTCAAGCAGAGCTACGTCTTATTGAAGATGAGGAAATCAAAGCATTAGTAGCAAAACAAAAAGCTGGCGGTTTACGGGGAATCACAGATGGTGAATTTCGTCGCGGTTTTTGGCATATTGATTTCTTAGAAGGATTAAATGGTGTGACAGGCTATATCCCAGAAACGGGGTATAACCAAACCTTTCATGGAAAAGCAGCTCCAGCCTATAATATCCGCGTAGTGGATAAAATATCTTTTCCTGCGCAACATCCATTTTTAGAGGACTTTTCATTTTTAAAAGAGGTGGTGGAAGTTGGTGATGGCACGGTAGCCAAAGCAACGATCCCTAGTCCGACCATGATTTTACGTCAAGAAATTTTATCCAACGACGGCACCTCGCGCATTCAAACAATTTATCCAGAGATTGGTGATTTTTATAAGGATTTAGCACAAACATATAAAGATGCAATTGCGGCCTTTTACGAGAGAGGTTGCCGTTATTTGCAATTTGATGATACAAATTGGGCGTTTCTAGCGGATCAGACAAAACAAGAAGAATTACGAGCAAAAGGAATACAGCCAGAAGAAATTGCACAAGTGTGTACCACGATTATTAATGAAGCCTTAGCTGGTAAGCCAGAAGATTTAACTGTAACCACGCACATTTGCCGTGGGAACCATGCTTCGTCTTGGTTATTTTCAGGTGGTTATGAACCGATAGCAAAAGAATTATTTGCTACGAATTATGATGGTTTCTTCTTGGAATATGACTCAGATCGTGCAGGGGACTTTTCACCATTAAGACATTGGCAAAATAATGGCAGCAAAGTCGTTTTAGGTTTAGTTACTTCTAAGTTTCCTGAATTAGAAGAGACTGAACAAGTGAAAGCACGAATTGAAGAAGCCCAACAGTTTGTTCCTTTAGAAAACTTAAGTATTAGTCCGCAATGCGGTTTTGCTTCAACGGAAGAAGGAAATCGTTTGACGGAGAAAGAACAATGGCGCAAAGTTCAATTACTTCAAGAAATTGCTAGAGAAGTATGGTAAAAAAACTGGGACATAAGTCTAAACGGCTTATGTCCCAGTTTTTTCATTGTATTATTTTAAATATTGATCTTTAGTAAAATTCGTGTGTTCATACTCGCCGTTGTCACCATAAAAGCGGTTATAGCGTTGTTTGAATTTGCGGAATAAATAAATGACTGTCACTTTAACTAGGCAATACATTGGAATCCCGAAGATAACGCCCATTAAACCAAACAGTTCACCCATAACTAACAAGACAAGTAAAATAGTAATCGGATGGACTTTTAATTTATCGCCCATCACACGAGGAATAACAAAATCACCATGAATCAATTGGATGGCAAACCAGACGATAACGAATTTTACTACCATAAATGTGGAATCCTGAAAGGCAATAATCAATCCTGGAATAAAGGCAATAAATGGCCCGATATAAGGAATAATACATAAAATACCCGCAGCTAAAGCTAAAATGCTACCAAATTGTAAACCAATTAATAGAAAAGCTGGCCAATACATAATCCC
This sequence comes from Enterococcus sp. DIV0183, assembly GCF_050541505.1. Classification (NCBI taxonomy): domain Bacteria; kingdom Bacillati; phylum Bacillota; class Bacilli; order Lactobacillales; family Enterococcaceae; genus Enterococcus; species Enterococcus sp. DIV0183. Next base: position 314,535 of record NZ_CP172932.1, read on the forward strand.
TAAAACCAACGAAGCAATGACTTGACCTTTTAGATAATCGCCAATTTGAATGTTGGCAATTTGGCTATATTCATCAAAATCAGGACGAAAAGCTGGGGGAATGATGCCTTTTACAAAGCGATAAAACTTTTCTTTGTCTTTTAAAAGGAAAAAGGCGATGATAGGTCCTGTAAACAAGGTTAGGAAAGTAGAAGAGACTGCAGAAAAGACGCTTCCCAGACCTTGTGCGCCTGTTTGTAGGTAATCCCCTGCAAAGTCTTTAAAGGAGTTTGCAAGTTTGCCCCAGAGCTGATTAATCGACTCATTAGCAGATTCTAAATCTTTTGCAAAAGGTGTTTTAGCCATAAATTCTTGTACTGTTTGGAGCGTGCTTTTCCAAAAACTTGGGAATTGTTTGATTAATTCTTCCGTTTGGTCTTGGATAATTGGGAAAAGTTGCAGTCCAGCTAACACTAGTAATGCAATAATTAAGACATAGAGAATCGCAATCGCCCAAACACGGGGAATTTTTTTCTCAAGGCGTTTCACCATTGGATTAAGCAAATAAAATAGAATAATACCAAAAAGTACCGGGCCTAAGACGGCACTAAAAATAACAAAAATTGGTTTAAAGATAAATGAAACAGTGTTGAATAAAAAGATAGTTACAGCAATTAGACAAAGGATAGTTAATGTGTAAAGTAAATTTTTCCCACCTAAAAAGCGGATCCACTTGGTACTTTCTTTATCCATAAGTTGCTCCTTTCGTTAAGCTTTATTTCTAAAATGACCAATAATTTCAATGACACCCATGAAAATCAGGATAAATCCAAAGACTTGCATCAAAACTAAGAGACTTTTGAAGGGATTAAAAACTAAAACGGCTCCAGCGATTAAAACCAGAATACTGTAGATAAGCGCGCCTGTTTGACGAGTATTTAAAGCAAAAGTCAATTGAACGAGGCCGTTTATAACAATGCTAATCCCTAATAAAAACGGCAGAATCGAAACAATCACCGGTGCAAAAAATAAAAAGGCTACTGCTAAGACGACAAAGATTAAACCTGTTACGAAACCAAGTCCCCAGCTACCCGTTTGTTTTTTTATTTTGTAGTCATCATAAATATTAATTAACCCTAAAAGCATCAAATAACCAGCAATTAAATAACCGACGAACTGGAAGAAAGCACCGGGATTAAAGACAATGGCACTTCCGATAACGATAAAGACGGCGTCGCGCAATAGGGTATGGCGCCGAAAATTTTCTCTAAAAGTTTGGAACATAAAAATCCTCCTCAATGTTATTGTTTCTTTTATTCTAGCGGAAAAAAGAAAAAAGTGCGAGTGGTAGCTCTAAAAAGTGTTGGAAACTGTGTCTTTAGAAAAAATAACATTAAAAATTAAAAAAGTCTTACAAATGAGCGAAAATTGGCATATAATGGAAAGTGAAATTTTATTTTAAGAAGGAGAGATTTGATGGATTTATTACCTTTATTAGGCGTATTGATCGTCATTGTCGGCTTCGCATTGAAATTTGATGCTATCTTGATTGTGATGGTTGCTTTAATAGTGACGGCTTTTACTGGCGGACTTGGTTTGACATCGATGCTAGAAACACTAGGAACAACCTTTGTGAATAATCGAGGAATGGCTATCTTTATTATTATTATGTTAGCAACAGGAACGTTAGAAAGAAATGGCTTGAAAGAGTCAGCGGCTACGTTGATTAAACGATTCAAAAAGGTATCTGCTGGTGTGATTATTGACATTTATGGTGTCTTTCGGATTATCTTCGCCGCTTTTAACGTAAGTTTCGGTGGGGTAGCAGGTTTTGTGCGTCCGATTATTTTGCCAATGGCGTTAGGAACAATTGAATCAAAAAATTTACCAATGGTGCCAGAGTATGAAGAAGAACTAAAAGGGATGGCTTCAGCCATGGAAAATATCTGTTGGTTCTTTGGTCAAGTTCTGTTTGTTGGTGGGGCTGGGGCATTACTTGTTCAATCAACATTAAAAGATTTAGGCTATGAAGTGACATTAGGTAAATTGGCTTTAGTGGAAGTACCAGTCGCCTTAGTTGCCTTAATTTCGGCAAGTATTTACTTTACTTTAAAAGAAAAAAGATTACGTAAAAAATATTATGGACAGGAGGGACTGAAATGAGTTTTTTCACAGATCCAAGTATTGATTTGAGTGCAAAGTTATTGGAAGTCCTTTATATTTTTATGGGGATTATCTTGTTATATACAAGTTTTCGTAGTTTTCGTGATAAAACCAATCAACATGCGTATGGGACTAGTTTATTCTGGGGAATCTTAGGGATCTTAATCGGTTTTGGTCGGTTTATTCCACCAGTTGCCTGTGGCGTACTTATTTTTGTGATGACAATTCCGGCAATTCTTCAAAAAGTGACAAAAGGAGAAAGTCGCTTACCTTCGAAAGAATACATGGAAAAAATGTCTCAAAAATTAGGAATGAAGATTTTTATTCCCGCGCTAAGTATCGGGGTTTTTGCAATTCTTTTTGCCACATTGACTACTTTAGGAGCTTTAGTCGGTGTCGGTGTTGGTGTCTTTGTAGCGATTTTCATCATGATGTTCTTTTCTAAAAATAATACGCCGAAAGTATTTTTTGATGATGCGGCGGAAATGTTAGAAACAGTCGGTCCTCTTAGTACGTTGCCAATGCTATTAGCTTGTTTAGGTGCTGTTTTTACTAGCGCTGGTGTTGGTGAGATTATTTCAAAAGGGGTTAGTGCCGTAGTACCAGCAGGAAATGTCAATGTAGGGATTATTATTTATGCTGTGGGAATGGTTATTTTTACGGCTATCATGGGCAATGCCTTTGCAGCAATAACCGTGATGACAGTCGGAATTGGTGTGCCGTTTGTCTTTTCTTTAGGTGCAGATCCCGCATTAGTTGGGATGGTTGCCTTAACATGTGGTTTTTGTGGTACACTGTTAACACCGATGGCTGCGAACTTTAATATCGTACCTGTAGCCATGTTGGAAATGAAAGATAAGTACGGCGTCATTAAAAATCAATTGCCGATTGCACTTTTCATGTTAATTTTCCAAATTGTTTATATGATTCTATTCAAATAAGAAAGGATGATCGAAATGAAAGTTGTCGTTACTGGCTTTGATCCATTTGGAGGAGAAGCAATCAATCCTGCCTTTGAAGCAGTCAAAAAATTACCTGCTGAAATTGCAGGAGCTGAAATTATTAAAGTTGAGGTGCCAACTGTTTTTGGCACTAGTGGTGAAAAAGTGGCTGAAGCAATTGAAACCCATCAACCAGATATGGTGATTTGTGTTGGACAAGCAGGCGGCCGTCAAACAGTCACTGTTGAAAAAGTGGCGATTAATTTAGCGGAAGCGCGTATCCCGGATAATGCAGGACAACAACCAAGCGATGTGCCGTTGGTTGAAGATGGAGCAACAGCCTATTTTACAAATTTACCGATTAAAGCGATGGTAAAAAATTGTCATGACCATCAATTACCTGCAGCGATTTCTTATACAGCAGGAACCTTTGTATGTAATGATATTATGTATCACTTACTACACTTAATTAACACTAAATATCCAACTATTCGTGGCGGATTTATTCATGTTCCGTTCCTACCAGAACAAACAATTGATAAACCAACGTTTGCTTCTATGTCATTAGAAGCAATCACAGATTCTTTGTTCTATATGATTGAAGCAGCAGTAAAAACGCAAGAAGATATTCAACTACAAGGTGGCACAACCCATTAATTAACAGGCGCTTTCGTGAGAACGGAGGCGCTTTTCTATTTTTACAAAAAGAAAAAGTAATTTTTGTTGGCGTGTGAAAAAATTTTTTATACTATTTTCGTTGACAAGTCGGTTTCTTCTTGGTATATTGAGATTCATAAATTATTAGCCCAGTAGGAAATAGATGTTTTGTTCAGAAAGTCGATGGTTGCTGCGAATCGATCAAGTCTATTTGTGAATTACACTAATAAGTAGTAACAATTACATAATACATAAGCGAGAAGCAAGTAAGCTTCTAATTAAGGTGGTACCGCGGAGAGATTCGTCCTTATTCTTTAAGGATGAATCTCTCTTTTTATGTAGCTTTAGGAGGCGTTTTCAATGAGTTGTGGAGGGGTTATTCGTTATCATAAGATCCTTTAATGTCAGAGTATTCAGAAAAAAGATTAGAGGAGAGTAACGAAATGAAAGAAAAACAGAAAAAGAAGACCGTGAGTGTTCGAGAAGCAAGTATCGTTTTATTAATTATTGTGGCAGCTATTGCAACAGGAGTAATTGGCTTAAAGATATCGCCAAATATTACTATTTTGTTTGTGATTGCATTGATTTTAGGCTACGCAATGTTTCGTAAAGTACCATTTGATCAAATGCATAAAGGGATTGTTGATGGCTTGAAGCCAGGGATTATTCCAATTTTTATTTTTATTTTAGTGGGGGCATTGATTGCCGTTTGGATTCAAGCTGGAATTATTCCAACGATTATGGTTTTTGGTTTTAAAATGATTAGTGTTAAATGGTTTGTGCCGTCAGTTTTTATTGTCTGTGCGATTGTCGGCAGTGCAGTAGGTAGTGCTTTTACAGTGATGTCAACAATTGGAATTGCCTTTTTCGGTATTGGCAGTACCTTAGGGTTAAATCCTGCTTTAGTTGTGGGGGCGATTGTTTCTGGTTCAGTTTTTGGTGATAAAATGTCACCTTTATCAGAATCAACAAACTTAGCCGCAGCGATTGTTGAAGCGGATTTGTTTAAACATATAAAAAACTTGATGTGGTCGACTGTACCAGCATTTATCGTCTCTTTAATCTTGTTTATGATTTTAGGACAAACGTACGCGAATACTAGTCTGACAGAAGTAGTTCAAGTTATTCAAGTATTGGAAGACCACTTTACCATTTCAATTTGGTCATTGTTACCATTAGCCTTAATGTTAATCTGTGCCTGGCGCAAAATTCCAGCGATTATCACGATTTTGTTGAACATTATTGTGGCAGTAATTATGATTATTATTCAAAATCCGAAAGTATCGTTGCAGGCATTAGGAAACACGTTGGAAAATGGGTTTGTTTCTCAAACGGGGAACGCACAAATTGATCAATTATTAAGTCGTGGCGGGATTATGAGTATGATGCCGACTGTGGCACTTATTATTCTAACGTTGTCTCTAGGTGGTTTATTAATGGAATTAGGATTGATTTCTGCGGTCATGGAAGTTGTTTCGCAGAAAATGAGCAGTACACCGAAATTGATTTTATCAACGTTATTAACAGGAATTGGCGTAAATATTTTTATTGGTGAACAATTCCTATCGGTTATTTTACCAGGGAATGCCTTTAAAGAAGTTTACAAAAAAGAAGGTTTGGATCCGACTGTTTTAGGCAGAACCTTGGAGGATGGTGGGACGGTTATTAACTACCTCATTCCTTGGGGGATTGCAGGTAGCTTCGTAGCGGGGACCTTTGGCGTACCAACGTTGACTTACTTACCATTTGTTTTCTTTAGCTTATTATCGCCTGTCTTCTCAATGGTCAGTGCATTTACTGGTTTAGGAATTAAGCGGTTATCAGCAGAACCTGTTACCGAAAAATAGATTGATTAAAATAGAACAGTTGATGGGGAATACTGTAGTTTCTCCCTGTCAATTGTTCTATTTTTCTTGTAAAAAAGGTTGCATTTTTAGAAAGAAACAGTTATAGTTGACTAGTCAATTGTTGACGAGTCATCTTTTTAAGGAGGAAACTATGTCGTTATCATTACGGGAAGTCAGCCAATTATTATGTCAGTTAAAGGTATTAGATCAAAAAATTACCAAAGTTTTTGAAGAGCAAGTTGGCTTGAGTTTGACTCGTTATGAGTTGCTGATGATTTTAAAAGAACGTCAGCCGTGTCTTCAAACGGAGATTCAAGAACACTTAAAAATCGATAGTGGTGCGGTCACTCGCCATTTGAAAATTTTAGAAGAGAAACAGTATGTGACACGACAGCGAAATCCAGAAAATAATCGGGAAGTGCTAGTGCATTTAACAGAAAAAGCACAACAAGAACTACAGCAATGTACAGCCAAGCAACAAACGGTAACAGAAATTATTCCCAGTACATTTACAAAGGACGACTGTCGCCAGTTAAAAGAACTTTTGACAAAACTAGATCAAAGCATTACAACGAAAGAGGTATGATAGAATGACAACATATACAACGAATGATTTTTCAGAGATTGTTTTTGGCCGCAAATCGGTTCGGGTGTACGATGAAACCCATAAAATTTCTCATGAAGAAATGTTAACAATGATTCAAGAAGCGACCACTGCCCCTTCTTCTGTTAACATGCAGCCATGGCGTTTTGTCGTAGTGGAAAGTGAAGCAGGCAAAGAAAAATTAAAACCCTTAATTCGCTTTAATACGCGTCAAAATGAAACATCTTCTGCAATGCTCTTAATTTTTGGTGATCTAAACTGCCATGAACGAGGAGAGGAAATTTACAATCAAGCTTATGCTAGTGGTAAAATGCCTAAGGAAGTGCGGGACCAACAATTAGCAGCCATTATTCCCCATTATGAAAGTTTAAGCAGAGAACAAATGAATGACATCGTAAAAATTGATGCGAGTTTAGCAGCTATGCAATTTATGTTAGTGGCACGAGCTCACGGATATGAAACAAATCCAATCGGTGGTTTTGAAGCGGAAAAATTAGCCGAAACATTTGGTTTAGATCAAGAGCGCTATGTCCCAGTAATGATTTTATCTGTGGGTAAGGGCATGGAAACTGGCTATGAATCTGTTCGTTTAGCACCAGAAAAAATCACGACATTTGAATAGGCAATAAAAAATGACGGCGTACGCTTGCATTAACCAACTTTCTTAAAGAAAGTTGGTTAATGCAACAGCGATGCCGTCATTGTCGTTGGATAAAGTGACTTCCGTTGCGATGCTTTTAAGCTCGTCAACGGCGTTTTCCATAGCAATTCCCGTGCCGGCCCATTCCAACATAGTATAGTCGTTGTGACCATCACCAAAAGCAATTACTTCTTCAGCAGCTATGCCTAACTGTAGGGTTAGTTTTTCTAAAGAACGCGCTTTATCAATATTTTTTGCGGTAAATTCAAAATAGAAAGGAGCGGAAAAAGCAGCGGTGACGGTTTCTTTGAAAGGCGCGTAGATGGCCTCATGATATTTTTGTAAATGGGCGGGTTCACCAGCAATTAAAATTTTGTTCAAGGGAAAGTTTAGTCTGGCGGCTAAATCATGCCACTCGCATAATTGAAAGTTGCCGCCCCGTGATTCATATTCAATAATATTAAAATCACCAGTCTCTAAATGTAAGGTGTTATGAAAAACATCATTGACATACATAAATGTTTCATCATTAATCATTGGAATTACGTCAAATTGTTTCAAATGCTCTAAAATTTGTTGACTCAATGACTTTGAAATTGTCTGATTAAATAGTTGTTGCTGACTGCCGTGATGGGTGACACAAGCGCCGTTATAGGAAAGTAAGTGTCCATTATAATGAGCCATCTCCAATTCATCTGCTAAGGGCCGCATACCGTTAGTCGGGCGGCCAGAAGCCAAAATCAGTGATAGGCCTTGCTTTTGTGCAGCTACTAATGCTTGTCGCGTTTTTGGTGAAATCTTTTTTTCTGAAGTTAACAAGGTACCATCAATATCCATTACAATTGCTTTGATTGCCATAATTGGCCTCCAATCCGAAGAGTTTCTTTCTTTTAGTATAAAAGTTTTTTCTATTAATGTAAACGGATTCTCTTGTGAGGTGTATAAAAGAATTATTTTACAAAAATCTATACTATTTTTTTGTGAAATTTCATATAATAGAAGTATTCTAATTATCTACATAGAGAGCGAGGGACAAGGAATATGAAGGAAAAAGAAATGCATTCGCTCTTTTTTAAACATAAGTTTGTGAAAGTAACTCCCTATCTACGTCGTTTTGGTCATCGTTTGAGTGGGATGATTATGCCAAATTTGAGTATTTTTATTGCGTGGAGCTTATTGTCTTTGGTGGCTGGCTATACGACAGGGAATCTACGGCTAGCTCTTTCTGAAGTCGAAACGATAATGATTCGAGTTGTTTTACCGATTCTAATTGGTTTTACAGGCGGAAAAATGTTCGAGGAACAACGTGGCGGCGTTGTTGCTGCTATTGCGACAGTGGGCGTGATTGTTTCCACAGATGTTCCACAGTTGTTTGGTGCTATGTTTATTGGTCCTTTAGCAGGATATACTTTCGCCAAAATTGAACAAATTCTCTTACCGAAAGTTAAAGAAGGCTATGAGATGCTGACTAAAAACTTTTTAGCAGGAATTGTGGGAGGACTGCTTTGCTGTTTTGGTATTCTGGTTGTAGCTCCTGCTGTTGAAAGTGCTAGTTTTTGGCTGTATCAATTTTCTTCTTGGTTAATTGAAGCCAATCTTTTACCATTGGTTCACGTTTTCTTAGAGCCCTTAAAAGTGTTATTTTTTAATAATGCGATTAACCATGGCTTATTAACGCCTCTAGGTTTAGAAGGTGCTAGTCAAACAGGTCAGTCCATTTTATTTCTATTGGAAACAAACCCTGGACCAGGCGTGGGCGTTTTGGTTGCTTTTCTGCTGTTTGGGCCTGTAGGTCAACGAAAAACAGCAGGAGGTGCCACCATGATTCAACTGATTGGGGGCATTCATGAAATTTATTTTCCGTTTGTTTTGATGGACCCGCGCTTATTTTTAGCAGTAATTGCTGGAGGAATGAGTGGTACGCTTGTTTTTCAAATATTTAATGTGGGGCTAAGTGCTCCAGCTTCGCCAGGTTCATTGGTTGCGATTTTAGCCAATGCCCCGACTGATGCGAGGCTGGCGGTTTTTAGCGGAATTTTTGTTAGCTTTCTGTGCTCTTTTGCAATAGCAAGCTTGTTATTAAAACGTCAACGAGGAATTGAACCAGTTTCAATGATAAAGATGAAGGAGGAAGACCAAGTGGAAACAGTCACACCTAACTATCAGCAAATTTTATTTGTTTGTGATGCAGGAATGGGCTCAAGTGCCATGGGGGCTAGTTTGCTAAGCCGACAATTAAAAGCTGTGAACTTGGAGATGCCTGTGACTTACCAGTCCGTTCATCAGATGAAGTGGCAGCCTAAGACATTAGTGGTCATTCAAGCAGAATTGAAACAGTTAGCACAAAAGTACGTCCCAGAAAAGGATATGGTGAGTGTTCAAAATTTTTTAGAAATTAAATCCTATTACCCGCAAGTTTTAGCCAAACTGACTGCTTCTTCTCAAGAGCAATCTTCACTTGGTTCAGAGTCTACTGGAACGAACCCGACCAAACAAATACAGAAGCTTGTTTTTTTATATGCCGAGAATGTTCGAGGATCGCAAACAATGGGAATGGAATTATTGCGGCAACAAGCGGCGAAACAAGGAGTCGCGATTGAAGTATCTAAAGAACCACTGGAAACAGTCTTTTTTACCAAGGAGACAACCTACGTAGTGACTCGTGAACTGGCGCAAGCCTATCATTTAGATCTAACGCAACAAAATTTATACGTAGTTACTAGTTTTTTGAATAAGAAAGAGTATCAAGAATGGCTGGAAGGAGGAGCTGATAGATGTTTTTAACGACAAGAGAAACTGTTCTATTAACGGAATTAGTGAATAGTCCTACCCCCGTTTCAGTAAACCGCATGATGAATTTGTTAAAGGTTAGCCGCCGGACGGTATATCGTGAATTAGAAAATTTAGAAACCTCGCTAGCATCGATGGGCGCAACGTTGGAAAAAGTAGCTCGTGGGCGTTTTTCGATTCAAGCAGATGAAGCAGCGATGACGGAAATTCAGGCTGCTATTTTAGGAGAAGAGACACAGGAACTTTCTACTTTGGCGCGGCAACATGCGATTTTATTGACATTACTTCAAACAAAAGAGCCAGTCTCTATGCATTATTTTCTGGAAACGTATTGTATTAGTAATACGACTTTTTATGCCGATATTAAACAATTAGAAACACGGATTGCTCGGATTCCGTTGACGATTTCTCGGAATCAAGGCTATGAAGTGACTGGTTCTGAAAAATATCGCCGTCTTCTAATGGCGAATATTCTAAGTATGGAAATTAATGAGTACCAATTTTTTCATTTTACCGAATTAACAACAAGCGACCATTTTTTCTTTCAGTTTATTCATGCAGAACATTTAGCATTTGCACAAAAAATTGTTCAGCCAGAAGTAGAAACTTTATTTCCAGCATTAAGTGATCGCAAATTACAACATTTGATTTTAATGTTAACAATTGCGATGGATCGGGTCACTGCAGGTTTTTATTTAGCTGATGAGACCTATACTGGGCAGATGAATAAGGCCTTTCTAAATTGTTCTAAACGACTTTTTTCAAAAGTTGCTGCTGAAACGAAACAACTATACGCTGTCAGTGAGATTGTTTTTTTTGCTAGCTTATTAAGTGATTTTTCTAATTCTTTTGATGAAGATTTTTTTGATGAACATTTTGACACTCAGCTGGCTTATGCAGTGAAACAACTGATTGAAGCAGTAAGTCAAGAAACGGAAGTTAATTTTTTCGAAGATACCAATTTGTATAAAATGTTGTTGACGCATTTATCAGGTGTTTTTTCTCGGGCGGTTTTACAAGAAGAAGATTTAACGAATCCCATTTTAGAACGGATTATGAATCAATATCAAGAAATAGCTGCGGCTTTACGCCAAGCGTTGCCGCAAATTTTTCCGCAAAAGAATCTATCGGAAGAGGAAATTGCCTACATGGTACTTCATTTTGCCAATTCTTTAGAGCGGAGTCCCAAAATTATGGAAGTTGATATTGCTGGTTTTTCTCCTAGCGGTTTGGCTTCGACAAGTATGCTGGAAATGCGATTACGGCGCTACTTTCCTTTTATCAACCAGATTCATTTTTTTCGGATTGCGGATTTAGGTAAGGTGAATGTTGAGGAAAACTATGACTTAGTGATTTCCACTTCGTTATTACCAGGATACAACGGTAAATATAAATTGATCTCACCGTTACTTTTAGACGATGAAATCCGCCAATTGAAAGAAGAGTTTAAGCGGATTAGTCACGAAAAACGCTCGCTTAGGAAAGCGCCTGTGAAAAAAATAGGTGGCGAAGAAAGCTACGAAACGGTGGTCGCTTTCATGGAAGAAATTAGTAAACTATTAGAAACATTTTTCATAGCAGATTTAAATAATCAAGCGGATTTAGCAGAAACCGTTCAACAAGCTCTCGCGCAACTTTCCGCAGATTTAATCACCGATAGTGCAATCGTCTGTCAGCAATTGATGAAACGTTACGAGCAAGCGCCTATTGGGATTCCTCAGACGGAAATGGCCTTATTCCATACCTCAAGTACAGCAGTGACACAGCCTGTTTTTTGTATTTTTAATCTGGCCCAGCCACTTATGATTGAAGGTATGGATAAAAAGCCGATGCAGTTACAACGTATGTTACTCATGCTAGCGCCGATGCCGATTGATGAAACAATCGGGAAAATTTTAGGAAAAATCAGTGGTGCGATTATTATGAATGATTTAAATACAGAAATTTTTCATTCAGGAAATGAAGCCATTGTTTATCAGTTGCTTTCGTCATTATTAATTGAAGAAATGAAAGGCTAGGTGTTGAGAGATGTTTGAAATTACAGCGGAGCAAATAATGTTGAATCAATCATATGCTAGTTGGGAGGAAGCACTTGCAGCTTCTGGTGAATTACTGCTAAAAAATCAGTTGGTCACGCCTGACTATGTCAAAGCAATGTATCAACGTCAACAAAAAGTCAGCGTGTATATCGGTAACTTCGTGGCATTGCCTCATGCGGAAGGACAAGATGAACAAGTTTTAAAAGAAGGGATTTGCTTTATTCAAGTGCCTGATGGGGTCAACTTTGGTACGGAAGCAGATCGAAAAATAGCTACTTTGTTATTTGTCGTTGCTCTAAAAAGTCAACGGCAATTAAGCATGCTTCAAGAATTAGCTTTTTTCTGTTCAGATCTCGAAAACATTCAGCGGCTCAGTGATTGTCAAACAATAGATGAAGCACAAAAAATTCTGGCTCAAGCCTAAAGTTACGTCTGAAAAAAATCAATTCATTCTGAAATGTTCAATAATTATTGAAATAATTTTATATTAAAAAAATAAAATATTTTAATTTAAGAGGTTAAACAAAAAAGATAAGAAGATTCCTTGACAAAAAATAGGACCTATGATAAATTTAAGGTAACTTGTGACAAAGTCGTGCATGGATGCACTAAAAAGACACCCTATCAGTAGTAGGGTGTCTTTTTTGCTGTTTAGACAGCAGCGGCTGGAAGCAACTTGTTTATTCCTCGTTCTGTTTTTCCAACCAAATGGTTACAAGTTTCAGGACAATCCCGACAAAAATCGGCACAAGAATTTTTGTGACAATCTCGTACATGTGATGCACCTCCTTTCGAGGCAAGTCGCCAATTTGAGTATAGCATAAAAAGTTGTTCATTTATTATTGAAATTATTAGAAATGGAATAAGCACGTGTTTTCTGGTTTTCGTAACTAGAGAACACGTGCTTTTTTCTTTCAACTTTTGGCACAATGGTTTGTGCCAAAGTACGACTTTTTCCAGATTCGGAAAGCGGATACAATTTAGTCAACAAGAAAAGTTACTTGAGAGAAGGGGAATAAAAATGGAACAAGTACCAGAAAAAAATAAAGTATCAATTAAAGCAAAAGTCCAAAGACTTGGCAGTACCTTATCTAGCATGGTGATGCCCAATATCGGGGCGTTGATTGCGTGGGGCGTTTTGACAGCGCTATTTATCCCAGATGGATATCTGCCAAATAAAGCCTTTGCCACGATGGTTGGCCCAATGTTGACCTATTTAATTCCATTATTAATTGGCTACACTGGTGGGAAAGTAATTGCAGGTGATCGCGGTGCCGTAGTTGGCGCAATTGCGACAATGGGCGTGATTGTGGGAACCGATATTCCGATGATGCTAGGTGCCATGATTATGGGTCCACTTGGTGGCTTTACAATTAAGAAATTTGATCAGTATTTCCAACATCGGATTAAAGCTGGTTTTGAAATGTTAGTAAACAATTTTTCAGCTGGATTGATTGGTTTTGCGTTAGCTTTACTTGGTTTTTCAGCGATTGGCCCAATTGTCGATGCGCTGACTGCTGCAATGGCACGTGGTGTGGAAATCATTTTAAATGCTCATTTGATTCCATTAACGAGTATTTTTATTGAACCGGCAAAAGTGCTCTTTTTAAACAATGCGATTAATCATGGCATTTTAACACCCTTAGGGACAGAACAAGTCTTATCGGCTGGCAAATCAATTCTTTTCCTATTAGAAGCAAACCCTGGTCCTGGGTTAGGTGTCTTATTAGCATTTATGTTTTTTGGAAAAGGTGCGGCAAAATCTTCTGCGCCGGGAGCAATAATTATTCATTTCCTTGGTGGTATCCACGAAATTTACTTCCCATATGTAATGATGAAACCGTTATTATTCTTATCGGTTATTGCAGGTGGTGCGACAGGTAGTTTGGTTTTCCAAACGTTAGATGCTGGTTTACGTGCGCCCGCTTCCCCAGGCTCCATTATAGCTATTTTAGCGATGACACCAATGGGTTCTTACTTACCAGTTATTTTAGGTGTTTTGGCAGCAACTGCTGTTTCCTTTGCAGTATCCGCAGTCATTTTAAAAGCAGATGCGAAAGAAGAAAGTGATGAATTTGCCCAAAAAGTGAAAGAAACCCAAGCTGCTAAAGCAGCATCAAAAGGATTAACTGTCACAAATGGTAGTGCTTCATTGTCAGGAATTCAACAAATTATTTTTGCTTGTGATGCTGGGATGGGCTCTAGTGCAATGGGTGCGTCTATCTTACGGAAAAAGGTCCAAGAGGCTGGTTTAGTACAAACTGTGACGAATCGGGCCATTAATAATTTGACCGATGAGGGAAATACATTGATTGTCACACAAGCGGAATTGCAAGAACGGGCCAAACAGAAAGCACCTAATGCAACCTTTGTAGCAGTTGAAAACTTCTTGAACTCACCACGTTATGATCAAATTGTGGCTGAACTATCAGGTACCAAAGAAAAAAACGACGCACAACCGACAGTCTCCAAAGCAACACCTGCTTCTGAAATTGAGGGAGATTTAGCAAATGTCAATGAGATTCTTTTGGTTCACGATGATCGTGTCGGGTCAGCAACGATGGGAATGAAAGTCTTAGAAGAAATTTTAGATAAAGAGAAAATTTCAATGCCGATTCGAAAAATTAATATTAATGAATTAACTCAACAAACACAGGCTTTAATTGTCACAAAAGCTGAACTAACGGAACAAGCCCGTAAAAAAGCACCGAAAGCGACACACTTATCAGTAAAAAGTATGGTTAATCCCCAAAAATATGAAACAGTGGTTTCGCTCTTAAAAGAAAGTGCCTAGAGAGGAAGAAAACAATGGAAAATCTTACGAATATTTCAATTGAATTAAATCAACAGTTTAATACAAAAGAAGAAGCTATTCGCTTTTGCGGCGAAAAACTAGTCGAGGCAGGCTGTGTTGAGCCCGCTTATATTGAAGCAATGATTGAAAGAGACCAATTGCTATCTGTTTATATGGGGAATTTTATTGCCATTCCTCATGGAACAGAAGAAGCCAAAAAATTAGTGAAAAAATCAGGAATCTGTGTAGTGCAAGTCCCAGAGGGCGTTAATTTTGGCACCGAAGAAGATGAAAAAATTGCTACCGTATTATTTGGGATTGCCGGAGTCGGTGAAGAACATTTGCAATTAGTCCAACAAATTGCACTTTATTGTAGTGATATGGATAACGTGGTGCAACTTGCCGACGCATTAAGTAAAGAAGAAATAACAGAAAATTTAGCCATTGCTTAAAGGAGAGAATAAGAATGAACGCAGTACATTTTGGAGCAGGAAATATTGGACGCGGCTTTATCGGCGAAATTTTAGCTAAAAACGGGTTTCATATTACGTTTGTGGATGTTAATGAAACCATCATTCAAGCGTTAAAAGAACGTAAAAGTTATACAATTGAATTGGCCGATGCCTCACATCAACAAATTAACGTTGAAAATGTGACCGGGTTAAATAACATGACAGAACCAGAAAAAGTAGTAGAAGCAATTGCGGAAGCCGATTTAGTCACGACGGCAATTGGTCCCAATATTTTACCAAGAATTGCTGAATTAATTGCTCAAGGAATTGATGCACGTGCCGAAGCAAATTGTCAAAAGCCGCTGGATATTATCGCTTGTGAAAATATGATTGGTGGTTCAACCTTTTTAGCAGAAGAAGTGGCCAAATATTTGAAAAACCCAGCTTATGCTGAACAATGGATTGGTTTTCCTGATGCGGCGGTTGATCGGATTGTTCCATTACAAAAACATGAAGACCCACTTTTTGTTCAAGTTGAGCCTTTTTGTGAATGGGTCATTGATGATACCAACCGAAAAGCCAAAGAGATTCAGTTAGAAGGCGTTCATTACGTTGCTGATTTAGAGCCGTATATTGAACGAAAATTATTTAGTGTAAACACTGGCCATGCTACAGTTGCCTATACAGGGGCGTTGTTAGGCTATCAAACCATTGACGAAGCGATGCAGGACGCCTTAGTGGTAGCACAACTCAAATCAGTTTTGCAGGAAACCGGTAAACTTTTAGTGGCTAAATGGAATTTTGATGAACAAGAACATGCAGCCTATATTGAAAAAATTATTCAACGTTTCCAAAATAAATATATTTCAGATGCTATTACACGTGTAGCACGGACACCAATCAGAAAATTAGGTGCGCAAGAACGGTTTATTCGACCAATCCGTGAATTACAGGAACGCAATCTAGTGTCGCCGCATTTATTAGCAATGATTGGTATTGTCTTTAATTATCATGATCCAGAAGATGAACAAAGCCGTCAATTACAGGAAATGCTTGACCAAGAAAGTGTTGATACAGTGATCGCTGAAGTAACGGGCATTGAAGATCCAGAAACGGTTAAAAATATTAAACAAAACGTAGAACGCTATGCGCGACCACAAGTAGCATAATAACAAAATCCTTCTACCAAGATACTTCACATTTCTTAATTTAAAGGAAAAAAACAACCGCTCGCTGATTAAAGTGAGGGGTTGTTTTTTACATATTGACTAAGTGGTTTTTGATAAAGCTCTCCTTTGAAGGCACCTGTATTGAAGTATTCAGCTAATTGGTAACCAATGAATGGGCCAGTAGTGAGTCCTGATGAACCAAGTCCGCTAGCAACCACAAGGTGGGGCATTTCTGGCAAAGGACCAAAAAACGGAGCGAAATCAGATGTATAAGCACGTGTACCGACACGGTAATGCATGGGTTGCTTAAAAAGCTGATCTGCTTCTTTTAGAAATGGCGCAGTCCCAGAAGTTAGTTGTTGAAAAGCGCTAACAGTCTCTTCTAAATCCCAGGCTTGTTCATTTTCGTGGGTGGCACCTAATAAAATTTTTCCTTGATTAAAAGGAATTAAATCGGCTTCGCCATCTAACATAGCAACAGGCCATTGCTGACTGTTTGTAAAAGGGGTCTCGAAAACTAATAATTGTCCTTTTTGGGGACGAATGTCCACAGATAAATTTAAAGTAGCGAGTAATTCCTTTAAATGAGGACCAGGTGTTAAAGCGAGAAAATCAACGCTCTTTTTTTCTGAATTTGTGACAATTTCCCACCCTTGATTCAGTTGTCGAAAGTGCGCCCGTTGTGAGCAAAAAGTGACCCCTTTAGCTTCGGCGCGTTTCTGAAGATGGTTTAGATAAGCTGGTCCATCTAGGCGACCGCCGCCAGAAATAAAAAGTGAGGGAGTTTCCTTAAGTAGCGGTAAGAACTTCGCTGTTTGAACCGCTGACAACATCGTGATTTCTCCAATTTCGGGTGCAGTTTGCTTACGCTCTTCTGCCAAATGGGCTAAGTCTGCCAAAGCAGCTGCCGGACGCAAAATGACTGTCCCTGATTGACGATAAATATCCTCCGTCAGCTGAAAATCTTTGACTAGCTTTGGAAATAGGGCAGCGCCCTCTCGCGCTAATTGGTACCATTTCTTATTCCGACGTTTGGATAGCCAAGGGGAAATAATCCCGGCGCTCGCTTTAGTCGCTTGGCCGAGCCCTTCATCATAAACGGTAATGTCAAATTTTTGTGGATCTAAATAATTAGCTAACGTCATTCCGATAATGCCGCCGCCAATAATGGCAATTTTTTTCATGCTTCTTCTCTCCTTCGAACAGTTGTATTGTAACACAAAAAAACCGCCTCTAGACAGAGACGATTGGGAGATAACTTGTTAACGGGTCCTTCTGTGTGTGTAAATAGAATTGCCGCCTTCTAAAACGTGAACAATTTCTTGTGCCATTTCTGCCACAGGCACAGGATCATAGCCAATAAATAAGTTCTTTAAAAAGGGGATTTTCTTAAAAAAATAAATACATTTACTAAAAAGTATGGTGCCGGTACGTTCTTGACCTACAAGTAAACTAGGATAAAAAATCACTGCTTCGGCGACTTCTTGGTGGATTAGTTCCTCCGCTGCCAATTTGGCATCCATATATTTTCTCAAAGGGAAAGGAACAGTATTGGCTGAAATAAATAAAAACTTAGCTGGCTTTTTTTGTTGTGCTAAAAAAGAGCTGATTTTTTTCACTGGCGTCAGAATTAGCCGTTGATAGGTTTTCTTTTTTCGTGGATTTTCAAATAAAATACCTACTGTATCAATGACCCAGTCAGCACGCTGGACTTGTTCTTGCCAATTCGTGTCACGAGTAACATCGGAGCATACCCACTGCACTTGGTGGCTCCAAGATGCGGAGAGCGTGGCAGGCTTTCCATGACGTGAAACACTGATGACTTGATGTTGGCGTTGGACTAAAATTTTCGCGATTTGTTGACCTAAAAAACCGCTACCGCCAAAAATAATGACTTTCATGGCAAGCCCTCACTTTCAATTGTTTCTTCTAGTGTACCTTAAATAAAAAAAGAAGCAAAAAATCTCGATTGCGCATAGTTTAGTTATAAATAACATAAAAATAACCTTTTTAGATTGTTGAAATACAAAGACCCAACAATGGTTATTTATTGTCGTGAAATAAATAAAAAAATGAACAAAAATGAAATAAATCAGACTAAAGGCCTAGAGAAATGCCCTTGTTTCTTGAATTCAAGCATGGTTAAATAGTTATAAGTGAACGACCGAGCAATTTAGTTTGTTGGGGAAAATAGACAGAATGAGGAGATGAAACGAAGAAAATGAAGAAGAAAACGATAATTATATTGGGGGCAGTTGCTGTAATTGCGGTTGGGGGCATCGTAACTGTGAATGCGTTAAATAAAAATGCACAACAAGTAGCTGTCAAGCAAGCGCCTAAAGATGACTGGGGAATTGACTATTTTGATGTTCCTGACTTGCAACAAATTTATATTAACGGTGTCATCCAACCGGAACAAATGGAAGCCTTTGCGCGCGATCAAAAAATAACAAAGGATCCAGAGATTAAGGTGAAAAACGGCGATGTCGTAGATGCAGGCACAGAATTATTTACTTATGAAGATGAGGCGGTCACAAAAGAAATTGAGGCACAACAAAATAGCTTAGCCAAATTAGAAACGAAGCGGGCGAATATCTATAATAAGTGGAATCGGGCCATTGATAAATTTAATAAAACTAAAGAAGAAGACCGCACGATATCTGGTGATGATTTAAATGAACAATATCAAACAGAAGTCGATGCGGTAGATGAAGAGATTACCTTCACCAATGAAACCTTAGCGGATTTAGGAGCGAAGCAATATATTTCCACAAAGGCTAATTTCAAAGGCCGCGTATCAATTCCAGAAGTAAAAGATGCCAATTCACCGATTTTACGGTTAACTTCAGAAGATCTTTATTTAGCTGGAAAAGTGAATGAAAAGGACTTGACTAAAATTAGTGTTGGGCAAAAAGCTAAACTAACTTCTGTTTCCAACAATGTGGTTGTGGATGGCTCAATTTCTTACATCGATGATAATCCTCCTGAAGGCAACAGCGATGCCGCGAGTGGCAATCCAGAGGGCGGCACGACGATGTCTAGTTATAGCGTCAAAATTGCGTTGGCCAATTTAGACAAAGTTAAAAATGGCTATCATATGCAAGCAACCATTGATTTAGGCGATTTAGGGGCGATTGAGTTACCGAAAAAAGCAATTCAAAAAGAGGGTGAACAGGCCTACGTTTTAGTGAATGATTTTGGAACCATCATTCGTCGTGATGTCCAAGTCGGGCAAGAAAATGGCGACAAAATGGCGATTGAATCTGGCTTAGAATCAGCCGACCGAGTGGTTATTTCTTCAAAAAAACCAGTAAAAGTCGGTGATATTGTGGAATCAGATGCAGCGATTGCTTCTGATGAATCAGCAACCAACGAATCAATGACAGATGCGTCGAAATAGGAGGGCTTGATGGTGGAAGCAAACAATACAAATCAACCCCTCATTGAATTGCGGGACATTAACAAGTTCTATCCAGTAGGTAAGGAAAAACTACATGTTTTAAAAGAATTGAACTTGACCATCCATCAAGGAGAGTTCATTTTAATCATGGGGAAGTCCGGCAGCGGTAAGACAACACTGATGAACATTATCGGTTTCTTGGATCGCTTAACAGACGGAAGTTATCATTTCTCAGGAACAGATGTTTCAAAATTGTCTGAAAATAAAAAATCAGCCTTTCGCAATGAATATCTAGGATTTATTTTTCAACAATTTTTCTTGATTAATTCCTTAAATGTTAGTCAAAATGTTCAATTGCCCTGTGTTTATGAAGGGAAAAAAAGCCGCGCTGAGAAAAAAGCGATTGCTGAAAAATACCTAAAAATTGTCGGTTTGGAAACAAAAGCCAAATCAAAAGTTACTGAACTTTCTGGAGGACAGCAACAAAGAGTAGCCATTGCTCGTTCCTTGGTGAATGATCCATTATTGATTATGGCTGATGAACCGACTGGGGCATTGGATAGTGAAACGGGTACAGAAATCATGGAATTATTGAAAGAATTGAATGAACAGGGCAAAACAATTGTCATGGTGACACATGATGAAGATATGAAAAAATATGCCTCACGAGTGATTCATATGAAAGATGGTCGCTTTTTGGAAGAAGAGGTGATTAGATGATTGCTAATTTATTTGTTAGTACTTTTTTAAGTTTAAAGGCGCATAAGTTGCGGGTATTTTTAACGATGGTCGGGATTATTATTGGGATTACATCAGTCGTAACGATTTCTGCGCTAGGTGAAGGGATGAAGCGTCAAGTTGTGAAGGCATCCAGTGCAGTGAACGCGGATGTTTTGAAGATTCATTATACAATGTCGGATGGTAGCAATGACAATTTTATGTCCTACGAAGAGCCAGATTATACGTTTAGCCGAGTGGACTTGAAAAAATTACAAGACATTCAAGGAATTGAAAGTATTTATCCTCAATATGGTGAATCAATGATGGGGGGCGGAGACAATTTGTTTGTACCAATGGATTATTTTGGGGCGCAAGCGAATTTATCCATTACGTCGACTAAAGGGCAGAATGATATTTTATATGGTCGTGATTTTCAACTGAGCGATGCAAATACAGATGCAATTGTCTTAAATCATGATATCTTTGAAGCGCAAATTCGGCTTGATGATCCTAGCCAACTCATTGGAAAAGCTGTTTCAATTGGTGGTTATATGTACAAGGTGATTGGTATTTTAGCACCAAAAGATTTAGATAGTTTGGGTATGAACGATGATTGGGCAACTGCTATGAGCAGTTTTGTTTCTCGAGAATCATACAATAAATTAGCGAAAACAAAAGCAATTAGTGGCATCAATATTAAGGTTCGTGAGGGAGCAGACCGTGAAGCAATTTTAGGACAGGCAATCACTATTTTAAGTGAAAATCATCCTGAAGTGAAAGGAACGTTTAAAGAAAATGACCAAGACCAACAACTCCAACAACAAATGGAAGAAATGGTCACGGGTATGACGATGTTTCTGATGGCAATTACTGCAATCTCCCTATTAGTCGGGGGAATTGGCGTCATGAACATCATGTATGTGTCTGTCACGGAACGGAAACGAGAAATCGGGATTCGCCGGGCCATTGGTGCTAAACCACGAGTCATTTTATTCCAATTTTTAATGGAAGCAGCGTTTATCACATTGATTGGTGGTTTGATTGGTGTCGGCTGCGGCTATTTATTGGCAACTGTGGTCGGTGGGTATATTTCGATTACGCCAATTATTACGCCGTCCATCTTTGCTATTTCAACATTGGTTTCGGTCTTCACAGGTATCTTTTTCGGGATTATTCCAGCAATTGGTGCCTCGAGGATGGATCCGATTAAAGCGATTTATAATTAAAAAGAAGAGCTTGGTAGTCACATCTTGTTTGATGATCTATCAAGCTCGCTTTTTTATTTCATGTCACTAAGAATTTTCTGAATCAATTCTTGTTGAAACTCTTTGGTATATTGTTCGGTGAGTTTCGCTTGTTCTTCTTGGGACATTGATGGATTCGCCATCATAGCAGCCATCATTTTTTTGCCAACTGTTTCAGTCCCTTCTTTTTTGATATCAGCGGCATGTTGTTCCATATATTCGCCTAATTTTTTGGCTTGATCAGCACTTAAAACTAGCCAGTCACTAGCAACGTTGAAGGTGTTTTCTTGTTTTGCAAATTGGTTATCGTTGTCAGCAAGGCCAAATAGTGTTTTGGCCCAAGACTCTTGATAGGACCATTTCGTCGTTTTTTGGACTAATGTGGCTTTTTGAGCATCTTTTTGAACCGTGTTTGTGACGTTTTCCGTTCCTGTTTTTTGTAGTTTCTTTTTATCTGGTGTGTTATATAAATAAACTTTTTCGGAACCATCGCCCAACGGCTGGTACAATAACATGTTGGGGCCATCTTTGCTTGAACTACTGCTTTTTAGTTCAAACGTTTTGTCCTGAGTAACTTCGGTCATACCAAAATGATCTTTATCGTTTAAAACGATAAGACTTAACGAAGCTAAGAACCCTAAACCAAAAATAACCATACAGCATTTATGCCAGACTTTTCGGCCAAATACATTCGTATAGGCAAAGCCTAACACGCAAAGGATTAAAAGGAAAATAATCATTATTTCATTGCACCTACTTCCTTAACAGGCATCGCTTCTTTTTTATTTAAGAAGAAAGTAATCGCCAAGCCGAGAATGCCAAAGATTGTTGCCACGAAGAAGGCTGCGTGATAACCGTTTAGTGTTGCGTTTGTTGCTTGGTCGCGATAAGTGAGTGGGGCTGTTTTTAATAAGTCCGATGCAGGTAAGCCGTCTTTGGTAACATTTGTTAAAACACTAATCAAAACAGCTGTTCCAATTGAGCTGGCTACTTGTCGGAAGGTGTTGTTTACAGCAGTTCCGTGACTTAATAAATTCATTGGTAAAGCATTCATGCCAGAAGTTGTCACAGGCATCATGACCATCGAAATACCAAACATCCGAATCGCATATAGGACAATGATATAAATAATAGGTGTTGCTTTTGTTAAGAAAGCAAACGGTAACGTTGCAGCTGTTAAAATAAACATCCCAGTAATCGCAAGACGACGGGCACCAATTTTATCAAAAATGCGACCAGTTACTGGCATCATAAGTCCCATGACTAACGCTCCTGGTAAAAGCATTAACCCTGAATGGAAGGCAGATTCGCCACGAATATTTTGGATATACAAAGGTAAAACCATTTCGGCGCCAATCATTGCCATGTTGGTTACGCCAGATAAAATGGCCGCAACAGTAAAGACTTTTGATTTAAAAACGCGTAGTTCTAAGAAAGGTTGTTCTAAATGCAATTGTCGATATGTAAAAAGACATAAAACAATCGCACCAACAATTAAGAATCCATAGACTTGCGGGCTACCCCAACCTTTATCACCAACGCTTGAGAAACCGTAAAGTAAGCTACCAAAGCCGAGAGTAGAAAGAATGACCGATAAGACATCGATACTTGGATTAGATAATTGAATGACATTTTTCATTAAAAATGAAGCTAAAATTAGGACTAAAACGACAATTGGAATGACCATCCCAAAAAGGTCACGCCATGTATAAGAATCAATAATCCAACCAGATAATGTTGGACCTAAAGCGGGTGCTAATCCGATAACAATTCCCGTTGTGCCCATGGCAGCGCCACGTTTTTCAGGCGGGAAAATTGAAAGCATAATTGTTTGTAAAAGAGGCATAGATACACCGACCCCTGCGGCTTGAACAAGACGTCCAGTCAATAACATGCCGAAGTCTTGCGCTACAAAACAGATGATGGTTCCGATTAAGAACGTTGACATCGCTGTTATGTATAATTTTTTTGAACTGAATTTGTTAATCAACCAAGCACTGATGGGAATCATAATGCCGTTCACAAGTAGGAATCCAGTGGTTAGCCACTGTACACTTGAAGCTGAGATATCAAATTCTTTCATTAATGTAGGTAAGGCCGTCGTTAAAAGCGTTTGGTTTAAAATCGTACAAAATGTTCCGATTAGTAAAACACCGACTAGTAACGACCGGTTATAAGGTTTTCCGTGAATATCCACAGGTTGTTGTGAAGTCACATATATCGCTCCTTTTTCTGTAAGTTTCAAATTAAATTGCATTAACTACTTTACAACTAATTAGAATCTTTGTCAACTTACTTGACAAAGGTGTAAAAAAAACTACAATTAAGGAAAGGATAAGGGAAAGGAAGTTAAACTAATGTGGTCAAAAATGATTCAGCGTTTGTTAAATGAAGAAAATTTGTTGATAGGAATTAGTGAACTAAGTGAAATTGCTGAAGTTTCGCCACGTCAACTTCGTTATTGGGAAGAAAAAGGGTATATTTCTTCCATTGCGAAAGACGCAAACGGTCCACGGAAATATCGGTTACATACAGTCGTCAAAGTGCATTGGATCAAGCGTTTTTTAGATGAAGGATATACGTTACAAAGTGCGGTGGAAAAAGCAGAAGAGCAGCATCGTAATGTGGGGATGACGAAAAAAATCTTTAGTCAAATGTTTCATGGTATCTCAGAAGTTTGTCCCAATTACGTAGCGATTGATTTGGGCGATTTCGATGAAGAACAAAAATTATATGTTGTATTTAATGAAACCACAGAAGTCAGTGAGTATCTTTTAATTCCTAAGGATGCAGATGTTTCTGATGAGTTAAAGAAAAGAAAATAAGAATGAAATAGGACTGGGAGAAAGACCTGAAGTGAAAGTAAAACGTTACTGAATGAATCTTCGAGTTCTTTTTTTCTTGCAATTTCTTTATTTTTCTATATAATTTCTTATATGGAAAAGGAGGGTTTCGATGAAAGAAACAAAACCTTACGGAACAGTCTTGTTAAAAGCGGCTAAAATCATGGACTGTCTAAGTTTACAACCCGATCAAACCTTACAGGAAATTGCAAAGAATACCGAAATGACGGCATCAACGGCAATCAAAATTTTAGAAACCTTAACATTAATTGGCTATGTTCAAAAAGACACGAACAAGACATACCGCTTAGGAACAAAATTGATTCGCTATGCGAATCAAAGTGTGGAGCAAATCGATTTAGCTGAAATTGCGGTACCTTATTTAGAAAACCTTCAAAATACGGTCGATGAAACCATTCATTTAGGGATTTTAAATAATAATGAAATTCTGTATATCAATAAATTAGAACCGAAAAATCAAACGATTCGCATGTCCTCGAAAGTGGGAATTACTCGACCTTTGTATAATTCGGCCATGGGTAAAGCCGTTTTAGCAGAATTTTCGGAAGAACAAGTGCAACAATATTTAGACACGCAGACATTAATTCCCTATACCGAAAATACGATTACCAATCCCTTGCGTTTGAAAAAAGAATTAAAACAAGTGCAACAAACGGGGGTTGCTTACGATGATGAAGAAATTGAACAAGATATTTTCTGTAGCGGAGTATCTTTAATGAAAGATGGCGAAATTGCGGGCGCTTTTAGTGTAAGCATGCCGAAATATCGTTTGACAGAGGAAAATAAAACGACGATTAATCAAGCCCTTTTAGCAACAAAAGCAGCGATTGAAGAGAAATTATAGTAGAAAAAGAAAGACAAACAAAAGTCGATTGGGATTTTTGTTTGTCTTTCTTTTTTTATTTTTGTAAAAACGTTTGCATTTTCTTTTTTTATCTGTATAATGAAGTTGTGAATTTCTTTATAATAAATATATATTTCTAAATAAGAAATGAGGGAGTCTGTTGAAGCGAGTATCAATTTTACAAAAATTAGAAAATGCTGGCGTGATTGCTGTGGTTCGCGGAAAGACAAAAGAGGAAGCGCTAAAAGCTAGTCAAGCCATTGTAGCAGGCGGTATGCGGGGGATTGAGTTAACCTTTACTGTTCCTCAAGCAACAGAAGTGATTCAGGAATTAGTTGCGTTATATCAAGAGAATCCTGACGTAGTCATTGGTGCGGGGACAGTTTTGGATGCTACGACTGCTCGTTTAGCTATTGTAGCAGGGGCTGAATATATTGTGAGTCCAAGCTTCGATGAAGAAACCGCTAAAATTTGCAATTTATATCAAGTTCCTTACTTGCCAGGCTGTATGACCATCACAGAAATGAAAGAAGCACTGAAAAGCGGAGCAGATATTATTAAACTATTTCCGGGAAGTGTTTATGGACCGAGTGTTATTTCGGCATTTAAAGCGCCATTGCCTCAGTTAAATATTATGCCAACGGGTGGTGTCAGTTTGGAAAATATGGCCGAGTGGTTTGCTGCAGGTGTGACGGCCGTCGGTGTTGGTGGCAATCTGTTAGCGCCAGCAGCAACTGGGGATTTTGAAAAAGTTCGTGAGGTTGCCCAAGCCTATATGGAAAAATTCCAAGCAATCAAAGGGGTGTAGGCACATGGGGAAAGTCGTAACATTGGGAGAAATCATGTTGCGTTTGTCAACGCCTGTCGGAATACGCGTAGCACAAACAGAAAATTTAGCTGTACATTACGGCGGTGGTGAAGCGAATGTAGCGATTTCGTTAGCGAACTATGGCCACCAAGTGACTTTTGCTAGTAAAGTGCCCGATAATTCATTAGGAGAAGCCGCCAAAAAGCATTTAAGTCGTTATGGGGTTTCAACGGAATTTGTACGAACTGGCGGAACACGCCTAGGAACATATTACTTGGAAACTGGTACAGGAGAACGAGCAGCCAGTGTTGTCTATGATCGCGCCTATTCAAGCTTTGCTCAAATCGAAGAAATGGAATGGGACTTACATGAGCTGTTTTCAGGAGTAGAGATC
Source organism: Enterococcus sp. DIV0183 (assembly GCF_050541505.1). Taxonomy (NCBI): domain Bacteria; kingdom Bacillati; phylum Bacillota; class Bacilli; order Lactobacillales; family Enterococcaceae; genus Enterococcus; species Enterococcus sp. DIV0183. The sequence goes on from NZ_CP172932.1 coordinate 340,884, forward strand.
TTTCATATTTCAGGGATTACAGCGGCGTTATCAAAAACGTGGCAAAGTATGACGGTTGCGCTAGTTAAAGCAGCGAAGCAAGCAGGGTGCCAAGTAAGTTTTGACATTAATTATCGAGGGAAACTTTGGTCCCAGAAAGAAGCGAGCGTGGCATTGAAGGCCATTCTTCCATTTGTTGATATTTGTTCAGCTGGGGTATTAGATGCTCGTTATTTACTGGAGATTCCAGAACCAGAGGAAGAACTTGAAGACGCATTAACGTGGTACTACCGAAAAATGCAAGAACGTTATCCCAACATTCAAGTATTTTATTCAACCAAACGTCAAGTTCATTCAGCGACAGATAATGAATTAATCGGAACGCTATGGTACAAAGGTGCGTATTATACGTCCAAATGTCATCGATTACAACCGATTGTTGACCGTGTCGGTGCCGGTGATGCGTTTGCTGGTGGGGTTTTACATGGCATATTAGCTGCCTATGATCCACAAACCTGCATTGATTTTGCGACAGCGGCTAGTGCGTTAAAACATACTGTCCATGGTGATTGTAATCAATTTAGTCAAAAAGAAGTCCTTGCTTTTTTGGTAACGGGCTCAGGAAAAATAAATAGATAGGAGATTTTAGTTATGCAAAATATGGAAACACGTTATACACATAGTCCGGCGGATATCCGTCACTATTCAACAGAACAATTGAGAGATGAATTTTTAGTAGAGAAAGTTTTTATTCCAGGTGCAATCAGCTTAACCTACACACATAATGATCGGATGATTTTTGGTGGTGTGACACCGACCACAGAAGAATTAGAAATTATTTTGGACAAAGAATTAGGGGTTGACTATTTCTTAGAACGCCGTGAACTAGGGGTTATTAATATTGGGGGACCAGGCTTTATTGAAATTGATGGCGCCAAAGAAACAATGAAAAAACAAGATGGCTATTATATTGGGAAAGAAACAAAACATGTTCGTTTTTCTTCAGAAAACCCTGATAATCCAGCGAAATTTTACATTAGTTGTGTCCCAGCACATCATAAATATCCCAACGTAAAAATTAGTATTGATGAAATTACCCCAATGGAAACGGGTGATCCATTAACATTGAACCAACGTAAAATTTACCAATACATTCATCCGAACGTTTGTGAAAGTTGCCAGTTACAAATGGGTTACACCATTTTAGAACCAGGTAGCGCTTGGAATACAATGCCTTGTCATACACATGAACGTCGTATGGAAGCGTATGTTTATTTTGATATGGAAGAAGATACGCGGATTTTCCACATGATGGGTAAACCAGACGAAACGAAACATTTAGTAATGAGTAATGAACAAGCAGCTATTTCACCAAGCTGGTCAATTCATTCTGGGGTTGGTACAAGTAATTATTCCTTTATTTGGGCCATGTGCGGAGAAAATATTACGTACACAGACATGGATATGGTTGCAATGGATCAATTAAAATAAACCAAAGAAAGAGGAGAAAACATGGAATTTAAAATGAATGATTTTCAATTAGATGGAAAAGTAGCGTTAATTACAGGTGCTGTTTATGGGATTGGCTTTGAGATTGCGAAATCCCTAGCTGAAGCAGGAGCAACAATTGTTTTTAATAACTTATCTCCTGAATCAGTTGAACAAGGCTTGGAAAATTATCGGGCTGCAGGGATTGAAGCACGTGGTTATGTGTGTGATGTCACTGATGAAGAGCAAGTTCAAGCGATGGTTGCTCAGATTAAAGAAGAAGTCGGCTCTATTGATATTTTAGTCAATAATGCGGGAATTATTAAACGAATTCCAATGGTGGAGATGTCAGCAGAAGAGTTCCGTCAAGTGATTGATGTTGACTTGAATGCGCCATTTATTATGGCAAAAGCGGTTATTCCAGATATGATTGAAAAGGGTCATGGCAAAATTATCAATATCTGTTCAATGATGAGTGAACTAGGTCGTGAAACAGTTAGTGCGTACGCGGCAGCAAAAGGCGGACTAAAAATGTTAACGAAAAATATTGCTTCTGAATATGGACAATATAATATTCAATGTAATGGGATTGGACCTGGCTACATTGAAACGCCACAGACGGCGCCATTAAGAGAACCAGGGCATCCATTTAACGAATTCATCTTGGGACGAACACCTGCTAATCGTTGGGGCACACCAGCAGACTTAGCTGGCCCAGCAGTTTTCTTAGCATCTAACGCTTCTGACTTTGTTAACGGACATATCTTATATGTCGATGGTGGAATTTTAGCTTATATTGGAAAACAACCATAAATAAGTAACAAAAAGCGGACATACCTAAAAAGGATGTCCGTTTTTTGTTATTTACTCATTGATTGAATTGGTAAAAACCGTATCTAATTTTTAAAAAAAGTCAATTTTTGACAGTAATTCGTCAAGATTAACTATATAATTTGCTAACATTCCTTGCTAAACTAAAATTACAAAAAAATGAAAGCGTTTCATTTGCGCTGGTGGGATGGAAAAGGAGTTTTGATTGCCGATGATTATTAAACAGGAACAATTCATACCAAAAGATACAGTAGAAACAACGATTGACTTATTAATTAGAAGTTTAACAACGATTAAAGATAACACAGGTGAATTTCTGTTAGATTTTGATGGTTTAAAAGTTGATGACAAAAGTTGGACGATTTGGAACTGGCCGCAAGGCGTTGGGTTGTATGGTATATATAAGAATTATCGAAATACTAAAAGTGAAAAAGCTTTACAAGTAGTTAACGACTGGTTTGAAGGTCGGATGCAAGAAGGCGCGCCGCCTAAGAATGTGAATACGATGGCTCCGCTTTTAACAATGGCTTATCTATATGAAGACACTAAAGACTCTAAATATATACCTTACTTAGAGCAATGGGCGGAATGGGTGATGGAAGAAATGCCCCGAACGAATGAAGGGGGCTTGCAACATGCGACATATGGACCAGAAAATAAAAATCAATTATGGGATGATACGTTAATGATGACTGTCTTACCTTTGGCAAAAATTGGTAAGTTGTTGAATCGACTCGATTATTTGGAAGAAGCAAAGCATCAATTTTTAATCCATATTAAATATTTACAAGATAAAAAAAGTGGTCTATGGTATCACGGTTGGACTTTTGAGGGAAATCATAACTATGCGGAAGCACTGTGGGCAAGAGGGAACTGCTGGATTACGATTGCTATTCCAGAAATTATTGAAATCTTAGAGTTGCCAAAAGGAGATAGTTTACGGGAATTTTTATTAAGTACCCTCAATGCGCAAGTGGCAGCTTTAGCGAAATACCAAGATGAATCTGGTTTATGGCATACATTAATTAATGATTCAAATTCGTATTTAGAATCTTCTGCTACAGCGGGATTCGCTTATGGGATTTTAAAAGCGGTTCATAAAAAATATATTTCTTCTGAATATGAAGAAGTGGCAAACAAAGCAATTGCTGGCTTACTAAATGAGATTGATGAAACGGGAGAAGTACAACATGTGTCAGTTGGTACAGGAATGGGTGATAATTTAGATTTTTATCGCACAATTGGAATGACAGCGATGCCTTATGGTCAATCATTAACAATCCTATGTTTGACTGAATTGCTTGTTTCTTATTGCTAGAAAAGTAAGGAGAAAAGTTCATGAAAAAAAGAAAGGTTTTATTTACAGCAGTTATGGTATTGGCAGGATTACAGTTGCTAAGTGGTTGCGGCAAAACAGAAGCTTCGGCAAGTGATACGGTAGTCTTGCGCTATGCGTATGCTAGTAATAGCCAACCAGTTATCGATTCTATGAAGAAATTCGGTGAATTGGTAGAGGAAAAAACAGATGGTAAAGTTCAAATTGAATACTTTCCAGATGGTCAATTAGGAGGAGAAACAGAACTAATTGAATTAACACAAACAGGTGCAATTGATTTTGCAAAGGTCAGTGGATCAGCATTAGAAAGTTTTTCTAAAGATTATTCTGTATTTGCCATTCCGTATATTTTTGATAATGAAAAACATTTTTTTAAAGTAATGGATAATCAAGCGCTAATGCAACCAGTGTATGATTCTACAAAAAAATTAGGATTTGTTGGTTTAACTTATTATGACTCTGGTCAACGAAGTTTTTATATGAGCAAAGGGCCTGTTACATCTCCAGATGATTTGAAAGGTAAAAAAATTCGGGTCATGCAAAGTGAAACCGCCATCAAAATGGTAGAACTTTTAGGGGGTTCGCCAGTACCTATGGGTAGTTCGGAAGTATATACTTCTCTACAATCTAATCTAATCAACGGTGCAGAGAATAATGAGTTCGTTTTATATACAGCTGGTCATGGTGGTGTGGCTAAGTATTATTCTTATGATGAGCATACTCGAGTGCCAGATATTGTGATTATGAACGAGGGGACAAAAGAACGTTTGACAGCGAAACAAGAACAAGCGATTGAAGAAGCAGCAAAAGAATCGACCGCTTTTGAAAAAACGGTCTTTAAAGAAGCGGTTGAAGAAGAAAAGAAAAAAGCACAAGCAGAATATGGTGTTGTGTTCAATCAAGTAGACAGTGAACCATTCCAAAAACTTGTTCAACCGTTGCATGAATCATTCAAAAATAGCTCAGAACATGGCGAACTGTATCAGGCTATTCGCCAGTTGGCGGACTAATTAAGGAGGTAATTATGAAAGGTTTTAGAAAATTTTTAAATCGACTTTTAGAAATACTTGGATCAATCATTCTTGCTGCAATGGTTTTGGTCGTTTTGTACCAAGTGTTTGCCCGGACAGTGTTAAAAAATCCTAGTACCTTAACAGAAGAATTTGTTCGCTTTGCATTGGTCTGGCTGGCGATGTTAGCTTCTGCTTATGTGGTTGGAAAAAAGGGACATTTAGCAGTAACTTTGTTAAGTGAAAAATTACAAGGGAAACAAAAACGCTTTTTAGAATTTATTGTTCAATTGTTGTTCCTACTTTTTGCAGGAGTGATTATGATATTTGGCGGTTGGAATGGTGTAGTAATTACGTTAGGACAAATTTCACCATCTTTGGCAATTCCTATGGGTTATGTCTATTTAGCCGTTCCAGTGGCAGGTGTTTTGATGTTTATTTATAGTTTGATGAATTTGCTAGAGTTATTCACGCAATCAAAAGATTCTTAATGCGTTTATAGAAGAAAAAGAATAGGAGTAAAAATATGGCTTTAGAAGCAGGCATTATCTTATTTGTAGTTTTTGCAGTCTTATTGGTAGTTGGTATGCCAATTGGTATGAGCATTGCGGCATCTTCAATTGCAACATTGTTATTAGTAATTCCTTTTGAAGCAGCTGCATTTACCTCAGCTCAAAAAATGGTCTCTAGTTTAAATAGTTTCTCTCTCGTAGCAATTCCGTTTTTTATTTTTTCTGGTGTGATTATGAATAATGGGGGAATTGCCCAAAAGTTGGTAAATTTTTCTATGTTATTTGTTGGTCGTGTTCCCGGCGCGCTAGCACATACTAATGTGTTAGGGAACGCATTATTTGGTTCGATTTCTAGCTCTGCAATTGCAGCATCTACTGCTATTGGTGGCGTGCTAATTCCGCAACAAGTAAATGAGGGCTACGATCGGAAATTTGCAACGGCTGTAAATATTGCCTCTGCTCCTACAGGAATGGTTATTCCACCAAGTACAGCGTTTATTATGTATTCATTGGTGGCTGGTGGGGCCTCTATTTCTTCTTTATTTTTAGGAGGTTATTTGGTAGGTTCTTTGTGGGCGTTAGGAATTATGGTGGTAGCCTATGTTATTGCAAAACGTCATAATTATCCTACTGTGGCAAAAGCAAAAAAAGGAGAAGTCAGCAAGGTTCTGCGAGAAGCGGTTCCCAGTGTATTGTTAATTGTCATTATTATTGGCGGTATTTTGACGGGGTTATTTACAGCGATTGAAGCATCAGCAATTGCTGTTGCATACTCATTATTGATTTCAATGTTTTACTACAAAACAGTGAAAATAAACGATTTACCTAAAATGTTAAAAGAGGCTGTCTTGATGAGTGGAACCATTATGTTCTTGTTGGCAACTTCTTCAATGATGTCTTTTGCGATGGCTTTTACAGGGATACCAGAAGCAATCAGTACAGCTATTTTAGGAATCACAGACAATAAATACTTAATTCTACTATTAGTAAACGTTGTCCTATTGTTTGTGGGAATGTTTATGGATGTTGGTCCAGCTATTTTGATTTTTACGCCAATCTTTTTACCAATTGTTATGAATGTTGGGGTGGATCCAGTTCATTTTGGTTTATTTGCGATTATGAACTTGTGTGTTGGTTCAATTACACCACCTGTTGGAACGGGATTATATGTTGGTGCTAGTGTTGGGGGTGTTAAAGCTGAGCAAATGCTGAAACCACTAGTTCCATTTTATCTGGTAATCTTAGCAATCTTACTTTTAATCACATATGTACCTGAACTTGTCATGTGGTTACCAAATCTAATTTCTTAATTCAATACAAATTGTCTAACAACCCCAATTGAGCGAAATATAAGTTGTTCAATCAACTAGATTTGGTAATTTACTATAAAATATTGAGTTTAGGAGGCATAGAAATAAAAAATCTCTCTATGACATTATGTGTCATAGAGAGATTTTTTAGAAGCCACTTTTACGGTATTGACTAGGAGTTAATCCAGTTCGCTTTTTAAATAATCGACTAAAGTAGGCATAGTTTTCTAAACCAACATCTACAGCAATTTCTTTCACTGTTTGATTAGAATAGCGTAGTAAATCTTTTGAATAAGAAATTTTTTTACTAATTTGATATTTAATTGGCGGTAATCCAATGTATTTGGAGAACTCTTTGTTCAATTGATATTTATTTAAATGAAAGAGTTGAGCCAAGTCTTCTAAAGAAATTGTTTCTTTGAAATGTTGATCAATGTAAGCTTTCATTTCCAAAACCAATGATGGAATCGTTTCGTAGGTAAAGTCTTGACGATACTTTTGCAACAATAATTCGTTCAGTAATTGATGAATTAAAACGGAAGATTGGTAATCAGTTTGCGCATGTTGTAAATCTTGTAATTGTAATAGCTGCTGAATGATTAAATGAATAGGATTATCTTCTGGAAGCTGATTAGTGGAGAAAACTGGTGAACCATTTTTCATAAATTCTTGGAAAAAAGCACCAGAATTTCCTCCTTCAAAATGAATCCAGTCCATTTCCCAAGGCTCTTCGCTGGTTGCTTGATAGTATTGATAATCCCGACAGTCAATAAAGAATAAATCACCTCTCTGTAAGCTGTATGTATGATAACGATAGCGTAATTCCCCAGTACCATTTAGCGTGAATTTAATTAAGTATGATGGTAAATGTGCCCGCTCCGTATAATAAGGGCGCGAGGCTTTAAACTGTCCAATTTCCTGTATGTAATAAAAAAGTGTGCGACTTTTGCTGCTAGGTGTCAAAATATGTCTCTTAGAATCGTCTGACCAAGAGTAGTCGGCTTTTTCCCAATAATCCATAAGAACCTCCTAATTACCAAGATAGTACAATTATATCTCAAAATTGTGAGAGGTGAAAGCGCTATTTTTTGTTTATGATGAATACATAAAGTTAGTCTAACGTACAAAAAATAAAAATAGTGAAAGGATTGACAACTATCAACAAAGTGAAAAAAGAACAAGTTGAGAAACGAACCTATTTAGCGGTTGATATTGGCGCTTCTAGCGGTCGCATAATGAAAAGTCAACGCTTAGCGAATGGTCAGATAACAATAGAAGAAATTCATCGTTTTAAAAATGGTTTTCATCAAAAAGATGGGTATCAGCGTTGGGATATGGCTAGTTTAGTTCATGAGTTACTGCTTGGTCTGCAAAAAGTTAAACAATTAGGTATCAAGGAATGTTTTATTGGAATTGATACTTGGGGTGTTGACTATTGTCTGCTGGATCAATCTGGACAACTTTTGGACGAACCGATTGCTTATCGAGATGGACGGACAGAAGCAGCTGTAACAAATTTTTCAAAAGGCTATTCATTAGAAAAATTGTACCAACAAACGGGGATTCAAGTTCAACCTTTTAATACCATTTTTCAGTTATTTGTAGAGGAAAAGGAACGTTTGGCTGCAGCCAGTCAATTGTTGTTAATCCCTGATTACTTAGGTTATGTCTTTACTGGAAAAGCAGTCATCGAAGCAACCAACGCTTCCACCACGCAACTGTTGAATGCTGGAACGAAACAATGGGAAAGTGAATTACTGGATTTCCTAGGAATTGATGAAACACTATTTCCAACATTAGTAGAGCCGGGCACGATTTTAGGCGACCTGCAAACAGCGGCTTTTCCAGACTATGATTTACCAAATGCAACGTTGATTACGATAGCTAGTCATGATACAGCTTCAGCAATTTTAGGTACGCCAGGCATTGGCGATGACTGGGCGTACATTAGCAGTGGTACTTGGTCTTTATTAGGCATTGAAACGACTGTTACAACAATTTCTGCTGAAGCTTTCCAAGAAAATTACACGAATGAATGGGGCGCCCAGAACACAATTCGTTTCTTAAAAAATATTATGGGTATGTGGCTAATTCAAGAAGTGGCACGGTACCAAAACTACCAATATAGCTATGCTGAATTGGCCGCCTTAGCTGAAAAAGAACCAGCATTTCAACAATTTATTGATGTAAATGATCCTCGTTTTTTAAATCCGGGAAATATGATTACTGAATTACAAGCCTATTGCCGTGAAACACAACAAACAGTTCCTGAAAGCCCTGGTGAACTCGCTCGTTGTATTTATGATAATTTAGCATTGTGTTACAGCGTAGAACTAGAAAAATTAGCTCAATTAACAGGAATCGAACGGAAAATTACAACTTTACATGTTGTCGGTGGTGGTTCCAATAATCGTTTATTGAACCAGCTAACTGCTGATGTTGCTAATGTTACAGTGAAAGCGGGACCTGGGGAAGCAACTGCTTTAGGTAATCTTTTGATGCAGATGATTGCAACAGGTGAACTTAAAGATATTCCAGCAGCTCGTACTTGTATCCAAACATCTTTTCCCACGGAAATCTATCAAGCAAATCCAATTGATTCAACAATAAAAAATCGCTATCAAGCATTTATGAAAAGGAGCTCATTATGACAACCATTACACAAAAATATGAAGAAGCGAAAGAAAAATATGCCAGTATTGGCGCAGATACCGAAGCTGTATTGGAAAAAATGGCTGATGTCAAAATTTCAATGCATGTGTGGCAAGGAGATGATGTGAGAGGCTTCTTAAGTGAGGATGAACTTTCTGGCGGTATTTCAGTTACAGGGAATTATCCAGGCGTTGCTCGAAGTCCCCAGCAACTACGTCAAGATTTAGAAAAAGCGTTTTCTTTAATTCCAGGAAAACACAAATTGAATTTACATGCTATTTATTTAGACACAGAGGAAAGGGTAGATTTAAACGAACTGGAACCAAAGCATTTTGAACCATGGGTGACTTGGGCAAAAGAAAATGGCTTAGGATTGGACTTTAATCCAACCTTTTTCTCGCATCCAATGTACCGCGATGGCTTTACTTTAGCTCATCCGAATCCGCAAGTTCGAGACTTTTGGATTGAGCATGGGAAACGTTCACGAAGAATTGCTGAATATTTTGGAAGAGAATTAGGACAAGTAGCTGTCAATAACTTTTGGGTGCCAGATGGCTTTAAAGATAACCCAGTTGATCGTTTAACGCCGAGAAAGCGGCTAATGGATTCGCTAGATGAAATTTTTTCAGAGGAAATTGATCCAGCTTATACAGTCGATGCGGTGGAAAGCAAGCTCTTTGGGATTGGTTCAGAAGCCTATACAGTTGGGTCTCATGAATTTTATATGGGCTACGGTTTAACGCGGAATAAATTAATTTGTTTAGATGCTGGTCATTTTCATCCAACAGAAGTGATTTCTAATAAGTTATCTTCATTATCCTTATTTGGCGAAGGAATGCTATTACATGTCAGTCGTCCAGTTCGCTGGGATAGTGACCACGTTGTCATTATGGATGATGAATTGCAAGAAATTGCCAAGGAGTTAGTTCGCAATGATTTATTAGGAAAAACACACGTGGGCTTAGATTTCTTTGATGCCACAATCAATCGTGTTGCCGCTTGGGTGATTGGCACCCGCAATACACAAAAAGCGTTAATGAAAGCGATGCTTGAGCCAACAAACGTCTTAAAAGAAACTGAATTGATGGGAGATTTTACCACACGTTTAGCCTTAACGGAAGAGTTAAAAGACTTTCCATTTGCCGATATCTGGAACTACTACTGTCAAGAAAATCACGTACCTATCGGCTTAGATTGGTTAACGGATGTTCAAGAATACGAAAAAGTGATTTTACCAACTCGTCAATTGCCAACAGGTAAAGATAGTTGTCGTTTTTCATAAAATTAACAAACGAGAGGAACTTCTAAAATGAAAAAAATGAACGTGTTACAAGCACCATTTGTGGAAGAAATGGTCAAAACGACCAAAAATTTATATCGTTTAGGTTGGGATGAACGAAATGGCGGAAATATTTCGTATTTATTAAAAGAGGAGGAGATTTTACCTTTTCTAAATCCAACACAAGTGCTCCGAAAGATTCCAATGAAATTTGATGCAACGAAATTAGCAGGAAAATATTTTATCGTGACAGGCTCAGGAAAATATTTTAAAAATGTCTGTGATGCACCAAGCGAAAACTTAGGGATTTTACGAGTTAGTGAAAATGGCCAGGAATTAGAACTATTGTGGGGCTTAGAAGATGAAGCTGTGCCAACGAGTGAATTACCTAGCCATTTTATGAGCCATATTGCTCGTTTAGCTGTTGATCCAGAAAATCGCATTGTCATGCATAATCATGCGAGTCATTTATTAGCAATGAGTTTTACCCACGAATTAGATGAAAAAGTCTTTACTAGAACATTATGGCAAATGTGTACCGAATGTTTAGTAGTATTTCCAGACGGTGTTGGTATTATTCCATGGTTGGTTCCTGGAACGAATGAAATTGGTGTAGCAACGGCTGAAAAAATGAAAGAATCTCGTTTGGTTTTATGGCCGCAACATGGTATTTATGGTACTGGCCGTGATATGGATGAAGTATTTGGTTTAATTGAAACTGCTGAAAAAGCCGCTGAAGTGTACACTTATGTTTGTGCGCAAGGAGGCGTTCGCCAAACAATTTCAGATGCAGATTTATGGCGCTTAGCAGAAGCGTTTGGTGTGACACCGAAAGTTGGCTATTTGGAAGAGAAAGTATCAAAACGGAGAAAGCTATGATAAAAAAAGCCTTTTGTATGCAAGTATATCCTGATCAACATGCCGAATATCAACGACGTCATGAGAAGTTATGGCCAGAAATGCGTCAAATGCTGAAAGAACATGGGGTAATTAAGTATCAAATTTTTTTAAATCCTGAAACCAGTACACTTTTTGGTTATTTAGAAATAGAAGATGAAGCTCGCTGGGAGCAAATAGCACTGACACCAATCAATCAAAAATGGTGGAACTATATGGAAGATATTATGGAAACAAATCCTGATTGCTCGCCGGTGACGGCTGAATTAAAAAAAGTTTTTGAACTATAATTTAAAATAGAACAGTTTGTTATAGTGAATCGTATGATTGTACACAAAACAACTTACTTGAGTAGAGTTGATTTCAAGGGATTGTTCTAGAACTTACAAAGAAAGCCTTTGTGGTAACGGCTGTTCCAGAAAGAAATAAATTGTACCAACATTAGCTGTAACTGTTTATTCAAAAAATAGTTAACTTCTAAAAAAAGAGGTGAATCTTGTTGAAGAGTGTAAAAGAAATCCGGAAATCACAAGTAAATAGTATGATTTCAGATCAATATGAGATCTTTCATGTAAAAGATATGGTTAGTCCAGAAAAAACCATCTATCATTACCACGATTTTTATGAAGTCCATTGTACGTTAAAAGGGGTAGCAACGTTCTTTTTAGATGGACATCAATTTGATGTTGAAGCAGGGACCGTTTTACTCATTCATTATCATGATTTACATCGAATTATTAAGCAGAGTACTGATGATTTTGAACGGATGTATATTTTTTTAACACCTGATTTTTTACAACAACGATCTAGTAAACGGACAAACTTGTCTGCTTGTTTTCAACATTTTGGTCAGCGTCGTAGTAAAGTTATCAAAGTGGATGTAGCAAAATTAGCAAACTACTTGACCCCGTTAGATCATTCTCCTTTGCCAGAAGAATATGGTGCGGATGTTCGTTATGAACAACAACTGTTAGACTTTTTAATTTACTTAAATCAATTAGTTCTGAAAGAAGAGAATGAGAGCCAACCAAAACAAATGATTGAAAATGAACGAATTGAAGCAATGATTACCTACATTTCTCAAAATTTGGATCAACCATTAACCTTAGAACAGATGGAAAAAAATTTTTTTGTGACTAAGTATTATGTAACGCGGGAATTTAAGAAACATACAGGATTTACTTTCCATCAATTTGTGCTGAAAAAGAAACTACTTTACGCTAAACAGTTATTAAAAGAATATCGCAGTGCTAGTGATGTTTACCTGAAATGTGGATTTAAATCATATCCACACTTTTTGAAATCTTTTAAAAAAGAGTTTAATATGACACCGAAAGAATTTTTGGTGCAACATAAGAATAATCAGATCATTCATTTTGATCATTACGAAGAATCTATCAAGAAAGTGAGGCTTGAATAAAATGTTGACACTTGCAGTACGTGCCCATGATGTTGGCACCAAAATATCTCCTGTGGAATTGGCTAAAAAAATTGCTGAAACGAACATAACTTCAATTCAATTTGCCTTAGGTATTTCTTATCCAGAATATGCAAGTGCTGCTGTTCTATCTCCAGGACTAGGAAGTCAATTGAAGAATATTTTCGAAGATGAAAAGATTACGATTAGTGTCCTAAGTTGTTATATTAATCTGATTCATCCAGATTTAGAAGAGCGAGAAAAACGACTGCATCAATTTGAAACATACATTCGTTACGCTTCAATGTTTGGGGCAAAAATCGTTGCAACTGAAACAGGCAGTATATATGAAACGATTTATTACACTGAAGATAATTATACAGAAGAAGCCTACGAAGAAGTTTTATTTTCTGTTAGAAGATTATGTCGAGAAGCTGAAAAGTATGGGATAATTGTTGGGATTGAACCAGGAATCAATCATCCAATTCATACAATTGAAAAAATGCAACGATTGATTGACGAGGTTGCTTCAACTAATTTAGGCATTATTTTGGATCCTACCAACTTAATTCGAGTGGATATAGATAAAACGTATTTGGAAATAGTAGAAGAAGCGTTTGAGTGTTTTGGTGAAAAAATCGTTGCTTTTCATTTGAAAGATTTCATTATAAGAAATCAGCAGATATTTCCGGTAGCCATTGGCGAAGGGCAGGTACCTCTTAAAGAAACCATTCAATTTTTGAATAAACATAAGCCCGGACTGTTCACTATTTTTGAGGAAACACCATTTGAAAAAATAGCAAGTGCCTATCAAAAAGTTTCGCAATATCATTCCATTTAGATAAAAATGTGCAACAAAAAACATCTCGATTTTTTGAGATGTTTTTCGTTGCTTAATAAGACAAAATATAAAATATACTTGCCTTAAAAACTCACATAAAAGAAAGAAGCAATCGCCACAGCAAATGAAATAATAGCAAACACTAAACTACTCCATAGTCCTAACAGAATAAATGGTGAGGTTCTTTTGCCGCCCTCTTTCTTTAAGTAGGAAAATGTCCGTCCAGTAACAATGAATTGCCAGATACTAATCAATAAAAAAATACCGCCAATTAAGTAACGCATGTCCTCGTCCTCCTTCTATTTAGTATACCACTTGATGAAAACGTTATCAAAACGCTGTATAAAAAAGTTGCCTTTCAAAAAAGAGAAAGGCAACTTTTTTGACGGTTTAACGGACGTCACCCATTAAGTTTTGGATTGGTTTTTTCACAATGAATAAGAGAATCCCAGCAACGACAGCTACAAGTCCGACAATCCCAAAATATGCTGACTCTGTTCCAGGTGTATAGAAACGAGCAATTTGAGCGTTAATGGCTTGTGAAGCGGCATCTGCTAATAACCAAATAGCAACGGTTTGAGCTTCGAAAGCTTTCGGTGCTAATTTTGTAGTAATCGATAAGCCAACGGGAGATAAACACATTTCTCCGACAATCATAATGAAGAAACTAAAGAATAACCAAAGTGGACTCACCCGTCCTTCGGTACCATAAAGTAGACCTGGCAACATTAATAAGACGAAGGAAAGACCAGCAAAGACTAGCCCTAGTGAAAACTTCACAACGGTTGATGGTTGACGTTTACCTAGTTTTGTCCATAATGTAACAAAAATAGGGGTCAAAATAACTACGAATACAGGATTTAATGATTGGAACCAGCTAGCGGCAATCGGGAAGCCAAACAAACTCGTTTGCGTCCGTTCATTTGCAAATAGAGCAAGAATAGACGAACCTTGTTCTTCCAATGACCAGAAAACAATTGCTGCTAAGAATAATGGCAAGTAAGCCAGAACTTTGGGTTTTTCTTCAGCAGTGACATCTTTAGACGTTAACATTTTGCTGAAATAATAAACAGGTAACAGGATTCCTAACACGCTGATGGTATTAATAAAGAAATCAATTGTTAAATGTCCTGTGACATAGGCGCCACCAAAAATAAGTAAAGCAACGACAATTGCCAACATAAATGCTTTAGCAAATTTCTTTTGCTCTTCTTTAGACATTGGATTAGTTGGGGCCTGACCAATTCCAGCTAGAGATTTACGTCCTTGGAAATAATATTGTAGTAGCCCGAAGAACATCCCTACTGCGGCAACGGAAAAGCCTAAATGATAATTATATTCTTGTCCTAAAGTTCCGACAACAAGGGGAGCTATTAAGGCTCCGATATTAATCCCCATGTAAAAAATGGAGAAGCCTGCATCTCTACGTAAGTCAGTTTTTGAATAAAGATGGCCAACCATCCCTGAAACGTTTGGTTTTAACATCCCAGTCCCAAATACAATCAACATAATAGAAACGAATAAGGCGGGGACACCAAATGGGGTAGCGAGAACAATATGTCCAGCAATGATTAACAAACCACCAATAAAAACAGTTTTCCTTGAACCTAAGACACGGTCAGAGACCCAACCGCCAATGATACTGGACATGAAAACCATTGATCCATAAATGGACATGATGGCTAAGGCAGTTGCTTTGGGGAGACCTAAACCGCCATTGGCTACGGTATCGTAAATGTAATACATTAGAATAGCACGCATGCCGTAGTAACTGAAACGTTCCCACATTTCTGTGAAGAACAGTGTTGCTAGTCCTTTCGGTTGTCCCAGAAAGGATTTGTCTAATTTCTCAAGTTGTTCTTTGTCACTCATAGATAAAACTCCAATTCTTATAATATTCAGAATATTTGATAATAAAATGACTTAAATGTAGATTCATATATTTTATTACTCATAGATTGGAAAATAGAAAGAGAAAAAACTGATTACGTTTTTAAATAACAAGCGTTCGAGTGATTATTTGTTTTTTATTCGTGAATTATAATAAAAATGAATATTTATTCTGCTTTGTTTTCAATACTTTGTTTTCATAGTTGCTTTAGCTGTTCCTTTTTTGAATAAGATTAAAATGAATAAATAACAAGCAAAATATAAGATTTTTTTTGTTTAACTCTTTTTGTTTCAATAGGAAGTGCTTGGTGTTTTTTCAGAATCGAAAAATGAATACGATAAAAAATTTAACTATATATAGAAGGAAAAAATAAAAATAGTGAATGATAAAAAAATTCAAAGAAAACACCTGTTCTTTTTAGGCGTGAGTTTTTGAAAAGAACATTCTCATGTCTAGTATCTTTAACATTTTGTTACTTTTTGACTGAAACGAATGTAAAAAAACCGACATTTAATGGTTAATCAAGGGTTAGAAAACGGTTTCTCGAAAATAAAATCCTGTTTTTTTAACTTTTTTTCGCAAAATATAAACAGGGTAATATCAAGCTTCCAGCAGCTTTTTATTACAAAATGTAACAAAACCGACATTCTAGTAATAAATTGTCACGAGATATTCACCTACGGCCGGCCATTCGATGATAAAGTATGTGAAGTCGTTTCGATAAAGCGAAGCAGACGTGGTTGTTGCCGAGAGCTAAGAGCAACAATCAAATATTTTTAATTACAAAGGAGAAACATACATGAAATCAATCAAAACGATTTTACTTGGAACAACTTTGGCCGCAGGTTTAGGATTATTCTTAGGAACAGACGCAAACGCAGAAAGCTTATATACAGTTAAAGCAGGAGATACTTTATCAACAATTTCTCATCAATTTGCAGGAGACAATAGCTTAATTCAAAAAATTGCTTCTGATAACAAATTGCCAAACCTTGATTTAATTTTTGAAGGAGAACAATTAGTTATTCGTTCAGAAAAAGAAGTTGCTAATACTCCAGCACCAGCTGTAGAAGTTGCACCAGTTCAACAAGTAGTTGAACAACCTGTTGCACAACCAGTACAACAAGAAGTACAACAAGAAGTACAACAACCTGTTGCTCAAGAAGTAGCGCAACCAGCAGCACCTGCCGCAAGCAGTGATGCAAAAGAGTGGATCGCACAACGTGAATCTAGTGGTTCTTACGATGCAACAAACGGTCAGTATATCGGTCGTTACCAATTATCTGCCTCTTATTTAAATGGTGACTATTCACCTGCCAACCAAGAACGCGTGGCAGATCAGTACGTAGCAGGTCGCTATGGTTCATGGGATGCAGCTAAATCATTCTGGTTAGCAAATGGTTGGTACTAAAATTAAATAAACGAAGTAATCTAATTACTTATTAAAAACCATAAACAAAAAAACAGTAACCTGTAAAGATTACTGTTTTTTTTGTCGATTTGTTAAGGTACAACGCCCCACGCTCGTCAATTGGTGGTCTGCGTTATATATTTTTGCTTCCCAAACTTGAAGGGTCTTTCCCGAGTGATCGGGTGTCGCAATCACGGTAAGGCTACCATCATGGACACTACGAAGATGATTTACTTGTAAGTCTATGCCGACAGCAAAAGTGTTTTCAGGAACGTTTTCGTTCGCACCTAAACTACAGGCAGTTTCAATTAAGACGCCGTTTAAGCCCCCGTGGACAAGGCCATAGGGTTGTTTATGCACGTCTTTTACCGTTAAAGTAAGCTGACATTTCTCAGCAGAAACCTGTTGAATCGTGATGCCTAAATACTCTAAAAGATGAATAGTAATCAGTCCTTTCTAATAAAAGAGAGAATAAAAGGTTTTTTATTTATTATACAGGAATGAAGAAAATTTGAAATAGCCATGTTTTTTCTTAAAATTCAAGCGACTTTTTCTCTAAAGTGCCGATTCTTGTGTATAATAGAAAAGATGAGATTAATGAAGGAGGTTTCCTAATGAGAAACTGGACAACAATTAAAGAATATGATGAAATTTTATTTGAGCAAGCAGGCAAAGTAGCAAAAATTACTATCAACCGCCCGCATGTTCACAACGCATTCACACCGAAAACAGTCATGGAAATGATTGATGCATTCAACATTAGTCGTGATAAAGAAGATGTCGGGGTTATTATTTTAACAGGCGCAGGTGACCAAGCATTCTGTTCTGGTGGCGATCAAAAAGTTCGAGGTAATGGTGGGTACGTTGGCGAAGACAACATTCCACGTTTAAATGTGTTAGATTTACAACGGTTAATCCGTGTCATTCCCAAACCAGTAATCGCAATGGTGAAAGGCTGGTCCATTGGCGGCGGCAATGTTTTACAATTAGTTTGTGATTTAACAATTGCGGCTGAAAATGCTAAGTTTGGGCAAACAGGACCAAATGTCGGTAGCTTTGATGGTGGATACGGCTCAGGTTACTTGGCGCGCGTTATCGGCCATAAAAAAGCGAAAGAAGTTTGGTTTATGTGTAAACAGTATTCTGCTCAAGAAGCTTTAGATATGGGCTGGATTAATACAGTTGTTCCATTGGATCAAGTAGAAGATGTGACAATGGAGTGGGCAGAAGAAATGTTAACCAAAAGCCCGATTGCTTTACGGATGATTAAAGCCTCTTTAAATGCCGATACAGATGGCTTGGCTGGTGTGCAACAATTAGCTGGTGATGCGACACTTCTTTACTATACAATGGCTGAAGCACAAGAAGGCCGAGATGCATTTAAAGAAAAACGGACACCAGATTTCGATCAATTCCCTAAATTCCCATAAACCAATGACTTGGTTAAATAAACAAGTACAAAAACGTCCCGATCATCCTGCTTTTTATTTTCAGGATGAATCTTGGACGTTTTTAGAAGTGCAACAAGAAGTCAGCCATTGGGTAGCCACATATCAACAGGTGCTTGCACCAGAAGAAAAACGTGTGGCTTTATTCAGTAAGAACAGCAAAGAGTTGTATTTTTCAATTCTAGCCTTATGGGAATTGGGGAAAGAGTTATTATTTTTAAATACGCATTTGACACTTGCTGAACTGACTTTTCAGTTAAAAGATGCGCAAGTTAAAACGATTATTGGTGCGCCTGAAACGCAGGCTTTGTTAGAGGAGATTTCTTTTGTCGACGTTCAGCCAATGGTTAAAAAACAGCATAGTCTTTCACATCAGGAGTTTCAACAGCCAAGTGACTTAGAGTCGGTGGCTTCTATTATGTATACATCTGGAACTACAGGACAGCCTAAAGGGGTCTTGCAACGGTTTAAAAATCATTTGGCCAGTGCTAGAGGCACTCAAGAAAATATGGGGATTACTGCTGAAGATTGTTGGTTGTGTGCAGTCCCATTATTTCACATTAGCGGATTGTCGATTGTTGTTCGACAACTCGTCTTAGGTTGTAGTATTCGCCTTTACGATAAATTTGATGAACAGCAAGTGACACAAGATTTACAAGAAGGCCGTGGAACCGTCATTTCAGTGGTTGCGACAATGTTACAACAATTATTGTCTGTCTATCCTGAAGCTGGCTACAGCGTCAGCTTTAAAGGAATGTTATTGGGCGGCGGACCGATTGCACCGGATAAATTAGCGCAGTGTGAGGAAAAAGGGATTCCAGTCATTCAATCTTACGGGATGACGGAAACGTGTTCGCAAGTTGTTGCCTTGAAATTTGAAGATGCGGCACTGAAAATCGGCTCTGCTGGACAACCGTTAAAAGATATGCAGATCAAAATTGTTGATGAACTAGGACAAGAACAGCCAGAAAAGCAAGTCGGGGAAATTTTACTTAAGGGACCAAACGTTGTTTCAGGTTACCTTAACCAGCGTCAACCTGAAAAATGGACAGCAGATGATTGGTTTAAAACAGGCGACATGGGCTATTTAGATGCACAAGGTTACCTGTATTTGGTTAGTCGTTTAAGTGAACTCATTATCTCTGGTGGTGAAAATATTTACCCCACTGAGGTTGAACAGGTGTTACAGGCGATAACAGGAATTAAAGCAGCGGCAGTTGTAGGAGAACCAGATGCGCAATGGGGAGCCGTCCCAGTTGCTTATGTGATTAGTGACCAAGAACTCACCTTAGCGCAAATTCAAGACCAGTGTTCACGAAAACTGGCAAAATATAAACGACCGAAACGCATTTATTTTTGTCATTCTTTCCCGCAAACAGCAAGTGGAAAGATTGCCAAACATCGTTTCATGACAGAAGAAAGAGAGGCGTTTTTAATCAGATGAAATTGCCTGATGAATTACGACAAGCCTATCAGAAGAATGCCCGTCAGTTCAGTTGGGTTTTTCCATTAGAAACAGAACAAACAGCCTTGGCAATTTTTGCCGCTGGTGAAAAGGCATACCAAGGAGAACGTTTTTTTTGGCAAACGCCGAAAAAAGATTTTGCTTTGGTTGGCTTCGGATATGAAACTATCTTAAAAGGCGCAGAAACAGAAACGCAGCAATTGAACAACCTTTTAAAAAAAGAGGCGGCAACTCGTTTTCAAAATATGTCTATTTCTGGTACGGGGGCTCTTCTGTTTGGCGGTTTGCCTTTTGATACAGAACAAACGCCTACTGAGGCCTGGGGAGAGTTAGGGGAAGGTTGGTTTTATCTACCAAGTATTCTATTTACTTTTTCAGGTTCACGTATTTATGGAACGCTGAACTTTTCAGGTTCTAGTGAACAAGAAGTCGAGGAACGTTGGTCGACTTTGGTGGCTCAGTTTGATCGCTTGTTAGCTACCTGTGAGGAGTTGCCAGCTGTAGCGGAAACAAAGATTGACAAGGAAGAAGTTGCCGTGACTGAATGGCTACAAGCTGTCAACGAAACAGTAGCAGTCTTAAGAGAAGATGGCCCTTTAAAAAAAGTGGTTTTGGCTCGACAACTTGCTGTGAGCAGTCCTGAAAAAATTCGAAGTAACCAAGTGCTCGTTAATTTAATGGCACAACAACAAAATACGTATTTGTTTGCTTTAGAAGCCAAAGACACAAGTTTCATTGGTGCAACACCAGAACGACTTCTGTTGGGTACTAAAGAAACGTTTGCGACCGCTTGTATTGCAGGAACCATTAAAACGGGTCAAACATCAGAAGAAACGAAAGCTTTAGGAGCACAACTTTTACAAGACCGCAAAAATACCGGAGAACACCAAATTGTGGTGGAACGTTTAGCGAAAGAGTTGGCGAAGATGACGACTTCTGAAAACAGTATTCAAGCACCCATTATTTTGGAAAATCGAGATGTACAACATCTTTATGTGCCAATCTCGGGTCAACGTAAGCCGGGAATTTCGTTCTTGGAAAGTGTGATGCAACTACACCCAACGCCAGCTTTAGGCGGTGAGCCCAAAGAGTTGGCAGTCGAATGGATTCGACAATATGAGCCAGGGAGTCGTGGGTTATATGGTGCGCCAATCGGTTGGATTTCAGGGAATGATGATAGTGGCGAGTTTGCTGTGGCCTTGCGTTCAGGTGTCTTTGCTGGTCAGCAAGGCGTTCTTTATGCAGGTTGTGGTATTGTTGCGGATTCCCAAGCAGAGCTAGAAAGAGAAGAAACGAAAATAAAATTTCAACCGATGTTACGAGGAATTGGAGGGCAGGTTTAATGAATCATCAAGAAACAATGACCGATTATTTAACGGCCTTTATTGAAGGCTTAAAAAATAGTGGGGTTGAACAAGCAGTCATTAGTCCAGGGTCCCGTTCCACACCACTGGCTTTATTACTTCATCGGGAAACCGCAATCCAAACTTTTGTCGATGTCGATGAACGTTCCGCTGCTTTTTTTGCTTTAGGATTAAGTAAAGCGAGTCAAAAACCAGTGGTCTTACTTTGTACCTCTGGAACAGCAGCTGCAAACTATTATCCAGCAATTTGTGAAGCCAATATTAGCCATGTGCCTTTAGTCGTTTTAACAACGGATCGGCCGCATGAGTTACGTCAAGTTGGTGCTCCTCAAGCCATGGACCAATTACAAATGTATCAAAATCATGTGAAATTATTTGTTGAAATGGCTTTGCCAGAAGCAACAGAAGAGATGTTGAATTACGCCTATTGGCAAGGCGCTAAAGGAGCAGCATTCGCGCAACAAACGCCTGCAGCACCTGTTCATTTGAATTTTCCTTTGCGGGAACCATTATTACCTGACTTAGAGAGAAAAACAAAGAGTTCTCAACAAACGGCTTTATTCGCTGGTCAATCAATCCTTTCTACAGAACAAGTGCAACAGCTAGCGGATCAATGGTACCAGAAAAACGGCGTTTTGGTTGTCGGTGGCAGTCATACAGAGGAAGAAGCGGCGTTATTTATTCAATTAGCCGAAGCTTTGCAATGGCCGTTACTAGCGGATCCTTTAGCAAACATTGTGACACATGGGCAAAATAGTGAAGTTGTTATTGCACATAGTGATCTGTTTCTAAATGTGGCGACCTTGCCACAAGAACCAGAAGTGGTAGTGCGCTTTGGTTCGCTGCCAATTTCTAAAAACATCATGTTATGGTTGAAACGCTTAGCAACGACAGAGACTACTTTTTATTTTGTGGACGAAAATGGGCAATGGCAAGAGCAATTGAAAAAATCACAAACAGTTATTCAGGCAAAGGAAACCACGTTTGTAGAACAACTGCTAACGGTTGTCAAACCAACAGAAGCGACTTGGTTAGCACAATGGCTCTTGCTGGAAAAAACGGTCTCTGAAGTTCTTCTAGAAACGCTGAACGCGACAGAATTAAATGAAACAACAGCCAGCTTAGCTGTTCACCAAACAATGAAAGAGAACGGTCAGTTATTTGTATCTAATAGTATGGCTATCCGCTACTTAGATCGATTTATGGATAGTCGCCCTTATCGGATGTTTGGAAATCGCGGCATCAACGGGATTGATGGGATTGTTTCAACTGCTTTAGGAATGAGTGCCGTAGCACCGACACAGCAAAACGTTCTACTGATTGGTGATTTAGCGCTATATCATGATATGAATGGTTTATTTTTGGCTAAACGTTATCAGTTGCCGTTAACAATTGTTTTATTAAATAACAATGGTGGCGGGATTTTCTCTTTTCTATCTCAACGAACTTTACGTGAGGACGATTTCGAGCCTTTATTTGGAACACCGCTTGATTTAGATTTCTCGTTAGTTGCTGAACTTTACGGTGCTTCGTACCAAGAAGTCAAAACAATCGTGGAGCTTAAGCAAATTTTACAAGCAGCGGCTGAAGAACCACAGTTTCAAGTGATCGAAGTCAAAGGAAATCGTCAAGAGAATGTTCATTTGTACGAATCAATTTTAGCTGAAATTGGTAGACGAGTAGAAAGACAGGGGATTTCATGGAACGGTTAATTCGGGGGATGCAGTACCATTATCAATGGTTAACACCTTTTGATGCAAAGCGAACGACAGTAGTCTGTTTACACGGTTTCACAGGAACGTTAGCCACGTTTGCAGCCGTTTTTCCCAGTCAAACACCTTATAACGTTTTAGGAATTGACTTACCTGGGCATGGCGCGACTGCTAGTTTGGTAGCACCAGAGCGTTATACCATGAAACAGGTTTGCCATGATATTGCTGAACTAACCGAATCGCTAAATTTGCCTTGCTTTTGTTTATTAGGCTATTCAATGGGCGCTCGAACAGCTTTAGGTTTTGCATTACATTATCCACAAAAGGTACAGCATCTTTTATTGGAAAGTGGATCACCAGGTTTGGCCACTGCCGCAGAACGTCAGGCTCGTATCTGTCAAGATCATCGTTTGGCGGAACGTCTCTTAGAGGAACCGCTTGTGGATTTTATTGATTTCTGGCAAGAATTACCGTTATTTCAAACGCAAAAAACCTTGTCTGTGGCACAGCAAATGGCCATTCGGCAGGAACGTTTGAGCCAATCGGCCTTTGGATTGGCTAGTAGTTTATGGTATATGGGGACAGGAGCGCAAGAGAGTTACTGGGAACGTCTAGTAGAATTGCAGCCGATTCCTACCGATTTATTGGTAGGCGGCGAAGATCAAAAGTTTATTGGAATTGCTAAAAAAATGCAGGCACGTCAACCGTTGTTGAGGCTGACAATTTTTCCTGAAGCAGGAC
This sequence comes from Enterococcus sp. DIV0183, assembly GCF_050541505.1. Classification (NCBI taxonomy): domain Bacteria; kingdom Bacillati; phylum Bacillota; class Bacilli; order Lactobacillales; family Enterococcaceae; genus Enterococcus; species Enterococcus sp. DIV0183. The sequence continues at coordinate 364,468 of NZ_CP172932.1, forward strand.
ATTGTATCCATTTGGAACAACCAACGATTTTCTATGAAAAGGTGACAGTGTTATTGGAAGGAGCCATCTGAATGAACATTCAATCAATTGAAACCTATCAGGTTCGTTTGCCTTTAAAAACGCCGTTTGTCACGAGCTATGGTCGCCTGGAAGAAAAAGCGTTTGATTTATTTGTAATAACGGATGAGCAAGGAAATCAAGGGTTTGGCGAATTAGCGGCTTTTGAGCAACCTGATTATGTGCAAGAAACGTTGGTAACCGAACGCTTCATCATCCAACAGCATTTAATTCCGTTACTTTTAACAGAAGCGATTGAACAGCCGCAAGAGGTTTCAACAATTTTTGAAGAAGTTAAAGGACATTGGATGGGAAAAGCTGCGTTAGAAACTGCCATCTGGGATTTATATGCCAAACGGCAACAGAAGAGTTTAACTGAATTTTTTGGACCAACGCGGAGGAAAATTCCTGTAGGGATTAGTTTAGGGATTCAAGAAGACTTACCTCAATTACTTAAACAAGTTCAGTTAGCTGTAGAAAAAGGGTATCAACGAGTGAAGCTGAAAATTCGTCCCGGTTATGATGTGGAACCCGTTGCTTTGATTCGTCAGCATTTTCCTAACTTGCCTTTAATGGTCGATGCCAATTCAGCGTATACATTGGCTGATTTGCCTCAATTACAACGTTTAGATCACTATCAATTAGCGATGATTGAACAGCCTTTTGCTGCAGATGATTTTTTAGATCACGCACAATTACAAAGAGAACTGAAGACAAGAATTTGTTTGGATGAAAATATTCGTAGTCTCAAAGACTGCCAAGTGGCGTTAGCATTGGGCAGTTGCCGTAGTATCAATTTGAAGATTCCTCGTGTAGGTGGGATTCACGAGGCGTTGAAGATTACCACATTTTGCCAAGAAAATGATTTATTGGTTTGGTTAGGTGGTATGTTTGAGTCTGGTGTTGGTCGCGCATTGAATTTGCAATTTGCGTCACAGCCTACCTTTTCCTTTCCAGGTGATATTTCAGCCACGGAACGCTATTTTTATGAAGATATCATCACGGAACCTTTTATTTTAGAGCAAGGGACAATGGCCGTGCCTCAGGGACTTGGTATTGGTGTTACACTTTCCCAGACGAATTTGCTAAAATACAGTCAGTATCAAAAAATCATGTAATGATAACAAAATTGCGCCTATGACTATGCAGAGAAGCATAATCTAGGCGCAATTTTTTATTTTTCTAATTGACTCGCTGCGGCTTCATCCAAGAGAACCGTTAAATTTGGATGGAGTTGAAGAATAGAAGCAGGATACGTTTCTGTGACAGGTCCTTGGAGTACTTGTTTGACCATCTGAGCTTTTTGTTCACCATTTACAATTAGGACAAGATGCTTAACTTTCATGATGCTGGCTGGCCCCATCGTAACAAAGGTCATGCCTGGCTGCATCATTTCAGGAACAAACCAAGGCTCTGAACCAGTGACGGTCACTTGATAGGTTTCATTTTTAAAATGAGTGGTAGTGGGCATGTTCCCACAAAAATGACCATCTGCTCCTAAGCCAATTAACATCAAATCTAAGCCGCCTGCGTCAGCAATCCGTTGATCTTGTTGTTGAAAGTTTTCAACAGTTAATGGATGGATGTTTTGCTCGGATATTTCCGCAGGTGTCAAATACAGCGTCCGCAAATCTGTCAGAGTAATGCCTTCCTTTTGATGAGGAACGGGGATTTCATCAAAGTTATAATAATGAACATTATCAAAGTCAGATAAATTTTTCACAATCGAGGCTAATTTTTGGTAAACAAGTGTTGGCGTTTTGCCAGCGGTAATTGATAAATTCACTCGTTTATCTTGGCTCATCGTGCTTAGAAGTAACATTTTTGCCCATTCGCTCATCGTGTCGAAATCTTGTTTAATTAAAATTTTCATACTTGCTCACTCCATTCTTTGAATAAGCTAAGTATAATTTGTGGGAACCATCCCATGTCAAGCTCTTCACAAAAAGGATTTAATTAACGGTATGCAAAAGAAAGAGGAGCAGCCGTCAAAACGACGACTACCCCTCTTTTTAAAGCTTAAGATAACCTACAACGAGTTAACTTTTTAGCTTTCTGCTCCACTTGCTCCAACGCTGGTCTAAACGTTCTTTTGACCAACACTGTTTAACAAAGAATTTTATTTTATTGTTCTTTCAACCATTTTTCTAGTTGTAAACGTTGCACTTTCATAGTAGCTGTGTGAGGTATTTCGTCAAAAGCCATAATGATAGGTTCGTTTAAATGTGGTAAATCGGCTACTTGTGTCCACCAAGCGTCCCAATCCATTTCTTCCCCAGGGACAACCGCTAAAATTGGCTGAGGTTCATTTTCTTTGCCACGGACAATAATCACTTCTTCTAAGAAATCTAATGCATCCAATAAATGATCTTCAATAGCTAAATTACTGTCGATGTTTTCAATTAGATCTACTTGGCGATCTTTCAAGAATAAGTGGCCGCGTTCATCTAACATTCCGTAATCGCCGCTGTCCCACCATTCGCCGTAGACATTTTCTGCAAAGCGGGCATCTTCTTTGTAATACGTTAAGGCCCGTCCTTTTGATAAGAATTGGATATGGCCATCCGTCATCGCAGGTAAAACTTGTCCTTTTTCATCGGTAATTCGAGCTTGTGTTAAATCCTCTAAACCAACACCCATGTCACGAGCATCTGAATCTTTTAGGGAGTCTAAAGTATGCGCTCGTAAGATCATTGGCCCGCATTCACTTTGACCATAAACTTGTAGGAAAATTGGTTCATTGGCAGCAGATGCTTTTAAGAAAGCCACCATTGTAGCGTTGTTAATTGCATCAAAAGTAGAATGATAATAATGGACACTAGCGAAGGCTTCAGGTTTTTCTTTGGCCAAACGAACCCATTGAACGAAGTTATTGGGGTGTGTTTCTACAGCGATTGGTTGATAGGTGCTGAACATTTCAGCGACTTTTTCGCTCGAAGCATTTGCTAAAGGCATCATAGGGAAGCCCATGGCCATTAAAGAAGACACGCCAATGTTAAAACGAGAATGAACTGGCGAAATATGAAAGCCAACTAATTTCTTTTCAGCAATTTTTGTGAAAATGGTTTTTTGCCATTTTGTACGCCAACCCATAGAGTGATTGGAATGACAGATAAGTTTAGGAATACCTGTTGTTCCAGAGGTGTGAGTCATGTAGGCAATTTCGTCTTTAGTCAGTTCGTCTTGAGGAACTTCCGTGGCATCAGCTTCTAAAAGAGAAGCAACCGAAAGTTTTTTATTGGCAGAGCTGTTACGAACAGCTTGAACTTTTTCAGCAGTCACATCATCAAATAAAATATAAGGATCTTCTAAACGATCAACGAATACTTCAATTGTTTCAAAAGGTAAATGATATGAAACCATTACAGGAACGGCTGCTAGATATGAGGCTGCAACAGCTAGTAAATACGTGTCGAATTTAGGACTTTTATAAATAATAATTTTGTCGCCTTTTTTTACACCTAAAGCGGCTAATTGATATGCCCGTTTCAAAATTTCTTGATGGCTTTCACCATAAGTTGTTTCTAAGCCAAGTGCAGGAAAAGCAGGCAAAGATTCATCAAAAATAATTGGAACAGTTGGTGTTTTTTCTGCGGCTTCTTGATAGTTTGTGTAGAGGTTTAATGGTTGATAATCAAGTAAGTGTGTCAAGGGAAAGTCTCCTTTGTAAAATAGTTTGTGTACAAATGTACAAGTTCACTTTATCCTATCATAGAATGGGTTCTTTTTCTACGTCAAAAATACAACGTTAAATGTTATTTTTTATTATTCACAAGCACAACGTTTGCTGTATCTGGCAAAGTTTCCTACAATAATTATGTAAGTAACAAGTTCTCAGAAGTGTAAAACTTTACAAAGGAGAGGAATTTACATGAAAAAAATCTATGAAACAACTATCATTAATACAGGTGGACGTGCAGGAGAAGTTCACTCACCGGATAAATCATTTTCTTATGCGGTTGCTTCGCCAGGTGTCAAGAAAGAAAATACAACAAATCCAGAACAATTATTCGCAGCGGCTTACAGTGCTTGCTTTAACGGTGCATTAGAATTAGTGATGGATCAAGAAAAAGTCGAAGGTAAAAGTACAGTAACTGCACGTGTTTCCTTATTCCAAGGAGAAGATGGATTTAGCGTTGGTGCTGAATTAGAAGTTCATATTGATGGGGTAGATCAAGCTAAAGCAGAAGAACTTGTTAAAAAAGCCCACGAAATTTGCCCATATTCTAAAGCAACAAGAAATAATATAGACGTTAAATTAACAGTGATTTAACTAAAAAAAGAAGCGCTTTGTCGTATAGACAAAGCGCTTCTTTTTTTTAGATAACAGTCCACAAATTATACATATTTAACAAAATAACTAAAAAAACAACTAAACTATAAATTTGGGCGACCCGTTGTTGAGATAATTTTTTACTGAAAAGACCGCCGACATAACCACCGAATAAAGCGGCAGGAATAATAGCCCAAAGCATTGTCAAATCAAAAACCGCAAAACCTGTGGTCAAGCCGATATTGCCAAGTTTGGCGAGTTGGGAGAAAAAAATAGTAATGATGGAATAAACAGTTGCTGATTTGATATCCATTCCAAAAAAGAGAATAAGGCAAGCTACATTAATGGGACCGCCACCGATGCCTAAAAAGGTTGATAGAATCCCTAAGCCTAATCCGACAATCAGAAAAATGCTCAATCCGTTGAGGTGTAAGTGCCAGTTGGAAAATTGATTGTAGAGAAGAACCAAAACCAAGGTCAGCAACATGATGATATATTGGATTAGTTGTACTTTTTCTTCATTTGGCGCTAGTGCAATCGCCTGATTAAGAAGTAAATCACCTAACATGCCGCCGACTAAGGAACCAAACGAAATACTCGCGGCTTTTTTCCATTCAATTTGGACACCATTTTGATACTGTTTATAAGTCGAAGAAATGGACATGACAAAAACAGCGACACTTGAATAGAACGCAATACTATTTAACGAATGGAACCCAAGAAAATCCAAAACAGGCTTAATAATGACGCCTCCACCCATCCCAGAGAGCGCCCCAACTGTATTGGATAGAAAAATAGTTATGAAATAAATCAGCAAAACCCGCACATAATCACTCCTAAACCGTTTTCTTTTAGTATAGCACAAAAATTATATAAGAAATGTAATTTCATTTAAAAATATTTTTAAAAAGAACTTGAAATGATATTTCTTTAATGGTATTCTACAAATACAAAAAAGAAAACGCATTCAAGGAGGATGAGAAAGCATGACAGTATCGATTGGTATTATTTTGATTTTATGTCTTTACACAGTTGTTGGTGTACTTGACCAAATTTCTATTCAGATTGGTCCATATACACCATTGTTTGCTGCAACGTTTACTGGCCTAGTCTTAGGAGATGTTCAAACAGGATTGATGATTGGGGCAACGCTTCAATTGATGACATTAGGCGTAGCGACTTATGGAGGAGCAACAGTCCCAGACTTTCTTTCGGGGGCCATTATGGGAACGGCTTATGCAATCATTTCAGGGAAAGGGGCAGAGTATGGTATCGGAGTTGCGGTTCCGATTGGGTTATTATTAACACAACTAGATATTTTAGGCAGAATGGCTAATACGTTTTTCCAACACAAAGCAGATCGCTATGCGGAAGAAGGCAATTATAAAGGGGTCGAGCGCTGCAATGTTTTAGGAATTTTTCCTTGGACGATTTCTCGTGTCATCCCAGTTTTTATTGGCCTAGCTTTTGGTGAACAAGTTGTAAACGCTATCAATAATTGGATTCCTATTTGGGTGATGAATGGGCTAAAAGCAGCAGGCGCTATTTTACCAGCGATGGGGATTGCTATTTTAATGCGTTACTTACCAATTAAAACATACTGGCCCTATTTTATTATTGGGTTCGTGTTACTTGCTTATGGGGCCCAATTCTTCTCAGTTTTAGGTGTCGCACTGGTTGGCTTGGCTTTAGCAGCGATTTATGTGATGAATCATAACAAAGGCGGCGCAGCTACAACAAGTGGCACGGTTATTTACGAAGATGATGAGGAGGTTGAGATTGATGACTAACAAATTAACAAAAAAGGATATTAATAAAGTTTACGTCCGTAATCTTTTTGGCTATCAGTGGGGCTGGAACTATGAAAAAATGCAAGGACTTGGTTACGCTTGGGTGATGATGCCTGCATTAAAGCGACTATACAGTGAAGATCCAGTAGCTATGAAGAAAGCCTTGAAGACACATCTTGGCTTTATGAATACAACGCCAGCCATGTCGCATTTAATTGTCGGAGCTGATATGGCTTTGGAAGAAGAAGTTGGCATTGAAGATGAAACGGCCATTACTGGTTTGAAAACAGGTCTAATGGGTCCGTTTGCTGGTGTTGGTGATACCATTTTTATCGCGATTTATCGTGCGATTGTTTTTTCGATTGCAGCTTACATGGCGCAAGGGGGCCAGGTTGTTGGGTTAATGATCCCGTTAATTGCCGGAGCAGTGGTCCTATGGGTTCGCTATAAATTCACTTGGATTGGTTACCATCAAGGGAAAAAAATTGCGACAGAATTTGCGGATAAAATGAAATTGTTTACGCAAGGTGCAGCTATTTTAGGGTTAACGGTGGTCGGCGGTTTGATTCCTTCGGTAATTACTTACAAATTAGATTTAACTTATAAAATGGGAGATGTAACATTATCAGTTCAAGAAATGCTGGATAAAATTTTACCCGCATTAATTCCTTTAGGGATTGTTCTTTTATCCTATTGGTTACTAGGGAAAAAGAAAATGAATTCAACACGGCTAATCTTTGTTTTAATTTTAATTGGCATGGTTTTAGGCAATTTACAACCAATGTTGGCTTGGGTTGGCGGTTTATTTTAAAAAAATAGTATATAATAGGAGAGATTTATTATGACAATTGTACATGCAAGAGTAGATGAGCGTTTAATTCACGGACAAGTTGCAACCGTTTGGACGAATACGGTTGGCGCACAAAGAATCATGGTAGTAAATGATGCCGCTGTCAAAGATCAATTACAAATTGGTGCCTTAAAAATGGCTAAGCCTGCAGGAGTTAAATTATCCATTTTATCAAAACGTAAAGCGATTGAAAAAATTTTAGCAGGCAATTATGATGAAGAAAAAGTCTTTTTAATTACGAAAGACATTACAGACATGGCGGCTTTAATTGATGGCGGTGTTCCGTTACAGAGCTTCAATGTCGGCAATATTTCTCAAAAAGAAGGCAGTCGAGCAATTAAAAAATCTGTTGCATTAACCGATGAAGATATTCAAACCGTTCGTCGTTTAACAGATAATGGGGTGACTATTACCGCACAGATGATCCCTTCTGAACCAAACGAAGCAATTTTAACTTTCATAAAATAGAAATGGAGATGAGAAGATGGAGCCAATCCGTTCAATCAGACAAAAATATAAGGACTTTTCCAAAGTAAATAAGAGAATCGCAGACTATATACTGAAGGATCCGACCCGTCTTCTCTCATTAACAGCAAACGAAATTGCTAGCAATAGCGAAACTTCTCCAGCATCAGTTACCCGTTTTTCTAAACAATTAGGATTTGACAGCTGGGAAGAGTTAAAACTATCCATTGCAGCGGTACAAGCTGCCAGTAACGGTAAAAAAGATATTGATCCAATTGTAGCGGCGGATGATTCGGTGGATACTATTTGTATGAAAGTGGAATCTTTATTAAATGCTACGATTGAGGATTTATTTTATACAGTGGATAAACAAGCCTTGGAACGAGCAATCGCGCATGTTAAAAAAGCGGAAAAAATTCATTTGGTTGGAATTGGTGCCTCTTCTTTAACGACTTATAATCTTTATCACAAGTTTAACCGCGCTGGTCGCCAAGCGATTTTTAATTATGATAGTCACATGATGTTGGAGTTTTTAAATTATGCAACGGCACAAGACATTTTGATCACGGTCTCCTATAGTGGTTTGACAAAAGAAGCCTTAATCGCCTGTGAAATTGCCAAAAATAGAGGTGCAACGGTTATTTTTATTACCAGTAACGATGGAGAAAACGTGCGATCATTGAGCGATGAAGTTCTTTTAGTCCCCAATAATGAGCACCTCATTCGAGTTGGGGCTATTTCATCGATTGCTTCGTCAATGGCAATTGGCGATGTTCTGTATTTAGGTTCAATTCAAGATGATTTAGACACAGAAATTGAACGCAATATGATTGAAACGAGTCAACTTGTCAGCCGTCTAAAAGAGAAGTAGGGGTGTGCAAGCAAATGAACTTAGAAGGATTAACGACAGAAGCCAGAAATGAAGCGACTAAAAAGATTGACCAAGTGTCAACATTAGAAATGGTAACTTTAATAAATCAAGAAGACCAAAAGGTAGCACAAGCAATTGAAAAGGTGCTTCCGCAGATCGCTGCAGCAATTGATGCAGCGGCAGAACGATTTAAAAAAGGGGGCCGTTTAATCTATTGTGGTGCAGGAACGTCTGGACGTTTAGGTGCTTTGGATGCGATTGAATTAACGCCCACATATAGTGTGTCGCCAGAACGCGCATTTGGTATTTTAGCTGGTGGTGAAAAAGCAATGTATCAAGCAATTGAAGGCGCTGAAGACTCGAAAGAATTAGCTATCGAAGATTTAACGCAACATCAATTGACCGCCCGAGATGTCGTAATTGCGATTGCTGCTAGTGGTCGGACACCATATGCTGTTTCCGCAATTGAATACGGAAAAAAAGTGGGCGCTCTAACCATTTCAGTTACCTGTAATAATCAAAGTCCGATGAATCAATTGGCGGAAATTGGGATTGCGCCAATTGTAGGACCGGAAGTCATTACAGGATCAACTAGAATGAAAGCGGGTTCAGCACAGAAAATGGTGTTAAATATGTTTTCAACAGGGATTATGGTTAAAGTAGGGAATATCTATCAAAATTTGATGGTCAACGTACAACCAACGAACGAAAAATTAATTCAACGTGCCACGAATATCATTAAAGAAGCAGCAGAAATCGAGGAATCGCAAGCCAAAGAATACTTGGAGGCATCACAGCTAGAAGTGGCACCAGCCATTGTAATGGCGAAAGCCCACGTTGATTTTCAAAAAGCCAAACAACTATTAGCAGAACATGACGGACGGATTTCAGAAGTTTTAGCATAGAAGTGGTGAACAATGAATCAAATCGCAATTCAAGAAACAATTCAGAGACTGATTAATCAGCAAGTCGTTCCGGGTGTCGCTTGGGGGACGATCACAGAAGATAGCTTATCAGAACAGTATACGGGCTTTTTAGGTAATACTGGTCCATTTGCAAGACAAAAGGTTTCATCAGCTAGCCTGTATGATTTAGCGTCCTTAACGAAAGTTATTGGGACAACAAATCGAATGTTACAATTAATCGATACAAATCAGCTTACTTTTTCAACCACTGTGGGGGAAATCCTACCTGATTATCAAGGACTATCTTGTTCGATTGGGGAGCTTCTACTGCATCAGAGCGGACTGCCAGCTGATGTTGTCGATAAGAAAAATGTCACAAAAAAAAGCTTGCAAGAAATCATTTTAACGCATTCGTTATCTGAACGAGGGAAAACCACTTATTCTGATTTAGGGTATTACTTATTGGGAGAAATTATTCAAGTATTGGATCGCTGCTCATTAGAAGAGAGCTTTCAAACATACGTATTTCAACCAATGAACCTACAGCATACAAGTTTTACGGTCAGCGATTTTGCCCAGGCAGTGCCCACAGAGATTACAAAACAACGCGGCGTTATTCAGGGGGTGGTCCACGATTCGAAAGCCTATCAACTGAAAGCGCCAATTGGCAGTGCAGGTTTATTTGCAACTTTACCAGATTTACTCACTTTTGTTCAGTGTTTTATGAACAATCGCTACCCGTCTGGCAAACCATTATTTTCTGAAAAAATGTTCACTGCTCTCTGGTCTATGAACCAAGGGGTACGTACATTTGGTTGGGAAGTGAAAAAGACGCAAGCTGGGGTAGACTATTTGTATCATACTGGCTTTACTGGAACGGTGATTGGTATGAAAAAAGAGACCAAAGAAGCCCTAATTTTGTTGACGAATCGGATTCATCCCACTCGTGAAGAACGTGGCTTTCTGAAAGCACGAACAAAAATTTATCAGCAGTATTTTTAGGAGGATATGATGAAACCAAAATTAATTTTAATGAGCCATGGACGGATGGCAGAAGAAACCTTAGCTTCTACTCAAATGATTGTCGGGGAATTAGCAGATGCTGCGATTGTGTCAATGACCGCAGAAGATGGCTTGAGCGGCACGCAAGCAAAACTGGCAGCAATCTTAAAAGAAGCTGGCAATGTCCCGACGCTTGTATTAGCTGATTTAAAAGGAGGAACACCTTGTAATGTGGCTATGATGGCCATGGGCACTTATCCGCAATTGCGAGTAGTCGCTGGACTTAATTTAGCAATGGCAATTGAAGCAGCCGTCTCACCTGTGGAAAATGTGGATGAATTAGCTGCATATTTAACGCAAATTGGCCAATCTGCGGTGACCACGATTGATTTACCTGAATTAACAGATGAAGAAGAATTTGAAGAATAGAAAGAGGTCGGGACGGAACCGTTTAGCTCCGAGAAATAAGAAGGAATTTCCGAAAATTGCTTTTTAATTTTTGGAGAATTTCGGCTTATTTCCGAAGGAGTTGGTTCTGTTCCCGCCGTTTATCAGGTTTTGAGCCTGGAACAAAAATCCAAAGTGATTTTTGTCCCAGGCTCTTTTTTTAAGAACCAGGGATATTCCGTGGTTCGTTTTTGGTTGTGACAAAGAAAAAGAATAGACTCAGTAAAATAACTAGGATGCCATCGTTAAACATCGGATTTACGAAGTTTAAAATAGCACTTAAGATGACTGGCACGGTAGCACAATACGTAATAATTTTTAAACAATCAATCAAACGTAAAGAATAAAAACGTAATTTTGAATAGAGAGATGCACCGATAGCGGCAATCAGTAAGTCTAAAACTAAACCGATTAGAACAGGGTAGATAGCCACTAAAAAGACAATGAGTTTTGTCCACCAAGGGATTGCTGCTTCACTTAGCGCAGTCTTGATACTCTGAGCGTTAACGCCATCTAAGGTTCCTTTACTATAGGGGAAGATAAATTGGTCGGTGCCTAGAATTGATTCAGTTGCTCCTGAATTCGGTAAGGCGACTACAAATTCATCTTGTAAAAAAGCCAAACCAAACGCATTACCAATTAAATCCTTTCGGACATCAGCGGCTGTACGTTTTCCATCTGGATCAAACGTAAAAATAATCGAGTCGGTTTGATAAATAAAGCCAGATTCTTTGGCCTTTGTTTGCAACGTGCCATTTTCAATAGAAAAGTCAGGCAACTTTTCTGCAATTTTTTGGCCATCTTGTTGCACCTCTTGTAGCACAGAAAAGACTTGTTTGGTAATAGGTAGTGCTAAAATAGCGCTTAAAAAAACAGCATAGAGAATTACTTTCCAAAACGCCATTTTTTTCGCATGCCGTAATTCTGAAACTGAAAAAAAGGCCTGCTTAAATAATTGCAATGTATTCATTTATTTACTCCTCACATCATTCTTCTACAGGTCATTCTAGCGAATTTATGAGGGAAACACAAGGTAATCTCCCTCTTTTGTAAAACTTTTCTTTTGGCAAGCAAACTATTTTGTAGAAAGCGGTTCACTCTGTTATCATAATAGTTGTATGAAAGACGTATGTTACATACTAAAAAATAGGGGGATTTAAAAAATGACTTACACATTACCAGAATTACCATATGCTTATGATGCATTAGAACCTTACATTGACGTGGAAACAATGCACTTACACCATGATAAACACCACAACACTTATGTGACTAACTTAAACGCAGCGATTGAAAAACATCCAGAATTAGGCGAAAAATCTGTAGAAGACCTAATTTCAGATATGAATGCTATTCCTGAAGATATCCGCACAGCCGTTCGTAACAATGGTGGCGGCCACGCAAACCATACATTCTTCTGGGAAATTATGGCACCAAATGCTGGTGGACAACCAACTGGCGCTATTAAAGAAGCAATCGATGAAACATTTGGCAGCTTTGATGAAATGAAAGTTGCTTTCAAAACAGCTGCAACTGGCCGCTTTGGTTCAGGTTGGGCTTGGTTAGTTGTGAATAACGGTAAATTAGAAATCACTTCAACACCAAACCAAGATTCACCATTAATGGATGGCCAAACACCTGTTTTAGGTCTTGACGTTTGGGAACATGCGTATTACTTAAAATATAAAAACGTTCGTCCAGATTACATTGAAGCATTCTGGAACGTTGTTAACTGGGATAAAGTAAACGAACTTTTTGCTGCAGCAAAATAAGTTTGCCAATTGTAAAAGGAAAGAGTCAAATGACAGCTGTCATTTGACTCTTTCCTTTTACAAATCCAGGGTCGAAATAGTTGTTCGTTTATGGCATACTAAAGTAAGTAGGGAAAGATAACGGATACATAAAGAAGGAGCTAAAAAAATGAATGTTATGATGCAAAAAGTACACGGGTCAGAAAATGATTTCTTTTTATTGGATGAAACACAGTTTGAGCGTTCTTTAACCGCTGAGGAAATTGAGCAATTGCGCATCCAGTTATGTTCGCGGGAAACAGGATTATTGGCGGGAGCAGATGGGTTACTTTTGGTAGGAGAAGGGACTCACGGCACGTCCAATGCTAGAATGCGAGTGATTAACAGCGATGGTAGTGAAGCAAGCATGTGCGGGAACGGCTTGCGTACGGTTGCCCGTTATTTAGCTGAAAAAAACCAAGAAAAATCATTTACAGTTGAAACAATGTTTGCAGATTTGAAAGTACGTCAAGCCCCCAATTTAGCTGAAGAAGTAGCGACTTACCAAGTGGAAATTTCGCCAGTAAGTTTTGAAGCAGTTACTATCCCAATGCATTTAGGGGTCCAAACATTAATTGATGAAATCGTACCAGCCTTATCTAACACCATTCGCTTTACAGCGGTAGCAGTGCCTAATCCGCACCTTGTAGCATTTGTGGATCACGAAACCTTAAATGGTCCAGAATTTGAACGAATCGCTACCTATGTAAATAATGAAAATCCATATTTTCCAGAAGGGATAAATGTGAGTTTTGTTGAAATTCTTGGCAAAAATCAACTATTTGTTCGAACGTATGAACGTGGTGTAGGTTTTACAAGTGCTTGTGGGACAGCTATGTGCGCAAGTAGTTTACTTTATACGTTATTGAAAGATGGTGTTTTTTATGAAGAAATAACCGTCAAAAATGCTGGAGGTATGGTGAAAACAGTCGTCCACGAAACGTCTGATGGCAGTTATTGGATGGAATTAATTGGGAATGCCACGATTACGCATTTGATTGAAGGATCACTGACTGATTTACTAAATGGTGCATTTGAGAAAATAACTATCACTGAAACGAATGAACAGAAACATTATCAAGAATTTCTGCAAACACTTTCTCAAAAATAACAATTGTTCCTTGATAAAGCGCTCTTTTATTTTACAATTGTGTTAAGTTCTTGTTCCAAAAAATAAAAAATATTGCTTGAATAAGCAAACTATGAGAAAATAAAGGGCATGAATTAAGAATTATTCTTAGATAAACGAGGAAGTGTCTTATGAAACTATGGAAAAAAGTAGTACTGGGCTTCTTGAGCGTCTTGCTAGTGGTAGTAGCTGGGGTATGTGCTTACGGGATTAAGATGTATTCAGATGCCAATTCAACAATTAATGGGATCTATCAATCAGTTAACCGTAAGTCCAATAAAGGAGCCACGGCCAATATTGATGCGCAAGAACCATTCTCTGTTCTTTTAATGGGGATTGACACAGGCGATTTAGGCCGAACAGAACAAGGTCGTTCAGATACTACAATGGTTGTAACCATCAACCCGAAAGAAAACAAGTCCACAATGATCAGTTTGGATAGAGATATTTTAACAGATATTGTTGGAAATGACACACAAGACAAATTGAACCATGCCTATGCATTTGGTGGCGCCGAAATGGCGATTAATACAGTCCAAGAATTACTGGATATTCCCATCCATCACTATGTATCCATCAATATGAAAGGGTTAAAAGACCTGATTGATGCGGTAGGCGGTATTGAAGTAGATAATACGATTGGTGAATTTACGTTGGACGGTATTACTGTTCCAGCAGGTAAAATCAAGTTAGATGGCACGACAGGTTTGGCTTATGCGCGGATGCGTCACGAAGATCCTGAAGGAGATGTGGGTCGTCAACGCCGCCAACGAGAAGTTGTTGAGAAAATTGTGCGCAAAGTCATGAGTTTTGATGGTGTTTCAAAATATCGAAAAATTCTTGATGCTGTTGAAGCCAATGTAAAAACAGACTTAACTTGGGATGACATGATGGACATCCAATCAAAATATTTGTCTGCCTTTAAAACAATTGACTCAGAGCAATTACAAGGATACAGTGCAACCATTGATGATATTTATTATCAAGTCCTAGATCCAAATAGTTTATACAAAACACAAACAACACTTAGAAAACAACTTGGTTTAAAAGAACATGCTTCTGAACGTGAAAAAGATTTAGCCTTTTATAATCAGTTTAGCTATGCTGTTACAGATACTGCACTGATTGGTGAATCTGGTGATTCAAGTGTCAATAGCTCTACTAGTTCGAGTAGCACAGCGGACACCACAGCCGGACAAACAGAATACAACGGCAATACGCAACAAGCAGCAGAAGGAGCCTATGATCCGAATACGTACGTTGACCCAAATACGTACACAGATCCAAACGCTTATGCTGATCCAAATACGTATGTGGATCCCAACGCACCACAATATTAATCTGTTAAACAAGCTCGAAAACTTCTATTTCTGATGGAAATAGAAGTTTTTTTCTTTTATTCTAGAAATTTTTTTCAGAAGGTGTTATAATTGGACTATACCAAAATAAACCGTAAGGAGCGTGTCAAAATGCAAATTATCCGTGTAGCAAATGCAGAAGAAGGCGGCAAAAAAGCGTTTGAATTAATTAAAGAAGGTATGAACAATGGTGCGAAAGTTTTAGGCTTAGCAACAGGTAGTACACCAGAAACATTATATAAAGAAATGACAGCAAGTGATGTCGACTTTACAGAAATGACTTCTGTAAACTTAGATGAATATGTTGGTTTAGGTGGCGAAGATGAGCAAAGTTACCGTTATTTCATGAACAAACACTTATTTGACAAAAAACCATTTAAAGAAACATTTGTACCAAATGGTAAAGCAGAAGATTTAGATGCTGCTTCCGCAGAATATGAAAAAATTATTGATGCACATCCAGTAGATATCCAAATCTTAGGTATTGGTCAAAATGGACATATTGGTTTCAACGAACCAGGCACACCTCTAGATAGCTTAACACATGTCGTTGAGTTGACTGAATCAACAATCAACGCAAACAAACGTTATTTTGACAAAGTAGAAGATGTCCCAACACGTGCTGTTTCTATGGGGATTGGCTCAATCATGAAAGGTAAAAAAATGATTTTAATGGCTTATGGCGAAGCAAAAGCAGAGGCCATTAAAGGAATGATTGACGGACCAGTAACAACAGACATGCCAGCAAGTGCATTACAAAACCATCAAGATGTTGTTGTAATCATTGATGATGCAGCTGCAAGTAAATTATAATCGTTGATGAAAAAGAACTTGAAATATAAGGATTTCCTTATGTTTCAAGTTCTTTTTTTGTTATACTGGAAGTAATAGAAGAAGAGGTGAAAAGGATGTTACAGCTAACAATTCCAGAAATTATTTTACGGTTAGTCCTAGCGATGGTGATGGGTGGCGCAATTGGTTTTGAAAGACAATATAAGAATCGCCCAGCAGGGATGCGCACTCACATTTTAGTTTGTATGGGCGCGGCTATTATTGCGTTAATTCAGTCGCAAATTGCAATCAATGCATTGAAAGATGCGTTAGCTAATCCGGCTTTGACGGGGGTCATTCGTTCAGATCAAGCAAGGTTGATTGCACAAGTTGTAAGTGGAATCGGCTTTTTAGGTGCTGGAACCATCATTGTAACGAAACAAAGTGTCACCGGATTGACGACAGCAGCGTCACTATGGACCGTTGCTGGTTTAGGGATCGCGGTGGGCATGGGCTACTATACGATTGCCTTAACAAGTTTTATCGGTGTATTATTTGCCTTAACCATTGTCAAACGAATTATTCACGTACCAACAATCAAAAAATTAGAAATTCGCTATCAACATAAACAAGAAACCAAAGAATTTATTAATCAGTATTTTGAAGAAAAACATATTGAAATTTATGATGTGAATTTCAATGTTTCTTGGGTGGATGATACAAAAATCTATACGAATATCTATACTATTGATTTGCCTAAAGGCCTAACGTATGCCGATGTTATCGAAGACCTATCTGTTTCAAATAATGTAACAAAATTACGATTGATTAATGTGTAGAAACATCTATTTATAATTAATGACAACCGCTATAAGTTAAAATGCTTATGGCGGTTTTCTTCTAGGACCTAGGACTGATTTTTTAAGTTTAATATTTCAAAAAGATTACAAAAGAGTTATGATTGTATTACGAGTTAGAAAGAAAGGTGATAAGTAAGATGAATAAAAAAAATAAATTTCTTAGTATTATTGTTGTTGTCGTTGTGATTATTGGTGCATTTGTGATGAAAGCTTATAATCAATTGATTACTTTAGATAATAAAGTCGAAGCAGAATGGTCACAAGTAGAGAATGTAATGCAAAGACGTGCTGATTTAATTCCGAATCTTGTCAGTAGTGTTCAAGGCAGTATGACTCAAGAAAAAGAAGTTTTAAAAGAAATAACGGAAGCACGTAAAGCATACGCAGGAGCAAAATCTTCTTCTGAAAAAGGGCAAGCAAATGAGCAAATTGAAAAAGGATTAGGTAATTTTGTTACAGTATTGAATGAAGATTACCCAAAGTTAGCTTCTTCTGAAAATGTCAAAACCTTAATGACTCAATTAGAAGGATCTGAAAATCGAATTTCTGTTGAACGCCGTAACTATATACAAGCTGTTGAAACATATAACCAACAGATTTCAAAATTCCCTGATAAAATAATTGCAAAACTTTTAGGATTTGAGAAGAAAACTAACTATGTTGCGACAGAGCAGGGAAAAGAAGTGCCGCAAGTGGAATTTAAATAAAAATTTATAGAAAATTTGGGTTAAAAAGAAAGAAGTGAGGAAGGTTGGATAAAAAAGTCGAAAAAATTCAAGAAAAAGTTCGTTTGTTTTATAAAAAGCATCAGCGGAATACAACGATTGTTGTGGTAATTAGTTTAAGTATGATTTTAATATTAGGAATGGCTGCTTGGTATGAAGGAAAGGGAATCTCTTATGAAGCAAAACAAACTGCACTGAGAGAGAAGCAACATGCCTTACAAAAAAAGAGAGACGATATTTTAGCAGGGAAAATGACTGAAGCGTCAACCCAGACAACAATAAATAACTTTTCTAAACAAGAAATAACTGGTGAAAATGAATTAGTGACAATTACTGGAACGAATGGGCAGTTGAACATTAATGATGCTAATATCTATGTTTCAGATAATGCAGGTATTGTCTCAAATCAACTTAAACAGAAAATGTTTCAATTGAATCAACAATTGTTGGAAAATGCGAATGGCGCACAATTTATGCTTATTACCGTTCCTGCGTTACCTAGTGGGGAATCTGTTGAATCTTACAGCAATAAGATTGCTAATCAATTAGGTGTAGGGGATCGTGAAAAAAATAATGGTGTGGTTTTTCTAATGGCAATTGAGGATCGCGAGTCTCGCTTGGAAGTTGGATATGGCTTAGAGAGTATTTTAACGGATAGCTATGCGGATGATATTATTAATAATGAAGAAGTAAAAGAGGCTTTTAGAGACGAGGATTATAATACAGGTCTCAATAAAATTATTGATCAAGTATCGGCTGCAATCAATTCAAAAACCGCACAAGTGGATAATGAATTAACAAATATACAAACAGAGTTAAACACTAATACAACGAAAAGAAATGTTCTTTTAATGGCAAGTATTGCTGGGATGCTCATTTGTGCTGTTTATATTTTACAAATTTTAAGAACAAGAAAACTTGTTAAAAAAATGTATCAAGATTATTTGAATTGTTTACCAACAAAGGCTGTCCTAAATAACTCAGAACAGACAAAGGAAGTATTAAATAAGATGAAAAAGACTTCTTTTTATTGTTTATATCTTAATGGAGCAACGTTATTTGCCACAAAAGGGAAAATAAGACGTGCCACTAAGCGTGGTTCTTTACTAAGTATATATCCAAATGCAAAAAAACAATCTTTTGGGCGTTTATTAGTAGGAGATACTTTATATAGTTATGATGGTAGTGTTTTGACGTATGCTTATTTAAACTCACAATACAATCCGTCTAATCATAGTAGTTCTGGTAGCGGCAGTGGTGGTTCATTCGGTGGCGGCTCATTCGGCGGTGGCGGTGCCTCAGGAAGTTGGTAAAATAAAAAGCTAGAAACGTTGATCGTTTCTAGCTTTTTGCTATTTATCTAAACCGTAAAGATAGTCATCATCTTTCATGGCTTCAACTGTTCCTAGTAAATAGCCATTTCCTACTTGGGAGAAGAAGTCATGGTTGCTAGTTCCTGTCGAAATACCATTCATTACAATCGGGTTCACATCATTGGCTGTATCCGCAAATAAGGGATCCATACCTAAGTTCATTAAAGCTTTGTTGGCGTTGTAACGTAAAAAGGTTTTTACTTCTTCGGTCCAACCTAAGTCATCATATAATTCTTCTGTATAACGTTCTTCGTTTTCGTACAATTCGTAAAGTAAATTATACATCCAGTCTTTTAGTTTATCTTGCTCATCTTCTGGTAATTCATTAAATCCTAATTGGAATTTATAGCCAATATACGTGCCGTGCACTGATTCATCACGGATAATCAATTTAATAATTTCAGCGACGTTCGCTAGTTTATTGTTGCCTAAATAGTAAAGGGGAGTGTAGAACCCAGAATAGAATAAAAACGTTTCTAAAAATACACTAGCAATTTTTTTCTCTAATGGAGTACCGTTTTTATAAATTTCGTTAATCCGTTCTGCTTTATATTGCAGATGTTTGTTGGTATTTGTCCACTCAAAAATATCATCAATCTCTTTTTTTGTATTTAATGTACTGAAGATAGAAGAATAACTTTTGGCATGGACAGATTCCATGAATTGGATGTTATTTAAGACGGCTTCTTCATGGGGCGTCCGCACATCATTTCTCAGTTGATCCATGCCGCTTTCTGATTGAACAGTATCTAATAAAGTTAAACCGCCGAAAACGTAGCCGACAGTAGTTTTTTCTAAATCGGAAAGAGTCCGCCAATCATCTAAGTCATTGGATAACGGAATCCGTGTATCTAACCAAAATTGTTCGGTTAATTTTTCCCAAGTGGATTTATCAATGACGTCTTCAATGGCGTTCCAGTTAATTGCTTCATAATACGTTGCCATGGTTATTCCTCCTGTATGCTGAGACAGCAGTCTGTTTGACTAGTTGTCTCGTTTCTTCGCTTAAAACGTTCTACAGAGTCCAAATAGGAGCGTGCAGCCGTTCTTCTTTGTCCAGTATATCTGAAAATGTCCTGTTTAAAAAGAGAACATTCCTAAAAAATAAGACGCTCAAGCAGAACGCCTTATTTAAGTGCTTTTCATTAAATCACGCAAGACTCACATTGATTGCTGCCAATTTCTTCAGCATCATCTGTAAATGTACGAATATAGTAAATTGATTTAATCCCTTTGTTGAACGCATAATGACGTAAAATGTTTAAGTCACGGGTTGTTTGTTTTGGTGTTTCTTTCCATTCATACAAGCCTTCAGGGATTTCTGAACGCATAAACAAGGTTAAACTCATTCCTTGATCAACGTGTTGTTGCGCTGTTGCGTAGACATCAATCACTTTGCGCATATCCATGTCGTAAGCAGAAGTATAGTAAGGGATTGTATCATTAGCTAAATAAGGCGCTGGATAGTAAATCTTACCAATTTTCTTCTCTTGACGTTCTTCAATCATACGAGTAATTGGATGAATGCTGGCACTAGTATCATTAATATATGAAATTGAACCATTTGGCGCTACGGCTAAACGATTTTGATGATAAAGACCATCTTTTTTCACAGCATCGCGTAACGCAGCCCAATCTTCAGCCGTTGGAATCTGAATGTCTTTGAAAATTTCTTTCACTTTATCAAATTTTGGTGTAAAGTTGCCTTCAATATATTTATCGAAGTAAGCACCAGAAGCATAATCTGATTTTTCAAAATTATGGAAGACTTGGTTACATTCTTTCGCAATTTGGTTACTTTCCATTAAAGTCCAGTAATTTAATAACATGAAATAAATGTCTGTAAAGTCTAATGATTCTTCAGAGCCATATTCCATATGATTTTTAGCGAAGAAGGTGTGTAAGCCCATTGCGCCTAGTCCGATTGTATGGCTTAAACGATTTCCATTTTGGATAGTTGGCACGACATCAATTTCAGAAGCATCTGTTACAAAAGTTAACGCACGCGTCATAGCGCGGACAGATTTTCCAAAGTCAGGACTTTCCATTAAATTAACAATGTTAGTTGAACCTAAGTTACAACTAATATCTGTTCCTAAAACTTCATATTCTTGTTTCCCATTAATAACAGAAGGCGTTTGAACTTGAAGAATTTCAGAACATAAGTTACTCATGATAATCTTGCCATCAATCGGATTGTTTTTGTTAGCTGTATCAATATTGATGATATAAGGATAGCCAGATTCTTGTTGTAATTTAGAAATTTCATTTTCTAAGTCACGGGCTTTAATTTTACGTTTACGTATGTTTGGATTGGCCACTAGGTTATCATATTCTTTGGTAATATCTACATAGGAATAAGGCACACCATATTCACGTTCCACACTATAAGGACTAAATAAATACATATCTTCGTTGTTACGCGTTAATTCGTAAAATTTATCTGGAACAATAACACCAAGAGACAACGTTTTTACACGGATTTTTTCATCAGCGTTTTCTTTTTTAGCAGATAAGAACATTTCAATATCTGGATGGAAGACGTTTAGATAAACCACACCAGCACCTTGACGTTGACCTAGTTGGTTAGAGTAGCTAAAGCTATCTTCAAATAATTTCATAACAGGGACAACACCACTTGCTGCGCCATCATAACCTTTGATTGGTGCGCCCGCTTCACGTAAGTTTGAAAGAGTAATTCCTACGCCACCGCCGATTCGTGATAATTGAAGGGCAGAATTAATTGAACGCCCAATGCTGTTCATATCATCTGTTACTTGAACTAAGAAACAAGAAACCAATTCACCTCGACGTTTACGCCCAGCGTTTAAGAAAGAAGGTGTGGCTGGTTGATACCGTTGATGGATCATTTCATCCGCCAATGTTAAAGCCAACTCTTCATCGCCATCCGCAAAATACAAGGCATTAAAGGCAACACGATCTTCATATGTTTCTAAATACTCTGTTCCGGCGTTGTTCTTTAAAGCGTATTGAGAATAAAATTTATAAGCCGCCATGAAAGACTTGAATTGGAAATGTTGTTCATCTAAGAAAGCATATAATTTTTCAATAAAGTCCATTGAATATTTTTCGATGAATTCAGTTTCAATAAAATCTTCTTTCATTAAAAAGTTGATTTTTTCTTCAGCAGAGCTGAATTTACGTGTATTCGGTTCTACATTTTCTTTAAAGAAGGCCGCGAGTGCTTCTTTATCTTTATTTAAAGGGATTTGACCATCAACAGGACGGTTAATCTCGTTATTCAGTTTGAAATAGCTGACATCTTTAATTTCTTTTAGACTCAATTTCTTCCACTACTTTCTTAAAGGTCTCCACGTCTTCGTCTGTTCCGCTAAACTCAAAGGAGTATAGAAGCGGAACGTGGTAATCGCGGGAAATATCTTTGGCGGTATAGACAAATAATTCAGCAAAATTACGGTTGCCCCCACCAGCTACACCAACTAACAGTTCTTGGTTACTTTTATAATCAAGAAAGTCATTCACTACCTCTGTAATTTCTGCATCATAGGTAGGAATGACAAGAATAAAAGGCTCATTTATTTCAAAAAAAGGATTCGCTGGCTCAAGTTCATAAGCAGGCAAATCCAATTTTTTAATAAAGCGCCTTGTTTGACCGGTGACTGAAAAATAAACAAGTTTCATCTTAGCTAGCCAATTGTTTTAATTGGTCTGGACGGAAGCCAACAACGGTTGTTGCTTCAGATGTGATTACCGGTACGCTTTGGAACCCTTGTTCTTTTAACCAGTCGATAGCATCTGGTTGTGCGTCGATATTGATTTCTTCAAAAGCGATGTTATTTTCACTTAGGAAACGTTTCGCCATTTTACATTGGATACAGTTATTTTTTGAAAAGATTTTTACGTTCATTGAAAGTTCCTCCTCTTTTTTTCTACATAGACTAGTATAAATCTATGTAGAAAAAAGTCAACACTTTAACACTATATATTGTGGTGCGTTTTTCTCATAATACTAGTTTTTGTGTTTTTGAAAGAAAAATGAAAACACGTGAATCCTCGTTTTTGGGAGAAAAAACACATTGGTCAGTGTTTGACAAACAAAAAAATTAAAATTTTGAAAGAGAACATTTAGTGAAAAAACACTAAATATTGTGTTGACATTTGAGTTAGGCACAAGAAGAAAAAATAAGTGGATTTGTTATTGAATGAGTGGAATTTTATAGTAGCTAGTAACATAAAAAACAAGAGCTGACTTTTTTCAAAAATAGTAACCTGAAAAAAGTGTCTCTATATAGAAGGAAAATAGAAGAAAACAGGAGATACATCCAGAAATTCATTGACTTTCCGTGTAAGCAAGCGTATTCTTTTAATTGAGAACGATTCTCATTTTCGTTTGAAACTTTTTCACATGGAGGGAAGTAAATGATTACGTTAGCGCAGGCAGAAGTTGGGAAAGTCTATACAGTCGAAAGCGTCCAAGCAGATGTTCAGACAAAGAAACATCTGAACAATTTAGGTGTCGTTGCAGGCCAAGCAGTTGTCCTTGTCAATTATCAGAATCAAAATGGTATTGTTTTATTACATAATAGTCGAATTGCGCTGACAGATACGATTTTACAAGCGATTCATGTGGAGGAGCGCTCGGCGAATGAGAAAGTTTGGGTCTCCTTGGATACCTTAAAAGTTGGAGAACGCGCTACAATAGTAGGGATCCACGGACAAGGAGCGGTGAAACGTCGGTTGATGGACATGGGCTTAACAAAAGGAACAGTAATTTTTATTCGCAAAGTAGCTCCTTTAGCTGATCCAATTGAAATCAATGTACGTGGCTACGAACTAACGTTACGAAAAAGTGAAGCGGAACTAATCTTGGTTGAAAAGGAGGAAAGCGAATGACTCAGCAAATTGCACTAGCCGGCAACCCTAATAGCGGTAAAACGACAACGTTCAATATGTTAACAGGAGCCAACCAATATGTTGGAAACTGGCCAGGGGTGACTGTGGAACGCAAAGAGGGGGTGGCAAAGAAAGATAAGACACTCATTATTCAAGATTTGCCAGGGATTTACTCTCTTTCTCCTTATACGCCTGAAGAAATTGTGGCACGAGATTATCTTTTGGAGGACCAACCTTCAGTGATTTTGAATATTCTCGATGTGACCAATTTGGAACGGAATCTTTATTTAACAACACAATTAATTGAAACTGGATTACCGGTTGTTTGTGCGTTAAATATGATGGATTTGTTGGAAAAAAACGGCCAAACATTGAATAGTGAAAAGTTAAGTTATGGCTTAGGCGTGCCTGTCGTTGAGGTTAGTGCTTTGAAGAATCGTGGGTTGGATCATGCTTTAAAACAAAGTAAGCAGCGAGCGAATGCCATAGAGACAGAGGTTATTTATCCTTCTTATGATAATCGCTTAGAAGCAGCACTTGCTGAAATTGTTGATATTTTAGGGAATACTGTTCCTGAAACGCAACAGCGTTGGTATAGTTTAAAACTTTTTGAACGAGATGTTCGAACCAAAGAGCAATTATTATTGAGTTCTTTTCAAGAAAAAGAAATTGAAGAAGTCATTCAAATTACTGAAAAAATCTTTCAAGATGAAAGTGAAGCGATTATCATCAATGAACGCTATGCCTTTATTGCTCGATTAATTGCTTTGTGTGCGACGAAAAAAACAGAAATGACATTTACTCACAGTGATAAGATTGACCGAGTGGTAACCAATCGGTGGTTGGCGTTGCCAATCTTTGCGTTTGTGATGTGGTTGGTCTATTACTTGTCTATTCAAACGGTTGGTACAATGGGGACAGACTGGTTAAACGATGTCTTTTTCGGGGAATGGGTTCCTCAATTTGTGGGAAATTGGTTGGCGCAATGGCAAGTAGCGCCATGGATGCAAAGTTTAATTTTAGATGGGATCATTGCAGGTGTTGGGGCTGTGTTAGGATTTTTACCACAACTGGCCGTCCTGTTTTTATGTTTAGGTTTTTTAGAAGATTGTGGCTATATGGCCCGGATTGCCTTTGTCATGGATCGCTTGTTTCGGAAATTCGGCCTATCTGGTAAGTCGTTTATTCCGATGTTAATTGCGACAGGTTGTGG
The DNA here is from genome assembly GCF_050541505.1 of Enterococcus sp. DIV0183. Lineage (NCBI taxonomy): Bacteria > Bacillati > Bacillota > Bacilli > Lactobacillales > Enterococcaceae > Enterococcus > Enterococcus sp. DIV0183. The sequence continues at coordinate 389,222 of NZ_CP172932.1, forward strand.
GGTCCCAGGCGTGATGGCTAGTCGAACGATTGAAAACGAACGCGATCGGCGAATGACTATTATGGTCACGACTTTTATGCCATGTTCGGCGAAGTTGCCAATTATCGCTCTGATTGCAGGTGCATTTTTTCCTAACCAAAGTTGGGTCTCGCCCTCTGCTTATTTCTTAGGGGTTGCTTCCATTGTGTTATCAGGAATTGCTTTAAAAAAGACCAAGCATTTTTCGGGAGATCCAGCACCATTCATTATGGAACTTCCCGCCTATCATTTGCCACAGCTTAGAAGTGTGGTTCGGCATGCCTATGAACGATGTCGCTCATTTGTAAAAAAAGCAGGTACGATTATTTTTGTTTCCAGTATTCTCATTTGGTTCATGTCCCATTATTCTGTGACGTTTCAACCCGTTCCAGAAAGTCAAAGTATTCTAGCATTTCTAGGTAAAGGGTTGGCGGTGCTATTTATCCCATTAGGCTGGGGTAATTGGCAAGGGGCAGTTGCCACAATTACAGGATTGATAGCGAAAGAAAATATTATTGGTACCTTAGGCATTTTATTTGGCAATGTGAAAGATGTTTCTGAAAACGGGGTAGAAGTCTGGGGCGCACTGCAACACACCTTTACGCCAGTCGCGGCCTATTCGTTCTTAACTTTTAACTTATTATGTGCACCTTGTTTTGCTGCAATTGGCGCAATTCGTCGTGAAATGGGAGACCTCAAATGGACATTAGGAGCCATTGGTTATCAATGCGGTTTGGCTTATATGGTTAGTTTTGTGATTTATCAATTAGGCCATGTGTTAGTCGAAAAAGGCACACTAACTCTGGGGACTTTTTTAGCGATGGGTGTTGTTTTAGCTGGATTTTATTTCCTTATAAGAAAACCAAAGCCAGGCAAAGAAAGTGTCCAAGCAATCACTTCTTTAGAAAGAGGGTAATAACGGATGGCAACAATTATTTTATCCATTTTAATTTTTGGAACAGCAGGAATCATCACCTATCGACGAATCAAAAAAGGGGAAAGTTGTGAAGATTGTCAAACAGCTTGTCCTGTAAAAAAAGAACAATCTTCACAAGAATAACAACTGAAAAAAATTCCCTCTTGTATAAATAATAGCGGAGTGCTACAATATTGAGGTAGCTGAAAAGCCATTTTATACAACGGGGGCATAGCTCAGTTGGTTAGAGCATCTGACTCTTAATCAGAGGGTCTAGGGTTCGAATCCCTATGCCCCCATTGGGTGCCAAACCCACGAGAACGGTATTCTGTCGGCGTCTTAGGACGTTTCGAAGACGGAGTACGCGTTCTCTTTTTTTACATAAAATGTCGTGTGTCGTGAGAGATACACTAGTTAAATCGGTTAAAGAATGCTACGCTTAGAAGAGCGAGAAAGTACGTTATATAAAAAAAGTTAAAAATTTTTCAGGCTAAAAAAGCGAATTTACCAAAAAGCGCACTTTTTGGTTCCTATGAAACGAAAAAGTACGTACTATACAGCATGTACGGCACGGTATATGATGATATCAGAAAACGTTAAAGGAGCGAATCAAATGATTACATCACTAGCAGATACAGTAACATTAAACAACGGCACTAAAATTCCAGGAATGGGTCTCGGGGTATTCCAAATACCAGATGAAGAGACAGCAAAAGTGGTCGAAGAAGGGATTATCAATGGTTATCGTTTAATCGATACAGCGCAAATCTATGGCAATGAATCTGGCACAGGAGCGGGAATTAAAGCAGGCTTAGCGGCAACTGGTTTGAACCGTGAGGACTTATTTGTTACCTCGAAAGTTTGGAACGCGCATATTTCCTATGATGAAACAATTCAAGCTTTCAATGATAGTTTGGAACGTTTAGGTTTAGATTATTTAGATTTGTATTTAATTCATTGGCCAGGAAATAATTCTTACAAAGAATCATGGCAAGCTTTAGAAACTTTATATGCTGAAGGAAAAGTGAAAGCAATTGGTGTCAGCAACTTCCAAGTTCATCATTTAGAAGATTTACTTTCTTATGCAAAAGTTGTTCCGGTAATTAACCAAGTGGAACTACATCCAAAATTGGATCAAAAAGAAGTGCGTGATTTCTGTGAAAAACATGATATCAAAGTCCAAGCTTGGTCACCATTGATGCAAGGCCAATTATTATCTAATGAAACCATTTTGGCGATTGCTGAGAACCATAATAAATCAGCAGCCCAAGTGATTTTACGTTGGGATATTCAACAAGATATCTTATTAGCGGTGAAATCTGTCCACAAAGAACGGATGATTAGCAATGCAGCGGTCTTTGATTTTGAACTAAGTGCAGAAGAAATGGCACAAATTAACCAATTGAATGAATCGTTACGTGTGGGACCAGATCCAGACACGTTTGATTTCTAAAAATTAACTAGGAGGAGATACAATGAGTGAAGCAGTTAAAGGTTTTTCAGTAGTCAACCACGTGGGGATTACAGTCAGTAATTTGGATGAATCAGTGAAGTTTTATGAAGCATTAACAGGAACAAAAATCGCAAATCGTGATGAAATTGGTGGAAAACGGATGGCCCAAACACAAGGGTTAGATGATACATTAATCAAGTATGCCAATGTGCATCTAGAAAACATCAATATTGATTTATTAGAATATGTTAAACCAAAATCAGAAAAAGCTTCTTATTCCAACGAACAAATTAGTGCAATGCATATGTGTTTCGAAGTGGAAGATATTGATGCAGCTGTTGCACGTTTAAGAGCGATTGGCGTAGAACCTGATGGAGAGCCGATTACATTCCAAGAAGAAGATGGCTTGAAGAGCGGTTTTGGTACAGGGGTTGCTTACTTTACCGATCCAGATGGTACAAATTTAGAATTGATTGCTCCTAAAGGTCCATTTACACGAAATTAAGTTAAAAGACTTTCAAACAAACATCAAAAAGACCCCCTCATTCTAGTATCACTAACTAGAATGGGGGCTCTTTTTATTTTTTGAGACAGAAGTCGCTAAAGAAAAGATATTCCAAATCCGTAATTGATGGTATACTAAAACGTAACAAATAAAGGAGGAAGACAATTGATTCTTAGCGTCTTAACAGTTATTTATTTTATTAATGCAATTATTGCGGGAATTACCATTTTGTTAAAACCTCGAGATGTAGCAGCAATTTGGGCATGGCTACTCGTACTGATTGCTCTACCCGTTTTTGGTTTTTTCTTATATTTATTCTTTGGTCGAGGTTTAACCGACAAAAAGAAATTTTATTTGCAACAAAGTGATTTACGGGAATTAGAGAATTTCCAGAATTTCCAAGAAGAAAGTTTTGAACTTTATAGTCAAAAGATGCCGACGGAGGAGCAACAACAGTTTACAGACTTTTTTTCCTCGTTAAATAGGATGCCCCTGACTAAGAAAAATGATGTTGAAATTTTTACGGATGGTACGGAAAAATTCAATGCGTTGATGGCGGACATAAAAAAAGCTCAGCACTCCATTCATATTGAATATTATGCCTTTGTAACGGATCATATCGGCACCAAAATTTTGAACTTATTAGAAGAAAAGGCGGCTGAAGGGGTTGAAGTGCGGTTGCTTTACGATGCCTTTGGCTCAAAGGGCACCAAGGTTCATCATTTGAATGAATTGAAAAAAAACGGTGGTTTTGTCCAAACGTTTATTACTTCTCAAAAAGCACTTTTGAAGTTTCGTTTGAATTATCATGATCACCGGAAAATTGTTGTTATTGACGGAAAAGTAGGCTACATTGGCGGCTTTAATGTTGCCGATCAATATGCCGGAACGACTAAAAAGTTTGGCTATTGGCGGGATACACATTTACGGATTCAAGGGCCAGCAGCCTCATTACTGCAAATGCGTTTTTTAATGGATTGGAACGTCTCTTCCCCCGAGAAAAATCGTGTGGCGTATCAATTGGATTATTTCTTTAAACTTGAAGCATTGGTGCCAGAGGCAAATACATCCATTCAGATGATTGCCAGTGGTCCTAACAGTGACCGTGAACAAATTAAATTGGCCTTTATTAAATTGATTACTTCTGCCAAGAAAAGAGTCTGGATTCAAACGCCGTATTTAGTTCCTGATGATAGTGTCTTGGCTGCTTTAAAGGTTGCTGCGGCTTCAGGAGTAGATGTTAAAATTATGATTCCAGATAAGCCCGACCATCCGTTTATTTATCGAGCAACACAGTATTACGGCCGCTTATTGATGAAAGAAAATATTGAAATTTTAATTTATAACGGTGGTTTCTTACATGCGAAAACAATGATTATGGATGATGAAGTCTGCACAGTTGGTTCAGCCAATCAAGATATCCGAAGTTACAAATTAAACTTTGAAGCAAATGCTGTGTTATATGATAAAAAAATCATTGATCAATTAGAAGCAATTTTCTTAGAAGATCGAAAAAAATGTACAACAATGACTCCAGAAGTTGTTCGCGACATGTCAAAATGGTTGATTTTTAAACAACAAATTTCACGATTATTTTCACCAATTCTTTAAAACTGTTTTTCACAAAATGACGAACTTCTGATCCGAAGTTCGTCATTTTTCTTCGGGAATTTTATAAAAGTATAGAAAATCACAAAAAAAGTCAAAAAAAATTTAAAGAATATTTTTTAATTTTATTCGTTATTTTTTTATCTGTAGTTGCTGTTAAAACAAATAAATATTATTTTTAATTTGTTATTTTATTTTTGTGAAAAAGGGACATCTTTTATAAAAGTAAAAAAAATTAAGCAAAGAGTGTTGACAAAAAAAACGAAAAGGAATATGCTACATGTACAAGTTGAATACAAAGCAATGACAGAAAAGCAGTAGAGAAATAACCACTGTTACAGAAAGCTAGTGGCGCTGGAAACTAGTACACGTTATTTATCGAATTACATTCTTGAGCTTCTGCCTACAGGGCACGGGTAACAGCGTTATTTGTTAAGAGGTATATAGTATTTTAAATAAACTAAACTATGTATAAATTTGGGTGGTACCACGAGAAATTCGTCCCTAAGTCGTTTCGACGGCTTAGGGATTTTTTGTATTCTTTTTTTGAATACGTGGCAGACCAAAGAAAATTTCGTGAACCCGTGTATACATAGAAATAAACACGGAATATCGTGTAAAAACAAGTGTGTTAATCGTTTATTTCTTTAAATGAACGATTTCCTATAAAGAGATAATTATAAATATGGAGGGTGATAACATGAATATCATTGACGAGCTAGCATGGCGTGATGCAATCAATCAACAAACAAACGAAGAAGGACTAAGAGAACTTACAGAAAATACGAGCATTTCGCTATATTGCGGTGTCGATCCAACTGGAGATAGCATGCATATTGGACATTTAATTCCTTTTATGATGATGAAACGATTCCAATTAGCAGGTCATCACCCATACATTTTAATTGGTGGCGGAACTGGAACAATTGGTGACCCAAGTGGACGAACAACTGAACGTGTTTTACAAACGATGGAAGCTGTGCAACATAATGTGGACAGTCTTTCAAATCAAATGAAAAAATTATTTGGTAAAGATGCTGAGGTAACAATGGTGAACAACTACGATTGGTTATCAGAACTATCTTTATTAGATTTTTTAAGAGATTACGGGAAAAACTTTAATGTCAACACGATGTTGGCAAAAGACATTGTCGCTAGTCGTTTAGAAAGTGGCATTTCCTTTACAGAATTCACATACCAAATTCTTCAATCAATTGACTTTTACACATTGCATAAAAAACATAATATTCAATTGCAAATTGGTGGCGCTGATCAATGGGGCAATATCACTGCAGGATTAGATTTGATTCGTAAAAAAGAAGGACCAGAAGCCAAAGTATTCGGGTTAACCATTCCTTTAATGCTAAAAGCAGATGGTACAAAATTTGGGAAAACAGCGGGTGGCGCTATCTGGTTAGATCCTAAGAAAACCTCACCATTTGAATTCTACCAATTCTGGTTAAACCAAGATGATCGTGATGTCATCAAATACTTGAAATTCTTTACTTTCTTAGATAAAGAAGAAATCGATGCGTTAGCTGAAAAAGTTGAAAAAGAACCAGGTAAACGTGAAGCACAAAGACGCTTAGCTGAAGAAGTGACACGATTTGTTCACGATGATGCAGCATTAGAAGAAGCGCAAAAAATTTCAGAAGCTCTTTTCTCAGGCAATATTAAAGACTTAACGATTGAGGAAATCGAGCAAGGGTTAGAACATGTGCCAACTGTTGAAATTACCAAAGATGCTAAAAACATCGTAGATTGGTTAGTTGACACAGAAATCGAACCATCAAAACGTCAAGCTCGCGAAGATGTGAGCGGAGGAGCTATAAGTATTAACGGTGACCGAGTTACCGATTTAGATTTTGCAGTCGATCCAACACAACATTTCGATGGAAAATTCGTTGTTGTACGGAAAGGGAAGAAAAATTACTTTTTAGCAAAAGTAATGGATTAGAAATTGATAATAATTTCACGAAGAGAAGACGTGTGATTATTTGATCAAAGTTAAAATTCTATTTCTCCTTACAGGTAGTGGTGAAACCGTTAATACACCTAATAAGAGTGGGATTGTACACACAATCCCACTCTTATTTTTTTATATAATGGTTCTGACAAGACACCTTGTGAAAAAATTATAAAATTAAAGAGCTATGATAACCATTGTTATTTTTCTTCTTTACACTTTAGCCGTTTGGGTGTAAGTTGTGAATGCAAAATCTAATTCATTAAAATTTGTAAGGAGGAATTTTCGTATGAAAAACGAAAAATTAGCAAAAGGCGAAATGAACCTTAATGCACTATTCATTGGGGACAAAGCCGAAAACGGACAATTATATAAAGACTTGTTGATCGACTTAGTAGATGAACATTTAGGATGGCGTCAAAACTACATGCCACAAGACATGCCAGTTATCTCTTCTCAAGAACGCACATCTGAAAGCTACGAAAAAACTGTCAACCATATGAAAGATGTATTGAATGAAATCTCTTCTCGCATGCGTACACATTCAGTTCCATGGCATACAGCAGGTAGATATTGGGGACATATGAACTCAGAAACATTAATGCCTTCTCTATTAGCTTACAACTTTGCAATGCTATGGAACGGGAACAACGTTGCCTATGAATCTTCTCCAGCAACTTCTCAAATGGAAGAAGAAGTAGGACATGAATTTGCTCACTTAATGAGCTACAAAAATGGTTGGGGACACATCGTTGCTGATGGTTCTTTAGCTAACTTAGAAGGCTTATGGTATGCCCGTAACATTAAATCATTACCATTTGCTATGAAAGAAGTAAAACCAGAATTAGTTGCTGGCAAATCAGATTGGGAACTATTGAACATGCCAACAAAAGAAATTATGGACTTATTAGAATCAGCTGAAGATGAAATTGATGAAATCAAAGCTCATTCAGCTCGTTCAGGTAAACATTTACAAACAATCGGTAAATGGTTAGTTCCACAAACTAAACACTATTCTTGGTTAAAAGCTGCTGATATTATCGGTATCGGTTTAGATCAAGTTATCCCAGTACCAGTTGACCATAACTACCGTATGGATATCAACGAATTAGAAAAAATCGTTCGTGGCTTAGCAGAAGAACAAATTCCAGTGCTAGGTGTTGTCGGTGTAGTTGGTTCTACTGAAGAAGGTGCCGTTGACTCAATCGATAAAATTATTGCTTTACGCGATGAATTAATGAAAGACGGTATTTACTATTATGTACACGTTGATGCTGCTTATGGTGGTTATGGACGTGCCATCTTCTTAGACGAAGACAACAACTTCATCCCTTACGAAGATTTACAAGATGTTCACGAAGAATACGGTGTCTTCAAAGAGAAAAAAGAACACATTTCAAGAGAAGTGTATGATGCATATAAAGCAATCGAATTAGCAGAATCAGTAACAATTGACCCTCATAAAATGGGTTATATCCCTTATTCAGCTGGTGGTATCGTTATCCAAGATATCCGTATGCGCGACGTTATTTCTTACTTCGCAACTTACGTATTTGAAAAAGGTGCCGATATTCCTGCGTTACTAGGTGCTTATATCCTTGAAGGTTCAAAAGCTGGTGCAACAGCTGCTTCTGTATGGGCTGCACATCACGTTTTACCTTTAAACGTTGCAGGTTATGGTAAATTAATTGGTGCTTCAATTGAAGGATCACATCATTTCTATAACTTCTTGAATGATTTAACATTCAAAGTTGGCGACAAAGAAATCGAAGTCCACACATTAACTCATCCAGACTTCAACATGGTTGACTATGTGTTTAAAGAAAAAGGCAACGATGATTTAGTAGCAATGAACAAATTAAACCATGATGTATATGACTATGCATCATACGTTAAAGGAAATATTTACAACAACGAATTCATTACTTCACATACTGACTTTGCTATTCCAGATTATGGCAACAGCCCATTAAAATTTGTAAACAGCTTAGGATTTAGTGACGAAGAATGGAACCGTGCAGGTAAAGTAACTGTGTTACGTGCTGCTGTAATGACTCCATACATGAACGATAAAGAAGAATTTGATGTTTACGCTCCTAAGATTCAAGCTGCTTTACAAGAAAAATTAGAACAAATTTACGACGTAAAATAATTGAATCTTAAACGGAAAAAAGAAATGGTAACCGAACGAGGGAACGTTCGTCTGGTTGATTTATTTAAGAGATAAATCAACCAGACGGCTAACCTCTTAACCAATTCTTTGTCTGGGTAAGAGGCAGTCGAATGACTGTTTTACTCAGCGTATAACAGTCATTCATGCTCCTTATCCAAAATCTTATAAGGAGTGTACAAAATTGGATAAACAACAAGTTAAAAAAATTGAATTAGGTACTTTTATCGGTTTAACAATGGCATTGTGTGCAACTGTACGTAGTATCCCAACACTTGCTGCTGTTGGTTGGACATTAATTTCTTACACAATTTTCGCGGTCTTATTCTTTGCTGGTCCAATCGCATTGATATCTGGTGAATTATCTACGATGCTTCCTCAAGAAGGTGGCCCTCAACTTTGGGTTAAAACTGCCTTAGGTAGCAAATGGGGATTTGTTGTCGCTTGGTTACTATGGGTGCAAATGTTCCCAGGAATGGTAATGGTTGCTTCTACATTAGGCCCTTTGCTAGGTAATACATTTGGTAATGTTCATTTAGGTGAAAATCATTGGTTCGTATTAGGTTGTATCTTAGTGATTTACTGGATTATTACAATCTTGAACTTGAAATTTGATATGGCGAAAGTTGGCGGAAATATTGGTGTTTGGCTAGGTGTTTACATCCCAGTATTAGTTATGTTTGTTTTAGGTCTTCTTTCAATGATTAAAGTAGGCTTAACACCTGGCGGCTATTTAGGTGCCTTCTCTTGGTCAAAAGTTTTACCAAACTTAGAAAATATGGACACATTTAAATATCTAGCAGGGATTGCGTTTATCTTTGTTGGGATTGAAATGTCTTCTGTTTATATTCCTCGTTTGAAAGATGCAACAAAAAATTATACAAAAGGCGTTTTCATTTCATTAATTGGTTTAGTTTTATTAAACGTTATTAATGCAATGTTTGTTGCTAATATTGTTCCAAATGGCAAAATGGAATTGTCTAACATTACACAACCAATTTTGCTTTATTGTGACGTTTTAGGTTTACCAACAATTATTGGTAATATCTTTAGTTTCATGGTCTTCTTAGGTGTGTTATTACAATTATCTGCTTGGGTTACTGGACCATCAAAAACAATTATTCAAGTTGCTCGTGATGGCTTATTGCCACCAAAATTTGGTTTCCATCGCGAAAATAAATATGGCGTTTCTCGTAACGTTGTGTTAACACAATCTGTGGTTATCTCATTATTCGCTTTACTTTATGGGGTAATGGATGATGTCAACGCTGTATTCTTAACTTTAACAAATGCAACAACAATTATTTATAGTATTGTGTATGTATTGATTGCGATTTCCCTAATTAAATTACGTAAATCTCAACCAGATACACTACGTCCTTACCGAATTGGTAAAAAAGGTAATGGCTTAGCTTATTTAGTGGCAGCAATGTTAATTTTTAGTGTTATCATTGTTATTTTCGCCACATTAGGTACAACAACCGTGACTGATGCAGTCTTAGTTGCATTAATCACTATTGTCATGTTTGTGATTCCGTTAATCATTAATCGCTTTAAAAAAGCAAGTTGGGCAACGGAAGTAAAAGAAGATTTAGGTGAATAAAAAGGCCAGCAATTATTTTGCTGAGTGCCTCTTCATCTGATGACTATAGTAAATTGTCGTTTGGAAACTGAAGCAAGTTCGATTATTGCTTCAGTTTTCGCTTTCCATAAAAGGAGGTTTTCATATGAAATCAACGAAACCCACTGTTTCGTTCGCTGAAAGTTTAGGCATTTTGGTTGCCTTGTTAGCGATTCTCGGGTACTTAATTATTGGTCAAAAATTAACCCCTCACATACCGATTCTTTTTGTATTCATGTTGTTGTTGCTTTATGGCAAATGGAAAGGATTTTCTTGGGATGAGATCCACGAAGGCATTGTGGAAGGGATTAAACCAGGGATCATTCCGATTATTATTTTCTTGTTGATAGGTGTCTTAGTTGCTACTTGGATCTTGTCTGGGACGATTCCAACAATTATGGTTTATGGTTTTAAAATTATCTCAGTGAAGTTCTTCTTACCAACCGTTTTTGTGGTCTGTGCACTAGTTGGTGTGACGGTAGGGAGCTCCTTTACGACTGTTTCAACTATGGGGATTGCCTTTCTAGGTATTGGACATATTCTTGGATTCGACAATGCGATGACAGCTGGTGCAGTTGTTTCAGGTGCCTTTTTAGGGAACAACATTTCACCGTTATCTGATACAACAAACTTAGCTGCTGGAATTGGTGGCGTGAACCTTTTTGAACATATACTAAACATGATGTACACTGTTATTCCGGCGTTTATTATTTCGATTGTCGGCTATATCTTCTTGGGGCATCAATCTGGTTCGGCGGATTTACAATCGGTTGATGCAATGGTCCAAACGTTACATCAAGGATTCTGGATTTCACCGATTACATTGTTGCCAGTAGCGGTTTTATTCTTATTCGCCTGGAAAAAGGTACCGGCTATTCCAACATTACTAGTCGGCTCTACAGTGGCGGTCATCTTAGCTTTTATAAATGATCATCACCTAAGTTTAGCGAAAGTTTCTACCATCTTAATGAGTGGTTATGTGGCAGATACAGGGGACCAAAGTATTGATACACTTTTATCTCGTGGTGGGATTGAAAGCATGTTAGGTTCTGCTGCGTTGATTATTTTGGCATTAGGTTTGGGCGGCTTGTTGATTAAGTTTAACATCGTGGCTACTTTAATTGATAAAATTAAAGGCTATGTGAATAATCCAGCTAAATTAATCGCTTTAACTGCTTTAAGTTCTGTGGGAATTAACTTACTAGTTGGCGAACAATATTTGTCAATTATTTTACCAGGGGAAACATTTAAATCCTCATTTACTCGTTTAGGTATTGATAAAAAATATTTAACTCGTACTTTGGCAGATGCTGGGGCGGCAGTCAACTCGTTAATTCCTTGGGGAGTTAGTGGTACCTTCATTATGGGAACGTTAAAAGTTGGTGCACTAGAATACTTACCGTATGCCTTTTTCCCATTGCTTTGTCCCATTATCACCGTCATTTTGGGGATATTCTTAAAAAAACAACAAGGGGAAAACAAAAAAGCACCAGGGACTAACGTTGAATTGTGAGTTTTTTCAGATAATTAAACAATTGGTTACGATTGAACCTCAGTGTATCTACTGATTGGTTCAATCGTTTTTTCGTCACAGATTTTTTACAATTCTTCATATAATCTTTGAAGCTCCTTAAAGGCAATTTAATTATTCTAAGTTATGATACAAAGGATCAATCAAATAGGTGGATGAACGTGGTGTTAAACTCATAGAGACTAACAGTAGTTTATTCTTGCTCAATGTTGAGGTGTAGGTTCGAATCCTACCGTCCACTTTCTGTTATTTAAACCAACTTAGAACGAAACACAAACAAGTGACGGATACACATGATTAAGGTACAATAAGGGTAGGGAAAACAAGGAGGAATTCTTATGAAAAAGATAGGGCTTATTTCTAGTGCTTTTCTTTTAACCCTTGCTTTAGCAGCATGCGGCGGCGGAAAAAGTACAGAAAATACGGATAGTCGTTCCAGTGCTGCGGAAAGTACCACAGTCGAGAGTACAAAAGCATCTGCTACAAAAGAATCAAGTAGCAAAGCAACAACAAAATCTAGTGATGCGAAACCGTCAGGAACAACAACAGCTGATTCGAAAGCAACAGCTTCTTCTACGAAGGAAGCGGCAAATAATGGCTCAGCAGAGAAGCAATCACCAGCGAAAAATGCGAATCCAGATGACCAAGCCAACCAAGTGCTTAACCAGCTAGCAAACATGTTTCCTGGTCAAGGCTTACCGCAGGCAATTTTAACGAGTCAAACGAATAACTTTTTAACTGCAGCGACAACTTCACAAGCGGATCAAAACAATTTCCGTGTTTTATATTATGCAGAAAAAGAAGCGATTCCAGTGAATGATGCACGTGTCAATCAGTTAACGCCAATTAGTTCTTTTGAGAAAAAAACATATGGCTCTGATGCCGAAGCAAAAAATGCAGTGAACCAAATCATTGACAATGGCGGTCAACCAGTAGATTTAGGTTACAATATTACTGGGTATAAACAAGGGGCGGCAGGTTCTAGTTACTTATCTTGGCAAGAAGGCAATTGGAGTTTAGTCGTACGGGCCTCAAATATCAATGGTGAATCGCCTGATGATTTAGCGAAAAATGTTGTCAACATTTTGGAACAAGAAACATTACCAGCACCGAATACCGTTGGTCAAATCACACTGAACGTGGCAGGAACCACTGACTATAATCGCAACTCAGTAGTTTGGCAAGCCGGTACAGTCGTTTACTCTGTCCATCATTTTGACCCAATTCAGGCAGTGAAGATGGCAACATCGATTTAAATAATCAAAAGAAAGCGTGCAACAATGCCCATTGTCGCACGCTTTCTTTTATTATTTTTGTTCTGTATAACCTTGTGACTCCACCAATTCTTGGCTTTTCTTCATGCTAATTCCCTTAGAAGAATCTCCATCAATCTGGATACCATCCACTTTTTTTGCTTTATCATAATCAAGTTTTTCATAATTAATCGTCAATTTTTCGATGGCTTGTTTGTCCTCATAGGTCAGTTTGTAATCAAGCCCTTTGATGTCCTCATATTGTTTAGAAACGGGTTCCAACGCTGTTTTTGCCTCTTCTTTTGTAATCCCCAATTTGTCATAAGAAACAATGTTTTTAGCCGTTTGCGTTAAGACTTTATCTCCTTGGTACGTATAGGTTAAGGTGGAATCAATCCCATCTTGTGGCGAACCTACAAAGGTTTTTGTCTCTATTTTTGAACCGCAACTTGCAAGAAAGAATACCCCAATAAAAATTAAAAATACGCGTAAAAACTTTTTCATTTCTAGATAACCTCCTTTAGCTGTTTATTCTTGACTGTAACATAACACGGCAAATAATTACTGTTAAGTAGAAAGCTTGTGAGAAGTCCAGCAAATAAAAAACTTGCCTCTTCTCATAAAAATGAAGAGGCAAGTTTTTTATTTAGTAATATCACTTAAATCTGGTTGTGAGTGGGCCAACCGACTGGCAGCCGCAGCCGCAATTGCGCCCACGATATCATCCAAGAATGTGTGGACATGTTCGCCATCATGCGCATTTAACTCTTTTAAAATGCCTGGTTTTACCTTGTCGATATACCCATAGTTCGTAAAACCGATAGATCCATAAACATTTACAATGGAGAGCGCCATAATTTCATCAATGCCATAAAGCCCTTCATCTTCCGTTAAAATTTCTTGTAACGGTGAGAGTAGCTTGTTTTCTTCTGCCAGAATATCCAGTTGGACACCTGTAATAATCGCGTTGTGTACTTCACGCTTTGTTAACACGGCATCAACACTTTCTAAACAAGTATCTAATGTTAAATTGTCAATATAATCTTTTTGTAAAAATAACACAAGTTCAGCTAAATCATTCATTGTTACGCCACGTTCTTGCAATAAACGACGTGCGCTATTTTCTAACGTATCTCCTTGGATTACCATTTTTTGTCCTCCTAATTTCTGCTTTAGTTGAAGTTCTTCTTTCATGGTACCAAAAAGAACGATAAAGGGGAATTAGAATCTATTTTGGTAGAGAATAATTTAGTTGAAGTGTTATTTTTAGTTAAAAATTACTAAGCGTTCGGTTGTAACGATGCCATCACTTGTTTTAATTGTGTCACTGATTTTTGGAAGAGTTCTTTTTCAGCGGCATTCAGATTCAATTCAATAATGTCAGTCACACCTTGATTGCCAACGACTGCAGGAATCCCTGTAAATACATCTTGTTGCCCATATTGCCCATCTAAGTAAGCTGAGACAGGTAAAATAGCTTGTTCATTATTTAAAATGGCTTTAACAATGCGTGCAGTACTCATACCAATCCCATAATAGGTCGCTTGTTTGCGATCGATAATTTCATAAGCTGTATTTTTCACTTTATCAGAAATGATTGGTAAATCGTCACTAGTTAAGCGCTCTGTCGTATCCACAATTTCTAAAATAGGTTTGGTACCAATCATGGTATGAGACCAGACAGCCACTTCAGAATCCCCGTGTTCGCCAATAATATAGCCGTGAACATTGCGTGGATCAATCGCTAAACGTTGAGACAGTTCTTTGCGGAAACGAGTTGTGTCCAAAGTTGTACCAGTTCCAATTACTCTTGAAACAGGTAAACCAGAAGCTTGCCAAGCCACATAAGTCAGTACATCGACAGGATTTGAGGCAATCACTAAAATTCCATCAAAACCAGATTTCATGATATTGTTAACAATTGTTTTCATAATTTCTGCATTGATTGAAACCAAATCTAGACGACTTTGCCCAGGTTTTTGATTAGCACCAGCTGTAATCACGACGATATCGGCATCTTGGCAGTCTTGATAGTCGCCAGCCCAGACGTTTACATTTTCTTGACCCCAAGACACACCATCTAATAAGTCAATTGCTTCGCCTTCAGATTTGGCTTTGTCAATATCAACTAAGATTAATTCATTCGCAATCCCTTGGTTGATCATGGAATAGGCAATACTTGTGCCAACAAAACCAGTACCAATAATTGCGACTTTTTTGTTAAATACTTTCATCGTTCATCTCTTCTTTCTGTAATATTTCTTTCTTAGTGAATTATATCACGAACTTTTAGGTGTGGTTATACCAATCTGTAATAGTCTTTATTAACAATTTAAATAAGGGAAGCGTGCTTTTTTTGTTATGATAAGAGTAGGAAAATAGAGGAGATAAGGAGGCAAAATGACAACGACAACAGTGTATTATGCAAGCAATAATGAAAAACAGCCGAACTGTTTTCAACTAGTTATCGGTAGCTGTAGCTATGAACTTCCAAAAATAGAAATCTACGAAATCCTGGAATGTGTCGCTTCAGCATATGGCTATCAAAAAGAACCATTCATTGAAGAACAAACAGAATGTTTTGTTAAAGGCAACCGTTGTATACATGTTTCCCAACAAGCGACGACGTTGACTTTTGTTGTGAATGATCTGCGTTTAGTAATGGAAAAACAATGCCGGAATCACGAAGAAGTCTTTCAAGAAGTCAATCATATTTTATTGAATATTTTTGAGGAGACCCCTTGTGTTTTTCTCGAAAAGTAGGAAAGAAGGATTAAGATGAAACAGGTGAAAATAACAACTACCTCAGACTTGATTAATGGCGGCTGCAATGCCTGTCCGAATGTGAAGTGTACGAATTATCTTGTTCATGTAGAAGATGAAACAATTGCGTTAGAAATGCTAACCGTTGCAGATTTAGTAACTTTATTAGCACTCAAAGAAGGGTTTCGTCAAAAATTAGTTATGGAAATGTTCGAAGAATATACGGTGTTTGAAAGGGAAACTCATCAAGTTGTATTTAAGGAAGAGGAAACGAGAATTCTTTTTCAATCAAAAAAACAGACCATTCAAAGCACTCTTTTGTGTAAAGAGCCACAACAAGTGTTCCAAGAAACCCAGCAAATTTTACACCAACTATTTGAGTTAGAACCTTTTGAATTTGAATTGGTAGAGGAAACTGATGAATAAAAAACAGGAAAACGATTTAGCGAAAGCTAAGTCGTTCTCCTGTTTTTTAGGTTTGTCGTTCACGAATTTTTTCAACGATTCGGTTATAAACTTCAGAGAAGGAAGTATTGGCATGGTGATCGGTCTGGACAATGAAAATTTTTCGAGAAGCAAAGGACTGATCAATTGGTTGCCAAGGGATCTCATCGGAAATAGATAATCGAGAAACAATTGATTGCCCAATGTTATTTTTTAGCAATTGTAACAGGACTTCGTTGTTGTTTAATTCGATAATTGGTAAGTTGATGCTGTGTTCGTTGAGATAAAGCTCATTGAAAAAACGTAAGCCAGAGTTCTTTTCTCTTAAGAGCCAAAATTTTGAAGCGGCATCTCCTGCTAGAACTAGTTGATCTTCATAAACAATTTCTTTGTGTAGATTTTTGGTTTCAATGGGTTTTTCAATTAGTCCAATGTGGGCATGATTATTTTGAACCATATCCACGACTTCGTTTGAATTCATCAGTTGAATCGAAAAGTTGATGAGTGGAAAAGCGGTAACCAAACTCTCCATAATATCTGGCAGTAAATAAATAGCAACTGTATTTGAAGAGGCTATAATGCAGTCTTCTTTAAAATTCTCTTTTTCTGCAGCTTGCGCAAAAGAAGTAGTTAAGCTTTCAATAATCGAGAGCATTTTTGGATATAAAAAATCAGCTTCTTTGGTAGGAATAACCGATTGTTTTCCATTACGATAGAACAGCTTGATCGAAAAGTGTTGCTCTAATTTCTTGATTTGCAAAGAAACAGTTGGCTGAGAAATATACAATTGTTTGGCCGCCGCACTAAAATTTTTGGTTTCATACACAGCAATAAATGTTTTGATCCATTCGAACATAAAATCGCCTCTTTCTATTTACTATCTTAATAGTTGGTATTGCAAATATTTATTTTACAAATATAAATATTTCATTTAGTATAATAACATACTTTTGATTAATATCAATAATAATAAATAAAGACGGAGTGTGACTACATAATGGTAGAAAGTGCGAAAAAATTCTTGCGGAAAGTCCCGATTCCCATTTGCGGACTAATTTTAGGGATGGTTTCTTTGGGGAATTTACTTTATTCCTTGGGATATGCAACAATTGGGACCATTTATTGTGTACTTGGCAGTCTCTTAATGATTTTAGTTATTTTAAAAATTATTTTTACAATGAAACATGCATTAAGCACCTTAGATGATCCAATTATTGCTTCGGTATCACCAACATTTACAATGGCTTTAATGGTTATCTGTGTTTTCTTAGATCGGATATTTACCAATGCTGCTTGGATTAATGTGTTGTGGATTGGCGCAGTGATTTTACATTTTATTTTAATGATTTATTTTGTAGCGGTGCATATTTTTCCAACAAAAATCGAACTGGAACATATTTATCCAAGCTGGTTTATTACGTTTGTCGGCATTGGCGTTATTCCTAATACTTCTCAATTGTTTATCAATGAGTTGGGAAAAATTGTTTTTTGGGTAGCGTTGTTCTTTTATTTACTCTTGTTACCAATTTTAATCAAGAGAATTACGAAGTCGAAAGAAATGCCTGAATCGACCATTCCTTTATTGACGATTATGACAGCGCCAGGTTCGTTATGTTTAGCTGGCTATATTTCAATGGGTGGTCATTTGTATATGCCATTAGTTGTTTTCTTGCTAATTTTATCTCAATGTATTTATGGGATTGTAGTAGTGAATCTATATAAAATTATGCAAGTGACATTCTATCCAAGTTATGCTGCCTTTACATTCCCATTAGTAATTTCTGCGACAGCATTAGTCAAAGTTAAACCTTTATTTGCAGAAAAGGTAGGCCTAACGAGTCTGTTAAATATTTTGTCTACTTTTGAACTTTTATTAGCTGTGGCTATTGTAAGTTATGTGTTCATTCGATATTGCATTTTTTTATTCCAAAGAGAAAATAACACGAAAAAAGTGGAATTAAATTAAAAAAAAGAGAGGAAGCAAAGAGGTGAAGAAACTATTAATTACTGGAGGAGCTGGCTTTATTGGTTCTAATTTGGCTAATTTTTATAGTCAACAGTATCAAGTTTTTGTGATTGATGATTTGTCCATGGGGCGAGTGTCAAATTTGCAACAAACTGAGCAGTTGGTTTTTATTAAAGGAAGTGTGACGGATCAGCAATTATTGGACGAAGTACTTTCAAAGCATTCGTTTGAGTATATCTTTCATCTCGCGGCCGTGGCAAGCGTGGCAAGTTCTGTGGCACAGCCTCTAGAGACCCACGAGGTCAATTTTTTAAGTGTATTGAAAATACTGGAATCAATAAAAAAATATCAAAAAGAGCTCAAACGTTTTGTTTTTGCTTCGTCGGCAGCCGTTTACGGTGCAGAGCCAACGTTGCCTAAAAGAGAAACTTCGGTGATTTGCCCTTTGAGTCCCTATGCTATTGATAAGTTTGCTGCTGAACGTTATGTTCTCAATGAATACCATTTACATGGGGTACCTACAAGCGCAGTTCGCTTCTTTAATGTCTATGGTCCCAATCAAAATCCTTCTTCACCCTATTCTGGTGTCCTGTCCATTTTGATGGATCGTTATATCCAATTAGAGCAAGGGCAAGCGAGCCAATTTCAAATATTTGGAGATGGTCAGCAAACACGTGACTTTATCTACATTGAGGATGTCCTAACTGCATTAAATTTAGTAGCAACCAAAAGTGAAGCGTTGGGACATGTTTATAATGTGGGTACCGAAGTTGCCATTTCTCTTAATCAATTAATTGAAGAAATGAACCAATTAGTGGGACTTTCTTTGCCAGTTTCTTATCAAAAGGAACGAGATGGCGATATAAAATATTCTCTTTCAGATAGTTCTGCTTTGAAAGGCTTAGGTTTTTCGCCCGTTTATTCAATTCAAGAAGGACTTCAAAAATATCTTAAGTTTACCCATAATACCCAAAATAGATAAAAAAAGACGAGACTTATTTGTTAAGTCTCGCCTTTTTTTGTGCAAATGTTTCGCCCCAATGGCAGAGTGAAGAGAGGGCATCGTAAAGAGCATATCCTTCCGGAGTGAGCGTATATTCCACACGAGGGGGCAGTTCGTTAAAGGATTCTCGATGGACTAGGCCATCTTTTTCCATTTCTCTCAAGCGATCTGTCAGGACGCGCTGAGTGATTCCGTCGAGCGCACGCATCAATTCACCGTTGCGCTTGGTTCCTTGGAATAATTCATCCATTAATGATAATTTCCATTTGCCGTTAATGGTGGAAAGGGCTAAGTTGATACTGGTTTGTTTATCAGTTGTCATAGTTTCTCCTTGTGACACGTAATGGTTACTTTTTTCTTCCTAGGTGAATAAAAAGTGCGTACTTTTTTTCTCCATCATAGTGAGTAATAATAACTATGTCAAGTAAGGCAAGAGGAAGGAAGAAGAAATATGATGTATCAAGATGTTGTTCGCAGCCGCCGCTCAGTTCGGGATTTTATGCCAGATGTTGAGATTCCTAAAGAGGAATTAATGGCCATAATTGAGGAAGCGATGTTCGCGCCAAATAGTACCAATTTAAATTCATGGCGTTTTTTAATTGTCACAGAAAAAGAACAAAAAGAGGCCCTTTACGAAGTTTCGATGCAACAACCAGCAGTTAAAGGGGCAGCGGCGGTGATTATTTTATTAGGTGATTTGACTGCTTATACAGTGGCCAATGCAGATGAAATCAGTGCTAAAGCTGTCGCACAAGGAACGATGACGGAAGAAATTCGTCAAGGAATTAATGAAAATGTTTCTTGGTACTATGATGTTAGCGAAGAACAAAAAAGAGAGTGGCTAATGTTAGACCAAGGCTTAGTTGCGATGCAGCTGATGCTTTCTGCAAAAGATCGAGGCTATGATACTGTGGCGATGTCTGGTTTTGAAACAGAAGCTGTTCGCAAGTTATTTAATATTGAGGATCATTTAGTGAACGGACTGATTATTCCGATTGGCAAAGCTCAAACACCCGGCTTTGAAACAGTCCGACGAGATGTTTCAGAAGTAGTAACTTGGTTAGATTAAAAAGCTAAACAGTTCTGTAACTGCTGTTTATTAGATTTTGAGCGTGGAACAAACATCCAAAGTGATTGTTGTCCCACGTTCTTTTTTTGTTGATCATCCTCTTTTGAGAATGGCCAGAGAAGACGTTTAGTGAACCAATTTTGAAAGAAAGTGATACACTAGAAGAAAAAGAAGTGGGGCGACCTTATGCGTTATGTCATAATGCAGTCACGAGATATTCGTGAAAATTTAGCAACGGAAGATTATCTATTAAACACTCTCTCTTTTGAAGAGCCCTTAGTGTTGTTTTATATTCAGGAACCCTGTGTTATTTTAGGCCGAAATCAAAATGCTTATGAAGAAATTGACTTAGCTTATGCTAGAGAGAAGGGAATCGTTATTACTCGCCGTTTATCGGGCGGTGGTGCTGTTTATGATGATCTCGGGAATGTCAGCTTTAGTTTTGTTGTTCAGGAAGGACATCAAGCTTTTGGGGATTTTAAAGCGTTCACTAAACCAATTATTGAAGCATTACATAAAATGGGCGCAACGGGGGCCGAGATTAGCGGTCGCAATGATTTATTAATTGATGGGAAAAAATTTTCTGGCAATGCCATGTATACAAAAAAGGGGAAGATGTATACTCATGGTACCTTGATGTATGATGTTGATTTGGCAGAAGTTCAACGTGTCTTAACTGTTTCTAAGAAAAAAATTGAATCAAAAGGGACAAAATCTGTTCGGGGACGCGTAACCAATTTACGGCCGTACTTAGACGAAAAATATCAACAATTAACCATCGAGGAATTTCGCAATCGTTTACTGATGGAGCTCTTTGATGTCGAATCTCTAACTGAAATTGCGGAGAAAGAATATGTCCTAACCAAAGCAGATCAGCAGGAAATTAGGAAATTGGTCGCTGAAGTGTATGGCAATGAAGCTTGGATTTTTGGTGAAGCGCCTAAATTTACGATCAAAAAAGAAGAAAAGTTTAAAGGCGGCATTGTGGATGCACGTTTGACTGTTGAAAAAGGTAAAATAATTGAGTTAACGATTTATGGTGATTACTTTGCCAAAAAAGAAACAGCGGAAATCGTTGCAGCTTTATTAGGTGTGGACTATCAGTATTCATCAATTTGGCAAGCATTAGCAGCGTTTAACTTTGAAGACTACTTTGTAAATATCACCAAAGAAGAATTTGTTCATTTATTGGTGGATTAATAAACGTGCTGGGACAAAAGTTAAAGAATCTTTTGTCCCAGCACGTTTATTTAATGATGGTTGGCTCTCGCTAGAAAAATTTTCCATGAACATCCCAATTGCCAGTATCTTTGGCTTTTTTCAATGTTTGCATTCGACGGAAGCCAACAGGATGATCGGATAAGAAGTTACTCAATTTAAGCCAGATGGTATCATCATGTAAATCAATACTGTGAAAGTATTCTTCTAAATCCACACGACTGCCCATGTATTTTCCTGAAAATAAATAAATCATGCTTAAAGCACCTTCTTCTGCGTAGTATAAACCTGCGCGATCAGCGGTATATTCTTGCGTTCTTGTAAAACTTTTATCTAACGCAACTGGTTTCAAAATAATGGATAACATTAGTCGCCATAAATTAGTGTGCCCACATTTATGGTGTCCTAGCTCGTGTGCCAAAATAAAGCGAATCAGCGAAAAATCGCCTGTATTGTACGCGATATCCAACAAATCACTGTGAATGACAACATAGCGTCTGTGTAAAGAGCATTTTGCCGCAAAAGCGTTTAAGACACCATTCCCGTTGATTAAATAAAGACGTGGCATCCTTAATTTTTTAGTGCCAAAGCCCATTTCTTTTGCCAAATCAATATACAAGGAATAAATTTCTGGTAACTGATTTTCTGTAATTTCCACTCCGTTAGAAGCAGTATCCATGTACATATAACGAATGGTAAAAAAAGCAATGACTGGCGCAATTGGTGCAATTAAGACAATTAATAACCAGTCAGGAATCGGCAAATCACTCAATATCAATAAAGCAACTAACCCCAATGCGAAAAACAATAAAACAAAACCAATGATAATCATTGGTACTTCAAAACGATAACGTAACTTAGCAACAGAAATTTCTTTCTTTTTTTCCTGCGGTTGACACATAAACATTCCTCCCCAAACATTTCCCAAACACTTTTTCAAATAAAATGACTTATCTGTTACTTCTAATATACCATTGGTTAATCGATAATGACAATGGTGGGAACTTGAATAAAGGTAATTATATCAAGTGATTAATGAAAGGGACTCGTTGTACGCGGGGAATTGGTCTATCTTGATTAAATAAAATTTTAATAATCTAACTGTTTTAGACGTAATAAAGTAGTTTCTGGAGTTAATTTTTTAATAACATACAAACGCAAAATCGCATGTTCAATTTTTTGTTCTTCTGGCGATAGCTCCGAATTTATATAGGATAACTTCTCGATTAAATAGGTTAAAAATGAGCCAGCACCTTGGCTGCCCACTAAAAAGCCGATTTCTTCCGTTTCGGTTAATTGTTGTTTTTTTAAGTGGTAAATTTCTTGTGCAAGTGCCCCCGAGATAATGATTTCATCTGTTTGCTTGTTCAAATTTGTTAGTAAGTCGCTTTTTGTTGCTACTGTAACAGTTTCCATTGCACTCATCCTTTGCTTTTATATGATACATCTAGTATAACATGGTCTCACTTTTTTTATTTTTCCTCTTGCTCTGGTACGCGTTTCATAAGGTAAGCTATGTGTATCAAAATATTGGAGGGCATGAAAATGAATGTTATAGTGGAGATAAGCGATAGACTTGGTATGGATTACTATTTTGTCTCGGTGACTACGACGGCCAAAAGTCTGCAGTTAAATAGTCCCAAAAAATACTATAAGATTTGGCATCAAGAAATTCCGTACCATCAGATAACGGAGTGGCACTTGACACAGCAGGAGGATATTCAGGAAATTTCTTTTGCTTGGCAGGAGACCTTTTATCGTTTTGTTGATTACGGGACAGGGATTGTGCCTTATTTAACTCAATTTTGTAAAGTAATGGGGTGAAAGTATGACAACAATTCGAGAAATTGCGCGCCTTTCAGGATCTTCAGTCACGACTGTTTCGCGTGTGATTAATCATCATCCGTATGTTTCTGAAGAAAAACGACTGAAAATCCAAGCAATTATCGATGAGTTGGGCTATAAGCCCAATATATTAGCGAGAAATCTTAGCTTTGGGAAAAGTAATACATTAGGTGTCATGGTTCCTTATACGAATCAACCTTATTTTGATGCTATTTTAAGTGGGATTATCCACCAAGCATTTCAGCAAGGGATGATGGTCAGTTTGTTACCAACGGATTATGATAAAGAAGTTGAAAAAAGTTACTTGGAAAAAATGGCCACGGGTGCGTTTGATGGCATGATTGTTTTGTCAAAGGCAAATCCTTTAAGTGTGTTTGCTCCGTATAAAGAGCAAGTTGTTTTTTGTGAAAAAATAGAAGACCCTAGTTATGCTAGTATCTATATCGATCGTTTAACCGTTTATCGGCGGGTTTTCCAAGCGTTGAAACAACAAGGATGTAGTGAAGTGGCAATTACGATTAACCGTGCACCAGAAAAAAGTACAAGCGCACGCTATTTAGTTGACGCATATCAGGAAATTTATGGAGTGATTCCTGAAAATCGGTTATTTAAGGACTGTTTAACCTATGAAGATGGGTGTGAAGTAGGACGACACTGTGGGCAAGATCCAACGCTCCAAGCGGTTGTGACCAACGGTGATGAAATTGCCGCAGGGATTCAAGCCGTTATTGAAAGACCACTCTTTTTAGTGGGACAGGAACAAACTTTATTAAGTGAAATTTTAAATTTTTCAACAATCTGTCATCCATTAATGGAATTAGGGGAAAAAGCCACACATTTATTTCAAGAAAAACGGCCGAAAACGATTCAATTGACTTCTACATTTATTAATCGACAACCAGATTTTTCTTTTTCTTAGAAAAAAGCTGGTTGTTTTTTCTTTGGTAGAATAAGGTTTTTCACTAAAAAATAAAAAAACTTACAAAAAGTAAGACAAAAAGCTTTACTTACTTTTAGTAAGGTAGTATAGTAAGCATGTAAACAAAATTAAATGAATTTACTGAGGAAATTCGAAAGGATGAACATATTATGTCAAAATTTACTGAAATGATGAAAAACCGTCGTTCAATCTATGCTTTAGGAGAAAACTTACCAATTTCAAAAGAAGAAGTAACTGCTTTAGTAAAAGAAGTTGTTAGAGAAAGTCCAACAGCTTTTAACTCTCAAACACAACGTGTTGTGTTCTTATTCGGCGATGCTCACAAAAAATTATGGGCAATGACTGAAGACGCCTTAAAACCATTAACTCCAGCAGAAGCATTTCCAAACACACAAGCTAAATTACAAGGTTTTGCAGCTGGTGCGGGCACAATTTTATTCTTTGAAGATACAGATATCGTGAAAAACTTACAAGATAGCTTCCCATTATATGCGGATAACTTCCCTGTTTGGTCTGAACAAGCAACTGGTTTAACACAAGCGAACGTTTGGACTGCCTTAGCGCAAGAAAATATCGGCGCAAACCTACAACACTACAATCCAGTTATTGACGAAGCGGTTGCTGCAGAATGGTCAATTCCTGCAAACTGGAATTTACGTGCACAAATGGTCATTGGTTCCATTGAAGCGCCAGCTGGCGAAAAAGAATACATGGAAGATAGTGCTCGTTTTAAAGAATTCAACTAAATCATTGCTTTAGTAAAACGAAGAGGAAAGGAGTGAAAGCAAATGGTTCAAGCATTACCAAGTAATATTGGGATTCAACAAGTCACTTTGAAAGTGGCTGATTTAGATAAAATGGTAAACTTTTATACGAAAACAATTGGCTTAAAACTTTTAAAACAAGGAGAGGGACGTGCTTGGCTAGCGCCACAAGGCACCAACGATGCAATTCTTGTCTTAAAAGAACTAACAGCTGGGGAAGAAAATCAGGGTACCACTGGCTTGTACCATATTGCTTTCCTGCTACCAACCCGCAAAGATTTAGGCAATATGTTGCTGTGGCTTTTGCAGGAAAATGTGCAAATTGGCGCAGCAGATCATGGCTATAGTGAAGCCCTTTACTTAAGTGATCCAGAAAATAATGGCATCGAAATTTATTGGGATAAACCAGAAGAAGTCTGGGATATTCGTCCAAATGGTGAAATTATCGGTGTGACAGAAGAATTAGACGGTGATAGTTTAGCTGCAGAAGCTGACGGTCACTGGCTAGGAATTTCCGAAGGTTCTAAAATTGGGCACATTCATTTGAAAGTGGCCGATTTAGATGCCACTGAAACGTTCTATAAAAACTTAGGGTTTGGCTTAAAGTCTAACTTTGGTCAACAAGCGAAGTTTTTTGCAGCGGGTCAGTACCATCATCATATTGGGACAAATACATGGAGCGGCAAACAGCTGCCAACGATTCAAGAAAATCAATTTGGCTTAGAAAATTACACCTTCCGTTTACCAACTGCGGCAGATTTAGAGATAGTCCAAGCCAATGCGGAAGAAGCAAAGTTACATTTTATTGCCAAAGATCATTTACTTGCGTTAGAAGATCCTAGCGGCATGATTATTCAATTTACCTATTAAAACCACTCTCAAACTAGCCCTTCGTTAGAAAATGAAGGACTAGTTTTTTTGTCTTTTTTTTGCATTGTTTTGCATTTATTTGCAAAATGATGCAAAAGGTGCTATCTTTACTTAGAAGAGGTGAGGAAGCATGTTGATTGAAGAACGTTTAGCCAAGATTCAAAAAATAGTGAATGAACAAAAAAGTATTTCCATGGAAGCGTTAGCGGAGCAAGTCTCCGTTTCAAAAGATACTATTCGGCGAGATTTAATTCGTTTAGAAAAGGAAGGACATTTAAAGAGAACGCACGGTGGCGCTATCTCAGTGCAGTCTGAAGCAACTATTTACGATTATGCTCAACGAATAGTGAAGCATCCAGAGAAAAAACAAGCCATTGCCCAAAAAGTTTGGGCAAATATTCCCAAACAAGCGTCCATTTTTTTTGATTCATCAACCACGGTGGAAGCAGCTATTCGAGCGATGGAAAATAGTCCGATTCACGCGATAACGAACTCTCTCAGTCATGCGCTACTTCTAGCGCAAATGGATCAGACAAAAATTACAGTATTACCTGGGCAACTGCATAAACAACAACTCTTTTTGTTTGGGGCAGAAACAGTCGCTAAGGTTGGGGAATTTGCCCCCGACTATACATTATTAGGTGTGTTTGCGTTATCTGAACAAGGATTATTTATTCACACAGAAGAAGAAGGTCAAGTCAAGCGGCGAATGATTCAACAAGGCAAACAAGTCATTGCCTTAGCAGACCAAACGAAATTAAACAAAACGGGTTTATTTAAAATTTGCGAATTAACAGAAATTGATTGTTTAGTGACAGATACACGACCTGATGAAAAATTCTGTGAGCAGTTAGCGCAAGCAGGCGTAACGTTGATTGTCGCAGATGAATAATGGAGGATAATAATGAAGCGAAAAATTAATTATACACATATTGCTGAACCTACTGTTTTTGAGAATGTTTTTCCAATGTATTTGACGAATGAAACGATGATGGCGCGCAAGCAGAAAGTATTACAACGAATGGAAACAGAAAAATTCGATCAATTGGTCTTCTATGCAGACAAAGAGCATGGCAGTAATTTTGAATACTTAACTGGCTTTATTCCGAGGTTTGAAGAAGGACTTCTTGTGTTAAATAAGGATGGTGCGGCGACACTTATTTTAGGTAATGAAAATTTAAAACTGTGCCAACATGCCCGCATCTCAGCCGATTTAATTCATTATCCAGCTTTTTCACTACCTAATCAACCAATGGCTGGGGAACAAAAGTTGTCGCAGATTTTTGAAACGCTTCTCGATGAAACTGCTCAAAAAATAGGTATCGTTGGGTGGAAAATGTTTACGACACAACAGCAAGAACCTGCTACTATGTTTGATGTGCCACATTTTATTGTCGAAGCACTGAAAAAAGCGCTGCCGAAAGAAGCTCGTTTACTAAATGGGACCCACTTATTGATTGGAGCAAAGGGGGCTCGCGCAACAAATAATGCTAACGAATTGGCGCACTATGAATATGGGGCGAATTTGGCTTCTCGCAGTATGTTAAAGGCCTTAAATGCAATTGAAATAGGACAGCGTGAAACGGACATTGGGGCTTTGTTAAATGATGAAGGTCAAACGCCGACGGTAGTAACCATTGCGGCAACTGGTCAACGTTTTGAATATGCAAACATGTATCCGACTGCCAAAGAAATTCAGTTAGGTGATGCCTTATCATTAACTACAGGCTACAAAGGCGGCTTGTCTAGCCGAACAGGTTTTGTTATTGAAAACGAGCAGCAATTGCCAGAAGCGCAACGTGATTATTTAGAGCGCGTAGCAAAACCCTATTTTCAAGCTGTCGTTCACTGGCTTGAAACCATTCGAATCGGACTGTTAGGGCGAGAAATGTACCAAGCGATTGAAGAACAGTTACCAAAAGAAATCTATCACTGGCATTTGAATCCTGGGCATTTAGTTTCGGATGATGAATGGATGTCGTCGCCTATTTATCCAGATTCAGCCATTCGCTTGGAAAGTGGCATGCTCTTTCAAGTGGATATTATTCCTTCTGTACCTGGTTATACAGGGGTGAGTGCAGAAGAATGTGTGGCTTTGGCTGATGAAACACTGCAAAAAGAGATTCAGCAAACTTATCCAGACATGTGGCAACGGATTGCGACACGCAAAGCCTATTTAAAGGAGACATTAAAGATCGATTTACCATCGGAGGTTTTACCAATGTCTAATTTAGTTGGTTACTTACGGCCTTTTTATCTAGCTAAAGACAAAGCTTTGTGTGTAGAAAAACCAGCTCCTAAATGAGTAGGTCCCTTTTTTTGAGTTTCTTTTGGGTCCTATTTATAATCAATATAGCGAAGGAAGAACACCAGAAGAGAGGCGTGATGGTAAATGCACTATCCTGAACATCTGAAAAAAGCAGTTTTAGCTAAAGCGAAAGACTTACCATTAGAAGGTTTTGTGGAAGGGCAAGGCCCGCAACAGCCAAAAGTGATGCTGATTGGGGAAGCCCCTGGAAAAGAAGAAATTAAAGAAAACGTACCATTTATAGGGCGTTCAGGTCAATTGTTGATGGAACAATTACAACAAGTTGGCTTAAGTCGTGAAACGGTGTATATCACCAGTGCGGTTAGGAGTCGACCTTTTTCTGTGAAAACGAAGCAGATTGCAAAAACGGGAGAAAGAGTAACCAAATTTCCTAATCGAACGCCAACCAAAGAAGAAATCAAAATTTTTGCGCCATTGCTTGATTGGGAAATCGCTGTTTGCCAACCTGAACTAATTTTGACACTGGGGAATATTGGGTTGCAACGACTTTTAGGACCAAAGCCAACAATCACTGCAGTGCACGGAACGGTCATTCAGTCGCCCATTCAAACATTTGATGAGCAATCACAAAACTATCATTGGACGCAGAAAACCTATCAAATCATTCCACTCTTCCATCCAGCGGCTGTCTTTTATAATTATCGTTTAAAAGAAGTCGTGAAAGAAGATTGGCAAGTGGTTCAAAAACAACTGCAACTGCTTAAGAAAGTTTAAAATGAGAAAAATAGAAGGATGGTTGTTTTTTCGAAGAGAGAATGCTACCCTAGAAGTATCAATAAATAGACAGATTATTTAATCGCTGGGTTGAATAATTGAAGGATTCTGATTTTTGCGTAAGCCTTGAAGCAAAAAGAATGAGTCCTTTTTTTGTTAGAAGGAGATTTGGGTATGGAGCAAACACAGCAAAACCATTTTACTGCGTTGTTTTATAAAAATGTTCTGTTAGGAATTTTAAGTATGGCGGCGCAATCAATTTTTATTTTGGCGGACACATTTTTCATTGCAAATGGGATCGGCACCGAGGCGTTGGCGGGGCTTAACATTGTCTTACCACTCGTTAATATTATTAATGGATTAGGTTGGATGTTTGGCGTTGGCGGCGCTACGTTGTTTTCGACCACGGTTGCGCAAAAAGAAATCAAAAAAGCCAATCAGTATTTTAGTTTAACGATTGGGTTAGTTTTCGTTATAGGGAGTCTCTTTACTTTAGTGAGCTTGATTTTTTCCGATCAAATTATTCGGGGACTTCAGGGGACCGGTGTCTTGTTTGGTTTGGCAAAGGAATATTATATGATTTACCTTAGCTGTTCATTATTATTTATTTTAAACAATTGCCTGATTACTTTTTTAAGAAATGACCATAATCCTCGTTTGGCAACGATTGCTTTTGTCAGTGGGGGAATTGTCAATATTATTTTGGATTATGTCTTTATTTATCAATTTGGGTGGGGCATGGCAGGTGCGGCCATTGCAACGGTGATGTCACCTTTAACAAGCTTAATCCTGATTACGTTGCATAAGTGGTCGCCGCAACGAGTTTTACGTTTTGAAAAGTTTAAAGTGAAATTTCAGGATGTTCGAGAAATTATGTCGATTGGTTTTTCTTCCTTTTTAAATGAATTTTCTTCGGCCTTTGTCATGTTTTTATTTAATATTGTTTTGTTAAACTTAGTTGGTCATGTGGCGATTTCAGCTTATGCGATTGTTGCCAACCTCAATATTATTGTGATTGCCATTTTTACAGGGATTGGGCAAGGGGCGCAACCATTACTCAGCCGATACTATGGTTTAGGGGAAACGAAGGTGTTGCGTAAATTTGTTAAACTTAGCTTTATTACGTACTTGGTTGCCGGCTTCCTGTTTTTTTTAATCAGTCAAGTGTTTACAGGACAAATTATTGAGGTCTTTAATAGCGAAGGGAACGACCAGTTGGCGCAAATTGCTAGGACAGCCATCCGCTTATATGCGATTTCCTTCTTGTTTACAGGGTTGAATTTTATGGGGATTTATTACTTTTCGGCAGTTCGTAAACCGAAAATGGCGCTAATGATTTCCTCTTTGCGTGGATTCTTTTTAATTGTGCCAGTTTTATTTATTTTGGTGAAATTACTAGGATTAACCGGTGTTTGGTTAGCCATGCCCGTAGTTGAATTTGTTACGTTTGGACTAATGCTTGTGGGCTACCTTGCGTATCGAAACTATTTGAAAAAAAGAGAAGTAGTAACCTGATGTTGGTTACTGCTTCTTTTTTGCTTAGTTTACATAGTTTTCAGTTAAAGTCATGAATTGTTCCACATCTTTTAGGACTTGATCAATGCCGGCTTGCCAGAAATCAGGTTTTGTTAAGTCAACATTTAAATGTTTTTTCGCTAATTCTTCGCTTGTCATCGAAGCAGTGTCTCTTAATAACGCAATGTATTGGTCTTCAAAAGAACTGCCTTGTTGATTGGCATACGCATAGATACCCATGCTGAATAGATAGCCAAAAGTATATGGGAAATTATAGAAAGGCACATCATCAATAAAGAAGTGCAATTTGCTCGCCCAGAAATGAGGATGATAACTGCCAAGACTATCTTTGTAGCTTTCTTTTTGCGCCGCTAACATTAATTCAGTAATATCTTCTTCCGCTACTAAACCTTTTTGGCGCGCTTGATAAAAATTATTTTCAAAGATAAAACGCGCATGAATGTTCATAAACATAGCAATGGCATTTTGCATTTTTGTGTCTAAAAGGTTAATCTTTTCAACGTCTGATTTGGCCTCTTTTAAGGTGGCGTCAGCAACAATCAATTCTGCAAAGGTACTAGCTGTTTCTGCTACGTTCATGGCATACTCTCGGTTCAATGAAGGTAAATCCCACATCACGCTACTATGGAAAGCGTGACCTAATTCATGGGCTAAAGTAGCTACTTCGTTGATTGAATTGCCAAAGGTCATGAAAATCCGCGACTCTTGTGTTTCAGGTAATTCTGTACAATACCCCCCAGGACGTTTGCCTGGACGATCTTCAGCTTCAATCCAACTTTTTTCAAAAGCCATTTGGGCAAAATCGGCCATTTTCGGACTGAATTTACGGAAATTTTCTAAAATAAAGGCAGCGGCTTGATCAAAGGAATACGTTTTTTCTTCTAAATCACCTAAAATAATTGGTGCATCTTGGTCTTGCCAATCCATTTTTTCTTTGCCGAATAATTGCGCTTTGCGCGTTAGAAAGTCGACGAATGGTTGTTTATTTTTTTGGATGGTTTCCCACATAACCGTTAATGTTTCTTGACTCATTCGATTATAGTTTAAGGGATTTTCTAAATAATCTGTAGTGCCATGCAATTTGTAATCAGATAAACGGAACCCATCCAAGTGATTTAGGGTGTCTGCTAAAATTGAAGCTTTGCCACTCCAAGCTTTCTCCCAGGCTGTAAACAAACGTTGACGAACCTCTTTGTCAGGATCTCCCATCATGCGGTTAAAGGCTTGGCCTGCAGATAGTTCTGTCACAGAGCCATCTTTTTCTTCAAAAGGAATCACGATGGAAGCAACAATCGTATCGTAATGTGTACTCCAAGCATTTAACCCATCTAGAGAAAGCGTATTGATGATATTTTCTTCTTGTTCGGAAAGCAGTTTTTTTCCATCACGGCGTAATTCATTTAAGCGAAAAGCCATTGTTTTGAACGGTTCTTCGGCTAACAGGGCTTGCCAATGTTCTGCTGAAATCTCGGTGATTTTTTTAGTAAAAATGGTTTCAGCTAATTGAATCGCTGGCAACAGATTGTATAAATCGCCTGATAAAATTTTGGCCTTGGTATCATTAGTATTAGCAGAAATTAAAGCAGTTAAAAAACTATTACATTGTGAAAAGCCATTTGAGATTTTCCCTTGTAACGTTAAGATTTCAGCAAATTGTTCTTTGCCTTGGGCACTTTCTGGTGTCCATTCTGTGATTAATTGATGGTACTCTTTTGTCTGTTCGGTTAATTGAGTCATTCGTTGGCTAAGTTCTTTGGACTCGCTCCCATTGGGGAAAATACTGTCTAAATCCCATGTAATAGAATAGGTCATATCCAATCCTTCTTTCATTTTTTTCTTTTCAGTATATCATAAGACCTAAGAGAAGTTGTTTCTTTTTCCCTCGAAACCGACTATAATAAAAAAGAATTTTCCGTGGCAGGCACGGGGCAACTTGAAACCAAGAAAAGAGGATTATATGAAAAATTATTTGAAAGATAGTAATTTATATTTAGTCATTGCGTTTGTAATTATGGCCATTTTATTTTTCAGTTCATCACAGACGTATGAACAGCAATCACAAGTTGGTCTTTTAGATAAACTTCTGAGCAGTCATCCTTTTGAAGAACAATTAAAAAATATTTCTTTTCAATATGCTGGCAGTGAAGTGAGCATTCAAGCTAGTGGTTATAGTAAATTTGTTGAATTTTTTATTCGTAAGGGAGCCCATTTTGGTACGTATTTTCTATTAGGTGGTAGTTGGTTTATTGGATTAGTGCCAAGAATCAAAGGTCTGTTTTTAACAGCTGTTGTTTCCTGGCTAGCTGCTACTGGCTATGCAGGTTTAGATGAATTTCATCAAATGATCACAGGCGGAAGGACCCCTCTTTTTCAAGATGTTATGTTGGATGCCATGGGTGCTTTGACAGCCATCGTTATTTGTTTGGTGGTTCATGGTTTGAAGAAAAATAAAAAAAGAAGACGCTAATTTAGAAGAGCTTCGTTTATTCGTCAGAAAGATGGATAAGCGAGGGTCTTTTTTTGGTAGCGCTTGTTCCTAACTGAAAAGAAGAGTAGAATAAAGGAGAATAGTAACGAAAAGTCAGGAGGAATCAAGGATGTCAGGACACAGCAAATGGAGCAACATTCAAGGGCGTAAAAATGCGCAAGATGCCAAACGTGGGAAAATTTTCCAAAAAGTTTCAAGGGAAATCTATATGGCGGCAAAAGCAGGTGGCCCTGACCCCGCAATGAATCCTGCTTTACGTTTAGCAGTCGATAAAGCTAAGTCAGCCAATATGCCCAATGATAATATTGCGCGCGCCATAAAAAAAGCCAGTAGTGCTGGTGAAGGGGAACATTATGACGAGGTAACTTATGAAGGATACGGGCCAGGTGGCGTGGCAGTTTTAGTTCATGCACTAACAGATAACCGCAACCGAACGGCCACCAATGTTCGCGTCGCGTTTACTCGAAATGGTGGCTCTTTAGGTGAAACGGGTTCGGTGAATTATATGTTTGATCGTAAAGGCTATATTGTCATTAAGCGAGAAGATCATGCAATTGAGGAAGACGACATGCTAGAAGTCGTTTTGGAAGCAGGCGGCGAGGATTTAGAAACATCACCAGAAGTATTTGAAATTTACACAGCACCAGAAGATTTTACAGCGGTTCGCGATGCTTTAGAACAAGCAG
Organism: Enterococcus sp. DIV0183; assembly: GCF_050541505.1. Classification (NCBI taxonomy): domain Bacteria; kingdom Bacillati; phylum Bacillota; class Bacilli; order Lactobacillales; family Enterococcaceae; genus Enterococcus; species Enterococcus sp. DIV0183. The sequence goes on from NZ_CP172932.1 coordinate 422,898, forward strand.
GTTATTCATTAGCACAAGCTGAATTAACAATGGTTCCGCAAACCTTACTAACCTTGAACGATGAACAAAAAGCGCAATTAGAGCGCTTGGTTGACAAGTTAGAAGACGATGATGATGTGTCAGAAGTATTTACCTCTGCAGAAAATCTATAAAATAAAGGGATGCTTGGCATCCTTTTATTCATAAAATGAAAGCGGATACAGAATGGAGGGCATTTTGAAAAAGAGAATTTGTTTACAAGCAATCAGGGAAGAAGCGGAAGCCTATTATCGTAACGGTGATTTTTATTGCTCGGAAGCGATTGTGGCGACCATTCGGCAACACTTCGATGCGGAGATTCCCATTGAAGCTGTGGCCATGGCTTCTGGGTTTCCTGTAGGTGTTGGAGGAGCGAAGTGTATTTGTGGTGCTCTTTCAGGCGGGGTTATGTGTCTGGGCTACTTTTTTGGTCGGACAGAAGCCAAAGGAGAACAAGTAAATAAAACGATGGCTTTAGCCAACGAATTGCATCAAAGTTTTCGACAAAAGCATCGAGTGGTTTGCTGCAGTATTTTGACAAGTAAAATGACGATGGGTTCACCTGAACATATGGAACAATGCATTGGCTTTACTGGGGAAATCGCTGAAACAACCGCAAAAATTATTGCACGAGAACTTGCTTACGAATTAGTCTAGTAAAAAATGAGAGAGGAGCAACCAGATTCATTCACCTGAATCTGGTTGCTCCTCTCTCATTTAATGCGTAATCAATTAACCAAGCACTTTTTCATAAGCTTCCACTTGAGATAAGACACGTTGGAGCTGTAATTCATTTTCAATATAGTTGATTGAATTACCTAAATCTTCTTGGCGGTTTGTTTCTAAACGATCGACTTCTTTTTTTGCTTCGTTCAATAAGTGTAGAACTTCTTCCTTAGATAACATGTACTCACCTCCTTGCGCAGTTCATCTACTATTAGTGTACTCCTTTTTTTCAAAAAAGGGCAATAATAGGATATTAAAAAACAAAAATAGCGGTTAGAACCGCTATTTTTGTTTACTCATGGCGTTGTTGTGCTAAAATCGCTTCGATTCGTTCTCTTTGATCTGCCAAAAAGTGAGGCAAATAAAGGGGGATTTCATCAAAGTTTGAACTTTGATTTTCATAGGCTTCGGCATCTAGCAGGCCTTTTTGTGTGGCTACTTCAAATAACAAGTGGTTCGGTTCTCTAAAATACAATGATTTGAAAAATTCGCGGTCTTTAATTCCTGAGTTTGTAAAATTCTTTTCCTCTAACAGGCTATCAACTTGCGTTAATTCTTGCGTATCTTCCACCCCAAAGGCGACGTGATGAACGCCACCAATTCCTTCAATGGCAAGCGGATTGGTACGGTCATCAATGATGTGCACCTCTTGATAAAACTGTGGATGATGATTTTCCAGAACGGTTACTTCATGCGCAGTTTCAAAAAAAGGTACTGTTTCTTTTTCATGCCAATGTAAATAATCCACTAAAGGTTGTTTGGTAGCTGCGGCATATTGGACGCGTAATTGAATTGCATCAATGCCTAAAATTGCATGTTCTACTGGAATTTCAGAATGCTCAGCTGGAAAATAATCTTCCGCATTTTCAAATTCACGTAACGGAACAAGCGCCATTTGCGTATTATCGGGCGCTTCAAAACGCAAAATTGGGTGTTGGTTAAATGTTTCCACACCATAGTGGCAGATACCCGCTTGCTCAAGACGTTCTGCCCAAAAATCCAAAGAGGCGCGCGTTGGTACTTTTAAAATAGTTCGTTCAATTGTATTTGTCCCAAAGGATTGATCTTGGCCATCATTCAATTCAAAAAAAGTTAATTCGGTACCTGTTCGTTGCTCATTATCTGAGAAAAACAAGTGATACATGGTGTGGTCATCTTGGTTGATCGTTTTCATTAGTAATTTTAATCCCAGTGTATTATGATAGAAGTCAAATGTAGGCTTTATCAATCGATTTAAAATAGAGATGTGATGAATTTGTGCATACATAGTAAAATTCCTTTCTTGGAGGTTTATTAAATGAAACAATTTTTTCAAAAAGGGTCGAAACCTAATCAATTAGTTGTCGCTTTCCATGGTACCGGTGGCAATGAATATCAATTATTAACCACCATCGCAACCCTTTACCCAGAAGCGAGTGTTCTAAGTTACTTAGGGACAGAAGGTGTAGGCGAACAGCGACGCTTTTTTGCGCCATTAGTCAATGGAGCATTACCTCGTGCTAACTTTGATGAGCGAGTGACGGCGTTTCTAGAAGAAGTTTGGCAACCGCAAAAGTTATACGATGAAGTTATTTTTATAGGGTACTCTAACGGTGCCAATTTTATTTTAGGCCTATTAGAAAAGAACCCGACTATTGCTAACACTGTTATTTTACTGCATCCAAGCAATTTAGGCTATCAATATGTATCTGGTGAGTTTGCGACAAAAGTGATTGTCACAACAGGGGCTCAGGATGAGTTGAGTATTCCGGGACAAGTTCTTTCTTTAGCTAATCAATTAAAGAAACATTTCCCGGTCGACTTTTTGCTCGTTGATGGCGGTCATGGCTTATCAGAAGAAGAAGTAACGAAAATAAAAGAAGTTCTTTAAAAACAAGCTGCAACCTTTGTTGATAAGTGGTTGCAGCTTGTTTTTTCATGTGTGTTTAAATGATTTAGTTCTTTTTATTAATGAAAGCTTCCGCAAGGGCAAAGTCTCCTGCGTAAGGTTCATCTACGCCGTTTACTTTTTGATAAAGGTCGGCGCCTTTACCAGCTAAGACAATCGCATCATCAGCCGTTGTGCTTAAAGATAATGCGTGAGCAATTGCTTCGCCACGATCTAAAATGGTGTAAACAGGCATTTCTTTGGTAATATGGGCTTGAATTTCTTGGCAAATTTTTGCTGGATCTTCACTGGCTGGGTCATCGGTTGTTAGGACTGCAACATCAGCCAATTCAGAAAGAACCCTACCAAAGTCTTTGCGGCGAGAAATCGCTTTGTCTCCCGTACTACCGACAAGAACAATTAAGCGGCCGTCAGGATGTTCTTCACGGACAAAGGTTAAAAGATTCTTCAAACTGTCATAGTTATGAGCGTAATCAACATAGACGGTTGCACCGTTGGTATTCGTTAAAGATTCCATCCGGCCAGGGACGGTGGTTGCTGCGATCCCTTGTTGACACTCTTCTTTTGAAGCTCCCACAAGGACACTAGCGATCGCCGCACTTAACGCATTACCTTTGTTAAAATCACCACCTAAACGAAGGTGATAAGAGCCGGCCAATCCTAACGCATCTGCAGGACTTTCAACGATAAAACGTAAGGAATCATCTGAAGAAACAGCGAATGAATAGTCAACTTCTGGAGCTGGCTGACTGCCATAGACAATGGCAGGGACTTTTTGCTGTTGTGCGGTTTCTTTAAGTAATGGAAAATAATCAGCTTCGTGATTCAACACAATGACTTTAGAATGTGTAATCAATTGACGTTTGCAATAAAAGTAATCGTCAAAGGTTGGATGTTCAATTGGACTGATATGGTCGGGGGTAATGTTTAAAAAAATGCCGACATCAAAAAATAACTTGTAGACACGATTAGTTTTGTAGGCTTGGGAAGAAACTTCCATAATAAAATGAGTCATCCCGTTAGCAACAGCGGTTGCCATCATTCGATACAAGTCCAAAGATTCGGGTGTAGTCAAGGCAGATTTAAAGAATGTTTTGCCATCTAATGTCGAATTCATGGTAGAAAGCAAGGCTGTTTTTTGTTGTGTAGCAACATCTAAAATATATTTGGTGAAATAAGCCGCTGTTGTTTTACCTTTGGTTCCAGTAAAGCCAATCAGTTTTAATTTATTTTGTGGATAATCATAAAAAGCCATGCTTAACACAGCCATTGCTTTTTTAATGTCAGTCACGATAATTCCTAGTTGTGCTGGAACCTCATAAGGCACCTCAGAAACATAGATTTCTAGGCCGTCTTTTACAGCATTTTCTAAATAGATTTCTTTAAAGTTTAATCCTTTACAAAAAAAGAGTGTTTCTGCTGTTACGTCTCTCGAATCGTAAGAAAGAGCCGTTACTTCTCGTTGACCTAACGTGTCGGAAAGGGTCAAGTGCCAGCCTTCTGGTGAAATAAATTCTTTTAATAAATCTTCTTTTTCTAAGCAATCGCGAATTGCGAATAATGAAATCGTCACTTTTTTTGCCTCCAAACGTTTCAACGAAATTTCAAAACTGATGTCATTATAGCATTATTTTTCTTTTAAAAAAACCATCTCGTTAGCGTGAGAAAATCCATGAGAAATGTTAAAATAGGATAATTCTTCGAGAAAGTCGTTGCATATCCCAAGATGAACAATTAAAATAAAGAAAGCATACTCAAAGAATATTGGAGGACAAAATGATCAATCAACCAAATTCAGTTGATCAACCAATCCTGACGAACCAAGAAAAAATGGTCAAAGGCTCAGCTTGGATGACAGCTAGTAATATTATCTCCCGCATGTTAGGGGCGATTTACATCATCCCCTGGTACGCTTGGATGGGCGAGCACGGAAACGAAGCGAACAGTTTGTTTTCAATGGGGTATACGATTTATGCCTTATTCCTAATGATCTCTACCGCCGGAATTCCAGGTGCGATTGCCAAGCAGACCTCGCATTATAATTCATTGAACGAATATAAAATTAGTCGACAGCTTTTTTATCGTGCCTTACAACTAATGGGTGGCTTAGGTGTGGTTTTTGCTATTGTGATGTATTTGGCATCTCCGGCATTAGCAGCTTTGTCTGGCGGAGGACCTGAATTAGTTCCAACGATGCGTTCATTAAGTTTAGCCGTTTTAGTTTTCCCAAGCATGAGTGTCATTCGCGGTTATTTCCAAGGAAATCAAGAAATGATGCCCTTTGCTTTATCACAAATTGTTGAACAAGTAGCACGAGTTTTTTACATGTTATTAACTGCTTTTATTATCATGAAAGTCTTTGAAGGTAATTACGTTACAGCGGTGACCCAAGCCACTTTTGCGGCATTTATTGGGATGCTCGCAAGTTTTGCGGTTTTAGGTTATTACATGTACAAACAAAAACCATTATTTGATTATTTAGAAGAACACAGCGCCAATGAACATGAAATTGCTCCAAAAGAGTTATTGATTGAAACTTTTAAAGAGGCGATTCCTTTTATCGTAGTTGGCTCAGGGGTGACGGTCTTTAAACTTGTCGATCAGTTTACTTTCTCAAACTTTATGCGTTTGTTTACGGATTATTCAGATACCCAGTTACGAGAGCTTTTCGGTATTTTTAATGCCAATCCGGACAAATTAACCATGATTGTCGTGGCTTTAGCGACTTCGATTTCGGCTACTGGATTACCGTTAATTACAGAAGCGGTCACCTTAAAAAATCATCGTGAGTTAGCGCGTTTGATTAGTAATAATTTACAACTTTTTGTGTTTGTAATGTTGCCAGCAACGTTCGGTATGATTGTTTTAGCGCAACCACTATACACTGTTTTTTACATGCCAGATGCTTTAGGCACTTCTTTATTAGTGCAAGCTTGTTACGCTAGTTTATTCTTGGGCTTGTATATGTTAGTGTCAAATATGTTGATGGGGATGTATGAAAATCGTGACGCAATGCGTTATTTAGGAATTGGTTTAGCTGTGAAATTAATCGTGCAATTCCCCGCAATCCGTTTATTTGAAGTTTACGGTCCGTTATTAGCAACGATGATTGGCTTTACGGTTTCTTGCGTATTGATTCTAAGAAGAATTCGTCAAGTGACACGTTTTAATTACAAATTAACCTTACGGCGAACATTGTTAATGTTCTGTATTACAGTCATCATGATGATTATCGCTTTGATTTTCCGTCAGTTCTTGTATCTATTTTTAGATCCAACTAGACGTTTCCAAGCTTTCATTATCGTTGTAATTGTGGCTGCTGCAGGAGGCGCTTTTTATGGCTATTCGGTCTTGAAGATTCGCTTAGCTGATCGTTTATTAGGGAAAAATGCCGCAAAATTACGTGCAAAATTCAATATTAAATAATAGCTGATTGAACTCTTTTCAGCAGATTCTCTTAAGAGACAAGGCTTGAGACATCGATCGATTCGATTTATGTCCCAAGCTATTTTTTTAAAGGAAAGAGGAATGACGATGCGTTTAGATAAATTTTTAGCCGATGTTGGTATCGGTAGTCGTAAAGAAATCAAACAATTGTTAAAGAAAAAAGTCGTTACGGTGAATGGTGACGTCGTAAAAGAAGCCAAAACACAAGTAAATGAAGAAACAGATCAAATTGCCTTGATGGGAGAAATTCTTACGTATCAGAAATTCTTTTATTACATGTTGCATAAACCACAAGGTGTCATTTCTGCGACGGAAGATCAGCGAGATGAAACGGTAATTGACTTGTTAACTGATCAGGATTATCGTGCCGACTTGTTCCCAGTTGGTCGCTTGGATAAAGATACTGAAGGCTTGCTTCTATTAACAAATGATGGCCAGTTAGCGCATCAATTATTATCACCCAAAAAGCATGTGGATAAAGAATATTTAGCTGAAGTTGAGGGACTTGTGACAGCGGAAGATTGTCAACTGTTTGCGCAAGGATTTGCCTTGAAAGATGGAGAAATGGTTAAACCAAGTCGTTTAGTCATTGAGACGATCAATGAGGAAGAAGGGACTTCCGTAGTCCGTTTAGTGATTCAAGAGGGAAAATTCCATCAAGTCAAACGGATGTTAGCCACTGTAGGCAAACCTGTGACGTATTTAAAACGATTACGAATGGGCGAACTATGGTTAGATGAAACGTTAGAACTAGGGGAATATCGGCCCTTAACAGAAGCCGAATTGCAACAACTACAACCTAAACAATCATACCTCAATTAAAATAAACAAAAACCCAGCCCTTTCTGCGGAAAAGATAAAAAATTTCTCGAAAAATAGTGTCGGGTTTCTTTCTTTTTCTGCATAAAATGGTATGATTGACTATGTAGAACTTTATGAATAGGAGTGACAACAAATGACAATTGATTGGACAAAAGAAGTCGAAGCACGTAAAGACGACTTATTAGAAGATTTACAAAACTTATTACGGATCAACAGTGAACGTGATGATGCACAAGCAACACCTGAAGCGCCCTTTGGACCTGGACCAGTTGCTGGCTTAAAACACATGTTAGCGTATGGTGAACGTGATGGCTTTACGGTGAAAAATGTCGACAATTACGCTGGACACATTGAATATGGTGAAGGCGACGAAACGTTAGGGATTTTTGGTCATATGGACGTTGTTCCTGCTGGTGATGGTTGGGAAACAGATCCTTATGAACCAGTCATTAAAGATGGCAAAATTTATGCACGTGGCGCGAGCGATGATAAAGGCCCAAGTATGGCTGCTTATTACGCAATGAAAATTATCAAAGAATTAGGCTTACCCGTGTCTAAAAAAATCCGTTTCGTAGTAGGAAGTGACGAAGAAAGCGGCTGGGGCGATATGGATTACTATTTCCAACATGAAGAAGCGCCAGACTTTGGTTTCTCACCAGATGCTGAGTTCCCAATTATTAATGGGGAAAAAGGAAATGTGACTATTCGTTTAACTTTCCGAGGCGGTAACGGCGCTGATTATAAATTAGAAAGCTTCAAATCTGGTTTACGTGAAAACATGGTTCCGGGAACAGCAGACGCTGTTGTAACGGCTGCTTCAGCAGACGAAGCGGCTTCACTAGCTGCTAGCTTTGAAACATTCATCAAACAAGAAGCAAAAATTTCAGGTAACGCAGAACTTTCAGATAAAACAGTGACTTTCCATGTAGTTGGTAAAGGTGCTCACGGTGCTAGCCCACAATCTGGAATTAACGCAGCGACTTTCTTGGCAACTTTCTTAAATGATTACAGCTTTGCAGAAGGCGCATACAGCTTTATTAATACCATTGCTGAATTTATCCATGAAGATTTTTATGGCGAAAAATTAGGTGTGGCTTTTGAAGACGAAAAAATGGGTAAATTGACAATGAACGCTGGGATTGTTAACTTTGATCCAGAAAACCCTGAAAATAGCTTAGTAACATTAAACTTCCGCTATCCAAAAGGAACTTCAGCAGAAGAATTACAAGCAAAAGTTCAAACAACAGTCGGTGAAACGGTCACTGCAACACAAGGAGATCGCAACCAAGAACCGCATTATGTACCAGTTGATGATCCATTGGTGGCAACGTTACTACAAGTTTACGAAGACCATACAGGCGAAAAAGGCCAAGAACAAATCATTGGTGGCGGTACTTATGGCCGCTTATTAAAACGTGGTGTTGCCTATGGCGCAATGTTCCCTGGCTACACAGACACAATGCACCAAGCCAACGAATTTATGGAATTAGATGACTTATTCCGAGCAGCTGCTATTTATGCAGATGCGATTTATCGTTTAGCGAAGTAAATAGATTTTTAAATCCATTCACTTCCTTTTCATTCCTTTTTAAATGTTGACAATATGATATTATCAATTTTAAAGAAATGAATAAAATTGATTAATAGTTAGTATTTGTTGTGATAAAGTTGTGGAGTTTTGACTGATTATGTCTAAACTCCACAACCTATTTTTTTGCATTTTAACGTGATATTATCATTAATAGATATTGATTTTAAAGCATTTTAAATTTAATTAAGTTATAAAGTTGTGGAGTTAACCTACTTTAGTCAAAACGCCACAACTATTTATTAACGCTTATTCAAACGCTCTGAAACTGCACTCACTACGTTTGGAGCCGTTTCATATTTTAAATGTGTATATTTTTCTGTCATTACTTTATCAGTGTGTCCTAGATAAGCGGCAACATGTTCTTTTGGAACTCCTGCTATAGCTGCTTGAGTTGTGAAAAAATGTCTTAACATATGAGGAGTAGCTTTGATCCCACATTCTTTCGAAACTTTATCAAACCATCTATTCAATTGAGTAGGGTGAAATGGCTTCGCTGTTCTAGGGTTAATAAGTATAAAGTCATCTCGATGTAGTATTTCCCCAAAGTCTTTTTTGATTTCTCTTGCTTCAGTTAAGACAGTGTTCAAGGCTTGGGTGCCTAGTTCATCAAGTGCGATATACCTTTCACTTTCAGCTGTTTTAACTCCGCCTTTACTTTGACCATCTTTAGATGTGGCATTCGTCCTACTATCTTCTAAATGAATCATCAGATTACCTGTTAATTCATTTTGACTAATTACTTTAGGTGTTATACCACATACTTCACCACGTCTCATTCCATAAATACATAGATACACACATGAGTATTCGTATTTTGTTAGCATTCTTTTTGCAGTATCCATCCAAGACCAGTATTCGTCAAGGCTCAGATGTTTGTTTCTGGCAGGTTTTTCTGCGTCACCAATATACACACGTTGAAGCCTATTTCTTTCTATCACACCGCAGTAAACAGCATCATTTAGCATGGCCATGAAAGCTATGTGGATAGAACGAACAGAATCTTTTCTTAACTTTTTAAGTAATTCTACAATATATAATTCGTAGTCATTTCTGTTTAATTGAATAAGTGGTAAGTTACCATATTTTGGTTTTATATGGTTTTTGTACAAGGAATCATTTCCTAGTCTAGTGTCCTTAGACCATACTTTCTGCACAACTTTTTTATTAGCATATTTTTCCCAATAATCATTTACAGTTAATTTGCGGTTTAATAGTATACCAGTTTCGTTTCTTAAAGCTAAATCATCAATCTCTTTTAATCTAGCTTTTGCTGCAGTTAGCGTTTTGAATTTCGACTCATCAAATGGGGTCTTTACACCGTTAATTGTTACAGATTTTCGTATACGATACATAGTACCGTTTCTTTTTGTTTCGTAAGATAAAATACCAGGATATTTTGTTGGTTTATATTTATTTGCCATTATTAAAATTCCTTTCTATTGCCGGGCAGGCTATTAAAAAGGGTGGCACCACCTCCTTTAAAACGAATGTATGTTCTTTTTTTGCGGATTTTTTTAAGCTTAACTTTAGTTAAGCTTCTTGGTTTAATCTTTTTATAAAGCTAGGATAAGAAATTATGGATTGTAAATTTTTTAATGCTGTTTGCCCAAATACTTCTTCTTTATAAGGATTTAAATATTTGAATAGAGCAGTGTTTTTGTTTAATCCTATATTGTGAATTAAATAGTTCATTATTCTACAGTGTAGTGCAGCTTTGCTAATTTTACAAAGAGACATTATACTGTGGAACGAATTTCCTTCCAATATATAATTAATTAGTTTAGTGTCATTTAAGTATAAAATAGATGCTATTATATTTGCTTCATCTTCAAACGGTAGTATTTCTTTAGGATAATGATCTTCAATATTTAATGATGCAAAAATTTGCATATACTTTTTTGAAGAACAATGAAAATATATGTGGACTAACTCATGTAAAATAGTGAATATCAGACGATGTCTCATCATATCGAAGTTCAAAAATATTTTATAATTATATCCATCAGTTACAGTAAACCCAGAAACCCTTTCTTTAAATGTCGGGTAAATTTTGTAAATGGTGTCGTTGATAAATTTGTATTCTGGATTAATTATCCTGTCGTTATCATCGAAAAATACAATTTCAATCATGAAGTTATTAACAAAATAATCTATAACTTCATGATAAGTTATTTCGGAAACAGGTATAGAAGCCCAATCTGAAATAACCTTTAAAAGAAATAATGCATTTTCTGAATAATTATTATAGTCTTCTGAATCAACATCTCTGTATTCTAACATTTTTTTATTATACATTAGCAACAGTCCTTTTTATTTTTTCTTGTCTCTTTCAAATAAGTCTTTCGCGACAGACATTAACTTATCTAGAGATTCATTGAATTCTCTCTTTTCTTCATCATTCATACCAGCAGTATTTTTTCTAAACATTACGATTAGCTCATCTTCTTCTGGGTCTAATTTTTGCATACCAGATGTTTCCCTACCCAATAGATAATCAGTTGTAACATTAAAATAGTCTGCCACATTTTGCAATTTATCAGCAGTTGGTGTAGTTTTCTTCCACTGATAAAATAGGTTTTCACTATAACCTAGTTCTTTTGCGACTTGTTTTAAGTTTTTTCCACGCTTTGCAGATAACTCTTTTATTCTCTCAAATAGTGTCATTCTAAGCACCTCAAAATTTTGCCTGAGAAAATATAAAATTTTATGCTTTTTCTGTTGACAAAAGTATAAAATGTAGTTATTATTATCTCGTAAGCAAGAATATTTACAAAATAACGTACTAAACAATACGCATTAAAACAGCTCCCCAGCAAGAATTAATGTGATGTGTAGGTGTATTTTGTATGCATTAATTGTACTACATTTTATACTTTTGTCAACAATATTTGTAAATATTCTTGCTAATTTTATAAAAGAAGGTGAGATAAGTGAAAACGACTTTAAAAAAAGAAGTCGCAATTACTCTAGCTGTTAAGGGCAAAAATCAAGCTTGGCTAGCGGAAAAGTTGGAAATCAACGAAGGATATCTTTCTAGAATTCTAAACGGTAGAGTTCAACCAAAAAAACAAATTAAGAAAATTAGAGAGTTTTTGGAAGAGGTGTAAGTAATGAATATCCAATTTGATTCAATTAGCACAAAAAAATTTTTTGAATGGATTGCTTCTAAATTTTTAGAAATAACACTTCCGATAATAGAAAGAAAGTTATCTGAAAATCAAGATGAAGAATTATTAAACCGAAATGAAGTTTCTAAAAGAATTTTGAAGTGTGATGTAAAGACGTTTGATGAACATTATAGATATGCTAGTGGATTTCCTAAAATTGTTAAGGAAGGCAAAGAAAAATATCCTAAAAAATTGGTTGAAAAATGGATTCATGAAAATACTCAATATTAATAAGTCGGGCGGGCTATAAAAATACAAAAGGAAGGGGTATGTCTAGTGAATCAATTAATAAAAGTTACAACGAATGAAAATGATGAACAGTTAGTAAGTGCTAGAGATTTATATGGATTTTTAGGTATAAAGAAAAGATTTAGCGCTTGGTGGAAACAGTATGATGAAATGTTTATAAAAGAAGAAGATTTTACGAGTGTACCTGGAGGTACACCTGTCTCAGGAGGGAATGGAAATATTCAATATGTATCTGACTATGTATTGAAACTTGATGTTGCAAAGCATATTTCAATGTTAACTAAAACAGAAAAAGGAAAAGAAGCTCGTAGATATTTTATTCAGTTAGAAAAGTTTTGGAATAGCCCAGAAATGGTGACTAAACGTGCTCTTGAATTTCAACAGAAGAAAATTGAAAAGTTAGAACTGGAAAATCAAGAATTGAGGCCAAAAGCATTATTTGCTGATGCAGTAAGTGCCAGTGAAACTAGTATTTCAGTTAATGACATGGCAAAAATATTAAAACAAAATGGTTTTGATATTGGACAGAATCGATTGTTTGATTGGTTGAGAAAAAGAGGATATCTAATCAAAAGAAGAGGAACGAGCTTCAATGTACCAACACAAAGATCAATGGAATTAAAAATATTTGAAATTAAAGAAACTACCATCGTTCATTCTAATGGGCAAACTTCTATTAAAAAAACACCAAAAATTACTGGAAAAGGACAAAGATACATTCTCGATAAGTTTTTTGATGAAATTGATAGAGTGGGAGTTTAGATATGAAGTGGATAATGTTTCTCGACACAATAATCCTGTTGATTTGTATGATTAAAGCTTTTTATATTCAAGAATTCATTTATGCAACTGCCTTTGGGGTTCTATGGATTGGATTGACAGTATTTTATAGGAGGATAAAGAACGATGAAAGATAAATTATTTAGGAGAAGATTTTCCGCAGTAGGTTTTGTATTTTTAGCTAGCTACTTGTTAGGAAGAGGTGATACAGAACTTTTTAAATCAACTTGTGTATTAGCTATCGTTTTATTTTTATTTTCATTTGACCTTGCTGTGGAAGATGAATCTGTAAAGCGTAGAAAAAAATATAGGGAGATTAGAAAACATGACATTAACATTTAAATCGGTAGAATCTGGTGATTTTGATTTAATATACACAATTCCTTTAAAAATAGGGCAACGTTATGAAGAACTTACGTCTTTCAATCGTGGAAGAGATTTTAACAGTGAAATAAAAACGTATATGACAGGATTTGTTAAACGATTCAAGCACTGCTTAACAAGTGAAAACGAGCAAGCATTAAATGAACGATTAGTACAATACAACAAATTAGTTGTTGATTTAAGAACGGATATTCTTCAATCAGTGAAAATCCCATCAATAATGATTTGTGGCGGCTCTAATTATCCAGCTCGCCAAAAGAGAAAAGAAGTTGAACGTGTCCATGAAAAAGAACGAGAACTTTACTCTGATGAAGGGAAACATGCGAAGTTTATTGAAAATACTCGTAAGATGTTTGATCCTGTGTTAATCGAGCGACAACAAAGGATTGACGAAAAACGTCGAGAAAAAGCTGAAAAAGAAGGTTGGCAATCTTTTTATAAGGAAATCAAGCATGATGAAATTTCAGGAATTGGAATGGATTTAGGTGATAACCGAATTTTTGTTACAACGAATGGAAAGCCTTCAGATGAAGTAAAACCATTACTAAAAAAAGCAGCCATGCGTTGGTCGCCACGCAACGAACGTTGGCAACGAATTTTAACAGAGAATGCTATTTATTCAATTAATAGGAATCTTTTAGAAGTATTAAACATTAAAGAAAAATTTTGAAGGGAGATTTTAGATGTCTTTTAGTGATAAACGAAAACAACTATTTGAACAGTCAATTGTGGAGGCTAACAAATGGTACAACAAACAAAAGGGAAATATCTACATTAAGCAGCAGAAAGAAAAGCGGGGTGTTTAGATGTTTCAAGCGGTTGGCAAAGATAGTTTGAAAATTTATGTTGTCGAGAAAACGAAAGCCTTGGTATTTCAAAAGCTGAAAGAAAAATATCCAGACACTGCGATAAATAAGGCAGTATTTCCAGAAGCGTTATTTATCCGAGAAACAAAAAAGTGACTTCCGCCGGCAAGCAAAAAGTCACAAAAATATAAATCGATAGGGGAATTATACCATGGAAAACCAAAATAATGAAATGCAACAAATGATTGAAAATTTTACAAAAGAAATGACCGCTAAAGGTTACAGTATTTTGATTAGTGCAGTAAGTAATGATGATGTTGATAATTCAGTAAATGTAAATGTAAAAACAGCAGCTGGAGGAACTCCGAAGGGAATGGGGCATTCTGCTAAAGGAGCCATAGAGCTTATTGAAAATCATATTAAACCAATTGTACAAGCTAATTCAAAGTGTGATTGCCCAAATTGTAATCCAGAAAAATATCGAAAGTTTGATGAAAAACTAAAAAAACGTTTAGACGAAGTGGAGATGGATTTCAGTAGTCCAGAAGGTTTTTTTGAAAGTTTAGCGAAATCAATGAAGGTTGCAAAAGAATTAGCTAGTGAGGAAATGGCCAATGAAAATCAAGACTGATGACTTAGAAAGAATACACTTGATAGATAATCATTCGCCCTATGGATCACTGATTTTTGAAAGGGATACTACTAATAATCATGTTGCTGTTTATCAGGATAGCGAAGATGAAGAAGTTAGAACAGTATTCGAGAGTTTAGACGAAAGTGCTTATTTTAAGCAAGTTGAATTAATTGAAGGGCTAGAGCAAGTCATTTCATTGTTGAAAGGAGCTAGTTAAATGTCAGAAGAAACAGAATTAACGTTTTATCAAAAATTTTTAAAAGTAATTGAACGATTAAATGTAAAAAAAGATTTAGTAAATGATTTTAATAATTTCAATTATAGAAATGCTGAAAGTATATTACGTGAAGTCAAACCACTATGTATTGAATATGGTCTGTATATTCATACTACTAAAAATATTATTCGAATGGAAAATCGTTTTTATGTAGAAGCAATAGTGAAAATTACGGATGGAGAAAATGAAGTTAAGGCAGTTGCTTACGCTAGAGAACCAGAAGATAAGCCCAAAATGGATGCTTCACAAGTAACTGGTTCTGCTAGTTCTTATGCTAAAAAATATGCTTTGTGTGATTTATTGATGATTGATGACGGAAGAGATGACCCAGACGTTCCGAAAAATGAACAAGATATGAATGTGGAAATGGTTGATGGTAAACAACTTGCATTACTTAAAAACGAAGCTGTGATGATTGCAGGAATATCAGGGAATGAGCCGTCAGCATACACCCAAGCTTTAGCCAAAATGGCTAATGTAGCGTCTATTGAAGTATTCCCTAAAGAATATTTTAATGAAGCACTTCAAACGCTTAATAACTGGAAAATGAATGCTATACAAGAACAGCAAGCAAAAGAAATGCAACATAAACGACAACAGCCAAGACAAAGCAATGTCTTTAATTAATGGAGGTTCAATATGTCAAATGAATTAATGGCAGACCTACAAGTAACTGTGGAGGTAAGCCCCAGCAAAATTATTATCAATAATGAAAAACAATTAAGTGCAATGGTTGATGAAACAGTAAATCATTATTCGAAACTAATTTTTAATGAAAATAATTTACCAGATGCTAAACAAGCAAGAGCGGATTTAAACAAAGTATCTGGATTATTAGACAAAAAAAGAATCGAAGTGAAAAAAGAGTTTAATAAACCTTTAGATACCTTTGAAACCACTATTAACGCCTTCAAGGAAAAAATAGAAGAGGCAAAAAATATCATTGATAAAAATATTAAATCTTATGAAGAGAATGACCGTGAAGCGAGAAAAGAAAAAGTTCAAGCAAAAATCAATGAAATTTCAGCAGCAAAAAATATCCATCCTGATGTTATTAAAATTGAATCAAGTTGGACCAATAAAGGGTCATTCACACAAAAAGGCGAGTTAAAGAAAAAAGTCATTGAAGAAATTGAAACTGTTGCATCAGAAATAAACAAGGAAAAAGATCGGATTAAAAATGACAAACTTATTATCGAAGGCTATACCAAAGCAAAAGGCTTAGAACCTTATTCATGGCTAACCCTGATTGAGCAAGGAAAAACTTCGGCAGAACTTATTAAAGAAATTGATAAAGCTTCAGCTGAAAAGTTGGCCACTGAAAAAGTAGCTGAAACCCGAGGGCTAGAGCAAGTAGGAGAAAATACTATTGATATTGAAACTGGAGAAATTGTTTCAAACGTTTGTGAAGAAGAGGAAGAAAGCTCCGAATTAGAAACAGCCAGAATCCAAGTAACGGCTACACATGAAAAATTAGTTGCATTAAATAATTTCATGAAGGCCAACCAAATAGAAGTGGAAGCAATCGAATGAATTTAAATAATGTTTATTCTGCAGTGATTAAGAGTTTAAAAGACAACTCTATCACTGCCGTAATAAACGAAGCGATAAATTTAGAACGTTTGAAAACGATGTACTACGGTTATACAGGACCACGTGAAATAGAAATAAGATTTATTGATCCTAGAAAATTTAGTATAGCTCAACGTAAGTTTATTTTCGCTATGTTAGAAGATATTTATGTGGCTACAGGGCAAGAAATAGATGTACTAAAGGAAATGTTCTATCTTCGCTTTGAAGCGCTACAAGGCTACAAAATAAGCCTTAAAAACGATTCGGAAAATACAATGGATGATGCAACGATATTAGCAAACATTATCTTGAATTTCATTTTTGAAAATAATATTCCATTTCGCAATGGGTATGATATTTTGCCTGCTAATCAAGAATATTACTTTTACAAATGCATCATTAACAGAGTTTGTTGTATATGTGGCAAAACTGGTGCAGATATTGACCATTTCGATAAAGCGCTAGGGCGTAGGAAAAGAAAAAGTGTGGACCACACAGAATATACATTTGCTTCTTTATGCCGTTGTCATCATACGGAAAAACATGACATAGGAATAAAAGCATTTAAAGCTAAATATCATGTTAAAGGAATTAAATTAAATCAAGATACCATTAAAAAGTTAAACATAGGGGGTTAAACAATGGCAGAAATCAGTTGGATAAAACTAAAAACAACCATGTTCGATGATGAAAAAATAAAACTTATCCAATCGATGCCAGAAGCCGATGCAATACTAGTGATTTGGATTCGATTATTAGTATTGGCTGGCAAAACCAATGATGAGGGATTGATCTATATTCAGAGGAACATGCCATATACCGAAGAAATGTTGGCGACGTTGTTTTCTAAGCCTGTCAATGTTGTTCGTTTGGCTTTAATGACTTTACAGCAATTCAATATGATTGATTTAAACGAAGATGGATTAATTGCTATTGAAAATTGGGACAAGCACCAAAACATTGAAGGCATGGAAAAAGTACGTTTGAAAAATGCAGAACGAGTTAGAAAACATCGAGAACGCAAGAAACAACAGGCTTTAGAGGATAAAAATAGTGGTAACGTTACATGTAACGTTACAGTAACGGATTGTAACGGTACAGATAAAGATATAGATAAAGAAATAGATATAGATAAAGATAAAAAGAATAGGTCAAAAACATCTTGTAAATATTCTGACGAACATTTACGTCTTGCTGAAAAGTTAAAAAATAATTTAATCAATGATTTTCCAAGTGAAATGAAAAAAGTGAAGATTGAAAAATGGGCAGATGTTTTCAGATTAATCGAAGAACGAGATCAACAAACTATTGCAGCAATTGACTATGTTCTTGATTGGTTACCTAAAAATTCATTCTGGTTCGGAAACATCAGAAGTGCTTCTAAGCTAAGAGCTCAGTTTGAAAAACTAAAATTTGAAATCAAGAATGAAAAAGAACGTGGTCAACAACGAGCGGCTTACCAACGTCAAAACGTTAGGACTGAAAGTTTACCAGAATGGGCAAAAGAACCAAATAACCAGCAAGAAGAAAAGCTATCGCCAGAAAAGCAAGCGGAACTTGATAAACAAATAAAAGAGTTCATGGAGGGGAAATAGTGAATGACAAAGTACCCAACACAAGAATTAAAAAACAAAAGAGAAGCTCATGTCTTATTTATGAGTGCAGAGGCAATGAAGAATATTTATGAGCTAGGCTATCCCTTTGAATACTTCGAAGATAGTTGCCAATTTGCGATTGAAACGCCTGTAGGTGTCATTGATTACTTTGGGATAAATGGCACTTGGGTTGTCCGCAAAGGACAAGACCGAGGGAAAGGCATACGAAAATTGAAGCAGTACATTAAAAACAGAGTAGGTGATTACATGGAAAAAGTAAAAGTAGTGAAATGCGCTGGGTATTTGGATAAAGACGGGAACATCACTAATAAAATTAAGCAGGCGATGCATTTTACAGACGATGAATTAGCAAATCTTGCTGCAGAAGTGGCAGGTGGAAAGGTCGTAAACGTTGTAATTCCACCAGAAAAGCCAAAACAATTACTTGAAAAAGTGAAAGAAGAATCAGTTCAAGAAAAAACTGAAAAGAAAACCAAGAGCAATCAATCTTGGATGAATAAGAAATAATTTGTTGTTTTTACGGCGTAATTTAACGACAGTTAAATTCAATAATTAGTTTAGGGTAATTAATCATAAATGATTTAAAACGCCTTAAATCGAAAAATAAAGCGGTAAAATTGTGAGGTAAAAAAATATGAAATTAACTAGTGTGACATTTAAGCCGTCGGCTGAACGGTTTCCGCCAATTGTGGCAATAGATTTAGACCAATTAACACCCAATGAGTACGTGACACTTAGAAATTTGGGGTATGACACGCAACTTTCTAAAATTACAAAAAGGACCTTTGAAGAGTTGGAAGGCCATTTGGGGATTCGAGGAGACGTTGCAAAGAAAAATGGATTTTATGTATTAGTTAAATAATTGAAAGTAGGGATTTGAAAATGAAAAAGAAGATTATTTTATTATTTAGTTTATTAGCAGTTGGAACAGTTGTCACTGCGTGTGGTACTGGCACTCAAGCAAAAAAAGTATCGTACAACGTCAGTCAAGACGCTGATAACTTCAATGTGATTCGCCGAGTGGCGGTTATTAATACACGAACAGACAAAGTGGAATTTGAAGTAATCGGCAACATTTCAGTAGACACCAGTGACAAAAATAAATTGGTGATTATTGCTGAAACAGATAAAGGCGTATATAAAAAGCATTTAGTAAATATGACCGAATGGAACATGTATGTTGTAGAAGATCTAGATGGTGCGAAAGTTAATAAATACAAGTACGAAGTAAACTACATGCCAGAATCGATTATTCCATGGGATATTGTACGTAAGGACTAAATTAAGACTAAAAAAGTAGAGGAGTTTTTGAACATGAGAAAAAATTACAGATTGATTTACAAACAGTGTTTCATGGGTGAAGAATTGCAGGACACAATTATGAAATACAACAAGACAATTGCTGAGATGGAGCAATCAGTAAATGACTTGTACAGCGATCCTCATGTGTTTAGTGTTCGCTATGAAGAGGTGCAAAATGATTCCAAAGTTTAGAGCGTGGGATAAAAATACTAATGATATGGTAGACGTTAAAACAATTGATTTAGAAAAAGACGGTAGTATTGGCTGTATAGTTGATTACAACGGCATCAATTTAGATGTATCGGAATGTATCCTTATGCAATCAACAGGCTTGAAAGACAAGAACGGCGTTGAAATTTTTGAGGGGGATTTAGTCGAACATGATGACAATATAAATGGCACGTGGGAAACGTTTGAAGCTTGCGAAATTGTTTACGATGTAGAATATGCGCAATTTTGTTTTAAGAACGATGCTAGCAACTTCCTATCATATTACAGAAATTTATGTATTATCGGAAATATTCACGAAAATCCAGAACTGTTGGAGAAAGCGAGTGAAGAAGATGATTCCAAAGTTTAGAGTGTGGGATAAAAATACGAATGACATGGTAGACGTTAAAACAATAGACCTAGAAAAAGACGGTAGTATTGGTTGCATAGTAGATTATAGCAATATCAATTTAGATGCATCTGAATGTATCCTTATGCAATCCACAGGTTTAAAAGACAAGAACGGCGTTGAAATTTTTGAGGGTGATATTGTTCAGTATCGTGATGGAGAATATAGCTACTTAGGTATCGTGAAAAGAGATTGTTATCAATTTTTTATCGATGGAATAGAACCAGATGACAACTATGGTTTTATTGATGTTTCTAATACTTTTGACGGAACTAGTTCATTAGAAGTTATCGGAAATATTCACGAGAATCCAGAACTATTGGAGGGAACAGAATGAGCGAGCTAGAAAAGATGGGTAATATTCTTATGGAAACAGCTTTGAATTTTACACACCCAATATTTGAAGATACGTATCCAGAATGGGGAACGGTATGTAACATCGGGGAAGAGCTAGTCAGAATGGCAAAACCAGAACTCAACGAAAATCAGCAGATTGTGCTGGATTGGTTGAAAGAATCATGCAAATTAAACGGATTACGTGAAGTTATCGAAATTATGGGGTTTTTATCAACTACTGGTGGAAAAATGAAGTATAAGCAAGTAGCTTATGCATATGGTGATTTAAATGATGATGAATTAGCGCAAGTTATCCAAGCATTTAGCCAGTGTGCCCTTGAACAGGAGAAAGCGGAATGAGTGATTATTTAGATCGAATAAAAAAGATAATGGAGCTTAAATCAAGAGACGAAGCGCTAGAGGTTATGGAAGAATCTTTAAAAAAAGGGTTTAAATATGTGGTCAGAGACTGCGACAGCGAATATCTTTCCTTTTTTTCCTTGAAGCCTAAAAAATATATGGACCTAGGTTCGTGGGGTTATGTTAATGAAAATGCACAAGGTGCATTGCCATCAACTGTAATTCTTAAAAATACAGATATTACTGAAATTTCATGGCGTAATAAACAACCAATCATAATTACTGAATTTTTGAAGTATCAAAAAGCTGGACTAGAAGACGAACTTTTCAGAGTGGAGGAAGTCGAATGAGCTTTAAAGAAGCTTTCAAGGATGAGTATGTTGAAATTGCCATTAGCAATAACGAAGAAGCAAAAGCTTTCTTTGAAGAAAATGTATATAAAAGGGAAAGAGAAATATTAAAGAAGTCAGATGGGTTATTTAAGTGTATTAAGGAGGTAATCGTAATGGGAGAAATTGCAGAAATGATGTTGGAAGGTGTCTTATGTGCAAGTTGTGGAGTATTCCTTGATGTAGACGGGAATGGGTATCTTGAATATTGTGAAGATTGCCAAGAACAAATAATCGAGGAGGACCATCGATGATTAAACAAGAATTGATTGGTATTTTAGAAGGTTTAGAAGGTAATTCATTCATCGAAAAGTATAACGAAGGATATGATCAAGCAGTTCGTGACTGTTTGATTGCAGCAAAACAACTCGACGAACCGAAAAAAGTCATATTTTCACATGAAGAGAAATTTGTGGCTGATTGGCTCGATGGGTTAAAAGGGGAAATTAGTGATAAAAAACTAAGTTCTGGTGCTGCATTCATGGTATTCGTTGGTCAACAGTTAGAATGCTTATATTATAACGAATATACATTGATAACTGACGATGTTGAGGGTTGGCTTTTACATCCAGAAAATAAAGTAAAACTATTGAATGCGATTGATAACGGCTACGAAGTAGAGAAAAAGCAATTGTATTATGTTGATTTCATAAAAAATGATGATGTGCATAAGCGACTGGTTTTTGATCATGAAAATGGTAAATATAATATTGTTGACTGGTCAGATAATTTGATTGGGTTGGTTCAAGAAATATTCACAGAACAAGAAATCAAAGCAATTGATGAGCGCTATTGGCCGTTTGCTGTGAAAGTTGATGGTGGTGAATGAAAACTGATTTAACCAGACAAGCTGAGAAATGCTTGTGGCACTATACCAACAAAATGGGAGTATTCGGCTGTTTTGAGGTAACTATTGGTTGGTTTGGCAAGGAAAGAGTAGACTTCATGACTTATTCTACTGACAACACTATTAGATGTTATGAAATAAAAGTAACGTTGGCAGACTTAAAAAGTTCTGCGAAACAGACGTTTTTAGGTGATTATAACTATTTAGTGGTCACTAACGAATTATGGGAAAAGATTCAAGCCAATCCAGATTTAAAATGGAAATATAGCAATCAGGGAATACTAATTTTTTCTGAACTAAGGCACAACTTAGGTATTACAAGTGTCAAAAAAGCGAAAAAGCAAAATGTCACATTAGGAACACGAGCAACAGTTTTAGAAAGTATGGTGCGATCTTTAAATCGAGAAGTTGAAAAGTTTTACAATTTAAAGCCTTTTTGGGGATTAAGTGAGGAGGTCAAATAAATGAAAATTATTGCTAAAGGTCGAGGAACTGGGAAGACGACAGAGCTAGTTAAAGAATCCGCTAGAACAGGTCAGTATATTTTAGCAGCGAATAAAGCTCATGTTCAAGCCATTGAACAAATTGCCAAAAAAGTAGACGTTACTATTCCATATCCTGTAACGGTGGATGAAATTGTAAGAATGGACCGCTTTACATGTGGCAGTTCCATTCAACGAGATGGATTGCTGGTTGATGAAGCAATTGTGGTTTTAAGTAAACTAATTGGCTTAAAAATCACTGGTGCGACTATATCTCTTGAAGGAGAACAACAATGCTAAGTTATCCAGAAGTTTATATTTTAGGCCGACAAGTCGATGGAGTTTATGTTGAATATCTGAGAAGAACGTTTTATACATTATCAGATGCTAAACGTAATGCAGATTTTTATAACAAACACTATAATGGCGAATGGAAAATTTTAAAATACGGTAGACCAATAACGATGGAGGTGTGACATGGGTAAGAAAAAATCAAAAATTAAAAAGAAAAAGCGTCGCTTGCAAGAAAAGGCGATTGCAAACGGCACTCAAAATTCTAAAAAATAAAAAAGTCGGAATCGCTCCGACCAACCACATTGATATTATAACATAAAAGGAGCGATTTAACTTGATTCAATTGTTAAAAGAAGTTGATTTCAGTCAGACTAGAGCCAATGCGAGAGCCGTGTTGAAAAATTTTAGACGTTTGGACCGAATAGCTGGTCGTTCCTTAGTAGATGTTCGGTCGCCAATCATTACAGACATGCCCAAAGGTATAAAGCATGGCAACAAAGCAGAAGATGCGTTGATCCAGATGATTGATGTCGAAGTAGAGCGTGATGCAATCCTAACGGCTTTGATGTCACTAAGCATTATAAGTCGTCAAATTCTTCACTACAGTTTTTGCGTGCAGGACCATTACTCTAATTACAAGATTGCTAGAGAAGTCGGCTATTCCGAAAGAAGTATTCAACGCATGAAATCAGAAGCTTTGATTGAATTTGCTGAAGCTTATCGAAATGGAAAAATAATTGCCTATAAATAAAATTTTGGCGGTTTTTTGGCGGAAAGTTGGCGGTTTTTATACGAATTTGAGTGCTAATATAGTAACATCGAAAGTCAAAGAAATGGACACATTACACACTTTCTCGTTTAGTCACCGTTCACTTTGACTTTCGATGGTCACTTGCAGACATACGTTCTCAATAAAATGAAGTGAGGTGAATAACCTCCTCTTTTTTCTACAAGTTTGCAAGTGACACGTTAATGGAATATAGCTCAGTTGGTAGAGCATACGACTGTTAATCGTAGTGTCATGAGTTCGAGTCTCGTTATTCCAGTAAGTAGCATAGCTACTTAAATAAAAAAATCGTCAATAAGTCAAATGTAACTACCTTTACGATTGAACGACGGTTAAGATTTTCCCTCCTATCTGAGACTGCACAGTGAAAGTGCAGTCTTTATTTTATGTTATAAGACTGATATGATATTCTTATGGAGGGATAGGAATGGGATATTCAGATATTAAGGAAATGTTTATTGATGCGAAAAATCTTGCAAGCGGAGCGAATGATTTACAATTAAAAAGTATTCTTTTGGATATTCAAGGAAAAGTATATGAACTTCAAGAAGAAAATAGAGAATTACGGAATCAAATAAATGATTTAAAACAAGCAGATATAATAAAATCTGATTTAATTTGGAGTGGAAATGTCTATTTTTACCATGGAGATGGACCATATTGTACTAACTGTATGGATAGTGATTCTAAACTAATACGTACAGCATTATCAAGAATAAATTATTCAGAGTATGCTAAAGCTGAATGCCCTAGATGTGATAATGTAGTGAGGACTGCAATAAAAGTAACGGACAAAACTGAAGAAATTGATCAAAAAATAAAACAATATATAAAAGATCTCGGTTGAGGTCTTTTTTTTTATACATAAAGTAAAGGAGTAAGACAATGCATATTGAAAAAATGAAATTATCAGATTTAAGGCCGGCGGAATATAATCCAAGAGTAAAATTGAATCCAGGTATGGCAGAATATGAAAAACTTAAACAATCAATTTTAGAATTTGGCTTTGTTGACCCTCCTATTTTTAATAAAAATACAGGAAACTTGGTTGGTGGACATCAACGCGTTACTGTTGCAAAAGAATTGGGCCTATTTGATGAGATAGAGGTTTCTGTGGTTGATTTACCATTGGATAAAGAGAAAGCTCTAAACATAGCTTTAAATAAGATTTCTGGAAATTGGGATGAAGATAAACTAACAGAATTGCTTAATGAACTAACTGCAGATAATTTGGAGTTAACAGGGTTTAACAACGAAGAATTAGAAAATTTAATTGAAGATGCTGACATTCCAAATTTTGAACCAGGTAGTATTAATGACCAAGGAGATTTGACGAAACTTGAACCGAAATTTGTTAAATGCCCTTGTTGTGGAGAGGAGTTCGATTTAAGAGATGTTGAAAGTTGATTGGGCCACTCATGAAGCTACAAAGTATGCTTGCACGCACTTTCATTACAGCAAAAGTGTGCCTGTTGGAAAGCTCATTAAAATAGGAGCATGGGAAGATGGCCAATTTATAGGAGTAGTAATTTTTAGTAGAGGTGCAAATAAATGCATAGGAAGCCCATATGGATTGAAACAAACAGAATGCTGTGAACTAACTAGGGTTGCTTTAACCAATCACAAGTCGTTTGTATCAGAAATTTTGGCAAAAGCAATTAAGTTCCTAAAAGAATTTAATCCAAGCATGCAATTAATAGTAAGCTATGCAGATACAGACCAAAACCATCATGGAGGTATCTATCAAGCGACAAACTGGATATATACTGGAAAGACAGACGGGGAACGCTATTTCATTGTCAATGGAAAAAAGACGCATCCTAAATCTATTCATGCCAAGTATGGGATGGGGTCTCAAAGGCTAGAATTTTTGCATAAACATGTGGATCCAAAAGCTTCCATTTATGAATCAAAAGGTAAACATAAGTATTTAATGCCACTAAATAAAAAGATACGTAAAAAAATCATTAAATTATCAAAACCTTATCCAAACGCTAAATAAAAAGAGACAAGTGCGCTAACACTTGCCTCAATTCAACGAGATACGAATACCCCGAAGACACAGAGAATTCCCACGCGTGGATTTTCGACACCCTCCGTGTCTTTTAGCATTATATAATAGTGCGAGGTATTCTACAATGGAAACATTTGATTATGAAGTTCAACAAGCTTTAGAAAAGCAAAAGATTGCAGAAGAAAACAACAAGATTATCAGAGCAGCAAAGGCTCAATGGATAAGCAACTTTAAAGCAGGGCAGATCAAATTAAATACAGTCAAGGACCTAAAAGACTTAATTGAAATTGAAAGTCATTTGAAAGAGCTATAGGTTTTGTCGTATACTTTAATAAAAATGTATTAAAGGAGATTAATATGGCAAAAGAAAAGAATGAAAAGAAAGCTAATTCCGATAAAGGTGAAATCAAAGAAACGAAGTTAAAAAAATGTTTTTTTATAACGCCAATTGGAGAAAAGGATTCTAATGAATATAAAAAACTACAAGCTATAGTAAGTAATGTACTAAATAAAGTGTTGGAAAAGCATGGGTATGATTTAGTAGTAGCCAATGACATACATGCGATTGGTTCGATTGGAGATCAGGTATTCACAAATATAATTGAAGCTGATTTAGTTATTTCTAACTTATCTGGATGGAATGCTAACGTAATGTATGAAACGGCAGTTGCGCACTCATTTAGTATACCAACTATAATGATTTGTGAAAGAGGAACACAGCTTCCATTTGATTTAATCAATGATAGAACAATATTCTTTGAAGATACCATAGAAGGAACTGGATTTTTAATAGATGAATTGAATAAAAAGATTCCTGCATTTCAAAAAGATTCAAAAATCGATAACCCTGTTATAAGGGTTATTGGGAGAAAAGCTTTGGCAGAAAATATCGAAGGTAAAACAGATGATAATTCACAAATTATGAGATTATTACTTGACATAAATGATAGATTAGACATACATGAGAATTATTTCAAGGTTAATAATGACATGTTGAAAAACAGTGCGGAGAAAAGGATAAGTTATCCCGAGACAGTCCGTTTTAGAGTATCTTATATAAATACAGACAATATCGATGTTTATGTTGAACTTAAAGATTATTTATTTAGTAACTACAGAGGGGCTGTAAAAATTATTCCCCCAATAATGAAAGGTGCCTATGGTAGAGAGTCTGTGGAAATTATAATCAGAGAACCTGTTTTAAGTCCTTCTAAGATATCAAAGAATATTGAAAATTTCCTTCTATCATATGGAATGACTGAGATTAAAATGTAAAGGAATTAATAAAACAAAACTCAATTCAACAAGTATTGTGAGGTGGTGTTATATGTCAGATGGATAAAAAGGAACAAGCAAAGAAATATTATGAAGAAGGTTGGAAATACAAGGATATTTCTGAAAAGCTTTCTGTACCTCTCAACACATTGAAGTCATGGAGAAAACGTGATAAATGGGAAAGAGGGGGTGCAACCAAAGAGGTGCAACCTACAAACAGGGGTGCACCACAAGGCAATCAAAATGCCGTAGGTAACAAAGGAAATAAAAGTGCTTCACCGCCAAAAAGAAATAAGAATGCGGTAAAAACAGGCGAATATGAAACAATATTTGCCGATATGTTATCTGACGAAGAAAAGGACATCTATTCTACTATGAATGATGATCCTTTTTTTATTTTGGAGGAAGAAATAAGAATCCTAAAAATTCGTCAGTATAGAATGTTTAAACGCATCAAAGATGCAGAGGCTGGTTTGAATGATGAAGAAGTTGAACGTTTGCAACAGTTGCGGAAAGTTAAAGAGCCATCGGTAATTGATGGAAAAATGGTTACTGTTAAGAGAGAAGTTTTAAAAGATGTACAAGTCACTCGTAAAACATTTAGAAAACTAGATGATATTTTGGCTATTGAGGAAGCATTGACAAGAATTAGCAATCAGTTAACAAAGGCTATTAAGCAACAGAACGCTTTGTTAGCAAGTGATGCTAAATTACTACTACTGAAGGTTCAAACTGAAAAAGTTAAAGCTAGTTTAGATGCTACAAATGGAGACATGGATATGCCAGTTTTCATCGATGATATATCAGGTGATGAATATGAGTAAAAAATTATCTGAATTTCTTCCTAAAGCATTTCATACTACTTGGAAGGTAGCATTAAACTCAAATATATTACATGTTGTTGAAAAAGGTGGCCGTGGGTCAGGTAAATCATCTGGCATAGCACACATAATCGTTCAATTGATTATGAGATATCCTGTAAATGCTGTGGCCATTAGATATGTTGATAATACGATTGAGCTATCTATTTTTGAACAGATTAAGTGGGCTATTGAAGAACAAGGTGTGTCTAAGTATTTTAAAGTAAATAAAAGTCCTATGAAAATCACCTATAAACCCAGGGGGAATTATATTGTTTTTCGTGGTGCACAGAATCCAGAAAGGATTAAGTCATTAAAAGATTCAAGATTTCCATTTGCTATAGCTTGGATTGAGGAATTAGCCGAGTTTAAAACTGAAGATGATGTAAAAACCATAACTAACTCATTACTACGTGGTGAATTAGCAGATGGTCTTTTTTATAAATTCTTTTATTCGTACAATCCTCCTAAGCGACGACAATCATGGGTTAATAAGAAATATGAATCTAGCTTCCAACCTGAGAATACTTTCGTTCATCATTCAACATATAAGGATAATCCATTCATAGCTCAAGCATTTATTGAAGAAGTTAATGCCACGAGAGCTAAGAATCCGAAACGTGCTGAGTGGGAGTATGACGGCAAAGCTATTGGTTCAGGAGTTGTTCCGTTTGATAATTTACGAGTAATAAAAGGTTGTATTACTGATGAGATGGTAGCTAACTTTGATAATATCAGAAACGGTCTTGACTTCGGTTATGCTACTGATCCGTTAGCGTTCGTTCGATGGCATTATGATAAAAAGAAAAATGGTATCTATGCTATTGATGAGATATATGGTGTGAAAATTAGTAATAGGGAATTAGCTAAAAAAGTAAAAGCAAAAGGATATGAAGCTGATAGGATTGGTGCAGATTCGGCTGAACCAAAATCGATAGCTGAGCTTATTAATGAGCATTCCATAAAGAAACTATATGGAGTGAAAAAGGGACCTGATTCAGTTGAATATGGGGAAGGATGGCTTGACGATCTAGACTTCATTTGTATAGACCCTTTGAGAACACCAAACATAGCACATGAATTTGAAAACATTGATTATCAAACTGATAAAGATGGCAATCCTAAGCCAAGATTAGAAGATAAAGATAATCACACAATCGATGCTACGCGATATGCATTTAGCGATGATATGAGAAATATAAAAGTAAGCATTACGAATAAAGTTAAATTTGGATTTTAAGAGAGGTGATATTGTGTCAATAGTAGTTAATAGACAGATAGCTGGCGATTTGAATAAACCTTCAGCTGAACTTCTTAATTTTTGTATCAACAAACATGTGGAAGAGTTATTAAGATTACAAAAACTATCAGATTATTATGATGGTAAACATGATATTTTAAAACGAACAAAAGAAAATGAAGGAGCACCTAATAATAAAGTTCTAATCAATCATGCAAAATATGTTGTTGATATGAATGTAGGCTTTATGGTAGGTAATCCAATTTCATATGTTGCAGAGTCAGATAAAAATATTGGTCCTATTTTAGAAGCTTACGATCGGGTAGATATAGTCTCTCACGATACTGAACTAGAGAAAGATTTGTCTACATTTGGCGTTGGATATGAGCTTGTGTATTTGAAAAAGACTAAGGATAATGATGCCACACAGCTAGAAATCAAATGTATTGATCCAAGAGGTATCTTTTTAGTGACAGACGATACAGTAGACAAAAATCCTTTATTTGCCGTTCATTATCAGCCAGTGTTAACACTTCAAGGGGGGATAGATCATTATGTAATTAAGTATTATAACGACAACAGAGTGATAACCTATCATGCTAAATCAAGAGGATCTGGTGAGTACTTGTTTATAAATGCTAAACCACATTATTTTAAAGCAGTTCCGGTGATTGAATACCGAAACAACGAAGAGAAGCAAGGAGACTTTGAACAAGCTATATCATTAATTGACGCTTACAATCTACTGCAATCTGATCGATTAAATGATAAAGAAGCTTTTGTTGACGCAATTTTATTCATAAGAGGGTTTATGTTGGAAGATGGAGATGGTGAAAAGTTAGCAAAAGAAAAAATGCTTCAAACAGGTGCGTTGCCAAGTGAAGTAGATGCTGGTTATCTTACTAAAGAATTAAATGAAGACGGAGTGAATCTTTTAAGATCAGCAATTCTAGATGATATTCATAAGATTACGTATGTGCCAGATATGAATGATGAAAAGTTTTCAGGTAATGTTAGTGGAGAAGCGATGAAATATAAATTGTTTGGCTTGCTACAACTCATGTCTGTTAAATCAAGATACATGATTAAAGGTTTGAGGAAACGATTGGAACTATTTGAAACCATTCTAAAAGTTAAAGATAATTCTATTGATGCTCAAGGAACAAAAATCAAGCTTAAGCCTAATTTACCTGTCAATACTAGCGATATTATAAATCAAATCGTTAGCGCTTATCAAGCTGGCATCTTGCCCCTTAAAGTTCTTTTGGGATGGTTGCCTGATATAGACGATGTTGATGAGGTTCTAAAACAGCTTAATACTGAAAAAGAGAAAGCTATTGAGCTCAATCAGAAAGCGTTAGGTGTACAAGCTAAAGATAGCCATAGCGATTTAGATAAAGGTTCTGAGGAGGATAATTACGATGATTACAGCAATATTTAAAAAGGAAGATAATCAGTATGTAAGTTATTCCATTTCAGGACATGCAAACTTTGCCCCAAAAGGACAAGATATTATTTGTGCTGGTGTATCAGCTCTATATATAGCTGTGACTAATGTATTGATAAAGCAACATGCCGCAACGATTGATGTTGATGGATCTATTCAGTTAGGTATTATCAAAGATTCTCAGTATATAGTGACTGTTCTTTATGAAAACTTATGCGAAATAGCAAAAGAATACCCAAATCATATAGAAATAGTTAATCGTGATGAAAAATCAGGAGCTAATTAAATGGCTAAAAAAAAGAAACAGGACGAACAAACATACTGGCAATTACGAAATATTAAAGCGGAAAAAAGAATTAATGATGGGGCAAAAGCGCTAGAGGATAAATTAATAATAGCCTATCGTCAAGCACAATACTACTTGACTAAACAAACCCGAAAGCTCTTTGATAGGTCAAAAAAGCGTACAGGGTTAGATGAAAAAGAAGCAAGGAAATTGCTGAACGAAACTGTATCCCCTTCGGAACTTGTAAAGTTAAAGGTCTTGTCTGAACAAATAAGTAATACTACTCTACAAAAAGAAGCCAAGAAAAAGTTAACCAGTTTAGCATTTAAAAAACGAATAACTAAAGCTGAGGACTTAAAAGCCAAGTCTTTTTTAGTTTCTAAACAAATTGCTAATGTACAACTAGAAAAGCAAACAGAGTTCTATATCGATGTTATTCATGAATCCTATCGTGAAGCAACTGCTGAATCAGTTATTCGACAAGCTAAAGAAAATGCTAAGAACGGCCTTGTAATTGAAGTATGGAATAAAAAAGGTTATCAGTTTAAAGAGTTATCGACTAGATACACAAAAAACATCCTTGATAGTCATTGGCATGGATCAAATTATTCTAAACGCTTGTGGAGTGATACTGAAGCTTTAGCAACAAGGCTAGAAGCGTTGTTCACAGTTGAGTCAATGACAGGAATGTCAGAGTTTGAAATGGCTAAGACAATAGCTAGAGAGTTTGACCGATCTATTGGTGTTGCAAGGCGTTTGATTCGTACAGAAGCGAATTATATGTCAAATCAAGCGAAACTTAAAGCATGGCAAAATAGAGGCATAAAATACTATATGCTTGTCGCAGTTTTAGATTTGAAAACTTCTAAAATCTGTAAAAATAAAGATCATAAAGTCTATTTAGTTTCCAAAGCGGTTGTTAATGGGGCTAACGGAACATATCCTCCATTCCATCCTTGGTGTAGAACAATTGCCATTATCTATAGTAAACGAATATTGAACCTTCCTAGGGAAGCTATAGATCCAATCAGTGGCGATACAATGCCTATCAGAGGTGCAACTACTTATAATGAATGGATGGATAAGCTTAAAGAAAAGTATCCAGAAGAAAAGATAGCCTTGCAAAAGAAAAAAATATTAGGGTTGTGATTTATTTGGATTTTAGAGAATTGAACCTCAGGTTATAAACTGATAGAAACGAAAGCTTAGCAACTGCTGGGCTTTTTATTATGTCCAAGCGTGATGACGTTAAAAGCTCCGGAAGTGCAAGCATTTATCCACTTTAAAAGATATGGAAGGAGTACTAACTATGGAACAAAAAAAACTGTTGCTATTAAATCTACAATTCTTTGCTGAAAAAGATGAAACAGATATTCCAGACGGTTCTGAAACATCCAAAAAGTTGAATGTAGATGAGTTGAGCGATGAAGAAATTACAGCAATTAAAGAAAAATTTGGTTTTAAAGATGACAAAGAAGTTGATTCTATTGTCAAAAGCAAAAAGTCACGTTGGCAGAAAGAGCTCGAAGAAGAAAAAAATGAAGCTGCTCGTTTAGCAAAACTTAGTGAGGAAGAACGACAAAAAGAATTACTCAACAAAGAGAAGTCAGATTTCGAAAAGGAAAAAGAAGCATTTAGACAGGAACAATTATTTGTCGAAAAAGGTAACCAGTTGCAGTCAATCGGAATTAGCAAAGAATTAGCGTCGCGTATTAAAGGTGATACAGCAGAAGAAATTTTAGAAGATGTCAAAACGTTTAAAAAGGCTTGGGACGAAGCGTTAAAAATTGCTGTTGACCAGGCACTGTTGAGTTCGGTTGATTCACCGCTAGGATCGAATGCATCTATTCCTGACACAAACCCTTTTGCGCCTGAAACTTTAAACCTTACAGAACAAGGAAGATTGCTACGAGAAGACCCAGAAAAAGCTAAAGCTTTACAAGCATTAGTTAATAAATAGAAAGTAGGAGAAAAAATGAAAAAAAGTTTAATTAAAATGAATTTGCAAATATTTGCAGCGAAAACGAAGATCGAAGATGTCATCGTACCTGAGGTATTCAATAGTTATGTTATTGAACGTACAGCTGAATTATCAGCATTGTATCAGTCAGGTATTGTTGTGAAAGACCCAGAACTAGATGCGTTAGCAACTGCTGGTGGTAAGCTGATTAACATGCCGTTTTGGCAAGACTTAACTGGTGAAGATGAAGTGTTATCTGATACAGATTCTTTAGAAACAGATAAAATTACCGCTAGTCAAGATGTTGCTGCTCTTTTAATGCGAGGTAAAGCATGGAAAGTAAATGATTTATCTAAGGCTCTATCTGGGGATGATCCTATGCGTGCGATCGGTGATTTGGTCGCTGCTTATTGGGCACGTCGTCAACAAGCTACTTTGTTAAGCGTCTTAAAAGGTGTGTTTGGAGCAGCTTCTACTAAGATGAATGAAAATAGTTTGGATATTTCAGCTGAAACTGGTAATGATTCAGCGTTTACTGGCGAAACATTCTTAGATGCATCTTATAAACTAGGTGATGCCGAAGAAAAACTAACTGCGATCGCGGTTCATTCATCTGTTTATGCGAATTTACGTAAGCAAAACTTGATTGAATTCTTATTAGATTCTAACAACACGAAGATTCCTACTTACATGGGAAAACGTGTAATTGTTGATGACGGAATGCCAGTATCTGGAGATGTTTTTACATCCTATATTTTCGGACAAGGTGCTATTGGTTTAGGTAATGGGGCAGCTCCTGTTCCTACAGAAACAGACCGGGATGCATTGGCTGGAGATGATATTTTAGTTAACCGTCAACACTTCTTATTGCATCCACGCGGAGTGAAATTTACAAATAAAACTGTTACAGGTTCATCACCTACAAATGCAGAATTAGCTACAGGAGGAAACTGGGAACGTGTTTATGAGTCTAAAAATGTTCGTATCGTTCAATTTAAGCATAAACTTTGGGTTCCTAAAACTGTTATTCCTGGTGGAGGAACGGGCGAATAAAGGGGTAATCTTTATGGATAAAGAAGAAGTAATCAAGCACACAAAAGCACTTGTTGTTCGACTTGGAATTGATGAGACTGAATCTGAAAAAATCAAAGGAATGTTAGAGGATGCTATTGTTTTAGTTCTTGATTATACCAATAGAGAAAAAATGATAGACAAGCTATACTATTACGCTCGTCAACTAGTAATAATCACTTGGAATCAAGAAGGGAACGAGGGAGAGACTTCACGCTCAGAGGGTGGTGTCTCTCAAAGTTTTATTACAGATATTCCTGAAAAGCTAAAATCTGGATTGAATAACTATCGCATAGGAAAGGTTGTGAAATACTATGCGTCTAAGAAAACGTAATTTGGTTGTTGCCTACTTGAAAAAACGTCATCTTGAAAAAGATGATGAAGGAAATGACGTTGTTACCTATTCAAGTGAGTTCAATGAACTACACATGAATATTCAGTCTGCGGGTGGACAAGTAGCAGCTACAATTTATGGTCAACATTTACCTTATATCAAACTCTGTAAATATCAAGGAGATTTGTTAAAGCCAAATAGAAATGAAAAAGATGGCATTTGTTTATATGTTAAACCAGAAAATGATCCAGATTATGAGATTGAATCAATTCAGCCTTTCTCTTCTCATTTAAATATCACATTAAAGAAAAGAGGAGTGTAATGGGTGTTGAGATTAGAGGCCTAGACCGCCTTAAACGTAAAACCAAGAAAGCGACAGAGTTAATATCTGATGCAGCATGGGATGCGACTTTTGAACTTACAGAATTGATTCAGGGAGCTGCAGAACTACGCTTGGCTTCCAGCATTAAATATGGAAGTGGCGAACTGTCAGGAAGTTTAAAAAATGAGGTTGTAGTTGATGCGAGTGGTCATCTTGTCGGCCGTGTCTGGTCAGATAAAGAACAAGCAATTTACAGAGAGTTTGGTACTGGGCAAATTGGAGAAGCAAGTTCTAAAGACATTCCGACTGGAATAATGCCTGTTTATTCGCAGAAACCTTGGTTTATCCCGGCTGAAAAAGTAGCAATAGACTTAGAAGCTATGTATGGTATTCCAAAAATTACGATTCAAGGCCAAGATTTTTTCATAACTAAAGGTCAGCCCTCGAGACCGTTCTTGTATCCGTCACTTCAAGAAATGATTGAACAAGCTTCAGAAATATATATAAAGCATGTTAAAGAAAGGCTGAGGGAATTATGAATAAGATTGACTTGAAACCTATTGTTTATCAATTACTTACACAAGTTAAAGAGATTAAGAAAGTTGCAACTGATTATCCAAGTAACTGGACCTCATTCCCTTCCGCGATATATAGAACTAGCTCACAACCAAAAGAAATCGATTCGCAAAAAAAAGAGTTACAGACAACTTGGATGATTACTATTGAGTTATATGGAAATACTAGTTTGACTGCATTGACATCATTAGTTATAGAGAAGTTTAATTCTATAGGATTTACAGGTACTAGTAAAGACGCAAACACAGCTGATATGCATCGAGTTATCGTTGAACTAACTGGTGTAGTTGACAATGTAACAAAATATGTTTATAAAAAATGAAAATTTGGAGGTAGCGACAATGAAAAAATTAGATTTACAACTATTTGCTGGAGAACCAGCATTTGAAGGGCTATTATCAAAAGGCACTAAGTTGTCATACAAAGATGGGGCAACTTCAAAAGATATCGCAGCAGTAAAATCCATTCCAGCATTAGGAACAGACCCTGAAAAAGTAGAAGTGACTCACTTGGGTTCAGAAAAAAAAGCATATATTAAAGGATTACAAGATAGTGAAAGCTTAGAATTTGCTATCGTTTATCAAGGAACAAACTTCAATGATATTCATACTATGGTAAAATCTGGCAAATCATTTGATTTCACGATTACCTATCCTGATGGATTAACAGCAACTTTTTCAGGAGAACCAGATTATAAATTTGATGGAGCAGAAGTCAATCAAGCTATTGGTTTTAATTTAGTTGTAGTAGTATCCAAAGGACCAGATTTTACACCTGTCACTGCTCCAACAACAAAATAAACAACAATTTAAAGAGCAGAGAAACTCTCTGCTCTTTTATTTAGGAGGAAATGTAAATGTCAAAAAATAATTTAGTAGCTATGCCTTTAACAAAAGAGTTTGAATTTGGTGACTTAACACTTCAATTGCGTTTAGATGGGAAATCTATTCTTAACATTGAAAAGCGATTAGATGAAGGTATCATGGGATTATTTGTAAAAAAACAAGGGGAACTTAAATTACCACCTGCAAATAGTTTACTCATCATTTTGCAAGGAGCAAATAAGACGAGTGGTGTAACAGATAAGGTTATGGTTGATGCATTCGAAAAATATATTGATTCAGGCAAAACTACAATGGATTTATTTGCAGAAATCAATGATTTCTTAGATGAATCTGGTTTTTTCGGAAAGAAAAAAACGGAGAAAGAAGAGACAAATGGGGAATCTCTGGATCAGGAAGTAACCGAGGAGGAAAGCATGCTGTAACATTCAGCACTTTAAGTGAGCTTCTAGAGGCTATGTATCCACAAGCTGTAGAAGCAGGCATCCCAGCTTCAGAATATTGGCTTATGACTTTTGATGAGCTTATGGTACAGATTCAAGCCAACAAAAAGTGTAAAGAAAACGAGCTGAGAGAAAAAGCAATGTTCGATTACTCTCAACAAAAATTAGCAGTTTATGCTTTTAATGATCCAAAAAAATTCCCTAAGTTTGAAGAAGTATATCCTTTTTTGAAAGACGTTGAACAAGTGGTTAATCAAGGAATAAAAGAATACAACACTCAAGAAGACTCAATGTATAGAGATCAGGATATTTTAATGAAAAATGCCAAGGCTATTAAAGAAACTAGGAAACGAAAGATGATTGAAGAAAGGTAGGTGAAAAATATGGCGATAGAACTTGAAACATTAGAAGTTCTGCTAGATGTTAACTTATCAAGAATCGATGCAGCTATGGAGAAAGTTTGGCCTAAGTTTGATTCTATGTTAAAGAAAATTGAAGGTACTTCAAAAGATAGCATGGATAAAACTGAAAAAAATCTAAATATAGATAAAGGTGTACAAGCGTTTAGTAAGCAATTGGATGAATTGTCTAAAAATGTTGAGCGTATGACTAATACTATTTCTAAAAATACCAAAGATGCATCAAGTAATATTGGAAATAACTTTGCATCAGGTATAAGGAAAGCAAAACCAAAAGTTTCTAAAGAGGTTGACGCTCTGGTCAATGAAATTAATGCAAAAATGGGTCAAGCAAAAGCAGCGCAAGAGAAGGTTGCGTATTTAAAATCACAAAGACAAGATGCATCTGCAAAAGGTGATACGGGAAAAACAATTAAATACGATGAACAAATCGCAAGAGCGCAAGCAAATATGACTAAATTTCATGATCAAGCAAAGGGATTAGCCAAAGGGATAAAATCTGAATTTGACTCGGTGCCAAGTTCTTTAGATAATATTGTGAAAAAAATGGCACTGAACGAAATTCAAATAGAAGCTATGAGAAAAAAAATAAAAGGATTAAAAAGTACGTATGAAGACCAAAGGATTCCGAAAGGTACTTTTCAAAATGGTTTTAAAGAGTTTAAAGATACTCCTGCATCAGACAAAACGGCAGAAGCTATTCAAAAGCAATCAGTCAAAATGAATAAATTAATTAATGACAATGATAGATTGCAAAAAGAATATGCTAAAACAGAAGATAGAGCTAATTCATTGAGAAAAGCTTTAGCACGAATTAATACGGCGTTGGGATCTTCGTCAATTCGTACAGGAGATGCTGTAGATGGAGCTACTAAAACAGGAGCCGGAATGAAACAATCAGAGCGTGCAGTTTCAAGATATGGTGGAGTATTTAATCGTATGCAAAATGCTCTTTCTCATGGATCAAGAGGATTAGGCAATGGCTTTAAAGATAGTCTAGGTTTTGTAAGTAAATTCGGTAGCATATTTTCTTTAACTAGTAATAAAGTTAATCGAGGAACACAAGGAATGTCTCGGCGAACTGGACAGCTAGGTCAGTCGATGCGTGGATTGTTACCATCGTTAATTGTTTATCAATTAATTGGAAGAGCAATATCTGGATTAGCCAAAAATTTGTTTGCAGCTTTTAGGACCAATGAACAATTTTCTAATTCTTTAAATCAAATCAAAGTTAATCTTATGACTGCTTTTTATCCCATTTACACAGCGATCTTACCAGCAGTTAATACGTTAATGAATGCACTTGCAACGTTAACAGGTCAATTTGCAGCTTTTATAGCATCTATTTTTGGAACTACTTATCAAGCAGCAAAGACAGGAGCTAGTGGACTTTATGATGATATTCAAGCATTGGAAGATACTGGAGATGCTGCAGAAAAAACTAAGGAAAAAGTGAAAAAATTAGAACGAGTATTGATGGGGTTTGACGAAATCAATAAATTGAGTCTGAATAATGACAAAGAGGATGATAGTTCCTTAGATAAACCTAACAAACCGTCTACTGATTTTGGTGCAGCAACAGGGGATTACCAGCCGCCAGCGTGGATGAAAAACTTTAAAAATCTGCTTAAAGATTTTTTCAAACCATTTCAAGATGCTTGGAATAATCAAGGTAAAAAAGTAATAGATGCTTGGAACTATGCTTTAAAAGAAGTAATAGGATTGGCAAAAGCTATAGGCAAGTCATTTATGGAAGTATGGACTAACGGGACAGGTCAGCGATTTATTGAAAATCTTCTAATATTATTAGCAGATGTATTAAATATTATTGGTGACATAGCAGGTGCATTTAGAAGAGCATGGGAAGATGATGGTAGAGGGACTGCCCTTATACAATCTATATTTGATATGTGGAACTCTATTTTAGAACTTTTGCATAGTGTTGCGACCGCTTTTAGAGATGCATGGAATGACGGTACTGGCGAATCAATTGCTGCTAATATATTAGAAATCTATACTAATATTTTTAAGACAATAGGTAATATTGCTGATCAATTAAAGAAAGCATGGGAATCTAATAATACTGGAAGAGAAATCTTTTCAATAATTCTTGGAATTATTGATGATATTTTAAGTCACATAAATGGTATAACTAAAGCGACTGCTGATTGGGCTAAAACTCTTGATTTTACGCCGTTATTAAGTAGTGTTAAAAATTTACTGAAAAGCATTCGTCCATTAGCTGACAAGGTCGGAGAAGGGTTAGAATGGTTCTATAAAAACGTCTTATTACCTTTAGCAAGCTATACTATTCAAGATTTAATACCAGCATTTTTAGATACGTTAAAAGGAGTTATTGATTTACTTAGTGGCGTCATTGACGCATTTAAGCCAGCTTTTGATTATTTTTGGAACAATGTATTAAAACCCCTAGCCGAATGGACAGGGGGTATAGTAGTTGATGTATTGAAATCACTTGGTGATGTGTTGTCTACAATTGGTCAATGGCTTTCAGAACACGCAGAAGGTTTTTCAAATTTCGTTATAGCTTTTGGTACATTTGTAGGAGCGATTAAAGTAATAGGAGCTGCTGTGAAAGTTGTTGAAGTTCTATCTGGAATCTTCACTTTTCTTTCGAGTATTGGTGGCCTTAGTGGAGTGCTTTCTGCAGTAGGAACAGCGATTGGTACAGTAGTTGGTATTTTAGGAGGACCTATAACAGTAGCGATAGGAGCGGCTATTGCAGCAGGAGTGTTACTTTGGAAAAACTGGGATACAGTAAAAGAAAAAGCAGGACAATTAGGTAAATGGATTAATGAAAAGTGGAATGGAATTAAAAGTTCTACATCTGAAGCTTGGGATAGTGTAAAAAAATGGAGCTCTGAAAAATGGGAAGATACAAAAAAATCAGTTAGTGATAAAGTATCTACAATTAAAACTAATGTGTCAGATAAATGGAGTGAAATAAAAAGAGGAACATCTGATACTTGGGAAAATGTAAAAAGTACAGTATCTGATAAAGCAAATACAGCAAAAAATAATGCTGTTAGTGCATGGTCGAATATGAAAGAAAAAATGGGAAGTTATTCGAGCACAATCAAATCAAATGCAAAAAATGCATTTGATAGTGTAGCTTCTTGGGCATCTGGAATGGGTGAAAAAATAGGCTCAGGATTAAGCAGAGGTGTAAATGCTGTGAAAAGAGGAGCAGCAGCGATTGGTAATGGAATTGTTAGTGTTATTGGGGGCGCTGTAAATGGAGTCATCAATGGTATTAACTGGGTACTAGGAGCAGTAGGATCAAGTAATCGTTTAACTGCGTGGGAAGTTCCAAGGTATGCAAAAGGTACCAATGGACATCCAGGAGGGTATGCAATGGTTAATGATGCTGCTGGCAGCCGTTATCAAGAAATGTTTATGCTGCCTGACGGAAGAGCTGGTTTATTCCCTAAACAAAGAAATTTGTTAGTTAACTTACCTAAAGGTTCTCAGGTTATACCAGGAAATCAAATACCAAATTATGCTAAAGGAACTAGTGGGTGGCTGGATAATCTTCAAGATTTAGCTTCGAATATTTGGGACTATGCAACCAATCCTAAAAAAGTATTAGATGCTGCTGTATCAAAATTTACTGATTTATCTGGAGTGTTTGAACCCGCACTGTCAATTGCTAAAGGTGGAATATCAAAGATGACTGAAGGCGCAGTCGGTTTTGTTAAAAAATTCTTTGATGAGGGTAGCGAATCCCCAAAAGGTACTGGAGTTGAAAGATGGAGGCCTGTTATTAAAAAGGCTTTAAGTATGAATGGATTACCTTCTAATGAAACATATACTGGTGCTTGGTTAAGGCAAGTGCAATCTGAATCTGGAGGAAATGAAAAAGCAGTACAAGGTGGATATGTTGATGTAAACACTATTTCAGGAGACCTTGCAAAAGGGCTACTACAAACAATATCTGCTACATTCAATGCATATAAATTCCCAGGTCATGGAAATATTTTTAATGGATTTGACAATTCATTGGCAGCAATAAACTATGCAAAAAACAGATACGGAGTTACAGGAATGCTTCAAGTTATTGGTCATGGACATGGCTATGCTAAAGGAACACCTTGGGTACCTGAGGACCAATTAGCAATGATTCATAAAGGAGAAATGGTTGTTCCAGCTAGCGCAAATCCTTTTAATCCAGATAATCAATTTAAAGACTTTAAAAATCTGCGTATGCCTGACCAATTATATTCGTCACAAAGTACAATAAATAATACTGATTTTAACAATTCCTCTCCAAATAATGTAAATAGTTATGGTATTTCTAAACTAGAGAATTCTTTGGTTAATGCAATTATGTCCCTAGTGAGTTCTCTTGGTGCATCAGCTTCGCAAAATCGGGATGGTGATATAATTATAAACATAGGCGGAGAAGAATTTGCTCGAATTGCTATTTCTAAAATTAATGAGTATAATCGGAAAATTGGTTATAATGCACTTGAAATATAGAGGTGAAACTATGTCTGGAATGTTAAAAATAAACGGACAGACTGTTCGATATCCTAAAGAATATTCAGTAGGGATACAAGCAATTGATGCTGATTCTAGCGGCAGAAATGCTAACGGAGAAATGGTACGAGATGTAATTGCAGAGAAAATTAAATTAACAATGAAGTGGGGGCCTCTGAGTGATTCAGAGGTCTCTTCCATTTTGCAAGCTGTAAAAAGTAATTTCTTTCAAGTTGAATACCCAGACCCCTTGATTGGAAGGCAAAGAGTTAAAACATTTTATGTAGGTGATAGAACAGCTCCTTCTTATTCATGGAATAGTAAATTTGAAGAATTGAAGTGGGAAGGATTAGAAATGAACTTTATTGAACAGTAGGCAGAAAGGAGTATACATGTTAAAAGTTTCAGAAAGATTTTTAGAAAAAATAAAAAGCATGGATAGAAATATCGTCACTCGTATAACTGCAAAAAATAAAGTATACACTGGTAATGATGTTAATTATTTAAAACTTGACTATGGTGCAATGGTCGGAGACAGCCTACAAATTGGCTCTACGTATTCTAACTCTTTAGAAATAGAATTTTGTTCAGTAATTACAGAGTTTGAAGAGATGGACGAAATCGTAATTGAATTAGGTGTTGTAATTCATGATGCAGAAAGTGATATCAGTTCAGTTAAACCGGCAAAAGTAGGCTCAGCTAAGATAGGTTCAGCCAAATTAGTTGGATATAAGCCAACTGAATATGAATATGTTAATATGGGAACTTTCTATATTACAGAATCAGATCCTGATAGAAATGAGAAAAAGACTACAATTAAAGCTTTAGACAGTTTCGTTTATATGGAAGGAATGTACAAGCCAGAATTACCTGAAATGGAAACAATAAGAAATATTGCAATTGATATTGCTAATAAAGCTGGTATTAAAGTTGATTTATCGTCATTTAATGGATTAAGCACGGTTAGAATAAAAACTCCTAAAAACTGTACTTATAGACAAGCAATTGGAATGATAGCACAATTTGAATGCGGATACGCTCATTTTAATAGAGATGGACTTTTAACTATAAGAAACCTGACAGATCCACGCTTTCAAATAACGCCAAGTGAATACTTTATGAAAGGCCTAAAAAAGAACGAATTAATGTACAAGCTTGGCGGTATTTCTTGTGAAGTAAGATCTGATGAAGAAGGTAGTAGTGAAACTATATTACTTAAAGCTGGTTCCGATAAAGGAGCTCAGATAAAGTTATCTAATAATTCTATGACACAAACATTATTAGATGATATGTATGTGAAATTAAGGAATTTAAACTTTTACCCATACAATTTATCTTGGCGAGGTAATCCAGCATTGGAAGTTGGAGATTGGATTACTTTTACAGATAGAGAAGGTAACAAATTCAAAAGTCCTAATCTAAGCTATTCTTTAGAATATAGAGGTGGCTTAAAAGGAACGAGTTCAGCCGACACTAAAGCTATTTCATCACAAACAACTCAATTCAAAGGACCTATTCAACAACAACTAGATGATTTATATTCTAGAGTTGATGCTGCTGGTAAAAATAATGTATATAATGGGACAGACGAACCTAAAAATCCGAAAGAAGGGGACCTGTGGTTTAAACCTAATGGTCCAGATACTGAAATTTGGATATATAGAGATGGAAAATGGGTAATGCAAACCTCAACTGCTTTAGATGAAGATATTAAGGAGAAAATTGAAAATTCTACCCCTTCCGACGAAATCGTGAAAACAATTAATTTAAGTCAAGAAATGGATGGAAAAGAATGGCTTAAAATTACAGGTGCAAAAATTTGGCTAACAGATCAAACAAAAATTGATGATGCGATTATTACTCACGGGATGATAGGTTCTGTAGATGCTGGAACAATAGAAGTAGGAACTTTAGATGCTGGTAAAATAAGAGTAGTTAATCTTGATGCTAGCGCAATTAGTACGGGTACTTTGACTGCAATTAATATTGAAGGAGTAAGAATAAAGAGTGCTACAATAACGTCAATAGGACAAGATTTCACGATGATAGAAGATAATGGGGCAATTACTTGGAAAAGAAATAGTGATCAAAAAGAAATTTTCAAATTCTATACTACTCTCATAAATCAAAAAGAAGGAAATGTTAGGCTAGAAGTTTCAGATGAAGGATCTTTTACGATATTTAATAAAAAGCTTAATAAAGCATTTTTGTCATTTTTTGGCGCCACTAATAACATGTCAGGAACAGCTAATTTAGATAATTTTTATGTTGTTGGTAGTGGTCATAGTTTGAATTTTGCACCTGGGAGCTTTGGTTACTCTTCTACAGCCAGTAAGAGCCCTAATTTAAATGTAAGTAGCAGTGGTTTTAGTATAGGGAATAATGATACTAAAGTATTAGGATCATCTGGAGGAAGGATTAGTATATCCGCTACTTCTACAAGTGTCACAGGAAATCTTAGTGTTACTGGCTCTAAAAATTCTCTTGTTGATACAGAAAACTATGGACAGCGTTTATTAAATGCTTATGAAACTCCAGAATATTATTTTGCAGATTATGGAAAATCAGTAACTGGATCAGATGGCCAAGTAAAAATTGAAATCGAATCTATTTTCTTAGAAACAATTTTTACTAACAATGAAAACTACCATGTTATGTTAAGTCCTTACGGAGAAGGTTCAATTTGGGTAGAAGAAATAAAGAGTACCTATTTTATTGTAAAAAGTGACAAGCCAGAAATACCTTTTTCTTGGAATATTATTGCATATAGAAAAAATTATGAAGATGTTAGACTGAACCAACCTAAATAGTGGAAAAGGAGAATATATGATGCCTATAAAAGAAATGGAAATTTCGTCAGAACAAGTAATTGATCAATTATTAAAAAAAATAACAGAGTTAGAATATGAAAATGCAGCTTTAAAAGCAGTTCTATCTAATAAAGAGAGTAATGATTAAGGAGTGTTTTTATGTCTTATGAAAAACAGCATTGGCAAACATATGATGAACTAAAGACAGAAGAAGAAAATAAAGCGTTAGGTGCAGTTGTAACATCTGAACGCATGAATCATGTAGAAGATGGAATCGCAATCTCACATGAAAACATTGATAGTCATATTAAGCAGTTTGATAATCCTCATAAGGTAACTTCTGAACAGATAGGAGCTTATACTAAAGAAGAATCTAATAAAAAATTCGCAGCATTGGGCAGTTCGTATACAAAAAAAGAATCAGAGAATCTATTTATTGAACAAACTGAAGCAGAAAATGGTTTATTTGTAAGGAAAAATTCTAAAATATCAGATTTAAATGATGCTGTGGAGCCAGGTATTTATTCGATTCCAGCTACAGGGGTAGAAAATAAGCCATTACCAAACTCTGGAAGCTTGATTGTTAATAAAGATTCAGGTGGAGTCAGACAATTATTTCAAACAGAGAGAACAATGGTCATTCGCCAATTTGGTGGAATCCCTTCAACATGGACAGACTGGAAAGAAGTCGCATTTGCACCGAATGTTGTGAATTTATCAAATAATCAAGAAATAGACGGGGTAAAGAATTTTAAAAAAAATCCCAAAATATCAGGAGTGGATATTGCATCAACTGAAGATATACTAGCAACAAACAAAGTTTATCGTTATTTACGAACTTCTTTGGACTTGTCTAATAAAGTTCAAGCAGCAAAAGATGCAATCAATGCAACGGAAAGTAAAGTAGACATCTTTAGAGTAGGAAATACGGTATTTTTCAATATGCGTATAAATGTTAAGGATTATACTAAATTTGGTAATGATATGCCAGTTATCTATGATTTGCCAATGGGTTTTAGAACGCTTGGCGATTTAATCTCAAATACGTATTTTAATAATAGCTTGTCAGTATCACAATGGGCATTCG
Organism: Enterococcus sp. DIV0183; assembly: GCF_050541505.1. Taxonomy (NCBI): domain Bacteria; kingdom Bacillati; phylum Bacillota; class Bacilli; order Lactobacillales; family Enterococcaceae; genus Enterococcus; species Enterococcus sp. DIV0183. The sequence goes on from NZ_CP172932.1 coordinate 467,777, forward strand.
CACAATCCGCAGCTAAAAACTACATGGCAATTGCAGAGGGATCACCACAAGATATCCGGTTTGGTAGTTCGCACAATGGAAATACTTATGTACAAGGTTCTTGGCTGACTAAAGATCCTTTTCCAAAAGAAGGCTCTTTAAATGGCGGTACTGTTTCAATTCTTAACAGATTACCTGATGGATCGTTAACATAATTAATGAATAATACAAATATAGCCGTTTAGAAAAAAGCTAAGCGGTTTTTATTATTGGAGGAATGATTTTGTCAAATGAAATAGTTGTTGCTGTAATAGGATTAGTAGGCAGTACAGTTGGTGCATTTATTGGAGTTGTAGCTAGTGCCAATTTGACAGCTTACAGGATTGAACAGCTAGAAAAGAAAGTAGAAAAACATAATGGGGTAATTGAAAGAACCTTTAAATTAGAAGGTCGAATGCAAGAAGCGGAACATGACATAATAGAATTGAAAGGAGCAAAAAAATGATTCTACCAGATAAGTATTATAAAATCATCAAATGGGGAGTACTAACCGTGCTTCCTGCTAGTTCTGTTTTAGTAGCAACTTTAGGCAAAGCCTACGGTTGGCAACAAACAGATATGGTTGTTTTAACTATCAATGCTATTGCAACTTTTTTAGGAGTAGTAACAGGCGTGTCAGCATACAATTTAAAAGACAAGGAGTAAACGAATGAAAAAGAAAATTTTAGTAGGAGCGCTTGTCGCTCTATTTTTTATGCCTTTAAATGTATTAGCTGCAAAAGGCGATCAAGGTGTGGATTGGGCGATTTACCAAGGCGAACAAGGCCGTTTTGGCTATGCACATGATAAATTTACTATTGCTCAAATTGGCGGCTACAACGCTAGTGGTATTTATGAACAATACACATACAAAACGCAAGTAGCAAGTGCCGTCGCTCAAGGTAAACGCGCACATACCTATATCTGGTACGATACTTTTGGTAGCATGGATATTGCAAAAACAACGATGGATTACTTCTTGCCACGTATTCAAACGCCTAAAAATTCCATTGTTGCATTAGATTTTGAACATGGAGCTAGTCCTGATGTAAACGCAAATACAGAAACGATTTTGTATGGTATGCGCCGTATCAAACAAGCAGGATATACACCAATGTATTACAGCTATAAACCTTTTACGTTGCAATACGTGAACTATCAGCGAATTATTAAAGAGTTTCCTAATTCCTTATGGATTGCTGCCTATCCCAGTTATGAGGTAACGCCAGAACCATTGTATAACTATTTTCCAAGTATGGATGGTATTGCAATTTGGCAATTTACCTCAACTTATATTGCAGGCGGTTTAGATGGTAACGTAGACTTAACAGGAATTACGGATAACGGATATACGGCTACTGACAAACCAGAAACGGACACACCAGCTATTGAGGAAGGTATAGAAGTAGATAAAACACCTACTTCTGCAGTTAAAGTCGGTGATACCGTCAAAGTGAAATTTAATGTAGATGCATGGGCGACTGGTGAAGCTATTCCAGGTTGGGTAAAAGGAAACAGCTATAAAGTGCAAGAAGTAACTGGAAGCAGAGTATTGCTTGAAGGTATCATGTCATGGATTAGTAAAGGCGATATTGAACTATTACCAGATGCAACAGCTGTTCCTGATAAACAACCAGAATCTACTCACGTAGTTCAATATGGTGAAACATTATCCAGCATTGCGTATCAATATGGAACAGACTATCAAATCTTAGCTTCGCTAAATGGATTGTCTAATCCTAATTTGATTTACCCTGGCCAAGTTTTAAAAGTCAATGGATCAGCAGTAAGCAACGCTTATACAGTCCAATATGGTGATAATTTATCAAGTATTGCGGCTAAACTTGGCACGACTTATCAAGCTTTAGCACAACGGAACGGATTAGCTAATCCTAACTTAATTTATCCTGGTCAAACATTGAACTATTGATAGTTCTAATGTTAAAATAAGAATACACTTATTAAGTTTCTCTTAAGCCACCTTCCCCAAGGTGGCTCTTTTTTTGTTATTTAATTAAAATTAACAATATGGCAACCAGCTTATGATCAGGCACATTTACGTGTTTGTAAGTGAAAAAATCTTCTTAAACTTGTTTTTATGTTGTATTTTAAATAATTTCATGAGATATTTTTATTGCATACGATACATTTAGATGTTATATTAAGTGTGAGGAAAGGATATCATTACCTCGTTTTCTAGTCTAGCTTTAGATCATTATTTACAAGCAAAGTGGGAATTGAGTGCACCCACGTTCCCCAGCAGGTGGGTTAACCTAGCGTTGGTCAGCATGGGACGGTATCCATGATTTGCACTCTTTTTTTTTATGTCTAAAATTATAGAGGAGTTGTAAAAATGCCTAAAGATTTGCAGAAAACATACAACTTATTTTTATCAAATCTTGATGGCAAAATGGCTGTTATAACAACTCCATTTGTTAAACTGGACTGTTTTTATGTAAAATTTGACATCTTACAACTCCCACATTTATTGGGTTTACACAAAATTTATAAGGATTCACCTAGAATAATTTGTCAAAAATTGAATGATGAAGTTATTACATATAAACATCTGCAAAGGCACCGCAATTTTGGTACTATAAAAGATCGAGTAGAGCTATTTGAATTTATTCTAGAAATATTTTTAGAGGGATACAATGATTCAGTGATATATGTGTCTGAAGCAGATAAGTTTGGTTCATCTATGAAACTAGACATAGCTTTTAGCCATCCGCATAAAAATAAAATATTAACACTTGGACTACGTGAAGTAAACGATTGTGTCTATGCACCAGTCACTTTCTACGTATCAAAGAGTAGTCGCCCAACATTTACTAAATCAAAAAGAGCAAAAATTCTAACTTTAGAGCTTATTTCATTTAATTTATAGATTAATTAATAAGTAAAGTTTCCAGGACCATTAGCTCAGTTGGTTAGAGCAAACGGCTCATAACCGTTCGGTCACAGGTTCGAGTCCTGTATGGTCCATAGTAAAACACCTGCCTCTTTTTCTTACGAGAGGTGGGTGTTTTTTGTTATGTGAATATTTTTTTGTTGAAAAATAGAACAAACGTTCGTATAATGTTTCTGATAGGAGAGTGTATCAGATGGTGAGACGAACTAAAAAAGAGTTTAAACCTTACAACGAGTATGTTGACAGGCCATTCGAATTAAAGTGGCCCACGGCTTTTCCATTGGGCGAATTAACAGAAGCAATTAAAAATACAGACGAATACCACGCTCGAAACATCGAGCGATTACCCCAACAATCCCAACAGCAAATAGAATATTTTTTAGATCGCTCTATTAAGCAAAACAAAGTGTTAGAGATTCAATTGAATTCGTTAGATGAATATGACCGTGTGAAACCACATGTTTTTGGTGTATTTCGTGGCATGGCAGAATTCGATGTTGTGCTAATTGGTGAACAAGAAATCGATTTTTATGATATTAGAAACATTCAGATTCATAATTTCACCAAGTGGAGTGAAGAACATATACTTGAAGAAAATCCATTTGAAGAAGAAACGGAACATTGCGAAACGATAGATGAATTCGTAGACGAATATTTCGATGATGAATGGATAGAATAATAAAACCCCAACTTTACCTCTAGTTGGGGTTTTATTTTATGAACTAATCAATTTTCTAACAGCTTACTAGTCAATTGAAGAAACTAAATTTATTTAAGAATTCCAAAACGTAAGACTATATCTATTAGAAGTATGCTAATAATAATCCACAAGGTTATACGTTTGTGAATAGGTTTACAGTCATGAAAAATACTTCTTATTTGTTGTCTTCGTTTGCTTAAATGTTTTTTTATTTTTGCCATAACATATCTCCCAAATATCTATTACAAATCTAACAATTTCTGTTTCTTTTTATCAAATTCCTCTTGAGAAAGAATCCCCATATCTAAAAGTTCTTTTAATTTTTTTAAATTATCAAATTGGTCTATTGCATTATCACTTGATGTTTGTGTTTCTATGTTATCCAATATATAGTTTAAACCACCTAAAATTTCCTTTGCGGTGTTTGCCATTTGCTTATACATGAATTTTGACTTGTCAATTTTAAAAGTTATTAGCTTTATGAATTTAGTAGGTTTAGGACTATTTTTAACGTGAATCATTATATCTAATTGGGAGCAATAATTTTTATCTTCTTTTTTTATTTTTGATGCACCGGTAATCGCAGCACCTGAAGTTCCAAATAGTATTCCGCCTAATGCTGCTCTTCCTAAGCTTATGCCTCCATGAGTAACTTGATTTCCATCTTCGATTAGTTCAAAGCTAATTAAATCAGTATAATTAAAAATTTCACTTTTATATTTAAATAGTTTTCTTGTTTCATCTATTTTTATAGGACCGTAAGAGCTAGTTTCTGTAAATTCAATATCATCTTTCTTTTTATGATTGAATAAGCCCATAATTATCCACCCTTTCTATATTCAGTTTTTACTGTTTAGATATTGCCTTAAATAACCAGTTTGTTAGTATTAGAAATACTTTCAATTTATTTTATCATTAATTTTCTACTATAGAAAGAAATTATGTATAGGTAAGCCTGCCCGACATTCGTTCCTAGTTGTGGAAAAGTTGTGATTTTTTATTTTGCTGCTTAAAAAAACCTTTTTTTTCAAGGAATTCAAAGCTTTGCTATTTATCGTTTAGCGAAGTAAAGTAAAAAAGCTGTTTTCGATTTTCGAAAACAGCTTTTTTTGCAATTTTTGCCTTTTAAAAACCCAAAATCAGAACCGTCAATTTACTGAAAATTTCTTGCAAATCAAAGGATCCCACGATACGATAAATAGGAGAAAAGGCAATGAGTGAAACACTTATTGTTAACTATTTAATCAAAGGACGTGTGAAAATGAACGTAGAAGAATTAGTTCAAAAAGCAAAAGATTTAATTGGAGAAGGTAACGTGGAACATGCGCAACAATTCATTGAAGAACATAAAGATGAATTAGGCGAACACTATCATAAAATTACAGCGATGTTAGCTGATACAACGACCGATGGTTTGTTTGATAAAATTAAAGGATTGTTTCAATAGTTGAAAAAAATCTGAGATAAAAGTGGAGGATGAGACAAAAGTGTTTAGCTCCAAGAACCAAGTAGGTACGATGATTTCATCTGTTCATGCTTCACAGTGAAACATTGCAACTCTCGCCGTTTAACAGTTTTTGAGCGTGGAGCAAAAATCCAAAGTGATTTTTGTCCCACGCTCTTCTTTTTTTATTTAACTTTTAACCATTGTTTTGGCAACACATACGCAATTGGATTAAAAAGATAATCCGCTCCCCGTTTCACCACAGGCATATTCGTAATAGCTAAAATGAAGAGGGCTAAGAAGAAAAGTGCCAGGATTCGGAAAGCAAACCATTCTTTAAAGAGTGTGTCTAATTGCAAACCACTTTCCAACAGAATAATTAAGGGCATATGCAAGAGATAAGGGTAGAGGGTATCTTTTCCGAGGGCGCTTAAAGGTAACTTTCGTTTCGGCAATAATGCAAACCAAGAAAGAGACACCAATGCTGCAGCAACGTAAAAGAACAGCTGAATGAAACTACTGTATTCAAAGGCCGGACTAATTTCAGCGTAGGAAGCCCAACCAGTTAAGAAGCCCCAAAATTTCGTTGCCAATGACCATTGACTATTTACAAATAAAAAGGAGCTTAAAATTACGCCTATCGCTGCCCATTTGACTTTGCGATGATCTAAAAAGGTTTGTAGCTTTTGAATATCCATTAAGTAGCCACAATAGAAGAAAGGGAAGAAGCCCAGAGTCCGTCCTAAAGACAAGAAACCTTCCACAGGCAAATAGCCTGAGGCGCAGCCGATAACAATGATGATGAGCAACATGATTTTCGGCTGAACGCGCTGAAGAAAGATGGTAATTAAGTAGAAACTTGCTAAGGAAAGTAAGTACCAAGGAACGCCTGTTTCGTTCAGTAAATCAAAATTCATTTTATTTGCAAAGGCGAAATTAGCAAGCGTAATCAACAACTTCGCTAAGAGATAAAGCCAAACAAAGGAAAGTAAGCGTAGATATTTTCGTTGTTTAATGGCATGTTTACTAAAGAGTCCAGAGACAAAAATAAAGGCTGGCATATGGAATGAATAGATCCAAAAGTTGATCGTTTCCATGAGTCGTGAAGGAGAAGCTTCACGATCTAAAATATGCCCAAAAATCACTAAGAAAATTAAAAAAAGTTTCACGTTGTCCCATTTATAAATTCGCTTGTCGTTTTCCATAACGATCACTCCTTTTAGTAGAAAACAGTTCACTTTTGTTTAAGGCAGAAGAGGACAATTTTTCCATTCATTGAGTAGATAATTGTAGATACGAACCGGCAGCCGTTAAATGAGCCCCCACATACTTGCGCTTAAAACAAAAAATTAGGCAGGATGTTAGTCTTAAATTATACTGAAAGAGTGACGATCCTCCAAAGATTTTGTTTATTAAGAAGTGAAAGATGCGGTGAAAATAAATGATAAAATTTCAAAATGTTTCAAAAGTATATCAAGAAAATGCTGTTTTGTCCGATGTGAATTTAACAATCCAACAAGGCGAATTTTTTGTATTAGTAGGGCCGAGTGGTAGTGGAAAAACGACGACTTTGAAAATGATTAATCGGCTCATTGAGCCAACGACAGGTGAAGTGGCTCTCAATGAGCAAGCGGTAACCAACTACCCTTTACGTGAATTACGACTAAAAATTGGCTATGTTCTTCAGCAAATTGCCTTATTTCCTAACTTAACCGTGGCGGAAAATATTGAGTTGATTCCTGAAATGAAAAAATGGCCCAAAGAGCAACGCAGAGAGCGAACCATTGAACTATTGAAAAAAGTTCAGCTGGATCCTGAGGAATATCTGCATCGTAAGCCAGCAGCGCTTTCAGGAGGCGAACAACAACGTATCGGGATTTTACGCGCCATTGCAGCCGAACCAGAAGTGATTTTAATGGATGAACCTTTTAGCGCGCTAGATCCGATTTCAAGACATCATCTTCAACGTTTGGTGAAAGAACTTCATCAGGAATTAGCGAGTACCATTGTTTTTGTGACCCATGATATGAATGAAGCTTTACTGTTAGGAGAGCGCATCTGTATTATGGACGCTGGCAAAATTATTCAAGTCGATACGCCAGAAGCCATTCAAAAACATCCGAAAAATAATTTTGTCGGTCAATTTTTCAAACAATCTTCGCCAGAACTAGCGAACTATTGTGGCGCTGACTTGACTGCATTTTTAGAAGCCGCAGATGAGACGATTGAGCCAGTGCCAACTGTTTTCATGGAAACCAATTTAAAAGAGATTGTCCAACTCATTAATGCACAAGAGAAAGCAAATTTAGTAGAAAAACAACAAGTTTTAGGGTGTATCACCTCAAAAACGATTACTCGTTTTATGGAACAGCTGTTGGAAAGCGAGGGACAGTAGATGCAAGCACTGATTGAAACTTTTTTCGCTCGAAAAGAAGAATATCTGCAAGCGTTAATCGAGCATATGCAATTGTCCTTTATCTCGTTATTATTCGCTGCGTTGATTGCAATTCCTTTAGCCATTTATTTAACAAGTCATCGTAAGTTAGCGGAAAGTCTGTTACAAGTGACTGGGATTTTCCAAACCATCCCTTCTTTAGCCTTGCTAGGCTTACTGATTCCGTTAATTGGTATTGGTCGACCACCGGCAATTGTTGCGCTAGTGATTTATGCCTTATTCCCAATTTTACAAAACACCTATACTGGTTTGACGGAAATTGATCCTTCGTTAGAAGAAGCTGCAGAAGCATTTGGGATGAGTAAAAAAGAAAAACTGTTTAAGTTTGAGTTACAAATGGCGTTACCATTTATTATTTCTGGGATTCGAACGGCTACCGTTTTAATTATTGGTACGGCCACGTTGGCGGCGTTAATTGGAGCAGGTGGTTTAGGGACCTTCATTTTATTAGGAATTGATCGAAATAATTTATCGTTGATTTTTATTGGAGCTCTTTCATCAGCTGCACTAGCAGTCTTATTTAATTATGGAATTCATTGGTTGGAAAAAGCGAATGGGCGGCGACTAATCATTGGCGGTACTATTTTAGGCCTTTTGTTAGGTGGTTCATTTTTCTGGAATCAACAAACTTCTTCAAAGGAAAAACAGCTGACAATTGCTGGCAAATTAGGAGCGGAACCAGATATTATTATTAATATGTATAAAGCCTTAATTGAAGAAAATAGCGACATTCAGGTGACGTTAAAGCCAAACTTTGGCAAGACTACTTTTTTATATAATGCCTTGAAATCAGATGAAATCGATCTTTATCCGGAATTTACAGGAACAGTGATCGAAACCTTTTTAAAAAATCCTCCTCAGCTAGACAATCAACCTCAAGTAGTCTATGAAGCGGCACGCGCTGGCTTGAAAAAACAAGAAAACCTTACTTTGTTGAAACCGATGCGCTATGAAAATACGTATGCCGTCGCAGTTAAGCGCTCATTTGCAAAAGCGCATCAATTAAAAACGATTAGTGATTTACAGAAAATTAGCAATCAGTTGAAAGCAGGTTTTACGTTAGAATTTATTGATCGGCAAGATGGTTATAAGGGATTACAAGAAAAATATCATTTAAATCTGAATGTCCAATCGATGGAACCGGCATTACGCTATCAAGCGATTAATAATGGTGAGGTAAATGTGATTGATGCCTATTCAACGGATAGTGAATTGAAACAATACGATTTAGTAACGTTAGAAGATGATCAAGCGCTATTTCCGCCTTATCAAGGAGCACCACTTATTAAAACAGCAACGTTGGAAAAATATCCAGAATTAGCAGAAATATTGAATAAATTGGCAGGAAAAATTAGCGAAGAAGAAATGAGTGAAATGAATTATCAAGTCAATGTGGAGGGGCAAGATCCTAGCATAGTGGCGAAAGACTATTTAAAAGAAAAGAATCTTCTTAAATAAGTATTTTTTACTGAAAAAGACTGGTATATAAACATTTATCCAGTCTTTTTCAGATAAATAAAGAGTTTAATGTGAAAAGTACCTGTATTTTTACTCATTTTTGGATATAATAAAAGAAATGAATGGAGAGGAGTGGTCTATATGAAAAAAGCAGAACGTCAACGTTTGATTAAACAATTAATTATGCAACAAGAAATTGAAACACAAGATGAATTAATCACTCGTTTGGAAGAACTTGGCGTCCGAGCCACTCAAGCGACTGTTTCAAGAGATATCCGTGAAATGAGTATTGTTAAAACACATGGTGCAGATGGTCGTGTCAAATATGCAATTTTTTCTCAAGCACAAGGCACAAGCAGTGAAGAGAAATTACGAGAATCAGTGAAAGATTCAGTTGTTCGAATGGAGCGAGTACAATTTATTGTCATCTTGCATACAGAGATGGGAAATGCCGATGTGGTGAGTAACTTTTTAGATGAAGTAGCTTATCCGGAAGTGGCGGGTACAGTGGCTGGTGCGGATACGATTATTGTGATTACACGTTCAGAAGAGGATGCGGAACACTTTATCGAACGTATCGAAAATATGATTTTTTAAAATTGAAAGCATCAATAGAAGGGAGTTTTTTTCTTGGTAGAATTGAAAGCGCTACAAAATGGTTCGGATATTCGGGGAATTGCTTTGGATACGGAAGAGCAAACTGCAACATTAACCGCAACAGTAGTAGCCGAAATTGCGGTGGGCGTGGTTCGTTGGTTACAGGATAAAAAACAGCTGCCACGAAAGGCACAACAGCGCCTGACAATTGCAATCGGACATGATAGTCGTCTAACGGCGGATCCGATTAAGCAAGCATTAGTAGATACGTTTCTTTCATTAGGTATTCAGGTGATTGACGTTGGTTTAGCTACGACGCCTGCTATGTTTATGGCTACTCAATTTCCAACGCTTCAATGTGATGCAGCGATTATGATCACAGCTAGCCATTTGCCTTACTATTTTAATGGCTTGAAGTTCTTCACAGCAGAAGGTGGAGCAGAGAAAGAAGATATTCGGTATATTTTATCTCATACTGATCCGCTGACAGCCAATGAAAATGGCACACTGATGAAGCAAGAGTTACTGCCAATTTATGCGGAACATTTGGTGGCAAAAATCCGCCAAGGAATTCATTCGCCCGAAGAGAAACCTTTACAGGGCTTTCGAATTATCGTTGATGCGGGTAATGGGGCTGGGGGCTTCTTTGCGGAGCAGGTTCTTCAAGTTTTGGGCGCTGATACGACGGGATCACAGTTTTTAGAACCAGATGGGCATTTTCCTAATCATGTACCTAATCCAGATAATTCTGAAGCAATGAAAAGTATTCAAACAGCTGTTTTAGCTAATCAGGCAGATTTGGGCATTATTTTTGATACAGATGTAGATCGTTCGGCCGTAGTGGACCAATCAGGTGAGGTACTAAACCGAAATAATTTAATTGCTGTTTTAGCGGCAATCGTTTTAAAAGAAGCGCCTGGTAGTTATATTGTGACAAATTCGCCAACCTCAAGTCATTTAAAAACATTTATTGAAGAAAAAGGCGGCCAACAGATTCGTTATATTTCTGGTTACCGAAATGTCATTAATAAAATGATTGAATTGAATCATGGGGGCTTTCAGACACCGTTAGCCATTGAAACCAGTGGTCATGCAGCGTTTCAAGAAAACTACAATCTGGATGATGGTGCATATGTCGTGGCGAAAATTTTAATGTTGTTACCAGAATTGAAACAAAACAATCAAACGTTAGGAGATCTGATTGCTACATTGAAGCAACCGGCAGAAACCAACGAATTTCGCTTCAAAATTACTGCGGAGGATGTTACTTGTTATGGGCAACAAGTCTTGCGAGACTTTGAATTGTTTGTAGAAAATCAAGCAGACTTTGCTGTGGACCGTGAAAACCAAGAAGGTGTTCGGGGAAACGTGTCTGGTCAATATGGCAGTGGTTGGTTTTTGCTACGCTTAAGTCTGCATGAACCGTTGCTTGTTCTTCAGGTAGAGAATGACCAAAGCGATAAAAATGCGTGTGTCATCGAAAAAATTGCCACTTTTTTACAAAAATACGAGGAAATAGATAGTCAGCAAATAGAAAATAATTTAGGAAATTAAAGGTGTTCTTATGGAAAATGTTTTAAAAGGAAAACACGTTGGCTTTTCTCATTTTAGAGAAGAATATATCGAACATATTGCAAAGCAGCAATGGGATAATGAATTGCTTCGGCATTTGAGCTGGGATGCTTTACATCCGTGGGGGCTTGAAGAATGGAAAGATTTCACAATTAATAAAGGAGAAGATGATCGATTTCTATTTGCTATTTTAGAAAATACGACAGAGGAATTTATTGGTTGGGTTTCGTTGTCTGATGTACAGTTGAAAAATAGAGGGGCCAATTTAGGGATTGCTATTTTACAAAAAGAGCAACGTGGTCAAGGATATGGCTTTGAGGCGGTGTCTTTAATTTGTAAATTTGCTTTTTATGAATTGGGCTTGCACAAAATCAGATTAGCTGTCAATAGTAACAATCAAAAAGCGATTCATGTTTATGAAAAAGTAGGCTTCAAAAAAGAAGGAATTGATAGAGAAGCGTTATTTCAAGATGGCCAATGGCTGGATATCTACAATTACGGAATTTTACAAAAAGAGTGGCTACAAATGATTAAGGCTGAGAGTTAGCTCAGGAACTGTTTAACACCAAGACACTGAGCAAACGCAGATATGCCGTTCTCAGCAGTGAATGTGCGGTAAAATAAAAAAACAGAAGAAATCGGCGGTTACCGTCCGATTTCTTCTGTTTTTTTACCATAGGCCAGGCGCTGCAGTCACAACGATTTGTTTTTTTGTAAACGGATGGAGTAAATGAAGTTGTGAAGCATGGAGCATTAAACGAGCTGCCTGCGATTTTGGGTTGTATAACGGATCACCAATAATTGGATGCCCTTCGCTAGCTAAATGGACCCGAATTTGGTGCGTCCGACCTGTTTCTAAAACACAGGTAACTGCGGTTTGATTGTTAGAAAGAGCTTGGACCACTTGGACATGTGTAATCGCTGAATCCCCTTTTTGAGGATCAATCCGTCGTTTCCGGCGATCATGTCGATCACGACCAATCGGCTGATTGATTGTCTGTTCTTTTTGGTTAAAGTGACCAGCTACAATCGCTTGATATTGACGGTAAATTTGTTTTGTTTCTAATAAACGCCCTAAAATAGGTAAGACAAAAGGATTTTTAGCAAAGACAATCGCACCACTGGTTTCTTTATCTAATCGATGAACGACATAAGGGACCTGATTTTTCTCAGCTAAATAGGCAGCAACATGATTTAACAAGGTGTCTGTTTCCTGTGGCTGATTTGGATGGGTTTTAATGCCATAAGGTTTATTTACAATCATTAAATGTTCGTCTTCATATAAAACCTTCACACGCGTTGCTTCCCCCAAATGAATAGTGGGACGCACATAATCGGTTTCTTCAAACGTTAAGGTGACACAATCGCCAGCTTGGACTGGAAAATGAAAAGCAGCTGTTTCTCCGTTGATTTTGACATTTTTTCGCGTGCGTAAAAAATGGCGCACTTTTCGAGGGACTAGCCACTCATTTTCTAATAGTTCTTTTACAGTCATTGTTGAAAAATTTTCAGGTAATCTCATTGAATATTCCACCAAATCCCACCTTTCACTGATTCGCTATTTAGTGTAACAAAGCTACTCAAAAGGTCAAGTCAGAACGGAAAAAAAGCTGAAATTTGTTAGAAAGGCAGTTCCTTGAGAGATTCTTAAACAAATTTACATAAAAAACGAAGAAAAGCATGATAGAATAGAGGCTAAATAAAGACTCGTTTCTAAACGTAAGCAATTATTTACCTCTAGCGAAGGCCACATTTCCTTTGCTACAGCGAAAAGATCATTGAAATTGTTTTTCAAGAATTTTTCATGCTTTAGACCTAGGTCGTACCCACAAGAATATGGTAGACTTAGCCAAGAAACGTAAATAGAGGGAGTACTATGGACAATCTTAAACAATTTTTTAGTAAAGTCGGTGTCGGATTACGTCATTTTTGGACGTGGATAAAGCCTTATTTAATACAATTCCATCAAGCCAGAAAGCGGATTTGGAAAAAGTATCAAATCAATAAAATTTTCTTGTTAATTGGTTTGGTAGTCGCTTTAGGTGCCAGTATTTATTTATTTTACTTAGCCAAGTCCGCAAACGTTGAGACCCTAAAATCGGGGCTAAGTGAATCAACACGTGTTTATGATGAATCAGGAGAGGAAGTCGGAAAATTATTCGGGCAAAAAGGGACTTTTGTGGAACTGGATAATATTTCTCCTTATATTCAAGATGCGGTTATTTCAACTGAAGATCGCGGGTTTTATCAACATAAAGGGTATTCCATCAAAGGGATTGCCCGTGCGGTTGTTGGAAAATTGACCTTTGGGAAAATCGGTGGCGGTGGTGGCGGAAGTACAATTACGCAGCAATTAGCCAAAAATGCTTACTTAACGCAAGAGCAAACGTTAGATAGGAAAGCCAGAGAATTATTCTTAGCGATTGAAATCGAAAAGAAATATTCGAAAAAAGATATCTTGGCAATGTATTTAAATAATTCTTATTTTGGTAATGGTGTCTGGGGCGTGCAAGATGCAGCTCGTAAATACTTTGGCGTGGATGCGTCCCAAGTTACAGTGGGGGAAGCCGCAACGCTAGCGGGCATGTTAAAAGGGCCAGGAATTTATAACCCAATTGATTACATTGACAATGCCACAGCGCGACGGAATACCGTTTTACAACTAATGGTCGACAATAAAAAACTATCTCAAGAAGAAGCCAATCAAGAAGCGAGTGTTAACTTAGCGAGTCTATTAAATGACACCTATGTTGGCGACGAAAATAGTTACAAATATCCATATTATTTTGATGCGGTAATTGATGAAGCGGTCAATCGTTATAAATTTAAAGAAGAAGATATTTTAAATAAAGGCTACAAGATTTACACGTCTTTAAATCAAAAATATCAAGATGCGATGGATGCAACTTATAAAAATGATGCACTATTTCCACCCAATGCAGAAGATGGTGCCATGGTTCAAAGTGGCTCTGTAGCCATTGATCCGAAAACCGGCGGCGTGCAAGCACTGGTGGGCGGTCGAGGGGAACACGTTTATCGAGGCTTTAACTTTGCAACGCAAACAAAACGTTCACCAGGCTCGTCCTTAAAACCAATTTCTGTCTATACACCAGCTTTAGAGGCTGGCTATAAACCAGACTCTGTTTTAGAAGATAAACCACAAGATTATTATCCAGCGCAAAACTATAGCCGCACGTACAGTGGAGAAGTTCCTATGTATCAAGCCTTAGGAGAAAGCTTAAATTTACCAGCGGTGTGGTTATTACATCAAATTGGTTTAGATAAAGGCTATGAAAAAACAGAGAAATTTGGCATTCCGTTATCAGAAAAAGATCGATATTATGGTTTAGCACTTGGGGGATTACAAACGGGTGTTTCGCCACTAACTATGGCGGGAGCTTATAGTGCCTTTGCCAATGAAGGCTATAAAACTGAAACGCATTTAATTACAAAAATCGTCGACTCAACTGGCGCAATTGTAGTTGATAATACTAAAGTCAAGAAAGAACAAGTCATTACCAAAGATGTTGCAGACGGGATTACAAGTATGTTACTAGGGGTCTTTAGTTCTGGGAGCGGGGTCAACGCACAACCAGCAGGCTACGTAATGGCTGGTAAAACAGGTACGACAGAAACCAACTTCGATAGTAGTAAAACGAACGATCAGTGGGTGATTGGTTATACACCAGAAGTTGTCATTGCTACTTGGTTAGGCTTCCAAGAAACCAGTAAAACCCATTATTTGGAAGGCAGTAGCGCTACGTATGCCTCACAGGTGTTCAACAGTCAAGCCAGTGGCATCTTGCCACAAGTCAAACAAGCACAATTTCCTGTCGCGGATGCTTATGCCACAGGTGGGAAAGTTGTTGATAGCAACGATAGTTTAACTGGTGGTGCCAATTCTAATTGGCGGGATAACTTGAAAGACTTTGGAAATTCTGTTCAAGACGGCGCTAGCAATTTCGGAGATACATTGAATGAAGTTGGGGGACAAATTAAAGACGGCGCGAAAAAAGTCAAAGACAAGATTGAAGGAATTTTCGGAGGCTTATTAGGAAATTAGTTGGGAAAACCTAAGAGAAATGGTACAATAAAGATGAAACTATTGAGAAAAGAGGGATTCCATTGAGTAACATTTATGATACAGCCAATCAGATTGAACGTGAACTACGTGAGTTAGACGAATTTAAAGCATTACAAGCAGCGTATGAAGAAGTAAAAGCAGACGAAGCAGCTTACACATTGTTTAAAGAATTCCAAGGATTCCAACAAGGACTACAAGAAAAACAAATGCGCGGCGAAGAATTCACGGATGAAGATGCTGAAAAAGCACAAAGCATTGCAACGAAAGTGCAAGAAACAGCAGTTATCAACGAATTAATGCAAAAAGAACAAGCGTTTAGCTTAGTTGTCAATGATTTAAACCGAATTATCATGACTCCTGTGCGTGATATGTATAACGATTAATTTACGTAATTGAACTCTGACAAGTTGTCTATAAGACAATTTGTCAGAGTTTTTCTTTTACTGAAAATAAAAAAACGAACAAATTTTCGTATGTTTTTACTGACCAAGCTGGCAGAAAATGATATGATAAAGGGAGGAAAAAAGGAGGGGAAACGATGAAACTATTGCATACAGCTGATTTACACATGGATCGGTCTTTTGAAGGGTTAACTGGGATCCCGACAGCCTTAGCGAAGCGCTTAAGAGAAGCTAATCAACAATTGTTAATGAATATCGTAACAGTTGCCATTCGAGAAGCGGTGGACTTGGTTATTTTTGCAGGAGATACGTTTCATCAAAGTCAGACCTCTATTTCAATGCAAGCCCAATTGATGGCTGCATTAGAACAGTTGAAACAAGCAGAAATCCCTGTGATTCTAACATTTGGGAATCATGATTACTATAAAAAAGACCGCTATTGGTTTTCTTTTCCAGACAATGTTTTTTTATTTGAAAAAGAAATGGTTGAGACACTGTATTTTGAAACGAGAGCGGGCGAACAAGTGGCTGTTTCGGGGTTTAGTTATGAGCATCCCTGGATTGATGAAAATAAAGCACTAGAATTTCCTATCAAACAAGCAGAATCTGATATTCATATTGGGATTTATCATGGAGACACCAGTCGGAAAGCGCAACAAAATTATGCTCCGTTTACATGGAAGGATTTAAAAGCCACTGGCTATAATTATTGGGCATTGGGCCACATTCATCAGCCGCAAATTGTTAGTGAACAACCGCTAATTGTTTATCCTGGAACACCTCAAGGACACACGAAAAAAGAACAGTCTTTACAAGGGGTTGCAGTGGTCACACTTTCCCAAAATCAAGCGACTGTTCAATTTGAAAAAGTCGCAGAAATAGATTGGACGAATGAAGAAGTATCTCTTGCGCAATGCCGTGACACCCAAAGCGTTTTGTCTTATCTTGAAACCAGTTTGCTGACGAAGTGGCATGCGCATCAGCAACAGCAATTGATGGCGTTGACACTGAAAGAAACGCAACATTTGGATGTGACCGTGGTGCAAGCCATTGTCAATGGTGAACTATTAAGCTACTTACAGCAGCAGCTTTTACAAAAAACGCAAGGTGATTTTTTTGTTTATCGCCTAATATTGCAAGCAGAGGAACCAACGAAAGAACCAATCTATTTAGCCGCTAGTCCCAACTTATTAACGGCATTAGAAAAAACATACTTAGATCCAGTTATTTTTGAAGATACCACCAAGGAATTGTTACGTTATCCAGAATTTGCTGGAATTTTTTCAATGGATGAGCAGTGGCGATTAGAGAGCTTGCGCCTAGCACATGAGCAAATTAATGAAGACTTTACTATTCAGGAGGACCCACTATGAAATTACTTGCAGTAGAGATTGTGGGCTTTGGAAAATGGCAACAACAGAAAATTACATTTGAATCTGGTAATCAATTGCTGTACGGCGCAAATGAAGTTGGCAAGTCCACATTGTATCAATTCATTCAAGCAATGCTGTTTGGGTTTCCCACAAAGGGCAAAAGAAAACGCGATTACGCACCTAAAAATGGTGGCTCGTATGGTGGTCGTTTGTGGTTGGCACATCCTGTGTTTGGGGAAGTTCAAGTCGAGCGTTTTAAAGAAAAAAATAAAGGGCAAGCAATCATTTATTATCAACAACAAATGGGGGATGAAAAAACCTTACAGCAAATGTTACATCCGCTAACGAAAAAGTTATTTCAAGAGGTTTTTACTTTCCAACAAGAACAATTAATTACGAGTGACAAGTTGACAGAAGAGGAACTGCAAACATCCTTGTTAGCCATTGGTGTTTCTGGTAGTCAACAACTTTTGACTTACCGAAATGCGTACTTTAAAGAAGCACAAAAAATCTTTAAAGGCAAAGGGCAGCAGCCATTACTCAATCAGAAGTTGGCGGCTTATCAAGAACTAAAAGAGCAAATTCAAGAGAAAGAAGCGCAGCAACAAACTTTTCAACAATTAGAAGAAACGATTCGCGAAACAGAACAACAGCGAGTGACACTGCAACAACAATTAAAAGAAACGCAACAGGGCTTGTTACAGGTTGCGGAACAGCAACGTCACTTTCCCTTGTACGAAGAATGGCAGTCGCTACCTGAAGAAACAGAGAACGTTGTTTTAGTAAAAGAAGACCAAGTTCAATTAGAAGAAACCTTTCAAGAATATATGTACCTAGACAAAGAACGACAACGTTTGACCAAAGAGTTATCTCTTCAGTCAGAAGCGCTCGATGTTCCAGAAGGCTATGCTTTTTACCTAGAACAAGAAGCATTGATTCAACAATTGTTGAATCAACGCTATGATATGCAACAATTGATGACGGAATCGGAATGGATGACCCAAACCTTTGAGCAAAATCGTCAAGAAATGGTCCTTTTAGAGAACGAATGGTCATGGTCGCCTGAACGACCACCACAGCTTTTTTATGACAACGAAACCGTTCAAAAGTGGCGCCAACAACAAGTTGCGTATACGCAAGCTCTTCAAAAAGGACAAGAACAGAAAGCATTCTTGGCTTCTCAAATTGAAAATCTGGAAGACCAGTTAACGGATTTTGAAAAAGCGCATGCCGCATTTTTTGGTGAAGCGACGCGTGCCCAAAAAGCGCAGAAAACAAGTCAACCACTTTGGTTATTGCTAGGAAGTATCCTTGCATTACTCGGTTTCTTTTTGCCAAGCCCTTTAAAATGGGGCCTAGTTCTCGTGGGAGTTAGTTTTATCGCGAAAGAAGTGCTTAGCTACGCCACTAGAAAAGAAGCTTCCTCTGATGAAGTGAAAGAAGAATGGCAGACGAAACTTTCGCAACTAGATTATTTAAATGAACAGTTCCAACAAGCGCTGAATCAAGAACGTGAGGCACAACTGCAAGTGGAACAACTTGAACAAGCAGTAGCGGAGCAAGCCCAAGTCCATCAATTAGGAAAAATGCAACAAATTGATACTTTAATGAATCAGCGGGAATTGATTACGCGCTATTTATTGCTTGTTCAAACAAATGAAGAACTCATGAGTCAATTGAAGGAAAATCAACAAAAACGCCAAGTATTTGAAGAACAAATCTTCCCATTGATGACGCATTTACCCTTGCAAGGAAAGAGCCTTTCCGAAAAGTTACACTTTTTAGAAGGATTTGCTGAAGAAATGGAGAAGGTTCGCTTTGCTCAGGAGTATCAAGCAGATGGCTATCTCAAACAGCAGTTACGAGAGTTGAAAACTAAACAGCAAGAAGCATTAACACGAATTCAGCCTTTACTAATTCGTTATCGGATTCTATCAATCGCTGATGTTCCAAGTAGGATTCAACAGCTGACCACTCAGCAAGCTCAAGTTGGTCGTGGGCAAGAATTAGCGACACAATTAGGCAATCTGTTTCCAGAAGCGGTAACAGAAGCAGCGTTAAAAGACCGTTCTTTACAACTGGCGCAGCAACAAGCACTGGAAGAAAGCAAGTTAGATAAAATACAAGAACAGTATCAAGCGCTGATTTATGAAAAACAACAATTAATGACGGATGGTACCTTAGATGAGTTGTATCAACGCCAAGCAATTTTAAAAGCGGAAATCAAAGAATTAGCTCAACGTTGGTCTGGGTATCAACTGGCGGGGCAACTGTTAATGGACCTATTAACAGAGCTTTCGGAACAACAATTGCCCAGCTTATTACAGTATGCATCAAGCTACTTTGCACTTTTAACAAGCCAGCGTTATCAATCAATCCAAGTAGCCGAAGGTCAACTAGTTGCGGTGACGAAAGAACAAGAAATGTTTTATTTACATGAATTATCAACTGGCACTAAAGATCAATTGATGATGGCTGTTCGTTTTGCCTTTTTAGCAGTCCAAGGCGAGCAACTGATTTGTCCAATTATCATTGATGATGGCTGGTTACACTATGATCATCAAAGAAAAGCCCAATTAGCTGAATTATTTACTAAATTTGGTCAAAAACAGCAAGTCATTTGTTTTTCTTCTGACCAAGAAATGGTAAGCTATTATCAGGACTTACAACAAAGAGTAATTGCGTTAGAAGGAGGAAGCGTCAAGTGAAAAAATTACGTGAATTAACAGTAGAAGAACTTTTTGAATCATTTGTTCTAATTAAAAATGCCGATGTACGTGTAGCTAAAAATGGGAAAAAGTTTATTGCCTTTACCTTTCAAGACACATCTGGCACGATTGACGGAAAATATTGGGACGCCTCTGAGGATGAAATTACACGGTTTACTGCGGGAAACGTTGTTTTACTGAATGGGAAACGAGAAGTTTATCAAAATAAACCCCAAGTAAAAATTTTACACATGCGTTTAGCGACAGCAGAGGAACCAAGCCAGCCAAGTTTATATATGGAACGAGCGCCTTTGAAAAAAGAAGAGATGGTCGAGGAAATCAATCAAATGATTTTTGAGATTACCAATGCTCATTGGAATCGTATTGTGCGCTATCTCATGACGAAATACCAACAAGAATTTTATGAATTTCCTGCAGCCAAACGGAACCATCATGCTTTTGCGAATGGCTTAGCTTACCACACTGTCTCAATGTTGCGCCTAGGCAAAGCAATTGCTAAGGAATATCCTGAAATTAACACGTCACTATTATACGCGGGGATTATTTTACATGACTTAGGAAAAGTTTTAGAACTATCTGGTGCTATTACGACAGAATATACGGTGGCAGGGAACTTAATTGGTCATTTAGTTTTGGTGGATGAGGAAATTACCAAGGCGTGTTTAGCTTTGAAAATTGATGATCGAGAAGAAGACGTTGTCGTTCTTCGGCACATGGTCTTAGCCCACCATGGATTGTTGGAATATGGCTCACCTGTGCGACCAAGAATTATGGAAGCGGAAATCTTACATCAAATTGATACCATGGATGCGTCCATTCAAATGATGCTAGGGGCAATTCGTCAAACACAGCCTGGGGAGTATACGGAACGAATCTTTGGTTTAGATAACCGCAGTTTCTATGTTCCAAAAGATAAATAAAAAAAGGGAGTGGTCAATCGACCACTCCCTTTTTTATGCTTATTTAGAAGAAGATTCTGTTGTTTTGCTTGAAGAATCTGTTGCTTTTTCAGAGTCGCTTGTTTTGGTATCGCTTGTTTTAGAATCACTTGATTTTGATTCTTTTTTCTCTGAAGAAGCGCTTGAAGATTCAGTTTGCATGTAGCCTGCTAAAGCGTTCTTGAAGGCATCATCTTTAATTTTCACATTGGCCGCTTTTAATTCGTCACTAATGACTTTCGAAACAAATGTTTGATCGGCTAATTTTGTTTCTTCAGCAATTTTCTTGATCTCTTTTTCATAAGGTTTCATGTCATTGCCTTTTGCTTTGTTTTTCGTCATTTTCACTACATAGTAGGTTGTTTGGTAGGTTTGCATATTTGTTGCAGCAATTGGTTCTGACACTTCGCCATCTTTTAATTTGAAGGCAGCTTCTTTAACTTCGGCAGGAACAGTTGTTGCTTGTGAATCAAATTTAATTTTACCGCCATCTTTTTTCGTAGCAGCATCTGTTGATTTTTCTTTAGCAATTTTTGTGAAATCGCCGCCGTCAGTGATTTCTTTCTTGACAGCTTTGGCATCATCTTCTGAAGCAACTTGGATAATTTGTGCTTCTACTTCTGGATGGAAACTTGCCCAAGCTGTTTTTAAGTCTTCATCTGTAATTTTTAAGTGGGCTTTTAGACCTGCATCATAGGCTGCTCTTTGTTTTAACTGTTTCTTGAATGTTTTTTCAGTTAAACCAGCTTGTTTTAATGCATCAGAGAACTTTCCACCTTGTGCTTCTACTTGTTCTTTGGCTTCGTCAAAGTTTTTTTGAATATCTTTGTCAGTTACTTTGTCGCCATATTTTTCTTCAAAAACTTTATAAATAACCATTTGGCTAAACGCTTGTTGGCTCGTGCTTTGTTCTTTAATTTGGTTATAAAAATCATCAACAGTAATTGTTGAACCTTTCATTGTTGCGATATCTTTTGAACCGCTTGAACACGCTGCTAAACTAAAAACGGCCATTGCGCCCGCTGCAGCTAAGATTAGTTTTTTCTTCATTCTCTTATGCACTCCTGTTTTTTTAGTTTTATTTCTGTTATAACTATACCATACCTTATTTTGAAAAAGAAAGAGTCTCAGGCATAGTTTCAAACAAAATTCGTATTTACGTCACACTTTTTATTTTTTTAATAACAAAAGAAATAATTAACATAAAAGACTTTACTTTTGCTTGTTGGTTTGTGTGTCAGGTAATTCAGCCGTGATTTTAGCAATTTGTTCTTTAATTTGAGCAATCCGAGGTTCCGCTTGGAATTTGAAATCAGTGATTTCTTGTTGCAGGTCTTTTGAAAATTCAGTTGCCAGTGGAAGGTTTTCTTCGACAACTGCCAAATTTCGTTGCACCTGATCCCAGTCATTCGTGACTTGATTTTTCAGTGAACGATAGTCCTCTAGCTCATTGATTAAATGTTGGCGTGTTTCTTTCCCGCTTCTTGGAGCAGCCAACAAGCCGCCAATGGTACCAGCAGCTGCGCCAAAAAAGAGACCTTTAATAAATTTTTTCATTTAGTTCACCTGCTTTGCAATGGTCTCAGCAATTTCTTGCATCGCTTCGGCGGAATAGTCCTCTTGATGGTTGCCAAAATGAATAGAGAAATCATCTTCTTTTGAATAACGGGGAATCAAATGAACGTGGGAATGGAAAACGGATTGATAAGCCACTTCCTTATTGTTATTTAAAATGTTTAATCCTTCCATTTCTGGAAAAGCTTTTTCTAATGCTCGTGCTACTTTAGGAATACGAGCAAAGACGTCGCTTGCTAAAACGTCATTATATTCAAAAATATCAGCAACATGTTGTTTTGGAATCATTAAGGTATGCCCTTTGGTCACTTGTGTAATGTCTAAAAACGCGTAGACTTTCTCGTCTTCATAGACTTTATAACTTGGGATTTCGCCGTTGATAATTTTACAAAAAATACAATCATTCATGAAAAATTCCTCTTTTCTCTAGGTTCTTTCCTTTACTTTACCACAAGTTGATTTCTCTGTGGATGAAAAAGTACGTGAGTTCGCTAAAAAGTTCGTTTCATTTCGTGTATAATAAGAGAAAGAAAAAAATCCATTTAATTAAGGGAGTAATTTTTGAATTCTTGGTTCGCTTAGGGTTTAATAATGGTAGAGAGAAAAGGTTGGAGGCAAAAGAAATGAGCTTAACAATTGAACATTTAACAGGAGGTTACGGCCATATTCCTGTCTTAAAAGATATTAATTTTGACGTCAAGTCTGGTGAAATGGTTGGTTTAATTGGCTTGAATGGTGCGGGGAAAAGTACCACCATCAAAAATATTATTGGGTTACTTACGCCGCAAAAAGGCAAAATTATGATTGACGGGGAAACATTGCAACAAGCCCCTGAAGAATATCGTAAAAAAATCGGGTATATTCCGGAAACACCTTCTTTATATGAAGAATTAACATTGAAAGAGCATATCGAAGTAACGGCCTTGGCTTATGATATTCCATTAGAAGAAGCGTTCAAACGAGCAGAACCATTACTAAAAACGTTCCGTTTAGACAATAAATTGGAATGGTTTCCTGCTAATTTTTCAAAAGGCATGAAACAAAAAGTCATGGTACTTTGTGCATTCTTAATTGAACCGAGTTTATATATTATTGATGAACCTTTTCTAGGCTTAGATCCTTTAGCAATTCATGCTTTATTAGAATTAATGGATACGATGCGTAAGCAAGGGGCAGCGATTTTAATGTCCACGCATATTTTAGCAACAGCTGAAAAATATTGTGATCGTTTTGTGGTGCTACACGAAGGGAAATTACGGGCAAACGGTACAATGGCTGAATTACGTGCAGAATTTAATTTACCAGAGTCTTCTTTAGATGATATTTATCTTGCCTTGACGAAGGAAGAAAAGGTGGGGTAACATGGGCGAATTTTTTAGTCAACGTTTGTCACGGCATTTCAAAAAAATGTCCAAGTACTTGCGCTATATTTTAAATGATCATTTTGTTTTAGTCTGTATGTTTTTATTAGGCGGATTAGGTCTGTACTATTCCCAGTTGTTAAAAGAATTACCTCGTGATTTTGTTTGGGGCAGACCGTTAATTCTATTGGGCTGGCTGCTACTCATTCAAGTTGGTAAGTTGGCTACTCTGACAGAAGAGCCAGACAAGGTGTTTTTATTACCAAAAGAAAAACAATTCGCTGCTTATCTGAAACGAGCGCTGCGCTACTCTTTACTTTTACCGATTGTAGTCAGCTTTCTAGGAAGTGGCCTATTGATGCCGTTGATTGTAGTCACAACAGGTTGGTCGTTTCAAACCTTCTTTTTATTTTTGGTCATGCTAGTTTGTATGATTTATACACATCTTAGTTTACAAAGCTATGGGCTCTATCATCTTTCGTCAACCACTTACCGTAGTTGGTGGTTTGTTTGGTTGATCAGTAGTCTCTTGATTATGACGGGAGCTATTTACTGGACGCCTTGGGTTGGTGTGATTGGTGGCATCATTCTGGCCGTTTGTTTATCGAGTATTTGGCAAAATAAGATGAAACAGAGTTTCTTGGATTGGGAAAAAATGATCCAAAAAGAACAAAACAGAATGCATAGAATTTATAAATTCATTCAGCTGTTTACAGATATTCCTGAAGTGAGTAGTACAGTGAAACGCCGTAAATACTTAGATCCTCTCCTCGGAGTAGTCAAAAAAACATCTGAGAACACGTATGCTTACTTATTCATTCGGAGCTTTTTACGAGGTAGCGAATATAGCGGCTTATTGTTTCGTTTGATTTTGGTTGGTGGCGTGCTACTCTTCTTTTTACAAGAATTCTGGATTGCGTTGGTAGTTGCTTTATTGTTTGTCTATTTAATCGGGTTCCAGTTGATTCCCATGTACACGCAATTTGATTATATGGTGATGACACAGCTATATCCAATTTCAATAGAAAAAAAACAAGCAGCGATTCGCCGGTTAATTAGCGGCGCATTATCTGTTGCGGCCATTATTTTTGGTGGGATTGTCTGCCTTCGTTTAGGCAGTTTGCAAAATAGCTTGATCATTCTGGGTGCCTTAATTGTAGAAGTTGTGATTTTCACTAAAATGTATGTTCCAATGCGCTTGAATAAGTTATAAAGATGAGAAAACCCAGCAAAATTTACAAAAGAACCACATAGAAGCTTGACGAAGCAAGGTTTGGCGACTAAAATGGTAATTGCTGTAAAAATTGCAATAAAATTGTGTTGAGATAGGAGATAATTTCCATGGAATTTCAGTTGGATAAAGACTGGCGTCTGCAGCCGATAAAGGGCGCAACTGGTCAAACATACATGGGAATAAAAGAAACCGAGAAAGTGTTCATTAAACGAAACACTTCTCCACTTCTTGCAGCATTGTCTAAAGAAGGGTTAGCCCCGAAGATGATTTGGACAAAGCGGACAGCGAATGGCGACGTACTAACAGCCCAAGAATGGCTGGAAGGACGTTTATTACATGCGGACGAAATTGGCAAACGCAATGACGTGATTGACGTGTTATACCAATTGCATCATTCCAATTTGCTGAAAGACATGTTGAAAAAAATTGGTGGCGAAGTTTGTACCCCGCTAACAATGTTGAAAGAGTATAAGCGTCAACTACCTAAAGAATTAAAACGAAACAGTTATTTAAAAGAAGTAATCACTTATTTATATAATCATTTACCAGAATATCCAGAAACTAGTTATGTAGCTGTTCACGGCGATGTGAATCATCGGAATTGGTTAGTCTCGAATAATTATCTCTATTTAGTAGATTGGGATTCTGTGATGGTCGCGGACCCAGCGGTAGATTTAGGAATGATTTTGAGTCATTATGTCCCTCGTTCCGGTTGGAATCAATGGTTACTATCTTATGGTTTAATCCCGAATGAAAGTACGGTTCAACGAATTTATTGGTATGGTTTATTTAGCTTTTTACAAGAGATTGTTCGTCATCACCAAGAGGGCGAAAGAAGAGCAATGACTGCAGAAATTTTACAATTAAAACGAATGTTTAGTAGTTAAACTAATTCATTTAACATCCACACAGGCTGGCGAATTTCACCAGTCTGTTTTTAAAAGAAAGGAATTTTAAATATGCGTGTAAGAAATAGACCCGGAGCAGCAGAATATATGGCAAAATATCCACAATATGTGGTAGAAGGTCCTGAAAAATGGCAAGGGAAATGGCAAGAACGTTTTGGCAATAATCATCCCATCCACATTGAAATTGGTTCAGGTAAAGGTCGTTTTATTTATGAAATGGCTAAAGCACATCCTGAAATTAATTATATTGGTATCGATATGCAATTAAGTATTTTATCGATTGCATTAGATAAGCTAGTGGCCGAGCCGTTACCTAATCTACAGTTATTGCGAGTAGACGGCGAAGCATTAACAGAATATTTTGCTGAAAATGAAGTAGATTTAATCTATTTAAATTTTTCAGATCCTTGGCCAAAGAAAAAACATGAAAAACGTCGTTTAACGTATAAAAACTTTTTAGCGACAGATGAAATTATCTTAAAACCAAATGGAGAAATTCATTTTAAAACGGATAATCAAGGGCTCTTCGAATACTCATTAAGTAGCTTTTCTAAATATGGCATGATTATTGAACGTGTGTGGCTAGATTTGCATAATAGCGAGTTTGAAGGCAACATTATGACAGAATACGAAGAAAAATTTTCTAGTCGTGGTCAACGAATTTATCGAGTAGAAGCACGTTTTGTTGCAAAATAAAAAACAAGCATTCCTTTATTTTAAGTGGAGGAATGCTTGTTTTTTATTATTTAAGAAAGCCTAAGTTGTCGTTCTTAAAGCATAGGCGTCCAATAAAATTCTTGCCAGAATGGATAGTGGTAACCGTGAACGCACTTCATAATCGGGGAAAAAGGAGCCTTCTGATTTGAAGCCTACGAACGGAATTTCAATGTATTTCATTAAACTAGAGTGTTTGCTTGCAGTTAAAAGGATAGTCCCAATTTCTGAGTCGTAACAGTTTTTACCAGCGACAACTAATTCTTGGGTTTCTCCGTTTAAAGAAACAAAAAGAGCCACATCTTTTTTTGATAACTTTTTACTAATATTTTTAATAATTTCTGGGTCCGTATGCAGTTCACAGTATTTGCCAGCCAATTGAAACTTAACCATCATTTCCTGAGCAATTAATTCTGAAAAACCTCTAGCAAAGATAATAATCCGTCGAGAAGCCTTGATTTTTTGGATCGCATCTTCGATATTACCAATTTCAATCATGTTAATCGTGCGAGTTACTTCTTCTTCATTCTTTAAAATGGCCGTCCGAATTCCTCGGTCTACTTTTTCTAATGCTGAAAAATTTATATTTTGGTTTTCTTTATCTTTCAAGTGATGCTTGAAGGATGTGAAACCTTCATAGCCTTTCTTTTTCATGGTTCTTACAATCGTCGCAGTTGATACGTTGGCTCGTTCGCTTAATTTTACAATGGAATAATCAGGGATTTCTAAAATATGTGTTTCGATAAAATGCCAGAGATATTGCTCTGACTCACTCAATTTTTGTTCCATAATGGCCAGCCCTTCTTTCTTTCACTAAAAAACATTTATAAGCCTATTTTTAATGAAAAAAAATAAAAAAGCTAGAGAAATTATGAAATTGTAAATGTTTTCTATATTTTTGCGAAAGAATGAAAACCTTTACATGGTATTTTGAGACATAATAAAGAGGAGAAAGGAGGAACTACAGTGACTATTTATACATGTACATTAAATTTAGCCATTGATTTATTTATCGAAACAGAAGAGCTAGTTCCTTTTGTCGTGAATCGCACGAAGGAAGATGATATTCAAGCAAACGGGAAAGGAGTCAATGTTTCCCTAATTTTAAAGATGTTAGGGATTGATAATACCGCTTTGGGAGTCAAAGCTGGTTTCACTGGGAACTATGTCGAGGATTATTTAAAAGAAAAAGAAATAACCACTGATTTTATCGAAGTCGCTGGCACAACGAGAATCAATGTGTTTACAAAAGTTACCCAAGATCAAAAGGAATACAAATTAGTCAATAAAGGACCAAAATTATCTGAAGAACATGTACAACGTTTTTTGAAAAAAATTTCAGAGTTACGTAAAGGGGATTATTTGTGCGTATCAGGAAGTTTACCACAAGGGGTTTCGCCAAGTATTTTGATTGAAATTAGCCGAATTTGTTTTGAAAAGCAGGTGTTCTTAATTTTAGACAGTAGTTATGAAGAAATTTTAGATTGTTTGCCTTATCAACCATTTTTATTGAAACCAAATGAAGAAGAACTTCAAGAGTGGTTTCATACAGAAGTGCAGACTAAGGACGATTACATTTTTTACGGACAAGAATTACTGAAGCGGGGAGCCAAAAATATTTTACTTTCTTTAGGTAGTGAAGGGGCTTTATTTATGAATAATGAAAAGGTTCTTTCAGGTAATTCACCAACTGGAATGGTTGTGAATACAGCTTGTTCAGGGGATGCAATGTTAGGTACCTTTTTAGCTGGCTGGCATCAAGGACTTTCATTGGAAAAAAATTTAAAAAGAAGTATTGCAGCAGGTAGTTCAACAGCATTTCGCAAAGGATTGACAGATTTTTCAGATGTTCAGGAGTTAGAGCAACAAATAAAGATTCAAGAGGAGGAATAAACAGATGGCTACGTATCAATTAATAGCTGCTACAGGTTGTCCGACGGGAATAGCGCACACGTATATGGCACAGGAGGCATTGGAACAAGCTGCGAAACGTAAAGGTATTACGATTAAGGTTGAAACACATGGTCAGATTGGTATAGAAAACGAGTTAACACCTGCAGAAATCCAAGGAGCGGAGGCAGTCATTATTGCCGCCGACAAAGACGTTCAAGCAGAACGTTTTGCTGGGAAACGAATTATTGATGTCCCTGTCAGTGTGGGGATTAAAGAAGCAGATCGCTTAATTGAAGAAGCACTCGCAGGCAAAGGATCGATTGCGGCCGAAAACCAAGCAGTGGACGAACTTGAACAGGAGACACAAATTTCTTCAGGAAATGTTGGACATAGTATTTATAAAAACTTAATGAATGGCGTCTCTCACATGTTGCCGTTTGTAGTAGCAGGCGGCGTTTTAATTGCTCTTTCTTTTGCTATTTGGGGCATTTATTCATTTGATCCAGAAAGTAGTCAGTATAATGCTACCGCTGCTATGTTAAAAAGTATTGGTGATGCCTCAATGGGCATGATGGTGCCAATCTTATCTGCGTATATCGCAGAGGGGATTGCCAAACGACCTGGTTTGGTTGTGGGCTTTGTCGGTGGTTTGATTGCTAACACTGGTGGTACTGGCTTTTTAGGAGGGATATTATCTGGTTTCCTTGCTGGGTATTTCATTCTTTTATTACAAAGAGTATTTAAAGGTTTGCCTAAATCATTAGATGGTTTAAAAGCAATTTTCCTTTATCCAGTCATTGGCGTTGCAGTTATTGGTATCACTATGTCTTTACTAGCAGATCCGATGAAAGCTGTTAACGAAGGAATGATGAGCTTTTTAGCTAGTTTCCAAAACTCCAGTCCGTTGGTTTTAGGAATTATTGTGGGTTGTATGTGTGCCTTTGATATGGGAGGTCCAGTTAATAAAGCGGCCTATGTTACTGGGACGGCACTCTTAGCTCAAGGAAATACTTCTTTTATGGCAGGAGTTTCTGCTGCCTGCATAGCGCCACCTTTAATTACAGGCTTTGCTACATTATTCTTTGGAAAATACTTTGACACAAATGAACGCAATGCGGGGCTAGTGAACTTTATTTTAGGCTCCACACATATTACAGAAGGCGCTATTCCGTTTGCGGCAAAAGACCCATTGAAGGTTTTACCAATTATGATGCTCGGATCTTCAATTGCGGCAGTCTTAACGTATATGTTTGGGGTACAAGTGCCAGCACCTCATGGAGGCTTTCTTGTTTTACCAGTTGTTACTCACGCTGTTCAATGGGTTCTGGCAATTTTAGCTGGTTCATTGGTAGGCGGTTTATTGCTAGGTTTTGTACAAAAAAGTAGAATCGCCAAACAAGAGCAATCGTTATCAAAAAAATGAAATAACAGGAATTAGGAGTGGATGGAATGGCTTTTATTAAAGAAAATCATATTTTTTTAAATCAACAGTTACAAACGCAAGAGGATGTTTTTCACTTTTTAGCAAAAAAATCAACAGAATTGGAAGTTGCTCAGGACGCACAGGAAGTTTTCGATAAACTGAACGAGCGAGAACAAGAAGGAACAACGGGGATGATGAATGGATTTGCGATACCTCATGCAAAAGCAGCAACGATTCAACAAGCGGCCATTATCATCGTTACCTTGGACCAAGGTGTTGAGTG
Source organism: Enterococcus sp. DIV0183 (assembly GCF_050541505.1). Lineage (NCBI taxonomy): Bacteria > Bacillati > Bacillota > Bacilli > Lactobacillales > Enterococcaceae > Enterococcus > Enterococcus sp. DIV0183. Next base: position 497,848 of record NZ_CP172932.1, read on the forward strand.
GCAGAGCCTTGACAACCAATTAACGGAGTTTGTGATTGCGCTGTTTATTCCAGATGCCGAAGCTGGCACGACACATTTGAAATTACTCTCTTCCGTTGCGCGCCTCCTATTAAGAGAAGAAGTTACTTCTGGACTGAAACAAGCAAGTTCGCCAGCTGAAATTGCTACGTTACTAAATAATCAATTAGGAGAGGGAACAGAATGAAAAAAATTAGTGAACAAAAACGTAAACATTTAGAAAATCTGGTAGATGATCAAGGGATTATTGGAGCACTAGCCATTGATCAACGTGGGGCCTTAAAACGCATGATGGGAAAATACAAAGAGGTGACTGCGCAAGAAATCAGTGACTTTAAAGTATTAGTATCTCGTTGCTTAACACCAGAGACTTCAGCAATTTTGTTGGATCCAGAATATGGCCTAGCTGCTGCTGAAAATCGAGCACAGACTTCAGGTTTGTTACTTGCGTATGAAAAAACGGGCTACGATGCTTCGACACCAGGACGGTTACCCGATAGTCTTGATGTTTGGTCGGTTAAGCGTTTAAAAGAAGCGGGCGCAGACGCGTGTAAATTTTTACTTTACTACGATGTTGACGAAAGTGAAGCAATCAATGAACAAAAGAAAGCTTATATAGAACGGATTGGTTCAGAGTGTTTAGCCGAAGAAATTCCATTCTTTTTAGAAATTGTCTCTTATGATGCAAACAATTCGGATAGTGCTTCAAAAGAATACGCTAAAGTAAAACCGCACAAAGTAATTGAAGCGATGAAGGAATTTTCAAAGGATCGCTATAATGTTGATGTTTTAAAAGTAGAAGTCCCTGTGAACATGAATTTTGTAGAAGGTTTTGGCACTGAAAGTCTTTATAGCCAAGATGAAGCGCAGACCTTTTTCAAAATGCAAAGTGAAGCAACACAACTTCCATTTATTTTCTTGAGTGCAGGGGTTAGTGCTACGATGTTTCAGGAAACATTGAAATTTGCAAAAAAAGCAGGTTCCTCGTTTAATGGAGTCTTATGTGGTCGCGCAACTTGGGCAGACGGCGTGCTTCCATTTGTTCAACAAGGTTCAGAAGCAGCCGTTGCGTGGCTTGAAACAACTGGTAAAACAAATGTTGACGAATTAAATCAGGTTTTAAGAGAGAGCGCAGTATCAGTCTTTGAAAAAATACAGTAATTAAGCTGAAAATATTTACTGAATTTGAACTATTTGGTCATCTGAATTAAATTTTTTCAGAAATCGTCTTCTTTAAGTGAACTCAATGTACGCAAACTCAAAAGATATGATATAATTATTTCGATATCGATGTATGAACACCCAAAAAGTAACATTGCTTTACTTTATTTGGGGAAAGTTGGGGTATTATGGGAATTCCTAAAGAAGGCGAGTTTGTAACCATTCAGAGTTATAAACATGACGGACATTTACATCGAACGTGGCGTGATACGATGGTACTAAAAACGAGCGAGTATTCTTTAATTGGTGTGAACGATCACACGTTAGTAACGGAATCCGACGGACGTCGGTGGGTGACTCGTGAACCAGCCATTGTTTATTTTCACAAGAAATATTGGTTCAATATAATAGCAATGATTAGAGAAAAGGGGGTTTCGTATTACTGCAATCTGGCTTCGCCATATGTTTTAGATGACGAAGCGTTGAAGTATATTGATTATGATTTAGATATCAAGGTTTTTCCAGATGGTGAAAAACGTTTACTAGACGTTGATGAATATGAATTTCATAGCAAACTAATGGATTATCCAGAAGATATTGACTTCATTTTAAAAGAAAATGTCAAGACTTTAGTGGATTGGATTAATAACGAAAAAGGCCCCTTCTCGCCCGAGTATGTAGATATCTGGTATCAACGTTATCAACAGCTATCAAAAAAATAGCCGATGTAAACAGCCCACAAAAGGAGCTTGGAGCATTAGCCAAAATGGCTAATACTCCAAGCTCTAAATTTTCCGATTTAATTGGTGTTATAGTTCTTTATTCATTTCGTAGTGTTCAATGCCAGCATCCATAAAAGGTGCTCCTGTTTTTTGATAACCTAAACGTTCATAGAAGCCTACAGCGGTGACTTGTGCTCCTAGAGTAATCTTGTGGTAGCCTTGTTCTTTGGCAAAATTTTCCGCCGCTTCCATAATCACTCGTCCATAGTCGGCGCCACGGTAAGCTTTTTCAACGGCCATTCGTTGTAATTTCATAACGCCATTTTCTAGTGGAAGCAAGCGACAAGTTGCGACAGCTACATGGTTCGTGTACAAAACAAAGTGAATACAATGTGCTTCATATTCATCGATTTCCATCTCTTCTGGTACCCCTTGTTCCGCTACGAATACGCGTTGACGAAGCCGGACAGCATCTAAATAAAGATCACTCATGGTATCTTTTGTTTGAGCTACATGCATAGAAAAACCCCCAAGTTCAGAATCTGTTTCTATTTTATTATACCACGAAAAAGTTCTAGCAATGAAGTATTCTCAATGACTGAGGGGGGAAGGTGTGATAAAATAAAACAGCAACAATTGAATAAAAATAAAGGAGGAGCCGCTGTGATTAATCGATTTAAAGAATCGAAATTATTTTTCTGGTCAGTTGAATTACTTGTCGTGGCCATGCTATTATTTATTGCTTCGAAAATTAATTTCTTATTTGCACCGATTGGGACATTCTTTTCAACGTTGTTTGCCCCAGTCTTAGTAGCAGGCTTTTTGTATTATTTACTAAATCCTGTGGTCAATCTACTAATGAAGACGAAAATGAAACGAATTTATGCCGTCTTACTGGTATTTTTATTACTAATCATCGCATTAGTTCTGATCTTATTAACAATTATCCCTAAGTTGGCAGATCAGCTAGCTAGTTTAGCATCAAGTATGCCAGATTTCTTTAAACAAGTGGAGACCTGGATTTATGAGATTGCGGAGTTACCTATTTTTAAACAAATTGATTTAACAAGCTATATTGAAAAAATGGATATTTCTTATGCCAATATTATCCAACAATTTTTAAGTAGTTTATCAAGTAGCTTAGGTTCAATCGTATCAACGGTGGCGTCAACCACCATTGTTTTGGTCACTGCGCCATTTATTTTATTTTATATGTTAAAAGATGGAGATAAGCTAGTACCAGCGATTCAACGCTTTTTACCTGAGAAAAGAAAAGATGATATTGTGGATCTTTTAGGACAATTGAACCAAACCTTATCCAGTTATATTAGTGGACAAGCGATTGAATGTTTATTTGTCGGTACATTTACGATTATTGGGTATTCATTGCTTGGCGTTCGTTATGCCTTTTTATTTGGTGTCATTGCCGGCTTTACGAATTTGATTCCCTATCTAGGACCTTATCTAGGATTAGCGCCCGCTGTCTTAGTGACTATCTTTAATGAACCCGTCAAAGCAGCCTTATGTTGTTTAGTGGTGCTAGTGGTTCAACAATTGGACGGAAATATTATTTATCCAAACGTTATCGGAAAATCTCTAAAAATCCATCCATTAACGATTATTTTAATTTTATTGGTGGCAGGAAATTTAGCAGGTTTGCTAGGTATTTTCCTCGGTGTCCCATTTTACGCAATCTGCCGGACCATTATCTACTATGTTATTGATATGGTCAAAGCGGGTCGTAGTGAAAAAGTTACCAATGCCGTTCTTTTAGGGAATGAAACAAATACGAAAGAAAATAACGGTTAATGATTGAATCCGCTAATCTTTCGTGCTATGATTTTATGGATTAGGATAGAAAATAACCTGTCATAATACTGATTGTGTCTGTTTCTAAGCCTAACCATAAAAAGAGGAAGAACGTTAAAAGAGTACGAGAGTACAGCCTCGGAATTATCAACAATTAAGGAGAGAGAGAACATTATGAATAATGCTGACCCTGAGAGTCAGTCGCTAATTGCGCAACTTCTATTATTAGTCGTGTTGACGTTTATCAATGCCTTTTTGGCAGCGGCGGAAATTGCAGTCGTATCTGTTAACAAGAATCGTGTGGAACAAAAAGCGGAAGACGGCGACGCAAAAGCTCAAAAATTGCTTAAGGTATTGCAAGACCCCAATAACTTTTTATCCACAATCCAAGTAGGGATTACTTTGGTTAATATCCTATCTGGTGCTTCATTAGCAGAGACTTTATCTAGTCGTTTGGCCCCTGTATTAGGTGGCGGCGCCGCAGCTAAGAGTCTTGCCAGTATCATTATCTTAGCGTTGTTAACGTACGTTTCTATTGTATTTGGTGAATTATACCCTAAACGAATTGCCATGAATAAATCAGAAGAAGTCGCTCAATTGACTTCTGGTGCAGTCCGCTTTTTAGGAGTTATCGCGCGTCCCTTCGTTTGGTTGCTATCGGCTTCGACCGATTTATTATCCAAAATCACACCAATGACTTTCGATGATGCCGATTCGAAGATGACACGAGATGAAATGCGCTACATGCTTGAAACAGAAGGTGTTTTGGAAAACGAAGAACTAGAAATGCTACAAGGTGTCTTTTCATTAGATACAAAAGTGGCACGAGAAGTAATGGTTCCTCGGACAGACGCATTCATGGTTGACATCCAAGATGATGTCCAAGAAAACATCAATTTAATTTTAGGAGAAAATTATTCTCGGATTCCTGTTTATAGTGAAGACAAAGATAAAATTGTTGGTATTTTACATACCAAAACGTTACTAAAAGCTGCACGTAATTTAGGCTTTGAAAACATTGAATTAGGCGCGATTATCCAAGAACCATTATTTGTCCCAGAAACCATTTTTATTGATGATTTACTTTATGAGTTAAAACGAACACAAAACCAAATGGCGATTTTACTAGATGAATATGGCGGTGTTGTCGGTTTAGCAACACTGGAAGATTTACTAGAAGAAATCGTTGGTGAAATTGACGATGAAACAGATGAAGTAGAAAATTTATATACACAAGTGGCCGACAATGAATATTTGGTTCAAGGACGCATGTTAATTGACGAATTTAATGAAGTATTTGAAACAGATTTACACATGAGCGATGTTGATACAATGGCAGGTTACTTAATTACAGCATTAGGAACCATTCCTGATGAAGGGGAAAAACCTTCTTTTGAAGTGGGCAATATTAAGTTAACTGCTGAAGAAATGGAAGGCACACGTTTGCTAGTCTTACGCGTTCATTTCTACGATGAAGAAACTGTCGATGAAGAACCAGAAGAAAATCGTCGTTTTTTCCGTAAAGAAATGGAAGATGACGAACCAAGACGTTAAAAATAACCTGTGACATCAGTCGTTTTGACTAATGTCGCAGGTTTTCCTTTTAAAAAACAGCCAACAGCAGCTCTTTATTCTCAAGGCTTGACATGATATACTAGCAAAGGTTAATCAAAAATTATGCTGAAGAAAATAAATAAATAAACATCACAAGTGATAAGGAGATTTTTATGACGATCAATCAAAAAGAAGCAGTCGATAGTCGCCGTACGTTTGCGATTATTTCCCATCCGGATGCTGGGAAAACAACGATTACTGAACAATTATTATTATTTGGGGGCGCCATCCGCCAAGCTGGAACAGTCAAAGGGAAAAAAACAGGGAACTTTGCCAAATCTGACTGGATGGAAATTGAAAAACAACGGGGAATTTCGGTAACGAGTTCTGTGATGCAATTTGACTATCAAGACAAACGGATTAATATCTTGGACACCCCAGGGCATGAGGATTTCTCAGAGGATACGTATCGGACCTTAATGGCCGTGGATAGTGCTGTGATGGTTATTGACAGTGCCAAAGGGATTGAAGCACAAACGAAAAAACTTTTCCAAGTTGTTAAAAAACGTGGTATTCCAATTTTTACTTTTATTAACAAATTGGACCGTGACGGACGGGAACCATTGGAACTTTTAGAAGAATTGGAAGAACTATTGGATATTGAATCTTATCCAATGAACTGGCCAATTGGTATGGGAAAAGGCCTAGAAGGTCTATACGATATTTATAATGAACGTGTGGAATTATATCGTCCAGAAAATAATGGTGGGGAGCGTTTTATTCCTTTAAAAGATGGCGATATCCCAAGCGATTTACCATTGCACAATAACAGCGTTTATCAACAAGTGTTGGAAGATGTTGAGTTGTTGGTAGAAGCAGGCGATGAATTTAGCGAGGAAAAAATCGCTCGTGGTGATCAAACGCCAGTCTTCTTCGGTTCTGCTTTGACAAACTTTGGGGTTCAAACATTTTTAGAAACCTTCTTACAATTTGCGCCTGCGCCACATGCGCATAAAACAGAAGAGGGTGGCGAAGTAAGTCCTTACGAAAAAGAATTTTCAGGCTTTGTCTTTAAAATTCAAGCGAATATGAACCCAGCCCATCGTGATCGAATTGCCTTTGTTCGAATTTGTTCAGGTGTTTTTGAAAGAGGCATGGACGTGACTTTAGGTAGAACAGGCAAAAAAGTCAAATTAAGTAACGTGACACAATTTATGGCGGATGCCCGCGAAAACGTCACAGAAGCTGTTGCGGGCGATATTATCGGTGTGTATGACACAGGAAATTACCAAATTGGCGATACTTTGTATGAAGGGAAAATGAATGTTCAATACGAAGAGTTGCCGTCATTTACCCCTGAATTATTCATGAAAGTGACTGCCAAAAACGTAATGAAACAAAAATCTTTCCATAAAGGAATTTACCAACTGGTTCAAGAAGGAGCCATTCAATTATACAAAACATATTTAACAGAAGAATATATCATTGGCGCAGTAGGTCAATTGCAGTTTGAAGTTTTCCAATACCGAATGTCTAATGAATACAATGCTGAAGTGGTAATGACGCCAATGGGTTCTAAAATTGCCCGCTGGATTAATCCAGAAGATTTAGATGAACGCATGAGCTCTAGCCGAAACATTTTGGCACGGGACCGTTTCGATCAACCATTGTTCTTATTTGAAAACCAATTTGCGGAACGCTGGTTTGCGGATAAATATCCAGATGTTGAACTGAAAAGTTTGATGTAAAATTAATTTGTAATCAATCAGTAGCTGAATCTTTAGAAGATTGAAGCTCGCATTTTAATGGAAAATCCATTAAAATGCGTTGGTTTGCATGAAGTCCTTTTTTATCAAAATTTGATAAGAAGGGACTTTTTTCTATGAACTGGGAGGATATTATTTTAGAATTTTGTATGGATATTACAGTGAAAGGTTTTTCAAAAATAACAATCAAAAATTATAAATCAAAATTGAGAAACACAGCAAATTTTTTCAAATCAATAAATGTTGAACCGTCGCAGATTGAAAAGAAACATATAAAAAGCTGGATAATAGATATGCAAGAAAAAGAAATGCAAGCATCGACAATCAATGTCAGTGTTAGCAGATTAAAGAAGTTATTTGACTATATGTTAATTGAAAAATATATTGACTATAATCCGTTTGTTGATATTGAAAGATTAAAAGAACAAAGAAAAGTAATCTATCCTTTGAATGATTATGAAATTAAACAAATGCTGACAGTTGCTAAAAAACACCCTTACAAACATATAGCACAAAGAAATGTTGTGATATTGATGTTGATGATTGAATGTGGGTTGAGGATTAGTGAAGTTTGCGAGATACGAGATGAAGATATTATGAATAATCAAATCATTATCAGAAAATCAAAAAATAATAAGGATAGAGCTGTCGCTGTCAGTCCAATTCTCAAAAAAGAAATAATAAAATATCATCGAATTAAGAAAAGAAAATATGGTTTGTTAGAAGGGAATCCTTTTATTATCAGTAATCTAGGTAAAAAATTGAATGAAAAAAGTATTTGGCAGATTATGCAAGAAATAAAGAAGCAAATTGATATAAGAGATTGTGTTCGTTTTTCGGGTCATACGCTAAGACATACTTATGCAAGTATGCAATTAAGGAACGGATTAGATATTTATACGTTAAGTCTAAATATGGGGCATAGTTCAATTGAAATGACTCAAAGATATGTTCAAACGCTAAGTAGCGAAGATTTTATTGAGAAGTCTATTAAAACGAGTACTTTGATGAATTTGAGGTGATTCATTCACTGATGCGAATGGTCAAGAAGTTAAAACAGTTTTCCTAGATTTTTAATTGGACTTTCCAATTAAAGCATAAAAAATGAACTTAGTAGCAGAGTTAGAAATTTATGCAATGTCTACTGGAAAATCAGTAATCACACGAGCGTTTATTGATGAAGTATTAGGTGAATCTGCTGAATTGATTGAAAAATCCAACTTGGCTAAAAATCTAATACAAACTTACAAGAGTTTACTAATGAAGAATATCAAGCATACATGGAAGATAATGGTGCATGCTTCAACGAATTAAAAGAAAAATATCTAACTCAAAAAGATGTTAACTTCGCTCGTAAACTATTAGAAACTGCGAAAGGTAATAACCAATTCAAGAAAGATGATGAAGGAATTTAAACTACTGAAGCACCAGTTCCAGATGAAAAAACTGTTAAAGAAAGCACTGCAGTAGCTGATGAAGATTTGTTAGATTTTGATAATTTAATGATTTAATATAAGTAAGAAATGAGACGACCTAAAAAAGTTAGTTTTTTGTTTAACTTTTTTAGGTCGTTATTTTATGGAAGAGTATGATTTTGAATTCAAATTAAAAATTGTTGAATACTACTTATTAGAATGAATCAACTTGCTTATTTAATAGATTATAGCTTTCCGAGTGTCTTACCGCATTTTTATTACAATGTTTAATACTTGAAATTAAATTTATTTAGAATTTTTACTAGTGTGATTTAAATTACATAGTATCAAAGAGTTTTTTAATAGCATGTGATATAATTAAATTAAGAATATCATATATAGTAAGGAGCTAATTAATATGGAGGAAGTTTTTGAAGTGATTAACCAGAGTATTGATTATCGTGCTTCATCTTATAAAAATGTAATTCACGAAGATGAATTAAAACAAGTTTTATTAGAAAATATTGAACAAAACGGAAAAACTATAGATATTAGTTTATTTGATGATTTGAAAACATTACATGATATATTTTTTTACATACTAGAAAATAGATTGTTATCAGTAATAGATTTAAATAGACTTATCTTAGAAAATATAAGATTTAATTGTAGTAATATTTTTTTCGAGAAAGCTTCTGGACATATAACTGATGAAGATATCAAGTCTGGAATTAATAAAATTTCCTCATTTTATAGTTTAAAAAATACTCCTACAAATTACCATGAATATTTTTCGGAATCAGGATACAATCTTATAGATAGAATTACTTCAAAAAATATAAATGAACTGTATTTCCCTGTTATAGAATATGACGAAAATAGTGTTAATATAATGGCAAGTGTAAAATTTTTAGAAAAGGATGGAAATACATCATTAAGAGTCTGTATCATATATTTAGATAGAAAAACAGGGTATACTACTTTTTATGTTAATGGAAAAACTGGAAGTTTTAATATTATAAATGATAATGAGGTCTATATATCTTCAGGTGCTACTTTTTTTAAACACATAAGAAATTTAATAAATTCTTTTTTTTCTTGTAGTTTCATGTCGCATAAGGAAGATTGTTATATAAATAGAGCTAAGATGTTTGATTTTTGTAATAAGATGAATAACTTAATGATAGGAGATTATTCTGAAGATTTAAACGATGCTTTATCTCTTGTTTTAAAAAAACAGATTAGGAAAATATATAATGAAATGAATAAAAAGAATAGCAAAGTAAAGCTAAACAGTGAGAAAACTGAAATGTTAATGAAACGAATTTTTTCTAATTATTTAGGAGAGTATATTACAACAGGGTATAGTGAAAGTGATTTGATTAGAAAAGCGAAAGAAGCGGGTGCTGTGTGTTATCCGACTAAGATTAGTTTCAGAGGACAACAATTAGCTCGAGGGAGAGCAACAACAAGAGGTAGGAAATTCCCTTTAACGTTCGAATCAATTTTTTATAGTTTAAATACTGATATAGAAATTGCGGGAGAACTAGATGAGTTTACGTTAGCTTGGTTTGATGTAGATTTTTTTGATAAACATTCAGAATTGGAGGTTAGTCAAACAACAATTAAAATTACTGAGGAGACTTTTTCTTTAATTTTAAAAAATACGAAAAATAAAAATAGAGGGATGACAGAACATATTGAGAGAGAAATTAGAAAAGCTATGTATGACTAATGGGGAATGGAATAAGTCCTTGAACATGATAGCTTTACATGGAGATAATTATTTTCGAGAAAAACATTATTTGAAATTGTTAAAAAAATATATGAAAGATGAGGATTCGGCAGTATTTTTCAATAAATTATTGGAACAAAAAATGCTTAAAAGAAAAATCTCATATGAATGTGATGATGAAATTTATGATGCTGAATTGTTAGAAAAAAAGTGTGAAATATGTGGAAATAAAGTTCTAGAACACGAATATTTTGAACTATATTCACCAAGCTATTTGAGTGAACTCTCTGCATATAATATTCAATTATTTGAAAAGTATTTTGATTCAGATTCTAAAATTGTGATGGAAGATATACAAAAAAATATTGACAGAGTAATTCCGTTTGTTGGTTCAGGTATAAGTAAAAGTGTCGGGTTACCATTATGGTTAGAGCTTTTTAAAAATGCTAGAGATAAGATATCTGATGATTATAAACCTTACTTTGATTTACAGTATGAATCTAAAAATGTTGATAAGATTATAAATGTGATAAAGGAAGCACATCCTTTAATTTGCAATGATAAAGATTTGAAAAAAGAATTAGTAGTCCCTGCAGTTAATAAACGTATTAAGAATGAAGTTTTATTAAATTCAATAATACCTGATGTATTAAAATTGGATGCAGAATATATAATTACAACTAATTATGATGATTTGTTGGAAAAGACTAGTCAGTTGCTAAGTTTAGGATATGAAGAATCAAGGGATATTTCTTCATTCCAAGGATTTGAATCTTTGGATGAAACACAATATATATTCCATATACATGGTTCTATCAAAAACTATGATTCAATGGTAGTTACTAATGAAGATTATGCTAATTTATATGATTCTGAGGATAAAAAAAGAATACTGTCTGGTCTGATAAACAAGCATTCTATGTTGTTTTTAGGATTTTCTATGAATGACACATACTTTAGTGATGAATTTGGAAAAATTTGTGAGTCTAATAAAGGGTATTGCACAAACTATTATGTAATGATTAATGGAGATAGGGAAGAAAAAGACGAGTTATTAAAGACAACAAATGTAAGATTTATTAATATAAAATCAGCTGATTTTGATATTAAAAACCAATATAAGTTTATGATTGACTATATACTGGGGAATATCTATATAGAGTAGCTCTAATAGCTACTCTTTTTTGTTCTACAAATTTGCAACCTCCTAACAACGATGCTATAACGGTCCTTGTAAGAGGGATACTTTTGTAATTAGTATCCCTTGAAGATGTTGATTTATCAACATCGAAACAGACCACAAAGATGAAAAGGATACTTTAACTATTATTCAATGTAAAAGTATCCCTTTAAAACAGCATAGGAGGAGGTAAAATGACACGAAATATTATTAATGTAAAACCTATAAAAGATAAACAAGTGATGTTAGATTTTTTAACGGAACTGAAAAAAGGAAAACATGGAAAAAGAGACCATCTGATTTTTGTCATTGGTATTTATACAGGTTTACGAATTTCTGATATTTTGAATTTTAAAGTGTCTGATGTTCAAAATAAGACAACTGCAATTATTGTTGAGAAAAAGACAAATAAACAAAGAGAATTAAATCTATCGAATCTAACAAGTTTGATTATTGATTATTTAAATGCTTATCATAATGGGCAATCCGACTGGCTATTTTATAGACCTTCTGACCACTCTAAATCGTTAGGAACCCATCAATACTATAAAGTCCTACAAAAGGTCGCAAATGTTCTTGAATTGGATTATATCGGCACACACACGATGCGGAAAACATTCGGATATAAATACTATCGACAATTCAGGGATATTCCTACGTTGATGAAAATTTTGAATCATTCTAGTCAAGCAGTGACTATCCGTTACATAGGATTAGAAGAGGAAGAAATTCAAGCAAGTTTAGACAAGTTTAATCCGTTAAATTAAAAACATGATATAATTAAGTAAAATTTGTAATTAATTAGGAGTGTTTTTGTGGAAAATCTTGTTGAAGATAATAAAGGACTTCAGTTGTTAGATACTTTATATGAAAAATGTTTGAATGGTATCCCTAGAGTATCTAAACCAGTCTCGGAATTAGCAGATGAGTATATAAAAAAATATGGTCGGACAGATAAAGCTATTGATAAATTAGTGAGAAACCAATTAAGTAAAAATAGTCTGAATGGCTTTGTGACAAGCTTCGGTGGGTTCATAACGATGCCAGTAACTCTCCCAGCTAATATCACTTCTGTTATTTATGTTCAAATGCGGATGATTGCTGCTATTGCGTTAATTAGAGGATACGATTTAAGAGATGATGAAGTTCAAACTTTTGTTTATAGCTGTTTAGTAGGGCATGCTGTGGCAGATACATTTAAAAATGCAGGTGTGCAAGTAGGTAATAAGATTGCTTTAAATGCAGTAAATAAAATTCCGGGTAAGGTTTTAACTAAAATAAATCAAAAAATCGGCTTTAGATTTATAACTAGAGCAGGAACAAAGGGAACAGTTAATTTGACAAGAGCGGTTCCGGTTGTAGGAGCTGGAGTTGGAGCAACTATTGATTTTTCGACAACATGGGTAATTGCTAAAAGAGCAAAAAAAGTTTTTGAAGGTAATGATATAATTAATTTAGGGTAAATAAAAAAGCACGGTCAATTAAGATTGTGCTTTTCGTTTCTCTTTTTTAGCTGAACTGTATTAAACTTTTCTTTATTTTGTTGACTTCTAGTATAGAGCCTATGTGCATAATTGAATTCTTGTTTATTTGAAGTAAAGTATAGTGAAGTCTTTGACTTAGAAAATTTAGCGACATAATAATAGAAATCCATCAAAGAATGAATCACATGAACATCATATTGTCTGTTTTGCTTCATTTCATAGAAAATAAGTTTATCTAGGTTTTCAACGTAAACTAGTATATCGTCACGTATGTACTGACTATTCTTTTCCAAATTTCTATATGAAAAACTATCTAATTTTTGTTCAATTAATGGTAAATATTCAAGGGTAGGAACAACTGAAATATCAATCATATCTAATGATTGTGTGTGATAGTTTATGTCTAATTTGTTACTAAGACATGAAACTCGAATAGGAAATTTAGTTAATACATTTTTGATACATTCGACAAAAAAATTATATTCTTCAGATTGTGGTGGTAATTGATTCACTAATTTATTCGCTTGTAGTTTTAGATGTTCATTAGTTTGAAAAGTATCTCTACCTGAAGAATAACAAGATAAATACAATTCTTTTTGATGGTCACAATTCGTTACAATATGAATATTTTCTGTAAAAATACCATAAGTTACAAGTTTTTGAACAACATTAGTTTGTCTATCTAAAGGTTTCATATTTTTAAAATCAAAAGTATTTGTATAGAAAAAATGTTTTTTTATTTTTTGCTTAGAAATCATTTTATTTTTTTCTAAAGTCTTTAAACGTGCTTCCAAGCTGATTCTGTTACATTGTAGTAATTTAATTAAAGTAGATTCATATATACCTTCTGAGTTATTTATTATCTGAAATAATTCCTCTGTGTCAATTGCTCGTTTGTTTACAAATTGAGTTGTCAAGTTCACTCCCTCCATATATTTTTTTGTTTTATTTTAATTGATTTAGTATTCTAAAAACTATCCCTTAGTGTATCTTATTCTCGTAAGTATCCATTCAACCCATATACTTATTAAGTAGTGTTGTCAAAGTGACGTATTTAAAAAAATTTTCATAGAGCTGCTGTTTAAAAAAATTCACGGAGGTTTCCATTGCATTTTTCAAAAATTCTTTCAAAAATGACCGAGTTTTAAAAAAGTTCTCGCAAAAGTTCTCAAAAAGTTCTTATCTAGGAATTCAAAAAATACCTCCATGTAGGGTTGATGTAGGGTTTGTGAAGGGTAGAAATATTGAAGATGTAGGGTTAACGAAGGGGTTCATTTTTAAATAAAAAAATATTAATTCTTATAAGTATCCATCTCGTAACTATCCTTTTTTACGCTCCCTATAATTCTATTATAGCATCGTTATTTTGGTGATGGAAATTTGAACGTTATGTATAAAATTTGTTGACAAAAAATGTAATTAATAACAAAACTCCTTTGACAAATTATCAAAGGAGTTTTGAAATTAACGTGAAAACCAAGTACCATCCTGCATTTTAATACTATTGTTAGCTATTTTTGTGTTAGGATTTTTTATAGTTACTTTACTAAATTTAGTAATTGGAAAAGCTAAGCTCTCTATACTTTCTACATTTTTAGGGATAATTAATTCCCCTGAATAATTTGAATTTGCAAATGCACCTCTACCAATTGTTTTTAGATTTTCAGGAAGTTTTAATTCTCCACGAAGCATCATAACAGTACTAAACGCATTATTACCAATATGTTCTACAGAATCAGGTAAATTTATTTTAAAAGAGGAGTATGCTTTACTAAAAATACTATCGCCAATAACCTTTAGACCATCATTGAAAACAACTGAGGTTGGTGCAGATTTTTCAAATGAAGAACTCCCTATTTCTGTCAAGAATTTTGGAAATTGTATTTTACCATTTAAATTGGTTGATTGAAAAGCATTATTTTTAATTTTTGTAACTGGGATATCATGAATCTTATCTGGAAATACTAATGTTCCAGTCATTTTAGAATTTCCGTATAGATAATCTCCATTATAATTAGAACTCTTATCTATAGAGAGCGTTCCATCTTCTAGTTGAGAAATTTCAACCCAGATTTCTGTTTCGCCTGCTCCATTATTTTCACTTCTAATTTTAACGTACTTTTGTTCTTCTGTAATTTTTGGATATTGAGGGGAAGAAGTTTTTCTTGTTAGGTTACCTTTTGCTTGCTCTAAACTGTCAGTAAATATTGTCGATAAACTAGGTTTTAAAGTATCTCTAAATAGTAAATAGCTAATAGCTATAAAAATACCAAATATAATTATTGCAACAACTATAAATAGTCCTTGACTTGTTCCATTTGTCATAAAAAATGACCTCCTTTTTGTTATTTTATTGTAGTATAAATTATAGCAAGTACTTATCAGAAATCAATTTTATAGAGTGTTTTTAATTTTGCTTATTCCTTTATTATAAGAGCTTTTGTGGTGTTTTCTGAATAATAATAGAAAAGTAAAGGCACAAGTGATTTACTCGACAACTTCTTATCAGGATGTAATAATATAAGTATCTTGACGATAACCATTTTAAATAACCTCTATATTTAAATGCGTTTCAAATACCGTAGCATTGAAAGAATGTTACGGTATTTTTTATAGGTAAAATAGGTATTTTAAAATAAACTAAAATTTATAAAAGAAGGGAGGAAACTATTATGACAAAAATAATTGGATACATTCGGACTAGTAAGAATAATCAAAACTTAGGAGTAGAGGTTCAAAAAGAAGCTCTTAATCGTTATGCAATTGATTCTTTTTTCGTTGAACAAGTGAGTGGTCGGAAAGAAAATAGAAAAGAGCTAAATAAAGTTCTGAATATTTTAGAAGCAGGGGATACGTTAATTATTTATAAGATAGATAGGTTAGGGCGTTCCACGAAACAACTTGTAAATATCATGAGTGAACTGCAAGAAAAAGGTATCAATTTAATTAGCATTAAAGAAAATATAGATACATCGACACCTATGGGAAAAGTAATATTTACAATACTTTCAGCGATTGCTGAACTTGAAGCAGACTATATATCTGAACGAACCAAAGAAGCATTAGCAATTTTAAAAGAAAATGGGGTACAATTAGGCAATAAAGGTTTAGACCAAAGAACGATTCATAAAATTAAAAAGTTATATGTAGAAACAGATTTAACGCAAAAAGAAATTGCAGAAAAATGTGACGTTTGTGTTAAAACAGTATATAATATAAAAAAACGGTATCAGTTAACCAGATGATGGTTTCATCATTATATAGAATCTGATATAATGATTGCCGGTAATGAACGTTCGTTTGTTACCTATGAAGCACAAAAAAATATAAATACATAGAATGGTTGATAAATCTGAATTTTTGTATTCGGAATTATCAGCTTTTTTTGTTTGTTTTTAACGAACGTTTGATTCACGCAGCAAAAGAAGAGAAAGGATTGAAAAAATGGCATTAAAAGATGGGGTAAAAATAATTATTCAAGATGCAGTAGAAGTTCCCGATAAAGATGAAAGTGGTTGTCTGGTTGGGTGTATTAGCTGGTTAATTGGGTTTGCAATTATTATAGGTATCTTAATTTTAGGATTTAAATTTTTGATGAATCATCCGATTTTCTTGTTTTGTTTTATCGCAGTAGCGTTGTTCATTGGTGTGAAAGTAAATAAAAAATAACAGGAGAGGTGAATAAAATGAAAAAATGGGTAAAAATGGCAAGTCTTGGCTTACTATTATTTAGTGTGTTAGGTGCGTGTGGGAAAGTGCAAGATACTAAAGATAGTAAAGAAGTTCAATCATCCACAGTAGAATCAACAACCCATACTAAAGAAAAAGAATCAATTATTCAATCAAAAACAGCGACAGATTACGATACGATTTATGTTCAAAATGAACTAGTAATCGGTCAAACTGGAGATGACAGTTCGTATAATTGGACAATTTATGATACATCATTAAAGGAAAAAAATTCCATTTTAAATGCTGATAAGAAACGAGATGAACTGGCACATTCCTTGAAAACAGGTTATTCAAAAAAGGTAAATGGAACAGCAGTAATAGAAAATAATGTGAATGAATATGAAATTTATTCTACTTATTTAGATGAAAATGCTGAACTGGCAAAGACTAGTTTAGGAGAACGAACAGTTGATAATGATGTGTCAATAAATACATTAACTTCTGGGAAATATGAAATTATTCCTTATCGTGATTGGTCAGGAGTTACAATTAATTATTTAGCTAACGGATATAGAGAAAAGAGATTTTCAACCGCACATGGTAGTATGTCAGGCGATATAAATAAAAATGGCTATTTCACACTTCTGGACCAAATGAATGATAGCAAGACAGTTAATGATACTTCTGTTCAGATTTATGATGCAAAATTGAAAGACAGTGGTGATAACCGTAGTGGTGAAAAAGATATAGCCACTAAAACAATCAATACAGTCAAATTAGATACAGCAACAAATATAAACGATAAAAACCGCCTATTTATCAGGCAGTATACAACTGGTTTAGTTGATGACCCAGTGATTTGGACGTTTTATGATTTAGATTCTGGTACGATTTACAATTATCCATCAAATATAGAAATTGTTAAATTTGTTGAGTATGGCATTGATAAACCAATTGGTGATGGTGAGTTTTTGGGAGATATTGGTGAAGCAGAAAACTATATTTTTGAAGATTTGAACGAAAAAGTAACACCTGATGGCTCGACACCATCTAGTATTGATTTTACACCAAGAAAAAAAGGGATTATTTCATCTGATGGAACAATTATTAAAGAACCGTTCGCTTTTGAAATTAAGAAACCGAACATCAATGGAATTGCTCCTTATAAACTAGAAAAAGAGGACAAGTATGGACTAATAAACGTAAATACTGGTGAAATTATCAAAGAGCCATTTGCTTATAACATTCAACAATATAACGACAATGGATTATCAGCAATGACAGAATCTGAAGATGGGAAATATAGTATTATTGATGAAAAAGGGAATATATTAGAAGAAACAGAATATATTTATATATCTCCCTTAACAAATGACAATCTAGCCAGTTGTCGAGAAAAGGCAAATGAAAGTTTAGGCGTGTTGAAAGTTAATGGATAAATTAGTTCAGAAAAAATATGTCCTTCATAAAGTGAAAAGGACTTTCTATAAAGCAAATATGACGATTTCACAGATAGTCGTAAACAGTATAGCCAATGAATTATATAAAGAGTTTACCAAGTGTTCAGAAAAAGAGCAGGAAGGTTTATTAGTATCTGATGAACTTGTGAAGTTACTTTGGGATAAACATGTGATAACAAAAGAAAAATAATTATTAAAAGAGATATGATTTTATTCATGTCTCTTTTTTTGTAAAAAATTTATCTTAAAATTTTTGTAAAAAGTCACTTAAAAAATGACCCTCGAAAAAGTCAGTAAAATCAATACTTTTCTACTTGTTGACAAAATTAACAGATTGTTGTTATATCAACGTTTTAAAGTGTTATTTTTCAAAAAACACCTCTCAAACGCCATGAAAAAATTTTTGTGGGTAATTCTACGCTTAAATGAATCTGAGAGGTGTTTTTTAGTATGTAGATAGATTTAAAATTTGAAAAAATACCGATATATCAGCTTTTTTTAAAGATTTTACTGTTTCTAAGAAAGTGCTAGGAAAATAGGAGATAGCAAAATGAAATTTCTGATAAAAATATACTACTTATTTTTTAGTGTCCAATTGTGACAGAATTACTTTACTTCAGATTGAAATGATGATATAGTCCGGCAACAATGATTAATAAAATAATTAATGGAGGATAAATATATGAATGCAAAAAAATTAACAGAAGAGGAATTGATTGAGAAACAAGAAAAGGTAAAAGCTTTGCTACATATCTTAGATAAAATTTACGGAGTTAAAATGACTGTGTTTTCTAAGGCAATCGGTATTCATAACCAAAATTTGCACAATTTCAGGAAAGGAAAACGAGGTCTATCAGAAGAAAAAACAATATTATTGGAAAAAGTAATCGTCTTAAAATACGGCAGATTATTAATGTTGGAGGATAGTGAATATGAAGTGTTATCTAAGTAGTATTAAAAATAGTGAAAAACCTAATTCATCAATGGTTAAAGCAATTTCAACTACAATTTTAAAAGAATTAGTAGATATCTCTTTAGAAGAGCTTGCGATTGAGATTTCTGAAGAAGGAAAAACTGTTGTTTTATCAGAATTATCGGAACAAAAATTATCAAAATATACGCCAATTGTTGGTCAAGAAATTATTATGTTAGATTTTGATAATAAAGACGAAAATAATCAGTATACTATTGCTGACTTAGAACAAGATACATTTATGTTAGAAAATGCTTGTTTTATCTATCGGACTTTTAGTGATGATGATTCTAATGTAGATAAATTTAGAGTTGTCTTTCATTTAGATAAATTAATAACTATGAATTCTGAGATAGAAGATATATATAGAAGATTATTTGAAATGTATCCACAAGCAGACAGGAGTGTTGGACAAACAAGTAGAATGTTTTTTGGAAGTAATAAAGGATACGAAGTGATTGATTGGGATAATAACTTGGATACTTCAAAATTGTTAGAGCCAACAAATACAGATATTTATAAAGGTATAGAAGCTATAAGTGGTGAAATGATTGATAATTCTATACCGAATTATGAATTATTAAAATTAGGTAGACTTGATATTGTGAAAGAAAAGCTAGGAGACAATTATAAACAAGAATTTCCTGACGATTACAATGCAATGAACTACTTTAAATCGTTAGATATGAGAGAGTTTCTTGAATTATCCGATGAGAATCCTTTTTATGATATTTTTCATGAAGAGACAGAACCTAGTGCATCAGTATTTTATGCTGAAAAATATGGGATATTCTTATATAAATGTTTTAGTGAAAGTCATCCTTATTGTGGGAATATTATTTCTTTACTAGAACGATATTTAAAAATATCTTCAATTGAAGTAGTTAATTTACTAGTAGAAATTAGTAGTTCAAAAGTAACAAATACATCGAAATTAGGACAAAGTAAATTTAACGCCCAAAAATTTAAAAAAGAATTACAATCAGGAGAATTAGAAGAAAACTATCCTGAATTATATAAATACTTTAGTAGATACCAAATAGAAATTCCTATTATTTTAGATTTTATGTATGACTATGTATATACTGACGAGAATGGAGAGTTACGGTATTTAAATTATTATAGTATTAACAATTTAGCTAAGCAATTAGCTAGAGCTACCAATAAAAAGAAAATAAGTATTGATAGGACAAGGCAGATTCTTTATCACATGATTGTAACTGAAGTGGTTAAAAAGAAACCAGAATCAGAAATTCCTGAAAACATATTTAATAATTTGATATTGGAACAAAAGAAAGACAGTAATAAATTAAGGACTAGTAATATTTATGAACCAACGAACTTAACTGATGAAAATAAAGGTAATAGCGAAGGAATAGCTAAAATTTTGAGGGAAAATAAAGTAACGGTCGGTAGTCTAAGTTACGAGTTGGTATATAGATTATTTGGGGAGGAAAAAGCGTATCAAGATTTTCCACAATCATATGAACCACTTATTCAACGAAAAATGATTAAAATGAGTAAAACCAATAGTAATATAAGTCAAGCAAGTGAGAAGTTAGAAAAAACAGCTGTTAAAATTATCATGAACGAGATAGAAAAAAAAGGATATGTATACGAAAAAGATGTTATTTCTAAGTTAGCCAAAGCGAGAAGGTTGAAAATAAACGATACTAAGAGAAAATTCCAGAAAATTCGAGTAGATGTATACAATAAATATGATTTAGAAAGAGAGAGATTAACAAAAGAGTTATATCAAAAATTTAACATCGAAGAGAGCTATACATCTAAAGTTGTTATTTATAAAAGAGATATTCTAGGCAGATAGTGAGAGTACTATCTGTCTTTTCTATTAGAAACCATTGATAATAAGGATTATTTCTATGTATTAAGAATATTATCTCTTTTTGTATCCATTCAAAATTGCGTATTGAACCAAGAAAATCCTTATCGTTTACCCCTAGAAATACTGATGAAATTGATAGAAATCATTAGATACCTCTATAAGGGATATTCCCTCTAGAGGTATCTAATGAGGAGGCTTATAAAAGCCAATAAAATCAATAGTAAACTACGTGTTTTTTCTAAGACCAATACGCACTTTTTATATTCCCTCTAGAGGTATCAAACGTTTATGTTTATAAAAGTCAATAAAACTAGGGGAAAACTATTTGTTTTCACATATATAAATACTCAAAAACTTATTTACACTAAAGAATAGTGTGATAAAAATGGCTGTAAAAAATTGATATATCAGTATTTATTTTTTAGTGCCGGCAAGAGATATCTTGCTTACTTAATAGCACTATCTAGGTTCAGTAAAATAGCTAAAATTGACGCTCTAGATATATTTATATAATGAAATAGTGATAATTCATTGTTGCTTTAGTTGAATTATTTGTTTTTTTGAAATCAACTAGAACTATCTTCATATTTAGAATATATAGGTAAAGTTATATTTTTATTTTGTTTAGATATGTAGTGTTAAAATAACGTAGTATGGAATTTAAATAGCCTGTGTTATTGCTTAGGAGTTTTAAAATTTATTCTTGATAAATTATACTTAATATTTTAGAAACGCTTAGAATGTAATTCAGGCAGCATACAATCGATTCTGGAGATTTTGAATATATTTTTAGAAGAGAGGAAGTGTGGTCTGGCTTCTGTGAATATTAATTTAAGTTAATAGTAAGAAAAGTATGGATTATACGAGTTTTTTATATCTATTTTAAGTTGATTTTTCTTATAAGTTTGAGATAATATTGTATGATTGGAAAATTTAGAAGAACGGAATATAAAATAGAGTAATTTTACTTGTTATTTGATTATGGAACCGTATTCTCTAAAATATTGTTCTTTATTATTGTGATAATTCAAAAAATACACTCACAGATTAAAAAATAAGTCAACTATGCAAGGAGATATGATATGGTGGAAAGAGGATTTCAACCGTTAATTACTATCAAAGAAGCTATTGAAAATATAGACAAAAATATTTATCTATTACCTGCTATCCAAAGAAAATTTGTATGGAGCCCAGAGCAGATAGAATCATTGTTTGATAGTATCATGAGAAAGTATCCTATAAATTCGTTAATGTTATGGCAAATTACTTCAGATGAAATAAAAAATAATTATAGATTTTATTCTTTTTTGAGAAAATATAAACAACGTTTTGGAGAAATGAATGAATATTATAATTCTATGGGACGAACAGACAATTTTTTTGCAGTAATTGATGGACAACAGAGGTTGAACAGCTTATATATTGGACTAAAAGGAAGCTATGCAGTTAAATTAAATCACAAACGATGGGTGGACAATGAAGACAATTTTCCTCCAATGAAGTTATACTTAAATATAAAAAATACCTATAAGCAAGAAACAAAAATTGATAAAGAATATGAATTCAAATTTTTACGTAGAGATAAAGTAGAGAAAGAAAATAAATTAGGTGAAAAATATTGGTTTGAAGTAGGAAGTATTTTAGGTTTGTCAGATGAAAAAAATCGATGTTCTTATTTAGAAAAAGTGGGTTTAGAAAATAATGAATACTCCAAAGATATATTAAATCTGTTATATGAGACTATCAATGAAGAAAAAGTTTTAAATTATTACTTGGAAGATGAACAAAATCTTGATAAGGTATTAGATATTTTTATTCGAACTAATGATGGCGGGACGAAACTTACTTTTTCAGATTTGTTGATGTCTTTTTTAACAGTTCATTGGTCTGATGCGAGGGAAAATTTTGAGGAATTAATTAGAGAAGTTAACCAGTTCGGTGATTTTTCTATCACAATAGACTTCATTTTGAAAAATATGTTAGTTTTATATGCAGATGACATAAAGAGTAGAGTGAAAAATTTTAATGAAGATGTAATTAATAAAATTAAAACTAATTGGGAAAGGATTCGTAAATCAATTCTTAATGCTTTTGAGATGTTCTATAGATTGGGTTTTGAAAACAGAACGTTTCCTGCTAAAAATGCTGCTATACCAATTGTTTATTATATCTATGAAAACAAACTTGAGGATGAAGTTATAAAAAATAGATTCTTAGATTCCAACACGCAAAACGCCAATTCTCAACTCATGAAAAAATGGTTATTATTAGTGTTTTTGAAACGTATTTTTGGTGGGCAATCAGATAGTATCCTTCGAGAAATTCGTAAAATAATTGATGACTCTTCCTCTGGTGTCTTTCCTTTAAAAGAAATAATCAATAGTGCTAAAAGCAATCCTACAAAAAATTATTCTTTTGATGATGCAATAATTGAAGGCTTATTTGAAGTACAATGTGGTTCTGATGACGCATTTTTTGTATTGTCTTTATTCTATCCAGATTTAGATTATTTCAATCAAAATTTCGATATTGACCATATTCACCCAAAATCAAAATTTCAAAATAAAACATTTATGGAAAACCATTTTAGTAAAGAAGAAATTGAGAGGATTGGTAATAATTGGAATAAAATTGGAAATTTACAATTATTAAATAAGGAAAAAAATATTTTGAAGAAAGATAAGAGTTTGTCAGAATGGATGGAAATCAATCACTTGAATAACTCATTTTTATTTATTGATGAAGATATCAAATTAGATATAGAAAATTTTGAATTGTTTTATGAAAATAGAGTTGCCAAGATGAAACAAGATTTAAAGGAGCTTGTTAAATAATACCTTAGTGGCTTGTAATTCAACTTATTATCAGGTAGGTGTTATTATGAAAGATTTCGAAATTGATTTACCTAAAGACGCATCGTTATTGGTAAATGTTACCGATAAAAATTTATACAATTATGATTTTACATCTTATTCATTATTGCCATTGCAAAGAATAGCTTCAAAATCGATAGCGGTAAAAATTAAAAACAGTTTATTTTCAAATATTTCAGAAATGAGTTTGATTGAAAATTTGTCTAATCAGAAAGAAACAGAATACGTAGCTAGGATACCTGATTTTGCAAAGGAAAAGATAGATTCTGGAGAATGGTCATTTGGCGTAAGAAAAAAAACAGGTGAAACATATGCTGTCATTAAGGATAATTTAAGTGGGGAAAATAAAAGTTTTGTTACTCTTGATAAGAAAATTGTAAAAGAGTTAGGTGTTCTACCAGAGTTATCAGCAATCCAAGGTCAGTTAGCATCAATTTCAGAGCAAATTGAGGGATTAAATCAAATTATACAAAGGGTAGAGAAAGGTCAGTATAATGATAGATATGCGGGATTTTTTTCATCTAGACAATTAGTTGTTGAAGGATTAGCTTCAGAGAATGAATCGAACAAAAGAGAGCTATTGATTAGTTCTATCAAAATTGCTAATGAAACAATTAGCAAGCTAATGCTTTCTATTCACGAAGATGCAGCTCTTTTAATTGATTCAAAAACAAAATCAAAAGATGCACGTAGAATTGATAATTTATTGCAAACATCTTTAGGATATTTAAATTCTGCAGTCCAACTAAACCTAATAGCGTATACAGCTTTGGGAGAAAAACAATCTTTATTTGCAACACTGACAAACTATCACTCGTTTGTTAAACAAGTGTTAATGAAAGAAAACGAAAGCGGAAGAACTATTGCGTGGTTATTAGATAATGCTCACGTGGGTGATGATGGAAGAATTCAGGAATTAACTAATGATTTGTCTACAAAAATTGAAGTGCTCATAGCAACTTATAATAATGAAAGGACAGACGTGACTGAAAATGAAAGAATCGAAAATTAAGACTTGTAAGTATCCAAATTGCAACAAAGAAGTTCCATCAGATAAATCTTTATTTTGTATGGAACATAGTCGTAGCTTAAAGGAAAAAAGAAATTTAGTTGGAACTGCTTTAGGTAGCGTAGCTATTCTAGGAGTGACTACTTTGGCAAACAGTATTATCAAGAAAAAGATATAGTTGGAATGTTTAATCATGTTATAGTCAATAAAGCTAGTCTACTTAGACCGGCTTTTTTTACTGTCCAATATTTGCGATAAAACTGTTATAATTAGATATAATACTTGTTGAAGGAGAAAAACAATGACATTTGATGAACTTATTCAAAGAGACAAGGGAACTCTCTTTGACAAAATTGCTCAAATTTATTTCAAAAATGAACCAACATACAAAACTTATTTTCAGATGTTTGGTTATTAAATGAAGTTCCAGAGGAATATGTAATCCCCAAAAAAGATACAGGGGTTGATTTAGTAGCAAGAAATGAAGCAACAGGGGAATTGACTGCTATTCAAGCTAAATTTTATGATAATAAAATATACAAAAGACATATTGATTCATTTTTAGCTGAACTTGGAAAATCCTATGGAGATAATTGGCTAATGTTTAAATGGTTACAATAAAAGCCTAAGAAAGGCTTTTTATTGTACTGAAATAACAATTGTGAATTATATAACATATTTATTATTAAAATTGAGGTGTGACAATGAGTTATATTGAAAAAATGATAATCCAAGGCTTTAAAAAATTTAAAGATTTTGAAATTGTGTTTAATAAAGATATGAATGTTTTGGTTGGTGAGAATGAAGCAGGAAAAAGTACAATTTTAGAAGCGATAGATTTAGCCTTAAACCAAAAAATATACGGGTTGATAGATGGAAATAATGAACAATTATTTAATGCAGATAATATTAAACAATTCAAGAATAAACCTGAATTTTCTCAGCTACCTGAAATTTTAATAGAAGTATATTTAAATATGGATTCAGAGATTCCAATAAGTAAACAACACTTTATGGGATTGGATTATACGAACGGGAAAGTATTGAAGGAAGAAAAAACAGGTATAAAATTTTGGTATCATTTTGATAATGATTTTGAACAAGAATTTTCTAAACTAAATTTTTCTGAAAACCCCAACATACCTATAGAATTCTATAAATTTGAATGGCTTACATTTCAAGGTGGGGGCTATAAAAGGCTTAAAAACCCAATAAAATCTCTTTTTATTGATAATTCATCTGTGAAGAATGATTTGTATGGCTCTTATGCCAAACAAGTTTTTGAAAATAAGATACCAAATGATATCCGAAGAAAATTGTCTATGAAGCTAAAAACACATATTTCTGATTTCGAAGCTTCAGAAGCAGAATCACTAAAAATAGGCGAGCAATCTATCTCTATTGACGAGAAGAAATCTGGTATTACTAAGATAATTGATATCCGAGAAAACAATATATCTATACAAAATATGGGGAAAGGCAGAGAGAATTTTATTAAGACTGAAGTTGCATTGCAAATAGATTCAAGTCTTATTTTAGTTGAAGAACCAGAAAATCATTTGAGTCATTCAATGACAAAAAAATTAATTGAAAAAATAAAAGTAGAGTCGGATAATTCCCAAATAATTATTACTACCCATAATCCTTTAATAACGTCTAGATTAAATATTCAAAAGACTATATGGATAACTCCAAATGCAAAAGCAGTAAAATTGAATGATGTAGATGAAACGGTAGCTAAATTCTTTGAAAAATCAGATAATGCTAGTTTACTTGAGTTCATATTATCTCAAAAAGTAATTTTAGTAGAAGGGGTAACAGAATATATTTACGTTCCTAACTTTTATCAGAATATTTGCGGTAGGAATATAGATGAATCTGGTGTGCATATAATATCGATGTCAGGAATTACTTATAAAAACTATATTGAAATTGCTAAAAAAATTAAAAAACCACTTTTAGTTATTACGGATAATGATGGAAATTTTAATAGAATAGAAACCATCAATGAATTGAATAGAGATTTAAAAAAAGATGGACACGATATATTAATAAAATGTGATAAGAAAATAGAAAATTCAACTTTTGAAAGAGTTTTATTTAACGAAAACATTGAACTATTAGCTGACTATAAAAAGAAGTCACGTGTATCTACTATTTACAAAGAAGAAGATGTAGAAAGCAAAGCACTGGCATATATGTTGAAAAATAAAGCAGATTCTGCTATTGAGATAACAACAAATTCTGAATATATTGATAACTTAAAAGTTCCAATATATATAAGAGAGGGATTAGAATGGCTAAATCAGGTAAAATAATCCTTGCAAGAGCAGGTTCGGGGAAAACGTATCATATTGCAAATGTGTTTGATGAGAAAAAATCAGTTTTGTTTATTACTTTTACCAATCAAAACGTGACGAATATAAAAAAAGAAATTATGCAGAGATTTAATAATGTTATTCCCAACAATATTGAAGTAATCACATATAGTAGTTTCTTATATTCATGGATTATTAGACCATTAGAGGCGGTTTTACCATTTGAAAATCTCAAAAGTAGAGGTGTAGACATTCTTAAAGAACCAATTCCTCGCAGTTATCCGCCAAGAAAAGGATACATTACTGATGATAAGATTGGACACTATTTGAATTTAGCTAATAATAGATACTATGCTAGTCGAATGTCGAAATTGATAATAAAAAATAAAAAGATACTAAATCCTTTAATTGAAGAAAGATTATCATTGCTTGTTGATACAATTTATATTGATGAGTTTCAAGATTTTAAAGGGGAAGATTTTGATTTATTAATGCTATTGATGAAATCAAAAAAAGTTTATACAGTTGGTGTAGGTGATTTTTATCAGCATTCTGTTGCTATGACACCTTCTAAAAGTGATAAACCTTATAAAAAACAAAAAGCATTTCTTTCTGAAGAAGAGTTTTATTCATCATTACCAAAATCTTTAGAAATTGATAGAGAAACGCTAAAGTACAGTAGAAGAGTACCAAGTAAAATTTGTTCAGTAATTGAAAAGAAGTTAGCCATAGATATACTGTCTTGTAGTAAACAAAAAGGAAGTTTTAAATATGTTCATGACGTTAACGAATTAGAACAACTTTTAGTTGATGAAAAATGTGTGAAATTAGTTTATCGGAATTCTAAAAAATTTCCTTATCAACCTGCTATTAATTGGAGTTATTGCAAAGGAGATACTTATTCAAAAGTTTTAGTAATTTTAACAGAATCGTATGCAAAGTTTAGTGACGAGAAATATAAAGTTCCTACAAATACCAGTCAGGCTGAAGTAAATAAATTATATGTAGCTTTAACCAGAAGTAATAATGAACTTTATGTATGCACTAAAAATTGTTTTGATTTATTTAGTAAACAGGGAGAAAACAGATGAACATCAACAAATCATTAGTAAACTTTCTAACAGATGGAGTAGTTACTTGTAAATAACTAGCTGATTTCTATGATATGTGTCATGAAGATAAAGATTTTTTATACGTAGTAGATGAATTCTTAATAAGTATTCTAAATAGGACAGTATTAAATAACAAAATTTTATCCATAGTTGTTAGTCATTCATCAGGTGTAGAAAAATTTCGTATCAAATTTACTGAGTGAATGTGATGAATAAATTATAGAAAATCAGGTATGAACATTGCGTTGGTTTGTAGCAGAAATAGATTGCTTTCTAAGATTATTTATTGTATGATGAAGCTTGATAAAAAGGGACTTTAACAATTTGAAAACCAATTTGCGGAACGCTGGTTTGCGGATAAATATCCAGATGTTGAACTGAAAAGTTTGATGTAAAATTAATTTGTAATCAATCAGTAGCTGAATCTTTAGAAGATTGAAGCTCGGCGCAATCATTCTCAAGATGATTGCGCTGAGCTTTTTCTTCGTATAAGGTATTAAAGCAGGCGTGATTGTTTTTTTGAGATAGAATACTTACTATAACGAACCTATCAAGGAGTGGACAAGAACATGAATTTTTATGGCATCGAGTATTTAAAAAGCCAATCTAATTTAAATGATTACTTAAAGTATTTTTTTATTTTTGCTTTGTTAATCGGGCTAGTCATTGTGTTTAGTTTTTATGTGCGACATCAAATTCAAACGAAATATCGTGAATTAAGTATTATTATTTTTTTATCATTATTATTTGTTTTAGGAGTTCAATATTCCAATTATCAAATGAACCAAAATCAGCATTCACAATCTTCACAAATGGTACATTTTGTCGAACAAGTGGCACAGGAAAAAAAGGTTTCTCCAGAAAAAGTTTATGTCAATGGTACACAATTGGCTGACGGAACCATAGTTAAAATTGACGAAGTCTTTTATAAAATGAGTTTAAGTACGGATCAGCAGTCTTATACATTACAAGAAACGTATTTATTAACACCAACGATTGAAATCATAAAGTAAAGTGAGGGAAAATTAATGCAGTTTTATAGTCCAATTATTATTAAATTTGCTTTAGGTATTATTTGTTTAATTGTCCAAATTAATTTGATGGGAAAAGGCAATTTGGCGCCCACATCGGCTATGGACCAAGTGCAAAACTATGTATTGGGGGGCATTATTGGTGGTGTTATTTATAATGATTCAATTACGGTGCTCCAATTTGTATTAGTGTTAATTTTGTGGACATTATTAGTCTTAATTTTAAAATTTGCAAAAGAACACAATCGCTATGTGAAGCAAATTGTGGATGGTAAACCCATTACTTTAATCAAGGATGGACAGGTTGTGGTGAAGGAATGTTTGAAAAATGGTATTTCTGCAAATGATCTAATGTTTAAATTACGAGCAAATGGTATTTATGAAGTCCAGCTTGTTAAACGGGCGGTTTTAGAACAAAATGGTCAATTAACAATCGTCGAATATGGCGATGAAAGTATTCGTTATCCGATTATTGTGGACGGTCAAGCCAACATGGATGTCCTAGAGTTAATCAAAAAAGATGAGCACTGGCTATTAACGCAAATCCAAGAACAAGGATTCCAAAGATTACAGGAAATCTATTTAGGTGAGTATTTATCTGGACAGTTAAGTTTATCGCCGTATGAAGAAAAAACGATTTCTTAGCTATACTTTTCATTCTACTTATATTAAAATTAAATGGTAATTCAATGAGTTTTAAAAGGAGGAAAAATGAAAACTAAAAAGATAGTTGTCGGGTTATTTTGTTCAATGATTATTTTAATGGGGTGCCAACCAGATCAACGAACTGAAAAAATGAAAGAAAGTACTGAAGCAGAAGCAGTCCAAGTAACGAGTGGTGCCTCGGCAGCCACTAATGCCACTTCTGTAAAGCAGGAGGAGCAGACAAACACGAATGATCAACCGAAGGAGAGTGCTGCCAAAGTGAGTTATGAGCGTAATGGACATACCTTTGAAGTTGATGCTGTTTCTGGCGCTACAGTAGAAGCTAATAATGGACAATCAGGAATTAGTCCAGAAGAAAAAGCTCAAAAGATGTATTGGTCAGGTCGTCCAGAAATCGGGGAAGTTCAAGGGGATTATTATCATCATGAAGTCGTGTTTGATGGCGGCTATACGGCTTTAATTGATGTAGTTGTTAAGGATCAACAAATTCAGTTAGTGGAATTTGATGAACGTGGACCTAAAAACTATTATTCTGAAGAATGGGCAGGAGTGACAAAACGTTTATCCGGCTATGCAAATTTTCAAGCGAACAACGCCCGAACCGATCAATCGTTAGTCACCGTTGTTAATACGATGACTTTTTTAGAAAATCAAATGGTTGCTGAAAATCGTCTAGATGGCGCCTTCCAGACAGCTAAAGGTCAATCCAATAGCGCTAATAATGGTTATCTTCCTGCTGCTAGGGCTTTAGCCAAGGAAATCAAAGAACCCTCAAAAGAACATTATACAAGTCTAACAGAAGATTTTGGAGAGGGGCTTTCTGGACGTTTAACTGTTATTACGTTAAAAGATTCAGGGAAAATAACCGATCTTCGTTATGATGAATATTTTGCAGATACAGAAGAAGAGATTAAAGATGCGAAACTGAAGGCTTGTTCGCGCCAATCAAAATATTTTTCTAAAGATTATGCTCAAAAATCGGGGGAAAATTTCAAAAAAGAAGTGGATGACTTAAGAAAAAAAGCAATCGAGGAAAATAAATTAGTCAGTCCGACAAATGAGGAAGCTTGGTCGGAAAATTATCAAAGTCTTGTAAAAAAAATAACGTCACAATAAATTAAAAAAACTGCCGAAGTGGGGAAACTTCGGCAGTTTTTTTTTAGTTTTCCATGAGGGAAACTTTTAATGGAACAGACACTTCGGTCACATGGTTTAATTCAATGATAGAAATTTCATCTGGGTCATAAGCCTCTTTAGGTAATCGTTTTAACAGTTTTGCTAAAATTTCTTTTACTTCTGTCGGACGAATGCGACGATTTTTATTCATAATCAGAACTTCCACATGGTGAGCTGCTTCTGAATAGACAGCGGTCGTGTTTCCTGCTGAGTAGACTTTTACAAAGTAAGCATCCGTGTTTTCCAATTGTTTATTTACTAATTGTTTGTAGCTATTGGTCACATTCACTAATTTCATTTTATCACCTCATTATAGTTGTGTGCTGCAAAAGAGCGTTTCCAATTATGTACAGGAGTTCCAGATTGAATTTTTTCTATGAGGAACAAGTATACGAATATCTTTCTTCTATTATAGTTTTTTTTGATGAAAATAAAAAGTGAAAAGCATAAAAAAATCCGCACGCATTGTTATTAATGCGTGTGGATTTTTGATTATTCTGCTTGGTCAGATGTTGAAGTTTCTGTTTTAGTCACTTCTTGTGCGCCAGTTACGATAATTTTACCTTCGTTATCTAACGCTGCGACTAATTGATGATTTTCAGGATGATCTAGATAGTATTCAGCAATGCCGTCTTCAATTTGTTCTTGAATTGTTCGACGTAAAGGACGAGCGCCCATTGCAGGATCATAACCTAAATCAACGAGTTTCTCTTTGACTTCTGTTGGAACCTCAATGTGTAATTTTTGTTTAGCTAATAAGCCATTTACTTCTTCTAACATCAAGCTGACAATGTTCATCAGGTTTTCTTTGCTTAATGCTTTGAATTCGATAATACCATCGAAACGGTTAAGGAATTCGGGGGTGAAGAAGTTGTTCAATTGACCTAAAACAGATTTAGTCACACCTTCACGGGCAGCGCCAAAGCCAACGTTGGCTTCCACAGCTCCTGTTCCAGCATTACTTGTCATGATAATGATGGTGTCTTTAAAGCTGACTGTACGACCTTGTGCATCTGTTAAACGACCATCGTCGAGAATTTGTAAAAACATGTGTAAAACATCAGGATGCGCTTTTTCAATTTCATCCAATAAAATTAAACTATAAGGATTACGACGGACTTTTTCTGTGAGTTGTCCAGCTTCGTCATAACCAACATAGCCTGGAGGAGAACCAATCAGTTTAGAAACACTGTGTTTTTCCATATACTCACTCATATCAAAACGAACCATCGAATCTTCTGAACCGAATAGCTCAAAAGCTAATTGTTTTGCTAATTCTGTTTTACCAACGCCTGTTGGCCCAACAAATAAGAAGGAACCAATTGGGCGGTTTTGTTTGCCTAGGCCTACACGATTGCGACGAATCGCTTTAGCTACTTTATCGACGGCATCATCTTGTCCGACAACATGAGCTTTTAAGTCAACAGCTAAATTTTTCAATTGGGTTTGTTCTTTTTCTTTTAAGTCACCGACAGGAATGCCAGTTTTTTGTTCCACAATGGCTTCAATATCTTTTTCAGTGATGACGGGTGTTTCTTCATCGCTGATTTGTTTTTCTTTCATTGCTTGTAATTTATTGATTTGATCACGATAATAAGCCGCTTTTTCAAAATCTTCTTCTGCGGAAGCTTGTTGTTTTTGTTGTTCCGCTTCTGCTAATTTTTTATCAATTGTTTTTGGATCGACGAGTTGGATAGTTAGATTCATTTTTGAACCAGATTCATCTAACAAGTCAATCGCTTTATCTGGTAAAAAGCGATCTTGAATGTAACGGTTGGATAAGTTTGCTGCTGCGTTAATCGCTTCATCTGTATATTTAACATGATGATAATCTTCATAACGTTTTTGCAAACCATGTAAAATTGTTATGGTTTCGGCAACGGTTGGCTCATCTACTTGGACTGGTTGCATCCGACGTTCTAAGGCAGCATCTTTTTCAATAATACGGTACTCATTTAAAGTTGTGGCACCGACTAATTGTAATTCACCACGTGCTAAGGCTGGTTTTAAAATATTGCCAGCATCCATATTGCCATCACCAGCAGCACCAGCACCCACAATTTCATGGACTTCATCAATAAATAAAATGACATTTTCAGCTTCAGTGATTTCTTCAATCAATTTTTGCATCCGTTCTTCAAATTGTCCGCGAATACCAGTTCCTTGAACAAGTGAAACCACATCTAAACGAATGACTTCTTTGTCCAATAATTTTTGGGGCACATCGCCATCGACAATTTTTTGGGCTAAACCTTCGACAACGGCTGTTTTACCAACACCTGGTTCACCGATTAAAACGGGGTTGTTTTTTGTACGGCGATTTAAGATTTCAATGACACGCTTAATTTCTTGATCACGTCCTACCACAGGATCGATATCTCCTTGGCGTGCCGCTTCGGTGATGTTAATCCCATACTCGCCTAGTAAACCTTGACCAGCGCCAGCGCCTCCGCGAGGGGGTTGACCTCCATTACCACCATCACCAAATTGAGTGGGTGGTGTTTGTTGTTCATAAGGATTACCTTGTTGCATTTGGCGAGAAAGAGAACGATATAAATCGTCTAAACTCCCAAAGCCAAAAGGGTCTTGTCCCATATTTTGAGGGGAATTATTTGCTTGATTTTTTAATTTTTGATAGCAGCTTTGGCAATAGTCCAGTTGTTTTCTTTGACCATTCACATTTGCATATAAATGAATTGTTGCTTCATTTTGTTGACAATTTTGACAAATCATTGAATGAAACACATCCTTTCAAAATAACTGAGGCCAGAAAAATAGCTGTTTGCTCTATTATTTCTAGTAAACAGACCATTTTTCCTCAAACCAGCCAAGTACTAGATAGCAAGAATAAATTCTGTCTATAAAACCACTTGACCATTTTTGACCTTTGAGGTTATTATAGCATTTTTTGTAAGAGAATCAAGTAAAAGACCTTGTTTAAAAAAAGGCAAAGATTCGATTTTTTTACAGACAATTGCGCCATTTTCAAGTAAACTATAAGAGTTGATATTTAAGAGAAAGAGTGGTGAAATCAATGGCTGAAAATCCTTTTGTAGAAAAAATTGCTTCATTAAAAGCTGGAGAAATCTCTGAATTAATCGTGGAGCAAAATGAATTTTTCCAATTTCGTGATGCTTGGATTTCTTTGCCTGACCGCGCGGAAATTGTTGGAGAAGCGGGGTTAAATGGACGAATCATTTATCGTTACCAAAAAGAGGAAGAATAGTCAGTGCAAAACATCACGAAATTTAAGCAAAAAGTGTTGTGTAAGATAGAAAAAAATGGTAATCTTAGAAACTGAAAGGGTCTTTTTTCGAGTAGACGTTTGATTTTAGCGTATCAAGAAAGGAAAACCCTAACATAAAAATTTTTTATTTACGAAGGAGACCGATTTATATGGAAAAGAAAGAATTTCACATTGTAGCAGAAACAGGAATTCACGCACGTCCAGCTACTTTATTAGTACAAACTGCAAGCAAATTTAACTCAGATATTAACTTAGAATACAAAGGTAAATCTGTTAACTTAAAATCAATCATGGGCGTTATGTCTTTAGGCGTTGGTCAAGGTTCTGACGTAACAATCACTGTTGATGGTGCTGACGAAGCTGAAGGAATGGCAGCAATCGTTGAAACATTACAAAAAGAAGGATTGGCTGAATAATGTCTGAGATGCTAAAAGGGATTGCCGCAAGTGATGGCGTTGCTGTTGCTAAAGCTTACCTGCTAGTTCAACCTGACTTGTCTTTCAACAAAACTTCCGTAGAAGATACTGATGCAGAAGCAACTCGCTTAGACGATGCTTTAGCAAAATCTACTGAAGAGTTGCAAGCAATTCGCGACAAAGCAGCTCAAAGCCTTGGTGAAGCAGAAGCGCAAGTTTTCGATGCTCATTTAATGGTTTTATCTGACCCAGAAATGGTTGGTCAAATCAAACAAAATATCCAAGACAACAAAGTCAATGCAGAAGCTGCCTTGAAAGAAGTTACGGATATGTATATTGGTATGTTTGAAGCAATGGACGATAATGCTTACATGCAAGAGCGTGCAGCAGATATTCGTGACGTTGCCAAACGTATCTTAGCACATTTATTAGGTGTGACTCTTCCAAATCCTTCAATGATTAACGAAGAAGTAATCGTGGTTGCCCATGACTTAACACCTAGTGATACTGCACAATTAGACCGTACGTATGTTAAAGCCTTTGTTACAGACATCGGCGGACGTACTTCTCACTCAGCAATCATGGCTCGTTCGTTAGAAATCCCTGCAATCGTTGGTACAAAAGAAATTACTGACAAAGTAAAAGCAGGCGATATTTTAGCAGTGAACGGAATCATTGGGGATGTTATTATTGACCCAACAGATGCTGAAAAATCTGAATTTGAAGCAGAAGCAAAAGCTTATGCAGATCAAAAAGCAGAATGGGATAAACTAAAAAATGCAGAAACAGTGACAGCTGACGGCAAACATGTTGAGTTAGCTGCAAACATTGGTACACCAAAAGATTTAGAAGGCGTACACAAAAACGGCGGCGAAGCTGTTGGTTTATATCGTACAGAATTCTTATACATGGATTCATCTGACTTTCCAACTGAAGAGGACCAATACCAAGCGTATAAAGCAGTTCTTGAAGGAATGGAAGGAAAACCAGTTGTGGTTCGTACAATGGATATTGGTGGGGACAAAGAGCTTCCTTACCTAACATTACCACACGAAATGAACCCATTCTTAGGTTACCGTGCATTACGTATTAGCTTATCAGAACTAGGTGACGGCATGTTCCGTACACAAATGCGTGCATTATTACGTGCGTCTGTTCATGGTAACTTACGTATCATGTTCCCGATGGTTGCTACTTTGAAAGAATTTAGAGCAGCGAAAGCAATCTTTGAAGACGAAAAACAAAAATTAGTCAACGAAGGTGTTGAACTTTCAAACGATATCCAAGTAGGTATTATGATTGAAATTCCAGCAGCTGCCGTATTAGCTGATAAATTTGCCAAAGAAGTTGACTTCTTTAGTGTTGGAACTAACGACTTAATCCAATACACAATGGCGGCAGACCGTATGAACGAACGCGTTTCTTACTTATACCAACCATACAACCCATCAATCTTACGTTTAATTAAAAATGTAATTGATGCAGCACACGCTGAAGGTAAATGGGCTGGTATGTGTGGTGAAATGGCAGGCGATCAAACAGCTGTTCCATTACTATTGGGTATGGGCTTAGATGAGTTCTCAATGAGTGCTACATCTATCCTTAAAACACGTAGCTTGATGAAACGTCTAGACACAACTAAAATGGCTGAACTTGCTGACCGCGCATTAAAAGAATGCGACACGATGGAAGAAGTCGTTGCATTAGTTGAAGAATATACAAAATAATTAAGTGATTATGAAAGCACATCGACAATTGTCGATGTGCTTTTTTATTGTTGCGCTTCACGTATTTTTTTCTTGAAATAATAAATCGTGCTTCCCAAAATGAATAGAAAAACCAGCGTGATGCTACTCACCAGTTTCCAAGGGAAATTGGTGTGTTTTTCAGGTGGGAGGTTGACGGCGGTAGCATTGTATTTTTTAGCTTCTTTTTCTTGGATGACTAAGTGTTTTTCCCACGAATAGTCTTGATAGCCATCGTTTGCTTTGATTTTTACAGTATAATTTCCAGGAACAAAAGGTTGTTCCTTTAAGTCAATCCGATAATTAAAATTTGTATTAGGGGCCATTGTTAACGACTCTTGGTGATTTTCGTAGCGAGGTTTAGCTTCTTTTTCATAATATAAAGAGGCATCGACTTGTAATTTTTTAATCATAGCCGCTTGTTTGTTTTGGAGATTCATTAATACGCGGTTACGACCGTTAGCTTGATCGGTTTTTACTTCATTTAAAGATAATTCTGGCTGAACAGGTTCATCTGTTTCACTAAGTAAGACGCCGACTACATAAGAAAAACGATTATTGATGGCCACGCCGTTTTCTGAGTGAGCAGGTTGTTCATCTGACTTTTGTTCAAAGTAGAGTCCTCCTAAAACGTACCCATTAAATGGTTTTTCCGGTAAAGTAAGCTGACATTCAACAGTCTTGGTTGAGTGTTTAGGTAGGTGGATTTCTTTTGGTAATTGCGCAATCTCATTAAAAGTAAAAGGTGCAGATGGGTCTTTTTTTGTTTCAGCATGAGAATAATCTGCCAAGCCATTATCATTAGTAATCGCTGCATTGGCTGAAGCTAGCACGGTAATGTCGTTGGCTGTTTGATTCGTTAGTTCGATTTGTAGCTTTTGTGTTTGGTTTGGAGCGACACGTAAATCAAAATAACTTGTTTCTTTGGTTCGTTGATTGTCGGGTAAAATGGCTTTTACAGAAAAAGTCATTTCGCTTGCTTCTACAGAATAAGAGCCAATAAAAAATAAAAAAATGATGACGCTAATAGCATGGAGCCATTTAAAAAGCTGCTGATTCATAGTGTGCACTCCTTTTTGACAATTTTTTATAACAAGGTATTGCATGAAGTTGTTTCATGCAATACCTTGGTTGTTTTCTTTTAAAGTGGTGTATCATCCAAAATCCAAGTAAGCGTTGTTTTATATTGTTTAGCTGCAACTTTTTTCGTTGTCGCAGGAACAGTTAATTGAATGCCTTGAGCAGCGGTCGCTCCGCTACCAAAAGCTAATGTCCAAGTGCCCATTCCTGTTGAAAGAGCGGCAGTCGCCACAGGAGAAGTGGCGGCACCAGTTGGATCCAAGGTTACTGGGACCGTTAATGGCGCCAAAGAAAGTAACTGTGTTGAATTGGGTGTTGCTGCTAAAAAGGTCAAGGATGCATTATCCAAAACAGCGGGTGTTGAATCACTTGTAGCAAATTGCGCACTCTGTTTAACTGATAATTTCCAGCCAAGATTTAGACCACGTTTGTCAGTTACTTGAACATAGTTTGGCACGCTAATTAAATCGCCAGTACTATTTTGTACTTGGTCCAGTTGTGCCGAATAGATTGCTGTTCCGGCTTGAATTTGTTTTGATCCAAAATGGATATTTGAAACATAGTCAATACTAAGGGGTCCGGCTGTACCAGGTTGATGAGGATCAGCAGGATTAGGTGTCACAGGCTGAGAAGGGTTCGTCGGATTGACAGGTGGCGTGACAGTATTATCAAGAGCAAACGTAATATCAGCGTTGGATTGAATAGAAGCGACTTGAGCTGCTTCAACTTTTGGACTATTTAAAAGCATAAGAGGCGTAGCAACGAACAAAATGCTTGAAATGCGCACGATCTTTTTCATTTTTTATTCCTTCTTTCTTGTTTATTTTTAACTTTTAAAAAAGCTAAATCCTAATTAGAGGGGTGTATCAGAAAGAATCCATTGTAATTCGGCAGTGTAAGATTCTTTGACCGTTAAATTAAGGTCAGGAGCAACGCTTAAAAAAAGTCCATTTTGTTGGTTCCAAGGAATTTCTACATTGTTATCGTCCGTTGCGGTGTATTGATAAACTTCGGTTGCTAAAGAGGAGAGAGGAAAATCACTGCCGTTTTTTCGATAAATGAAAGCTTGCTGGATCGTTTTATTTGTAGAAGTTGAATGCATGGGCTGACTCTCTCTTACCAACAAATGCCATGGTGTTTTTGCAACTCGACCATCGGCAATGAGGAAAGGAGCGCTGATGGTCGATGGTGAGTAGAGGGTTCGTTTGCTGGGAAAAGGTAAATTTTTAAAGGAAACTGTAGTTGGCATCTGCACAAAACGGAGGGTACCGTTTTTGATAGGTAAAGACTGTTCTTTAGTGATTGGCGTAATTGGCGTTCCGCTACCATCATTGCCAGTAACCGTGCTAGAAAATAAAAGAAATTGGTTTATCCATTCTTCTGTAAC
Source organism: Enterococcus sp. DIV0183 (assembly GCF_050541505.1). NCBI lineage: Bacteria > Bacillati > Bacillota > Bacilli > Lactobacillales > Enterococcaceae > Enterococcus > Enterococcus sp. DIV0183. Next base: position 536,703 of record NZ_CP172932.1, read on the forward strand.
CGTTGCTGTATATTGTAAGGTGAATTGTGTATTGGCTTCCGTAAAATTATCTGCTGGCAGCGAATTGTGATAACTCCAATACGGCAAACCAGTGGAACTATCAGTTAAAAGTTGAAGCCCAGCTATTGGCGTACTTAAACCTGCTGCTGATTGTTTTGTTAATGTAGCAGCTGAAAGTTGAGCCAGTCCTTTAGGCACCGTTGCTCGTAATTGCTGATTCATCCACGTTGCTGGTTGATTGGTTAAACGTGTGATTAACGTGAAACGAATGATTTGACCACTTACGACAGAGTTTGCAGCTTCCCAGAGCCCTTGTGCATTTTTCCGCTCAATGATTTGCGTGACCGTTAGTTGAGGCACAGGATAAGCAACTGTTTGAGAAACAGTAGAACTGGTTAACAAAGGGAGGCCAGTGCGATTGCTGAGACCTTGGACCCACAAGCTGACCGTTTCTCCCCCTTGGAAAGTGGGTAAATTAGCAAATTGAAAATGGCCATTGGAATCTAAGGACGTTGTGTAAATAGAACCACCATTTATTTGTACTTTAACTTGATAGGTTCCGTTAGATGCTTGAGAAGCTTTACCTGAAAGTTGAGTTGAGCCGGCATTGGCGACTACGTTTGTGACTGGTTGGATTGACCAATTGACACTTTGGTCAGCTGAGGGGCTGCTTTGAATATAGTCGGTTGACGTTTTGGAACGAGCAAAGACAATTGTAGAGAGCGTGTCGCCATATTCTAATGGTGAAGCTAACGATGTCGAGAAATTTCCGGCTGCATCGACAGAAATCCCTTTCACCACAATGGGGGTAGTGGTGCCATCATGGCGGTTCAAGGTTAATTGAACAGAGTAGTTATAGTTTGGGTCTTGTACTTGTTGAATGGTCCCTGTTACAGTAGTGTCCAGATGATTTGGTTGAGTTAGTTTGGCTGGTGTGACTTGAGGAACGGGATAATTACCTAAACTAAGTTGAGCTTTGCTAATTACGCCTGTTTTTGTATTGTTTCCAATAATAATATTAATTGCACCTAATCCAGTGCCGACATCTGTAAAGGTTCCTCGAATCGGATAGTCTTTGCCGTTAAGAGCAGGAGGGATTGAAATTCCTCGTTTATAAAGTGCGCCCACATCAAACGAAATGGCGGCAGACCATTTGGTTCCGGGAAGTAACACCAAGGTGCTACTTGGAAAAGTCAGATAAACAGAATGATAAGTGCTACTATAAGAGAGGCTGACGCCGTTAGTTGAACTGTGAATATCTTGAGTGGCTGTTCCTGGATAACTGACAGTCCCTGTTAAAAGAGTCAGAAAATCTTGTTGCTTTAGAGTGTCGTTATCTAACTGGCTTGAAATTTCTGTAGGAAGTTGAATAGCAATAATCGGTCGATCATTAATTGCTAAGCCGATAAGTGTCACACTGTATTCATACGAAAGTGTGATAATATCTTGGTTATACGTTCCCGTGCTTAAGGTACTTTTTAAGGTGCTATTACCAACAGAAACACTAGCTGGCGTAGGTGCCATAGGTTCATCGTTTTCAGAGGAAGCATGGGTTTGCTCGGTTTCTTGTTCCACGATATCGGTTGCTTGAGTTGTTTGTTGTTCTGTTGAAACTGAAGTAAATGTTTCACTAAAAGTAGAGGCGTGAGTTGTAGGGTTCAGTGTTTCAGAATGAGCTATCAAAGGTTGAGTCAGCGATAAAAAAAGCCATGATATGATGCAAGAAAAGATTCCCCAGACGAACTTATTCAAAACCATCCTCTCCTTTTTTGATATTATATGTATAATGACGAAAATATATAATGTGTAAATATTGAGTACATACATTCTATAATGGGCCATTCATAAAGTAAAGCGATTACATCCGATTGTGAACAAGATATTTTGTTCACAATCTTTTAGTGTTTTAAGAAGGAAATTTCTCGAAATTCTATGCTTTTTTAATCCGAAAAAATTAAAAAACTGATAGTTTGCTAAAAATCGAGTCTTTCTTTCACTTCTTAGCACTTAAAATATTTACATTTTCCTAGGGATAGTGTACTATTTAAAGGTATGCATAAATAAAGTTTGATGTATAAAATTAAATGTTATTCGGAGGGAAACAAATGTCTGCGAAATGGGAAAAAAAAGGCACTAATGATGGTGTATTAACTTTTTCAATCGAACAAGCAGTAATCGAAAAAGGATTAACGCAAGCGTTCAATAAAGTGAAAAAAAACTTAAACGTACCTGGTTTCCGTAAAGGAAAAGTATCACGTACTGTTTTTAACCGTATGTATGGAGAAGAAGCGTTATACGAAGATGCGTTAAACGCTGTTTTACCAGAAGCATATGAAGCGGCTGTATTAGAAGCAGGAATTGAACCAGTAGCACAACCAAAAATTGATGTTGAAAGCATGAATAAAGGGGAAGACTGGGTTATCACTGCTGAAGTAACTGTAAAACCTGAAGTAAAATTAGGTGAATACAAAAACTTAACAGTGTCTAAACAAGACCGTGAAGTAACAGATGAAGACGTGGAAGCACGTTTGAAACGCGAACAAGAATCTCAAGCTGAATTAGTAATCAAAGAAGATGCCGCTGCTGAAAATGGCGACACTGTAGTTATCGATTTTGAAGGCTTCTTAGGCGACGAAGCATTTGAAGGCGGCAAAGGCGAAAATTACTCATTAGAATTAGGTTCTAATTCATTTATTCCAGGCTTTGAAGACCAATTAATTGGTAAAAAAGCTGGCGAAGAAGTAGAAGTAAACGTTACTTTCCCTGAAGATTACCAAGCAGAAGATTTAGCTGGTAAAGAAGCAGTCTTCAAAGTAACTGTTCATGAAGTAAAAGCAAAAGAATTACCAGAATTGGATGATGAATTTGCAAAAGACGTTGACGATTCAGTAGAATCATTAGACGAATTAAAAGAAAAATTCCGTAAAGAATTGACAGAAGCAAAAGAAGCAGCAGCTGAAGAAGCAAAAGACGAAGAAGCAATTCGTTTAGCTGTTGAAAATGCTGAAATCGTTGAATTACCACACGTAATGGTTCACGACGAAGTTCACCGTTCAATGGATGAATTCTTAAACAACATGCAACGCCAAGGAATTTCTCCTGAAATGTACTACCAATTAACTGGTTCTACAGAAGAAGATTTACACAAACAATTTGAAGGCGAAGCAGAAACACGCACAAAAACAAACTTAGTGATTGAAGCAGTTGCCAAAGCTGAAAACATCGAAGTAACACAAGAAGACATCGATGCTGAAGTGAAAGATTTAGCAGAACAATACAACATGCCTGAAGCGCAAGTACGTAAAGTATTAAACAACGACATGTTAGAACACGATATTCGTATGAAACGTGCTGTTGAAACAATTACTGAAACAGCTGTTGAAAAATAAACATTTTTAATAAGCTCTTCATTCGATAGAGTTTTCTAAAACTGTAGATGGAAGGTGTCTTTCATCTACAGTTTTTTTCATATAAAATAACTTTTGAAAGGGTGTGTCAAAATGGATAAAAATTATTCGAAAATTAAATATGGATTAGTGGTGTTTGGCATCTTATGCTTGACGTACAATCTCTGGGAATTTTTTACGGCTAAGTATTCAACAAAACAAGGTGTGACGTTTGTTATCGAATGTTTACTTGGAATTGGTCTAATCTTTTTACCGGATCTTGTCAATAAATTTTTAAAAATTATTATGCCACCGACTATCGTTTATTTTTACTGGTTTTTCTTATTTATTTCAGTATTCCTAGGAACCTCGTTGCATATGATCTCAATCATTTCGTTCTGGGATAAAATTTTACACTTTGTTAGTCCGATGCTGTTAACTGCTGTGGGTTATGGTATTGCTGGTTTCCTATTGAAGAAAACGAAGTACGCCGATGTTTCCCCGTGGTTATTTTTATTATTTGGGTTTGCATTTGCAGGGCTTTGTGGCGTCTTCTGGGAATTCTGGGAATTTATCTGCGATTCATTAGGGAACATGAACTTACAACGCTATAATATGTCTAACGGCCAACCATTTATTGGGCGTGCTGCTTTAATGGATACGATGGGGGATTTATTTACCAATACCCTTGGGGCCTTTGTGATGGGCGTGTACACGTATATCAGAAGCAAAGGAAATCCTGAGTATTTAGAAAATTATGCGATAAAGAGAAAATAATAAAAAAGCGATTCAACCATGGTTGAATCGCTTTTTTGCTTTTTTTAAGCAGGTACTTCGACAGGTTTTTTCAAAAGTCCGTAGACAATTCCTGAAATAATCGCCCCAATTAAGATGAACAATAGATATAGTAATGGATTACTTAATAGGAAGACGACGAAGATTCCTCCATGTGGTGCCAATAATTTGATACCAAACGCACCAACCAACGCACCAGTAAAGGCAGAACCTACCACGAAACTTGGAATCACACGTAATGGGTCAGCTGCTGCAAAAGGAATTGCCCCTTCAGTGACAAAAGAAAGTCCCATTACAATATTGGTTAAGCCGGCATCTTGTTGATCTTTTGTAAATTTATTTTTAAATAAACGAGTTGCTACGAAAATTGCTAATGGAGGAACCATTCCGCCAGCCATTACAGAAGCCATGACCACGCTGCCACCTTCTGCAACAGTACTTGCTAGCGTAGCTGTACCGAAAACATAAGCAGCTTTGTTAACTGGTCCACCTAAGTCGATGGCCATCATACCAGCTAATAAGGCACCAAGTAAAGCAGCATTTGTGCCATCTAAGCCAAGTAGGAAATGATTTAACGCATCATTAATTGCTTTCATTGGGATGTTAATGACTAACATTAATAAGCCTGTAATAATCAAACCAAAAACTGGATAGAATAAAATGGTTTTAATTCCATCTAATGATTTTGGCAAGCCTTTGAAAACTTTACGTAAAAGAACCACTACATAACCAGCTAAGAAACCACCGATTAGGGCCCCAAGGAACCCAGCTCCTCCGGCGTTTGCTAATGCACCAGCCGCGAAACCAGCAACTAAGCCTGGACGATCCCCGATACTAGAAGCAATAAAACCAGCTAAGACAGGTAACATAAAGCCAAATGCTGCGCCACCAATTTGGTTAAACCAGCTAGCTACGTCATTGTAATTCCCTAAATTGGCTAATTGATCTTGAGGAACCCCGATAAATTGATCAATCATAAAGGAAAGAGCAATGGCAATTCCGCCACCAATAACGAAAGGTAACATATGAGAAACACCATTCATTAAATCTTTATAGATACGAGAACCGATTGAACCTTCCGCTGAATCCTCTTGGTCGCTTGCAGCCGAGTCACTGCCATGGAAAGTAGGAGCTTCACCACTAATGGCTAAGTTAATTAGTTCTTCGGTTTTACGAATTCCATCACTGACGGGACGATTGACTAATTTTTTACCATCAAATCGATTCATTTCTACTTTTTTATCGGCTGCGACAATCACGCCATCAGCACGAGCAATATCTTCAGCAGTTAAACGATTTTTAATTCCTTCTGAACCGTTTGTTTCTACTTTAATGTCTACGCCCATTTCTTTTGCTTTTTTCTTCAGCGCATCTTCGGCCATGTAAGTATGAGCAATTCCTGTAGGACAAGCAGTCACAGCAATAATATATTTACGATTGCTTTCTGGTGCTGGCGTTGTTTGTTCTTGTTCTGCTTTTTCTTCCGCTTCTTTTTGATCTTCCGCTGCTTGGAAAAGTGCTTGTACAGCTTCTGGAGTTTCCGCTTCTTTCAATTTGCCAACAAATTCTGGATCGATAAGTAATCGAGAAAGGGCCGCAAGCGCTTGGAGATGTGTATCATTGGCGCCTTCTGGAGCAGCAATCATGAAGAATAGATAAGTAGGTTGTCCATCTAGTGCTTCATAATCAACACCTTTTTTACTTTTAGCAAAAAGAACTGTCGGTTCTTTTACGGCACTATTTTTTGCGTGAGGCATAGCGATGCCGTCGCCTAAACCAGTCGATGTTTGTGCTTCGCGTTTTAAAATTCCTTCTTTGTAAGTGTCAATGTCAGAGATGCGGCCACCATCGTATAATTTTTGGACCATTTCATCAATCGCGCCTTTTTTATCAGTAGCTTGTAAATCCATAATCATGACATCTTTTATTAATAAATCATTAATGTTCACTCTATTTTCCTCCCTTAGTGGATTTATTCTGAAATTTTTTCAATTGTTACTTCGTGAATAAGTTCTTGGATAAAATCTTCTGAGGCTAAATCATCAGAAAATGCGGTCGCGCTACCGCAAGCGACACCCCATTTGAAAGCCTCTAAAGGATCTTGTGTTTTTGAAAAGTTGCCAATAAAACCAGCAATCATTGAGTCGCCAGCGCCGACAGAATTTTTCAGTGGACGTTCTAAAACGTTGGAACGATAAACACCTTCTGTTGTGAAAAGTAATGCACCATCACCAGCCATTGAGATAATTACGTGTTGCGCTCCTTCTTCTAGTAACCGATGTCCATAAGGTAAAATATCTTCAACACTTGTAAAGGTTGTATGATATAATTCTGCCAACTCATGATTATTTGGCTTGACCAATAAAGGCTTTTGTGACAAAGCGTTCATTAAATCTTCACCTGTCGTATCAATAACAAATTCTGCGCCTTTTTCCTTCACAATTTGGATTAATTCTTCGTAAAATCCTTTGCGTAGAGAAGCAGGTGTACTTCCTGAAAGAACAACAATATCACCAGCCTGAACACGACTAACTGCTTGTTTTAGTTCTTGAATTTCTTCGTTTGTTAGAGCAGGTCCTAAGCCGTTAATTTCTGTTTCAGTATCTGATTTCAATTTAATGTTGATTCGTGTATCAGCAGACACGGGAGTGAAATTCGTTTGGATTTCTTCTTTTTTCAACCAATCGGCAATGAATGAGCCTGTAAAACCACCTAAAAAACCTAAGGCAGTGGATTCTGTCTCCATACGTTTTAAAATACGTGAAACGTTGATTCCTTTGCCGCCAGGTAATTTAAAATCATTCGTCATCCGATTTAAATCACCAATTTGTAGATGATCGACATGAACGATAAAGTCGATAGAAGGGTTTAAAGTCACTGTGTAAATCATTTGTTTGCCTCCATTAAAATAGTTTTTTGCTGGAATCCTTGAAGCGATTCAGCAGGGCAGTAGTCAGTTAGTAAAGTAACTGACTCTAATTCTTCCACTTTGGTAAACGTTACTTCATTAAATTTTGTATGATCCAGTAAAACATAGGCTGTTTCTGCTTGATGAATAGCCAAGGCTTTTAGCGCTGCTTCTTCGGGATCAGGCGTCGTTAAACCAAACTCTAAATGTGCGCCGTTAGTTCCTAAAAAAGCTTTGTTAAAACGAAAATGTTGTAGCTGTTCCATACTAGTGGCACCAATGATTGCTTTAGTGGAGAGCTTCAAAGTACCACCAAGCATAATAGTGGGAATTTCCATATCGCTAAGTTTTGCAGCGTGATGCACGGAATTCGTCACTACATGGATTTGTTTCCCAACTAAAAAAGGGATCATTTCTAACGTGGTTGAACCAGCATCTAAATAGATCATATCGCCATCTTGTACACAACTAACGGCTAAAGAAGCAATCTTTTGCTTTTCGTGCGTGTTTTTGATTGATTTTTCCGTCATGTTTTGTTCAAAGCCTAAATTAAGAATACGCTTAGCGCCGCCGTGAATGCGTTCTAACAAATTGGCGTCTTCTAATTCTTGTAAATCGCGGCGGATTGTGGATTCTGAAGCATTGAACAAGCTAGCAAGTTCTTGCGATTTGACGACTGATTTTTGATCTAACAATTGTAAAATTTTTTGATGTCGTTCTTCCGTAAGCATTTTCATCCCTCATTTCATGGATATAATAGCACAAATGAAAACGCTAATCAATCTAAAACGGTCAAAAACATTCAAAAAAATTAAAAAACAGTCATAAGAAAAAAAGAAAGCTGCTGAACTCAGGTTCAGCGGCTTTCTTTAATTCACTAAATCATTCGGTAAAGTTTTTTGATAAATCTCTTTTTTGACTTGGTAAGCGAGTTTTTCATCGGTCAAAATAATGAGCACATCGCCAACATGCATAACAGTATCACCATGTGTTAAAATTTCCGATTCGCCACGGCGAATGGAAGTGAGCAACATTTGTTTAGGCCAGACAAAATCACGTACCATCGTATCATCTAAGGAACTTTCTGCAGTGATAGGGAATTCAATAATCGTTTTGTGGCCACGAATATTACTTACTTTAGAAGGAACCAAACGTTCTAATAAGCTTTCATAAATTGGCTTGCCGCCAAGACTATCGATGGTAATATAACTAACTAAAGCGACAACCCCTAAAGACATTAAATGAGAAAAATTGCCGACCATTTCTGTTACTAAAATAATTGCTGTTAACGGTGCTTTACCAATCGCAGTAAAATAACCAGCCATGGCAAAAATTAAAAAGTTTTTCACAAAAATTGGATCCATCCCTACGTATTGGACAAGTAGACTGCCATACAATGTTCCGATAATGGCACCTAAAGTTAGAATAGGCAAGAAAATACCACCAGGGAGATTCGAACCGTAAGAAACCATTGAAAAAACAAAACGTAAAACCAATAAGCCGACTAAAGCCCAAATCGTGGCCGGTTGATTGCCTAAAGCTAAAACAATTTGATTCCCACCGCCAAGTAAATGTGGAAAGAAATAACCAATCGGTAAAATCAAAATAAAAGGAATAAAACCATAATAATTAGAAGAAAGGCCTTTGATTTTTCCATATACTTTTGGTAAGGACAACAATGTTTTTTGATATATCCAACCTAATAATCCTAGCAAAACGCCCAGCAGGACTAATGTCCAATAGTACTCTAAAGGCAAAGATTTAACCGGACCAATATAAAGAACTGGTTGCAATCCGAAGAAATGCAAAGAAACAAAGTTAGCGGAAATGGCCGCAGAAAAAGAGGTTAACCAAACTAAAGGTGAAAAGGAATGGTGAACCTCTTCTAGAACAAATAAAAGTCCTGCGATTGGTGCATTAAAAGCGGCGGCTAAACCAGCACTGGCACCACTACTGATTAAAATTTTTTCTTCAGACTTGGTGCTTTGCCGCCATTGACTATAGCCTTGTCCAACCACTGCACCTAGTTGAATTGAAGGACCTTCACGTCCCAAAAATAGCCCAGGACTAATCGCTAAGATCCCACCGATAAATTTTTTCCAAAGCACTGGAAACCAATGAATTTCTAATTGACCTTGAAGTTGTCCTTCCACTTGGGGAATGCCACTGCCTTTAATTGCTGGTTCGCTCTTAATCAGTCGTCCTAATAAATAAGCAAGCACGAGAGAAAATAAGAACCAAGGAATCATCCAAAAGGGTTTTTCGTGAAACGTTTGATACAGATGAACGACTTGTTCGCCAATTTTTTCAATGCCTAAGCGAAATAAGCTGACAACAAAGCCGACCAGGATTCCGACGACGATGCCTTTAAGGATAAAGCCGATTCGGGTACCATCTAATTGTTTAATTTCATGTACATCATTATTCATTTCATTTTTAGCCTCCATCACTACTTACTAATGTACTGCGGTTTGACTTGATTTACAAGAAAATTTCATATAAAAAGAAAAAGATTTTTTGTTCTTTTCTAAAGAACTTCAAAGGGATTTTTGGTATACTGTATAAGATTGAAAAAAGAGAGAGGACGTTTAATATGACACAAAAACATGCCTTGGTTCAGGGAATGAATCCTCGACAAGAAGAAGCCGTTTTGCATACAGAAGGACCACTGTTAGTCATGGCTGGTGCTGGTAGTGGAAAAACGCGGGTTTTAACACACCGAATTGCCTATCTAATTGAGGAAAAAGAAGTAAATCCATGGAATATTTTGGCGATTACGTTTACCAATAAAGCTGCTAAAGAAATGAAAGAGCGTGTAAATAAATTACTGGAAACGGGTGGCGAAGATGTATGGGTCTCCACTTTTCACTCCATGTGTGTAAGAATTTTACGTCGTGATGTGGATCAGATTGGTTACAACCGTAATTTTACAATTATTGACCCATCGGAACAAAAAACATTAATGAAACGCATCTTAAACGACTTAAATATTGATTCAAAAAAATATGATCCTCGCTCAATTTTAGGTACGATTAGCAATGCCAAAAATGAATTACAAACGCCTGAAAAAGTTGCTGAAATGCAAGGTTCCTTATATGAAGAAATTGTCGCAAAATGCTATGAAGCCTATCAAAAAGAATTACGTAAAAACCAATGTATGGATTTTGATGATTTGATTATGAATACGATTCGTTTATTCAATGAACAACCAGATACGTTGGCTTTCTACCAAAATAAATTTCACTATATTCATGTGGATGAATACCAAGATACCAATCATGCACAATATACCTTAGTCAATTTATTGGCTGCACGTTTCAAAAATCTGTGTGTCGTAGGTGATGCCGACCAAAGTATCTATGGTTGGCGCGGGGCGGATATGCAAAATATCTTGGATTTTGAAAAAGATTATCCAGATGCCAGTGTAATTTTGCTAGAACAAAATTATCGATCCACCAAAAACATTTTGGCGGCTGCGAATGATGTCATCAAAAATAACCGTAACCGCCGCGAGAAAGAACTGTGGACAGAAAATATAGACGGTGAAAAAATTGTCTATTATCGCGGGGACACAGAACGGGATGAAACACAATTTATTGTGAGCCAAATCCAAAAAGAAATGCGGGAAAATGACCGAATTTATGGTGATTTTGCGGTATTATATCGGACCAATGCCCAATCCCGTGTAGTGGAAGAAATGCTCTTGAAATCTAATATTCCGTATACCATGGTGGGCGGACATAAATTCTACGACCGTAAAGAAATTAAAGATATTTTGGCTTATTTAAGTTTGATTGCCAATCCAGATGATTCGATTAGTTTTGAACGAATTGTCAATGAACCAAAACGAGGAATCGGTAAAAGTTCAATTGAAAAATTACGGCTATTTGCGGATACGCATGGTTGGGCTTTGCTGGAAGCTGCCCAAAATGTTGATTTGGCAAATATTTCAGGAAAAGCGGGTAAAGAGCTTGGTAATTTTGGCATGATGATTCAAGACTTAACGAAAACAGTGCCCTATTTAACGATTACAGAATTGGTGAAAGAAACTTTACAACGTAGTGGTTATCGGGAAGCTTTGATGGCGCAAAATAATTTAGAGTCTCAAGCTCGCTTAGAAAACTTGGACGAATTTTTATCTGTGACACAAGAATTTGATAAACGTTTTGAAGCGCAAAACAACGACGATCCAAATGGCGAAGAAACAAAATTGGCGGATTTCTTAACAGATTTAGCCTTGGTTTCTGATTTAGATAATTTAGAAGAGAGCTCTTCGCAGGTAACCTTAATGACGTTGCATGCGGCCAAAGGGCTGGAATTTCCAGTGGTCTTTTTAATGGGCTTAGAAGAAGGGGTTTTCCCATTATCACGTGCCATGCTAGAAGAAAGTGAACTGGAAGAAGAACGGCGCTTGGCTTATGTTGGTATCACACGAGCGGAAGAAGCCTTGTTCTTAACGAATGCTTATTCGAGAACATTATATGGTCGCACGCAATATAATCGACCAAGTCGCTTTTTAGAAGAAATTGAGGCGGAGCGTTTAATGAAACAAGGGGCGGCAGCCAATTTACAGAAAGCTCCAGCGCGCACCTTTGATCCTAAAGTATTTAAGCCCAGCGCAAGTAAACCAGCTTATACACAACCAGCTACAAAATCAGTTAGCAACAAAGTGGCAAGTGGTGGCGAAAAAGTTTCTTGGCAAGCAGGTGATAAGGTCCAACATAAAGCATGGGGCGTTGGTACAGTCGTTCGTGTAGGCGGTTCGGCCAAAGACTTAGAGTTGGACATTGCTTTCCCAGAAAAAGGCATTAAACGGTTGTTAGCGGCATTTGCACCAATTGAAAAAATTTAACATGCAAAATAGGTCAGCGATTTAATGAGAAATCATCATTAGTTAAATTCTTTTTATTTTCTATCTTAGTGTAAATGTGTTAAAAAGACGATAGGAGCATTACGCTTATGAGGAGGAGTTCTACGATGGAACAACAACCATTAACATTAACGGCGGCGACAACTCGTGCGCAAGAATTAAGAAAACAACTCAATCAATATTCCCATGAATATTATGTCAAAGATCAACCATCCGTAGAAGATTATGTTTACGATCGTTTGTATAAAGAGTTAGTCGATATTGAAACGGAGTTTCCTGATTTAATCACGCCAGATTCGCCGACACAACGTGTAGGTGGCAAAGTTTTATCTGGTTTTGAAAAAGCTCCGCATGACATTCCAATGTATAGTTTAAATGATGGGTTTAGCAAGGAAGACATTTTTGCTTTTGATGAACGTGTTCGTAAGGCGATTGGTAAACCCGTTGCTTACTGTTGTGAGTTAAAAATTGATGGGTTAGCAATTTCATTACGTTATGAAAACGGGGTGTTTGTACGCGGAGCAACACGAGGCGATGGAACGGTTGGTGAAAACATTACAGAGAACTTACGAACGGTTCGCTCTGTACCGATGCGTTTAACGGAGCCCATTTCAGTGGAAGTTCGTGGCGAGTGCTACATGCCTAAACAATCCTTTGTCGCATTGAATGAAGAACGTGAAGAAAATGGCCAAGATATTTTTGCCAATCCTCGGAATGCAGCGGCGGGAAGCTTGCGCCAACTAGATACAAAAATTGTGGCTAAACGGAACTTAAATACGTTTTTATACACAGTTGCTGACTTTGGACCAATGAAAGCGAAGACGCAGTTTGAGGCATTAGAAGAGCTTTCTGCAATTGGTTTTAGAACCAATCCCGAACGGCAATTATGTCAGTCAATTGATGAAGTTTGGGCCTACATTGAAGAATACCATGAAAAGCGGAGCACTTTGCCATACGAAATCGATGGAATTGTGATTAAAGTGAACGAATTTGCGTTGCAAGATGAATTAGGTTTCACTGTCAAAGCACCTCGCTGGGCGATTGCCTACAAATTTCCACCAGAAGAAGCAGAAACAGTAGTGGAAGATATTGAATGGACAATTGGGCGCACGGGGGTGGTCACTCCTACTGCGGTCATGGCTCCTGTACGAGTCGCGGGAACCACGGTTAGTCGGGCAAGTTTGCATAATGCAGATTTTATTCAAATGAAAGATATCCGTTTAAATGATCATGTTATTATTTACAAAGCCGGCGATATTATCCCAGAAGTAGCGCAAGTGCTAGTTGAAAAACGTGCAGCCGATAGTCAGCCTTATGAAATGCCGACACATTGTCCAATTTGTCATAGTGAGTTGGTGCATTTAGATGAGGAAGTGGCGTTACGTTGTATTAATCCAAAATGCCCTGCGCAAATTAAAGAAGGGCTGAATCACTTTGTCTCACGAAACGCAATGAACATTGATGGCTTGGGGCCACGAGTGTTAGCACAAATGTATGACAAAGGATTAGTGAAAGACGTAGCGGATCTGTATTTCTTAACAGAAGAACAATTAATGACTTTGGATAAAATCAAAGAAAAATCAGCAAACAACATTTATACTGCCATTCAAGGGAGTAAAGAAAACTCTGTCGAACGTTTGATTTTTGGCTTAGGGATTCGCCATGTGGGGGCGAAAGCGGCGAAAATTTTAGCGGAGCATTTTGGTGATTTACCAACCTTAAGTCGTGCAACCGCGGAAGAAATTGTGGCTTTGGATTCAATTGGCGAAACAATCGCAGACAGCGTTGTGACGTATTTTGAAAATGAGGAAGTTCATGAATTAATGGCTGAACTGGAAAAAGCCCAAGTGAACTTGACATATAAAGGTCTCCGGACAGAACAATTAGCAGAAGTGGAGTCACCTTTCAAAGACAAAACAGTTGTTTTAACAGGAAAATTAGCGCAGTACACTCGCGAAGAAGCCAAAGAAAAAATTGAAAATCTTGGTGGAAAAGTTACAGGGAGTGTTTCGAAAAAAACTGACATTGTGGTTGCTGGCGAAGATGCAGGCAGTAAATTAACCAAAGCTGAAAGCTTAGGCGTGACCGTTTGGAATGAACAAGAAATGGTCGATGCGTTAGATGCAAGTCATTTTTAAGAAGAAAAATTAACGTTGTCAGATTTTATGTAGTAATTTGATGGTATGCTTATTTTAGTCATAAAAGTTATATGAACGAGGACTTTCTGAGTTGAGAAAGGAGGTTGATGCTTATGCGCAATTCTTCTTATCTTAATGAAAGGAGCAATGTTTTTGTCCGTTGAAGCAGCATTGGGACTGATGATTGGTTTTGCAACACTTGTTGTGACCATTATCTTCGTTATCTTAGCGCTTGTCTTAGACAACAAAAATAACCGTTCATAAGCTTTGAGGAGCTGAACGGTTAAGCGTTTGAAATAAAACCAATAACTCAGTAAGCCGCTAGTTCTTATAACTAGTAGTGGCTACTAGAGAGGTATGTTCCTGCATATCTCTCTTTTCATTTTCATAATAACATGTTTCCGTCATTTTTGCGAGCGACAAATTATCAATGAAATTCAAGGTTTCATCTAAAATATCCGACCATTTTATGGTAGAATAGGAACAGAGTGAACAGCTGTGCTAAGCTGTTTAAAGAAATACAATCCAATTGATTAATCTGAAAATGAAAATTTCAGTAAATGATAGAAAGAAGGGTATCTATGGCAATTACAGAAGAACAAGTCAAACATGTCGCTAAATTATCAAAATTATCTTTCTCCGAAGAAGAATTAGCGGACTTTACCAATCAACTAGATAAAATTATTGATATGGTGGAATTACTAGAAGAAGTAGATACAACCGGGGTTCCTTTTACTTCAAATGTGAATGAATCAATCAATGTCATGCGTGAAGACGTAGCGACACCAGGAATGGACCGTAAAGAATTAATGCGGAATGTTCCGGAATCAGAGAATGGTTACATTAAAGTGCCTGCAATTATGGATAACGGGGAGGCAGGAGCCTAATGGAAAAATTATACGACAAATCGTTAACAGAGTTACATGATTTATTGGTCTCAAAAGAAATCACTGCAGTTGATTTAACCGAAGAAACATTAAATCGTATTCAAGATACAGAAGAACAACTAGGTTCTTTTATCACAGTTAGTGAAGAAAAAGCAATGGCATTAGCCAAAGCGATTGACTTAAAAGGCATCACTGAAAGTAATCCATTAGCTGGGATTCCTATTGGGATTAAAGACAACATTGTCACAAAAGATATTTTAACAACAGCTGGCTCAAAAATGTTACACAATTTTGACCCAATTTATGATGCGACCGTGATGGATAAAGTCTATCAAGCAGATATGATTCCTGTCGGAAAATTGAACATGGATGAATTTGCCATGGGCGGAAGTACGGAAACGTCTTACTTCAAGAAAACAAAAAATGCTTGGGATCAAACCAAAGTTCCTGGCGGTTCTTCTGGTGGTTCAGCTTCTGCTGTCGCAGCCGGACAAGTCCCAGTTTCTTTAGGGAGCGATACAGGAGGTAGTATCCGCCAACCAGCCGCATTCAACGGTATTGTGGGCTTGAAACCAACTTATGGACGTGTGTCTCGTTTTGGTTTGATTGCTTTTGCTTCAAGTTTAGACCAAATTGGTCCATTGACACGAAATGTTAAAGACAATGCCTTAGCTTTAAATGCAATTAGTGGTTATGACGAAAAAGACGGCACTTCTGCAGGCGTTTCTGTTCCTGATTTTACGGCAGATTTAACTGGCGACATCAAAGGCATGAAAATTGCTTTACCAAAAGAATACTTAGGTGAAGGGGTACAACCTGATGTTCGTGAAGCGGTATTAAAAGCAGCAGAAACGTTCAAAGCTTTAGGCGCAACAGTGGAAGAAGTTAGCTTACCACATTCTAAATATGGGATTGCCGCTTACTATATTATTGCCTCTTCAGAAGCAAGTTCAAACTTACAACGCTTTGATGGCATTCGTTATGGTTACCGTTCCGAAAATGTCCAAAATCTAGAAGACGTCTATGTTAATTCGCGTTCCGAAGGCTTTGGTACTGAAGTCAAACGTCGGATTATGTTAGGAACCTTCTCTTTAAGTGCTGGTTATTATGATGCGCACTTTAAAAAGGCTGGTCAAGTCCGTACACTAATCAAACAAGATTTTGAGAATGTCTTTGCGGATTATGACTTAATCATTGGCCCATCAACACCAACTGTTGCTTTTGGTTTGGGTGAAAATATCAATGACCCAATCACGATGTATATGTATGATATTTTAACTGTTCCTGTTAACTTAGCTGGGTTACCAGGCATGTCAATTCCAGCAGGCTTCTCAGAAGGATTGCCAGTTGGTTTACAAATTATTGGAAAACATTTTGACGAACATACAATGTATAAAGCAGCCTATGCTTTTGAACAAGCGACAGATTTCCATACGAAAAAACCAGTCATTTTAGGGGGGAACGATTAATGAACTTTGAAACTGTCATTGGATTAGAAGTCCACGTAGAATTGAAAACCAACTCTAAAATTTTCTCCTCTGCGCCAGCGCATTTCGGAGCAGAACCAAACAGCAACACAAACGTGGTTGACTGGAGTTACCCAGGTGTTTTACCTGTGATGAATAAAGGTGCTTTAGAATTTGGCATGAAAGCAGCACTTGCCTTGAACTGTGAAATTTCAAAAGAAACACATTTTGACCGTAAAAACTATTTTTACCCAGATAACCCGAAAGCATACCAAATTTCTCAATTTGATCAACCAATCGGACATGATGGTTGGATTGAAATTGAAGTCGAAGGCAAAAAGAAAAAAATTCGCATTGAACGTGTGCATTTAGAAGAAGATGCTGGGAAAAATATTCACGGCACAGATGGCTATTCTTATGTAGACTTGAATCGTCAAGGCACGCCTTTAATTGAAATCGTTTCTGAAGCAGACATGCGTTCACCAGAAGAAGCGTATGCTTATTTAGAAGCGTTGCGTTCAATTATCCAATTTACAGAAGTTTCTGATGTGAAAATGGAAGAAGGTTCTATGCGTTGTGATGCCAATATTTCTTTACGTCCGTATGGTCAAGAAGAATTTGGTACTAAAGCGGAATTAAAGAACTTGAACTCTATGAACTTTGTAAAAAAAGGTTTAGCTTATGAAGAAAAACGCCAGGCCAAAGTCCTATTATCTGGTGGCGAAATTCAACAAGAAACACGCCGCTTTGATGAAGCAACTAGTACAACGTTGCTTATGCGTGTTAAAGAAGGCTCAAGTGACTACCGTTACTTCCCAGAGCCAGATGTTCCTCGTTTTTCAATTGATGATGAATGGATTGAAAAAGTTCGCGCTAGTTTGCCAGAAATGCCAGCCTCACGTCGTGCCCGTTATATCAGTGAATTAGGGTTACCTGAATACGACGCAATGGTCTTGACTTTAACGAAAGAAATGTCAGATTTCTTTGAAGCAACTCTAGCAAACGGTGCAGATGCGAAACAAGCATCAAACTGGTTAATGGGCGAAGTTTCTGCTTACTTAAACAGTGAAAAAGTTGAATTAGCCGATACTAAACTGACACCAGAAAATCTAGCGGGTATGATTACTTTGATTAACGATGGCACAATCAGCTCGAAAATTGCGAAGAAAGTGTTCAAAGAGTTAATTGAAAACGGTGGAGATGCTAAAGAAGTTGTCGAAGCAAAAGGCCTTGTTCAATTATCTGATCCAGCGCAATTATTACCAATGATTAACGAAGTTTTAGACAACAACCAACAATCAATTGATGACTTTAAAAACGGAAAAGACCGTGCAGTTGGTTTCCTTGTTGGACAAATTATGAAAGCAACTCGTGGACAAGCAAACCCAGGTGTGGTTAACAAGTTATTGCAAGAAGAGCTTTCAAAACGATAAGAAAGTAGCAGGCAAACCATGAAAAAAGCTAGAGTGATTTATAATCCAACGTCAGGAAAAGAGTTAATCAAAAAGAACTTAGCCGATATTTTATCTATTTTAGAAGAATGTGGTTATGAAGCCAGTGCATTTGCGACCACACCAGAAGAAAATTCAGCACGCAATGAAGCACATCGTGCTGCGCGTGCAGGATTTGATTTACTAGTAGCAGCAGGTGGAGATGGGACCATTAATGAAGTCGTGAATGGGATTGCTCCGTTGAAGCGGCGCCCTAAAATGGCCATTATTCCTGCTGGAACGACGAATGACTATGCACGGGCATTGAAGATTCCTCGTGATAATATCGTTAAGGCAGCAGAAGTGATTAAAAAAAATCAAACTGTCAAAATGGATATTGGCCAAGCCGGCAAAAATTACTTTATCAATATTGCGGCGGGTGGTCATTTAACGGAACTGACGTATGAAGTTCCATCAGAGTTGAAAAGTATTTTTGGTTACTTAGCGTACTTAGCCAAAGGAGCCGAAATGTTGCCGCGAGTGAAGCCGATTAAAATGCGCATGACGTATGATGAAGGTGTGTACGAAGGCAATGCATCAATGTTTTTCCTAGGGCTGACTAACTCGGTGGGTGGTTTTGAGCAAATCGTACCAGATGCTAAATTAGACGATGGTAAGTTTTCATTAATCATTGTAAAAACAGCCAATATTTTTGAGATTCTTCATTTAGTTGCGTTAATGTTAAATGGTGGAAAGCATGTTGAAGATCATCGACTAATCTATACAAAGACCAGCTATTTACATGCAGAAACGTTAGAAAAGAACAATAAAATGATGATTAATTTAGATGGTGAATATGGAGGCGATGCTCCAATGACCTTTAAAAATATGCATCAACACATTGAAATTTTTGCAAATGGTGATGCACTGCCGTCCAATGCAATTATGGGTTCTGTCTTAACTGGTAGCGATGAGATTGTCGTAGAATCAGAAGACGAAGAGGAAGAAGCATATAACGAAGCTAGCAAAGAATTTGTCAAAGAAGTTGAACGACTAACAGACGAAGATATTGATGGCGATGGAAAGATTGCCGAAAAAGAAAAGCACTAGGTAGTCCGTGAATAGCTAATGAAAGATTTAGTTGATAAGATCTTTCATTGGCTATTTTTTGACTAAGGGAAAGGGTCTCATTCTTTTATTTACCTAAAAAGTTCAAACGGAATTGCTAAATCGCCATGAAAATTCGTTGTTGCTTTTCTTAGGTATTTTCATTAGAATGAGTGAAGTGTATAAAAAGAAGGAGCGACTTATGAAAAATTATCCAGTAAAGAAAAATGACGTCATTGAAGTAGAAATCATTGACTTGACGCATGATGGTTTAGGCGTGGCAAAAGTGGACCATTATCCATTGTTTATTGAAAATGCCTTACCAGGTGAAAAACTTGAAATCAAAGTCTTAAAAACAGGCAAAAGTTTTGGTTATGGGAAAGTATTGACTGTCCTAAAAAGCAGTGAACAGCGTGTTCCCGTGAAAGATGAAAACTTTACAAAAGTCGGGATTAGTCCGTTGCAACATTTAGCGTACGGCGCCCAACTATCATTTAAAACGCAACAAGTCGAAAATGTTATGCAACGTGTCGCTAAATTGCCAGAAGTCCCTGTTTTACCAACAATTGGGATGAACGATCCGTGGCATTACCGGAACAAAGCACAAATTCCCGTGCGTAAAATTGACAACCAACTACAAACAGGTTTTTTCCGGAAAAATAGCCATGATTTAATTCCAATGGAACATTTTTATATTCAAGACCCAGAAATTGATGCAGCAATTGTTAAAATCCGTGACATTATGCGTAAATATAGCGTAAAACCTTATAACGAATCTGATAATACAGGGAACTTACGCCATATTGTCGTTCGTCGTGGCTACCATACTGGGGAGATGATGGTTGTTCTAATTACGAGAACACCGAAATTATTCCCAATTAGTAAAATTGTGCCAGACATTTTGGAAGCTATTCCGGAAGTAGTCAGCATTGTACAAAATGTAAATCCAAAACGAACCAATGTCATTTTTGGCGACGAAACCATCTTATTACATGGGTCTGAAAAAATTACAGATACTATTTTTGATTTGAAATTTGAAATTTCCGCGCGTTCATTTTATCAAGTAAATCCACAACAAACAGAAGTGATGTATCAAAAAGTTAAAGAGTATGCGGCTTTAACAGGCAATGAAATTGTGGTGGATGCCTATTGCGGGATTGGAACGATTGGCTTAACTTTAGCCCAAGATGCAAAGCAAGTTTACGGTATTGAAGTGATTGAAGAAGCGGTCAAAGATGCAGAAAATAATGCTAAATTAAACAACATTGAGAATGCCACTTTCACGGCTGGTTTAGCGGAAGAATTATTGCCAAAATTAGTTGAAAATGGCTTGCAACCAGATGTTGTGGTGGTGGATCCACCACGGAAAGGGTTAGACGGTCAATTAGTAAACACATTAATTGAAACGCAACCTGAACGAATTGTTTATGTCAGCTGTAATCCAGCCACACTCGCTCGCGACATTGCATTATTAACAGAAGGTGGCTATGAAGCAAAAGAAATTCAACCAGTGGATAATTTCCCACAAACGACCCACATTGAATCTGTCACGTTATTAACAAAGGCGGTGGATTAAATGAATGAAAAAGAAAAAATGTTAGAATTAATTAAAAAGAAACAAGGTGGTGGCCGTTCTAAAAAAATGGAAACTCCCAAAAATGATCGTAAAAACATGCGCAAAGGGCCTAAAATTTTTAATAAATAAGCGGTTATCAGTAAAAAGTTGTCGCCCATTAATGAAATGGGCGACAACTTTTTTGTTAAAGCATTCCTAGCCAAACAAATAAGTTGTTATTTTGCTAGTAAATCTGTTATTTTAGACAAAAGACAAGGAGGGCTATTCAGTGGAATATGTAACAACATTAGAAGAATTAGAAGAAAAAATTACAGACAATCGTCTACAAGCCGTCTTTTTGACAGCAAAAAATTGTAGTGTTTGTACAGTTGATAAACCGATTGTCGAAAAAATTGCAACAAAATATGAATTTCCTACATACATTGCAGAAGCTGATAAAAGTCCAGAAATAATTGGACAATTAAATGCTTTTTCTGCACCGACCATTATCTTATACTATGAAGGAAAAGAAATTCATCGCCAAGCTAAAATTATTAACTTTCAAGAAATTGAAAAGAGAGTTCGACAAGTACAAGAAAATAGTTAATCAAAAAGGAAGCCACCGATCACGGAGAGGCTTCCTTTTTAATTATCTCGCTAAATGTTCAGTTTGTTGTTGAGAAAAAAGTTGATAACTGACAAAAACTTCTGCTCTTTTGTTTACTTCTAATTTAACGAAAATATTGTGGATATGTGTTTTTACTGTCCCGATTGATAGGAATAGTTCGTTGGCTATATCTTGATTTGTTTTGCACTCTAAAAGTAACGAAAGCACTTCTCGTTCTCGCTGCGTTAATTGATAGGCATCACAAAAAGGCGCCAAAAGTACGGGTTCATCTGATTGATTTTCTTCCAATTTAGCAGCGTCTTTTTCAAGAACCGACAGAGGAAAATCACGATTACAGAAGTAGATAATGGCGATCGAGAGAATGATTGTATAAATATCTTCAGAAACGTTTCGGTTGTTAATTTTAAAGACAATATCAGAATATTGGTCAATGTTAAAAATAACGAAGGTATCTTCCAAAAGAATCGCCACACCGAAACCAATGCTTAGCCAACCAATAAAACGAAGATATTTTTTCGCAAGGGCTGATAAAGGATCTATTCGTAGTTGATAGAGCGCATAGCATCCAAGGTAAATTAAAAATAGCTGATTGGGTAAATAGTACAACCAAACTTTTAAGGCGGAATTTTGTGAAAATGGAATAGCTAGCATCCATAAACCAATTAAAAATAACCAGACAAATTGATAATTTTTAAAAGGACGACCACTAATAGTATTGATAATAGCCAGATAGGCAAAATTACAACAAATAAAAATGATGGTCTTTAAAAAAGGTGCGGTCATAAAGGTCTGATTATATTCGGTTGCAAACGAATTAATGAACTCAGTCATATAAACAATCACATTGTCACAAATAAAAATAACCATTAAAAAGAGAAGCAATAAAAAAATCGGTTGTTTATTTTTCAAGTAAAGATTTAAGGTAAAGGTTGAAGTAAACGAATATAAAATAATCAACAAGATGTTATAAATAAAAACAAATGTCACGATTGGAAACCCCTTTCATCTTTTATTTTAAGTGAATGATTTTTCAAAATAATTATACCATTTTCAAATCTATGATTGGTCAGAAATTAGAGAGAAATCCGCCTAAACTTTTATAAACCCCTGGTGTACCAACGGTTTATAACCATAAATAAACTTTTTTTAATGAAAAATCACGCCAAAAAAGAAAGCGTTTTCTAACTTTTGGCGGATAGTAAACTCTTCGCTAAACTTGGTAAAGTCAATGTGTAAACAAAAACAACTTTAGGAGGAACACATCATGAAAAGAGATTACGTTACAACAGAAACATATACGAAAGAGGAAATGCATTACTTAGTCGATTTATCATTAAAAATTAAAGAAGCGATTAAAAATGGGTATTATCCGCAACTGTTAAAAAACAAATCTTTAGGAATGATTTTCCAACAATCTTCAACTCGAACACGAGTATCTTTTGAAACTGCAATGGAACAATTAGGTGGACATGGCGAATATTTAGCACCTGGTCAAATTCAATTAGGGGGACATGAAACGATTGAAGATACCAGCCGCGTATTGTCACGTTTAGTAGATATTTTGATGGCTCGTGTGGAACGTCACCATAGTATTGTTGATTTAGCTAATTGTGCTACCATCCCAGTCATTAACGGTATGTCTGATTACAATCATCCAACCCAAGAATTAGGTGATTTGTGTACCATGGTTGAGCATTTACCAGAAGGCAAAAAATTAGAAGATTGTAAAGTTGTCTTTGTCGGAGATGCGACACAAGTTTGTTTTTCTTTAGGATTAATCACAACAAAAATGGGCATGAATTTTGTTCACTTCGGTCCAGAAGGTTTCCAATTAAATGAAGAGCATCAAGCGAAATTAGCAAAAAATTGTGAAGTTTCAGGCGGTAGCTTTTTGGTCACAGATGATGCAAGTTCTGTTGAAGGCGCTGATTTCTTGTACACGGATGTTTGGTATGGCTTGTACGAAGCGGAATTATCTGAAGAAGAACGTATGAAGGTTTTCTATCCAAAATATCAAGTGAATCAAGAAATGATGGATCGGGCAGGTGCCAATTGTAAATTCATGCACTGTTTACCAGCAACACGTGGGGAAGAAGTAACTGATGAAGTGATTGACGGTAAAAATTCTATTTGTTTCGATGAAGCAGAAAACCGTTTAACATCTATTCGTGGCTTATTAGTATATCTTATGAATGATTATGAAGCAAAAAATCCTTATGATTTAATCAAGCAAGCAGAAGCGAAAAAAGAACTAGAAGTTTTCTTAGACACTCAAAGCATTTAACGGCCAACTGTCCACTGATTGAAAAAATGAATCAGTGGACAGTTTATAAAGAGAGGAAGAGTCTTCATGGAGGGGAAAAAGAAATTTAGTTTAACGAGTGCCATTTTATCAGTGATCTGTGTGGTTTTCGTTGCTGAAGCAGCGGCGCCTGTTGCTGCAATTGGTAATTCTCAGTTTTTTTGGTGGATTTTCTTATTAATTGCATTCCTATTGCCATATGGGTTAATTTCATCAGAATTAGGAACAACTTATATTGGTGAAGGGGGCATCTATGATTGGGTGACCAAAGCATATGGTCATCGTTGGGGTGCCAGAGTTTCTTGGTATTATTGGATTAATTATCCATTGTGGCTAGCTTCATTAGCCGTTATGACGCCAGAACTATTAACGACAATTACAGGTATTAAGTTTTCAACACCGATGATGATTATTGTTGAATTAATTTTTACTTGGATTGTGGTTTGGATTAGTTTTTATCCAGTCAGCGACAGTATCTGGATTCTAAATGGAGCTGCCGTAATCAAGATGGTTTTAGCTGTCTTAATTGGTGGGCTAGGATTGTATGTAGCCTTGACGAAAGGTGTTGCCAATGAATTTACCTTGAAATCAATGCTGCCAACGTTTGACTTAAGGAGTTTATCTTTTATTTCTGTAATCATTTTTAATTTGTTAGGGTTTGAAGTCATCTGTACGTTTGCAGATGATATGGAAAATCCTAAGAAGCAAATTCCACAAGCTATTGTAGCAGCGGGGTTAGTCATTGCCGCCATTTATATTTTTTCAGCCTTTGGAATTGGGGTAGCGATTCCCACCGATCAAATTAGTACCGGCAGTGGTATGATGGATAGCTTTAAACTATTGACAGGCTCGACAGAAGGTTGGTTCATTATGTTGATGGCTTTCCTATTCCTTCTTACGTTGTTCGGCAACATGATTTCTTGGTCATTAGGAGTCAATAATACAGCTTGTTATGCTGCTGAAAATGGTGACATGCCTAAATTTTTTGAAAAACGTAGTAAGAAAAATGACATGCCAATTGGGGCTGCTTTGATGAATGGCATTGTGGCATCGGTGGTCATTGTATTAGCACCAATTTTACCTAATCAAGATTTATTCTGGGCCTTTTTCTCCTTGAATGTCGTCCTATTCTTGTTATCGTATATCCCAGTTTTCCCAGCTTTTTATAAGCTTAGAAAAATTGATCCCGATACACCACGTCCGTTTAAAGTTAACGGAAAACCAGGATTTTTAAAAGTTTTAGTGGTTTTGCCAATGATTATGATTATTATTTCACTGATTTTCACAGCAGTGCCTTTAGATTTTAGTCCCGCAGCATTAAATGAAAAATTACCAATCACAATTGGGGCAATCATTTTTATTCTGTTTGGTGAAGTAATTATTTACGTGAAAAAAATTAAGAAGGGAACGAAAGAAAATGGCTAAACGAATTGTAGGAAGTACCCCTAAACAAGATGGCTTTAGAATGCCAGGAGAATTTGAACCACAAGAGAAAGTTTGGATGATTTGGCCAGAAAGACCGGATAATTGGCGCGATGGTGGTAAACCTGTCCAAGAAGCTTTTACTAATGTGGCCAAAGCAATTAGTCAATTTACACCGATGAATGTGGTGGTTTCTCAACAACAATTTCAAAATTGCCGTCGCCAATTGCCGCCAGAAATTACGGTTTACGAAATGTCAAACAATGATGCCTGGGTTCGTGATTGTGGACCATCATTTGTCATTAACGACCATGGAGAAATCCGTGGTGTGGATTGGACATTTAATGCTTGGGGGGGATTAGTAGATGGTTTATATTTCCCTTGGGACCAAGATGATTTGGTTGCACAAAAAATTTGTGAAATTGAGCATGTAGATTCTTATCGTACAGATGATTTTGTTTTAGAAGGCGGTTCATTCCACGTAGATGGACAAGGAACAGTCTTGACTACAGAAATGTGCTTATTAAGTGAAGGTCGAAATCCACAACTTTCAAAAGAAGCAATCGAACAAAAATTATGCGACTATTTAAATGTTGAAAAAGTTCTTTGGCTAGGTGATGGAATTGACCCAGAAGAAACTAATGGTCACGTGGATGATGTAGCTTGTTTTATTGCACCTGGTGAAGTGGCTTGTATTTACACCGAAGATCAAAATAGCCCATTTTATGAAGCGGCACAAGATGCGTATCAACGTTTGCTTAAAATGACTGATGCTAAAGGACGCCAATTAAAAGTCCACAAATTATGCTGTCCTGTCAAAAATGTAACCATTCAAGGTTCCTTCAAAATTGATTTCGTGGAAGGAACCATGCCAAGAGAAGACGGCGATATTTGTATCGCATCCTATATGAACTTTTTAATTACAAATGATGGCGTGATTGTGCCACAGTATGGTGATGAAAATGATCGTTTGGCTTTAGAGCAAGTTCAAGCGATGTTCCCAGATAAAAAAATTGTCGGCGTTAATACGGTAGAAGTTGTTTATGGGGGCGGCAATATTCACTGTATCACACAACAAGAACCAAAGCGCTAGGAGGGAAACAGATGTCAAAAATAGTGATTGCATTAGGTGGAAATGCGTTAGGAAATTCTTCGAAAGAACAATTGGCAAAAGCACAAACCGCTGCAAAATCCATTGTTGATTTAATTGAACAAGGCCATCAAGTGGTGATTGCTCATGGCAACGGGCCACAAGTTGGCAAAATTCGCTTAGCTTTTGAGGAAACGAGTCAATCTCCAGAAGATGTCGTGCCGTTTCCTGAATGCACAGCAATGAGCCAAGGCTATATTGGCTATCATTTACAACAAGCAATTGATGAAGAACTAGTAGCCAGAAATTTAGGGGAACAACCAGTTGTTACGTTAATTACACAAGTCGTGGTGGATCCGAAAGACCCAGCGTTTACAAAACCAACAAAACCAATTGGTGGTTATTATGACGAAGAAACAGCCAAACAGTTGATGGCGGAAACTGGGAACGTCTATCAAGAAGATGCGGGTCGAGGCTGGCGACGGGTAGTTCCTTCACCAAAACCAGTTGATATTTACGAAAAAGTTAGCTTGCGAACACTTGTTGATGCAGGACAAATCGTAATTGCTTGTGGTGGTGGCGGGGTTCCTATTGCCTATGATGGTCCAGTCTATCATGGTGTAGATGCAGTCATTGATAAAGACTTTGCGGCAGCAAAAATGGCTGAACTCATTGAAGCAGATGTTTTTGTGGTATTAACTGCAGTGGAACATGTTTTTGTTAACTTTGGTCAAGCAAATCAACAAGCTTTGACTGATGTTACGGTTACGGCAATGCAACAATATATAGAAGAAAATCAATTTGCGCCAGGTAGTATGTTACCTAAGGTGGAAGCGGCCATCAGTTTTGCAGAAAGTAAACCAAACCGCCAGGCGATTATCGGGCTTTTAGAATTAGCTTCGGAAGCAATCAAAGGAGAAAGTGGTACACGAATTACACAATAAATTCTCAGTATTTAACTTTCACAAAAGACTAAAACAAACGCATTTAGCGGACTATCTTAATCGTTAGAGAGTAGGACATCGGTCGTTTTGACGGATGTCCTACTCTCTATTTTGTCTTTTTAACGAACAAAACTGTTAGTTGTCATGCAAAAATAAACATAGTAAGATAATCTTTAAATGGTATAGGAGGATAAAAATGTCTAAATTTTTAAAAGTAATCGGAATAATTGCTGTTTTGTTAGTCATAATAGGCGCTGCAGCTTATTGGTTTATACTCAAAAAGTTCACTCCTGAGGCAGAAACCCCAGCAATGTACAATCAAGAGAGAATCGTTAAAACGATTGAAGACCAATTAAAAGAAACGGATGTACAAAAAGCTCGTACCAAAGCACCGTTGATTATTGAAAAAAATATCACTGAATTACAGCAAGCGATTGCCGACGGAGCATTGACCTATGAAGAACTTACGGCGTTTTATTTGGACCGTATTTTACAGTTCGATCAAATAGATAATGGCATGAACAGCATCTCTGAAATCAATCCGCAAGCAATTAAGGAAGCCAAGGCATTTGACCAGCAAGCCTCTCAAACACCGAAGAAGCCTTTGTATGGTATTCCTGTGACTTTGAAAGAAAATATAAATACGACCAACATGATTTCGAGTGCAGGAGCTTATGCCTTACGCACGTTCAAGCCTAAGGAAGATGCGGAAGTAGTTAAGAAGTTAACAGAGGCGCAAGCTTTGATTTTAGGAAAAGTAAACTTATCTGAACTAGCGAATTATATGTCAATGAAAGCACCAAGTGGCTATAGTTCCAAACATGGACAAACACTTAATCCTTATGGGCCGCTCAAAATAACACCTTCAGGTTCAAGTTCTGGGAGTGGGGCTAGTGTGACGATGAATATCGGCGCCTTCTCTTTAGGCACTGAGACGATGGGATCGATTGTTTCCCCCGCTTCTCATCAATCAGTGGTTGGTTTTAAACCGACCCACAGTTCAGTAAGTGGCGAAGGTGTTTTGCCATTGGCACCGTCATTAGATACAGTTGGCCCGATTGCCCGAAGTGTCGTTGATGCTGCACAAGGCTATAATGCGTTTAAGAAAGACACGGTTCCGAGCATTGATTCAACGAAATTTACTAAAAATAACTTACAAGGTCAACGCATTGGGTTGCTAGAAATGCCAAGTGCTGAAGAAGAATTTGCGACTGCTAAAAAGGCCCTCCAAAAAGCTGGAGCAGAAGTGATTCCGGTAACACCAGACATGGAAGGGATTGATGGCGGGAAAGTTATTTCCAATGAATTTAAGTTTGCATTGGAAGAATTTGCGAAACGTTATGACTTACCATTTAAAACACTGGAGGAACTAATTGCGTATAATCAACAAGATAAAAAGGTTCGTGCCAAGTATGGGCAAGATTTATTAGAAGCAGATGTTAAAAAGAAACAACCAGATAAAGAAATCATTCAAACAACCATTAAAAAAGCACAGCAAACGTTTGATGCGTTGCTAAAAAAACAACAATTAGACGGATATGCTTTTATTGATTCTGAAGGTACGGGTTTAAGTGCCGTGGCAGGATATCCTGAATTGACGGTTCCTTTGGCGAAAAACAGTGAAGGACAACCTTATGGGCTGACTTTTACACAAACTGCCAATAAAGAGCAAACGTTATTTGAGCAAGCTTACAGCTTTGAACAAAGTACAAAAGGACGGATAGTACTTTCAGACAACGAGCTGTTGGCAAACAGTAAAAAAATAAATAGAGATGAGCAGTAAAGGGAAACTAGGAATGGCGAAACATCCGTATCAAACCTAATAAAGATAATCGACCTACAAATGAAAGGAATTGTTTGTAGGTCGATTATTTAGGTGAGTCGTTTTTTTTTGCTTTTTTAGGCGAATGTTTTCATGTAATAAGTTAATAAGTGGCCAGATTCGAGAAATAAGGCCATCAATTTTTAAGCATTTCAATAAAAAGAGTGAACGATGGCTGTGTTTGAAGCATGAATATGTGCGGTTGCTTCCGCTTTCGCAATATTAATTTGAAGCGCTACCGTCGTAAAGGGTTCTGCTACAGGTATCATTAGATGGAAACAAATCCATGAATACATAGAAGATTAAAGCAAGATGAAGAAAATATTGTGGCAATAAAGGATATCAGAATGCTTGTAGAATGACTATATGTAGTGTCTTTTTGTTTTTTTAATCAATATATAGTATTAAAATCTTCTTTTTATTCCGAAATCTGATTGACTTGTTTTTTAAAACGGAGTACTCTTATTGAGACGTCAACAGAGAAAAGTTTGGTTTTAGGAAGGTCGGAAATTTGTTGTGAATAAGAATTTTTTGGTGAATGATTTTAAAGGTTGGGAAACGAGAAGTTACTTGTTTTTAGCTTTGATGGTGGGGGTACAGTTGATTGCATTTGCTATCAATCCATCGAATTGGATTACGTTAGTAGGTGGTTTAGCCGGCATCATTTGTGTGAATTTAATTGCCCAAGGAAAAGTCAGCAATTACATTTTTGGGTTAATCAGTGCAGTGATTATTGGCTATTTTGGGTTAGTGACACGGGTATATGCGGAAGTTCTTTTACAAAGCTTCTATATTATTATGGACATTACAGGGCTTTATGCTTGGCTTCGGGCTAGCGAGGATGGCTCGGGTCAAGTAACCGAAGTAAAAGTTTTAAAAGGTATTCAGTGGTTGTATGCCTTTTTCACGTGGCTGCTCATTGGCGTAGCTGCATATATTTTGTTAGGTTTTGTAAATGATGCGCAACAAACATTAGATGCAATCACGTTCAGTGTTTCAGCGACAGGGATGTTATTGATGATTAAACGTTATCAATCGCAATTCGTGTTTTGGCTACTAGGAAATATTTTTTCAATTTTGTTATGGTTCCGAGCAGGGACGCACGCTGGTGGTGATTATGCGATATTTGTTATGTATTGTATGTATACTTTTAACTCAATTTTTGGTATGTTTAATTGGTTGAAGATAAAAAATAAAATGGAAAAAAATAGGTAGGGAGTTCGATGGCAGTGATTGTTTTAGCAGGTACGATTGGCGCTGGTAAATCTAGTTTAACAGCTTTAATTGCAAACCGTTTAGGTTCAGAAGCCTTTTACGAATCAGTTGATGATAATGAGGTATTACCTTTATTTTATGCGGAACCGGAAAAGTACGCGTTTTTATTACAAATTTATTTTTTAAATAAACGTTTTGATAGTATTAAACAAGCATTAACGCATGAAAATAATGTATTGGATCGCTCGATTTATGAAGATTCATTACTTTTTCATTTAAATGCAGATTTAGGTCGTGCAAACGAAACAGAGGTCAAAGTGTACGATGACTTATTACAAAATATGCTCCAAGAATTGCCTTATGCTGCGCATAAAAAAAGACCTGATTTGTTAGTTCACATTCGTATTTCATTTCCCAAAATGTTGGAACGCATCAAAAAACGTGGCCGTCCTTATGAACAAATTGAGACAGATCCAACGTTGTATGATTACTATCAAATGTTGAACGAGCGTTATGATCAATGGTACGAAGACTATGATGAAAGTCCTAAAATTCAAATTGATGGCGATAAATATGATTTTGTCGAAGATCCTGAAGCGTGTCAATATGTCTTGGCGTTAATTGAGAAGAAAATTGAAGAATTAGAAAGATAAATAAAAAGAAGCAAGTCCGGACTTGCTTCTTTTTGACTTAAAATGTGGATAGATAGGCTAAAGTTGCTACTAAATAAAGGAGTGTAGTGCTAAATTATAGAATCGGATTTTAACCTTCCCCTAAGTTAAAATCGGATAATCTATCTATCGACAGTTTAAGTTTGTATAAAATAGCGGTAGCTATTATCAACGAAGTCATTCATCGGTTGACCTGACTTCTCTAGAAGTATACCATCGAAAATAACCAACAGTTGTTCAAAATTTGGACTTAGTAAGTGTAAATTTTGATTGAAAGTTTCTGTAAATCAATCATTTATTCAAAAAATAATGCTCGAAAGAAGGAAGATAAATGGGCTAAATTTGGTTTGAACGCATTCTACGTTGGCGCAAAAAAGCGCAACGATTTTTACAAGGACGTTATGCCCGGTTCGATGAATTGAATCGAACGCTGTTGCTAACAAGTGTCGTGCTGGCGCTCATCAATATTTTTACTGGCTATCTTTGGGTTCGGTTATTGATTTTAATCACAGTCGCCTACGTGTATTATCGCTTTTTTTCAAAACATATTCACCCGCGATTGAATGAAAATCAACGGTTTATTCTTCGAAAACAACGCCTAATGCAAAAGGTTCATGCTTTTCGCAAGCGACACATGACTCAGAAAGAGTATCGTTATTTTAAATGTCCAAAATGTCAGCAGTCATTACGTGCGCCGAAAGGACGAGGAACAATCAAAGTCACTTGTTCAAACTGCCAAAATCAATTTATCAAAAAAGTCTGATCTTCTGTGTTTTTTGGTCTAGGCAACTTTTGGACTTGTGGTATACTTGAGAAAAGAAACCATTGGATATTCTAAAAGGGGAATATCTTGTTAAAAAAGGAGAGAAAAAACAATGGAAATTAAACGCCAACAAGAAATTGTTGAAGCGTATCACTATGATATGCGAGTACCTGATTCAGAAGTAGAGACAGATTTACGTGTCAGTTTTTCACCAATTGAAGTAGAAGAAGAAAATTATCCAGAAAACAGCTCAGCACTTGTTGCTCGCTTAGAATTTCGAATTGTCTTTGACGAATTTGTTTTATCAGGGGCGATTAGCCAAATTAATCACATTATTGATCGTAAAATTGAAAAACAAGAAGATATTTCGCAAGAAGAAGTCGATGAACTTGTACGTCCTTTATTTAGCATCGTCGAACGTTTATCTTATGAAGTAACTGAAATTGCTCTGGATCGTCCAGGTGTCCAATTGAATTTTCAACAATCAGAAGAAGCTTAAACTTTAAAAACAGCGTTTATAACGGATTCCGTTATAAACGCTGTTTTTATTCTTGTGAAGATTTAGCAACCAAAGCTTTTTTAAACTGTTCATAATTTTTTGTAGCGATATCCACATAAGCAATCGGCTGACCAACTTTGGTGATTTTTTCGGGAAGATAGGGAGCGAGCATTTCATTGTACAAAATGAACGCAGCTTCTGGTACTTCCTCTGAAAGAACATCATAACTGATAAAGTCAATTTCATAGGTTGGTTGAAAAAAGGCTTTGATGTTTTGCTGCTCTTTATTTGAAAAGAGCCAAGGACCTCCATTTGCAGGGCTCCCCACAAACAACGTCGCTCCATCACGGTTGACAGAAAGGATCCAACAAATTTTTTGCATACGCTTACACCTCCTAGAACTAAGTATACCACGTCAGCTTAAAAGAAAGAGGACAAAAAACAAATTATTTTTACAGTGACTAGTAAAACAACGCTTGGTGATAGTTTTAAACTATCACAACGGTTATTTTCTATCAAAAAGTAAGCAAATTATCCCACTATTTGCTATAAAATAAGGTACAATAGAACTATCACTGGAAACAGTTTGCTGTTTTCAGGGTATTTACTGGAGAGTGAGTACCGGGAACCTTTACTTCCTTTGATGTACTTGTCATTAAAAACATAGGGAGGAACTAAAATGACAACATTCATCACTGTATTAGTGATCCTTGCATTTATTGCTGTGTTATTCGGTTTCTACCAAATGCAAAAGAAACATTTAAAATTCTCAACACGTGTCTTTTCAGCATTGGGCGTGGGGATTGTTTTAGGTGCAATTATTCAATTTGCTTTTGGTACAGACAGTAAAATTACTACGCAATCAATGGAATGGATCGGGATTGTAGGTAATGGTTATGTAGCGTTTCTACAAATGCTCGTAATTCCGTTAGTATTTGTATCTATTGTAGGTGCATTTACAAAAATGAAAGAATCCAATAAATTAGGAAAAATTAGCTTTAATGTGTTAGCCACCTTACTAGGAACAACAGCAGTAGCTGCCTTGGTGGGGATTGGAACAACCTTAGCGTTTGGTCTTCAAGGGGCAAAATTCACGCAAGGTGCTGCAGAAACGTCAAGAATTGCCGAGTTAGCGACGCGTCAAGATGCGATTCAAGATTTGACGATTCCCCAACAAATCGTTTCATTCATTCCTAAAAATGTCTTTGCTGACTTTGCGGGAACACGACCAATGAGTACCATTGGGGTGGTAATCTTTGCTGCGTTTGTTGGTGTCGCTTATTTAGGCGTTCGTCGTAAAGCGCCAAAAGAAGCTGAATTTTTTGCAAATTTAATTGATAGTTTATATAAAATTACCATGCGAATTGTTACCTTAGTTTTACGCTTGACCCCTTATGGCGTGTTAGCGTTAATGATTAATGTTGTAGCAACAAGTGATTTTGTTGCGATTATTAACTTAGGTAAATTTGTGTTGGCATCATATGTGGCCTTAATCATTGTTTTTGCCATTCACATGCTGATTTTAATTACTTTAAAAGTCAATCCAGTTACGTATCTAAAAAAAGTTTTTCCAGTCTTGAGCTTTGCTTTTACTTCTCGTTCAAGTGCAGGAGCTTTACCATTAAATATTGAAACACAAACCAAAGCATTAGGTGTCGATGATGCCACAGCAAACTTTGCTGGTAGTTTCGGTTTATCTATTGGACAAAATGGTTGTGCCGGCGTTTATCCAGCTATGTTAGCAACCATCGTTGCACCAACTGTTGGAATTGATGTCTTTAGTTTACAATTTATTTTAATGTTAGTAGCAGTTGTCACAATCAGTTCATTTGGCGTAGCCGGTGTCGGCGGCGGAGCAACCTTTGCTTCTCTAATCGTTTTAGGCGCAATGAACTTACCAGTTGCAATTGTTGGTTTAGTAATTTCAGTTGAACCACTTATTGACATGGCGCGGACAGCTGTTAACGTTAACGATAGTATGGTTGCAGGCGTGTTAACAAGTGCTCGTATTCATGAATTAGATCGTGATGTCTTAAATGATCGCGACGTTGTCTTAGATGCAAATATCTAAATCAATAAAACGAAAAGTGTTTGAGCAATGTCTTGCTCAAACACTTTTTTTGAATTTTAAGCGAAAGTGCAGTAATTATTTAAAAGAACGTATATAATAAGTTGTTAACTAAATTCAAAAGGACGTGAAGGAATGTTTTCAAACCAAGTAAAGATTATGTTATATGTGAATAATGTTGAGGAATCTAGTCAATTTTGGCAAACGTTTGGCTTTGTTGAAAAGGAAAGAGAGGAAGTTGACGGCACATTGGTGGTAGAAATTGCACCAAGTGAATCAGCAGAAGCGATTATTGTTTTATATGATTTGGCCTTTATTCAAAAACATTCACCAGAAGTGGCGGGGAATACCCCTTCTTTAATGTTTGCTAGCGATGATATCATTGGTCTCTATAAAAAAATGCAAGAGGCTGGCGTTACTGTTGGTGAAATGGTTCAATTGCCAACAGGCTTAGTTTTTAATTTTGCAGATAACGATGATAATTACTTTGCTGTGATGGGGCAAGAAAGTAAATAAAAAACAGCTTGGCACCAGAATCAATCTAGATTCCGGTGCCAAGCTGTTTTTTATAAAAGTTGAAAGTTTTATAAATTTTACTAAAATCTGTAATTTTCATGAAAATATAGCGTATGATAATGCTGTTAATAGAATAGGCGGAGGTAAGCGGTATGCGTAAACGACATGCAAAGAAAAGACATGGAGGAGTGAATTGGCTTTTTATAGTATGTTTGTTGGTGGTGATTGGTGGTAGTGGTTATTTAATAAAAACGTTCTTTTTCACTAGAGATTCACAAGTTAGTCAAGAATCGAAAGTGGTCTTGGAAGAAGATCGCCGAAGTGATAATTATGCGAATTTAACGAAAGAAATAGTTGCACCAGATAGTGGCGAACTTGATCAAAAAATTCAAGAAACAAATTATATTGGTTCGGCTTTGATCATTAAAGATGATCAGGTTTTAGTAAATAAAGGATATGGCTTTGCCAATTTTGAAAAGCAACAAGCCAACACGCCAAACACAAGGTTTCAGATTGGCTCAATTCAAAAATCTTTTACCACAACCTTGATCTTAAAAGCAATTGAAGAAGGTAAACTTACATTAGATACAAAACTCGCTACGTTTTATCCGCAAATTCAAGGTGCTGAGGATATTACGATTAGCGATATGTTGAATATGACAAGCGGTTTAAAGTTATCAGCAATGCCTAATAATATCGTTACCGATGAAGAAATTATTCAATTTGTTAAACAAAATACCATTCAAGTCAATAAAGGAAAATACAATTATTCCCCAGTAAATTTTGTCCTTTTAGCAGGAATGTTAGAGAAAATGTATCAACGTACCTATCAAGAATTATTTAATAATCTTTATCACAAAACGGCTGGTTTAAAGAATTTTGGCTTCTATGAAACCTTATTGGAACAACCTAATAATTCAACAAGTTATAAATGGACAGAAGACAATTCGTATAATCAAGTGCTCTCAATTCCCGCAGCTAGTTTTGCCCATGAATTTGGGACTGGGAATGTGGATATGACGACAGGTGATTTGTATTGGTACTTACATCAATTAATGAGTGGACACTTAGTTTCCACCGCACTTTTGCAAAAATTATGGACGTCTTCTCAGCAAAGTTATTATCATGGCGGCATCTATGTTCATGATAATTATTTACGCTTACACGGCGTTGAAGCGGGTCAACAAGCCCTGGTTTTATTTTCAAAAGATATGAAAACCGGGGTCATATTGCTAACTAATTGTGTGAATCCAGCGAAATACAAAGAATTAATTGGTTCGTTGTTCCATGATGTAACCAATTTAACTGTTAAATTTTAAAGCAGAAGCAACAACGATCACTCCAAAGCCTTTTTAGGTTTCTTCTGAGAGACTTTATATTAAAATAAAGGGAAGAACGATCAAAGGGAGTGACGAAGATGAAGCAATCAAAAAATAAACAAGTTGTTATTGGTGAATCAACGAAAAAAAACATTTATCTTCAAGATATAGAACAGGAAACGCAAGCTTTTATTCTCCAAAACAATCCACAATTGACAGCTGAATCGATGATTACATTGGCGGAGTTACTTAATTATCGTTTGGATTACATGAAACAATTGGTCGCAAATGATTCTGAAAAAATCCAACAACTGAATGAATTGGTGGTTCAACATATCAAAGAAGATAAGCTGATTTCCAATAATATGAATGAAAAGATGGAAAAGAAATTAACCTTTGGCCAACGAGCAGCGGATACCATTGCTAAATTTGGCGGTAGCTGGGTGTTTATTGGCTTCTTTTGCTTCGTGTTGATTGCTTGGATCGTGATTAACTCTACCACTTTATTGGGACAACCATTTGACAAATATCCTTATATTTTGCTAAATCTCGCCTTATCTTGTTTAGCAGCTATCCAAGCACCGATTATTATGATGAGTCAAAACAGACAAGAAGCCCGTGACAGAGAACAAGCGAATAATGATTATAAAATTAACTTAAAAGCAGAAGTAGAAATTAATTTATTACATGAGAAAATGGATTATATTATCAATAATCAACTAGAAAATTTGGTGAAAATCCAAAATATTCAAATTGAACTTTTAGGTGAATTGCAAGAACAACTCGCCGCGACTTCTGAAAAGGAGTAGTATATAGAAGAGGTCGGGACAGAACCGTTTAGCTCCGAGAACCAAGTAGGTACTGATTAACATCTATTTGCTTTGCAAATAGTGTTTCTCAGCAATAAGAAGAAATTTCCGAAAATTGCTCTTTAATTTTTGGAGACCAAGTAGGTATTGTTCATCATCGAATCACTACGTTCTTCGTGATTCTCAACACTTGGAAGGATTAAGATACGCCGAACACTTGTGTGAGAAAGTCAATTTCGGCTTATTTCCGAAGGACCTTCACCAAGTAGGTACGATGATTTCATCTGTTCATGCTTCACAGTGAAACATCGCAACTCTTAGAGCTGTAGCTCTTTTGAAGGCTGTACTGTGACGAGACGCATGTCGAGAAAACACCTTAGAAGTTGTTGAGATCGGAGCAACGCGTAGTGTTGGTTCTGTTCCCGCCGTTTATCAGGCTTTTTTTATTGTGTGTAAATACACAAGCAAAATAATCGCTTTCCCTTTTTTATTCACCGTATAATGGGATAGAATGACTTTATACAAAAGGGGAAAACAAGATGAAATACCAAGTATTACTTTATTACAAATATACAACAATTGAAGATCCAGAAGCTTTTGCGAAAGAGCATCTAGCTTTTTGCAAATCATTAAACTTAAAAGGCCGTATTTTAGTAGCGACAGAAGGGATTAACGGAACGTTATCTGGTACTGTCGAAGAAACAGAAAAGTATATGGAAGCAATGCAAGCAGATGAGCGCTTTAAGGATACATTCTTTAAAATTGATCCAGCAGAAGAAATGGCGTTCCGCAAAATGTTTGTTCGCCCACGTTCTGAATTAGTGGCGTTGAACTTAGAAGAAGACGTTGATCCATTAGAAACGACGGGGAAATATTTGGAACCTGCAGAATTTAAAGAAGCCTTACTAGACGAAGACACTGTTGTAATCGATGCTCGTAACGATTATGAATATGATTTAGGTCATTTCCGTGGTGCCGTGCGCCCAGATATCCGTAGCTTCCGTGAGTTACCACAATGGATTCGCGAGAACAAAGAACAATTTATGGATAAAAAAATTGTTACCTATTGTACTGGCGGGATTCGCTGTGAAAAATTTTCTGGCTGGTTATTAAAAGAAGGATTTGAAGATGTTGCTCAATTGCATGGTGGTATTGCCAATTATGGGAAAAATCCAGAAACACGTGGCGAACTTTGGGACGGCAAAATGTATGTCTTTGATGACCGAATCAGTGTCGAAATTAATCATGTTGATAAAAAAGTTATTGGGAAAGACTGGTTTGATGGAACACCTTGCGAACGCTACATTAACTGTGCAAACCCAGAATGTAATCGTCAAATCTTAACTTCAGAAGAAAATGAACATAAACATTTAGGTGGCTGCTCATTAGAATGTAGCCAGCATCCTGCCAACCGTTATGTAAAAAAATATAATTTAACAGAAGCAGAAGTTGCTGAACGTTTAGCTTTGTTAGAAGCGGTTGAAGTATAAAAATAATAAAAAAATAAACAAAAAAACTTCGAAAATTATTTTTTGAAGTTTTTTTGTTTATTTTTTTGTCTTTAAAAGTGTTGATTTTAAAGCTTTCTTAGCTGAAACCATTTTATTTTTTAAAAGCGTCTGAAAAAAATAAAAAAATCTAATAAATATTTCTTTTATATAATGTTTATTGGCTGGGCCAGTCAATGTTGAAAATGGGGAAGGAGGAATTCAGATGAAAATCATAAAAAGGTTTAGTTTGGTATGTTTAGGGCTATTGATCATTGGGTTGCAAACAAAAAGCGTTATGGCTGAAGAAAATAATTATGAATCAAATGGTCAAGCGAGCTTCTATGGCACCTACGTTTATGAGAATGAAAAAGAGTCAAATGACATAGCGTATACCCAACAATCAGAAGAACAGGGAAGAAACAATTTAACTGCTTCTGGACAAGCAGTTTTACCTAAAACAGGCGAGTCTGAAAATCCGCTGTATTCCTTGATAGGAGTTAGTTTGTTGGGGGTAGTCATTTATTTAATTAATAAAATGAAACGAGAGAAGGAGCTTATTTAATGAAAAAAACTGTTTTACTTACATCGGCAACCATACTTTTAGGCGTAGGGTTTCAAGCAATAAACGCATCAGCAGCAGAAACTTTTCCGAAAGAATACAATACGGAAGGCACAATTACTTTTGAAGCAGGCGATAACGAAATCACACCGCCAGTTGATCCAGAAAATCCCGATCCTACTGATCCAGTAGACCCAATTGATCCTCCAGGGCCAGGAACGGGTGGTGCCTTATCAATTGATTATGGGTCAAAATTTAAATTTGGCACACAAAAGATTTCTACGGCAGATCAAACGTATTATGCTGCGCCAGATGAAATGAAAGATGGTTCAAAAAAACCAACCTATGTACAAGTAACTGATAAAAGAGGAACGTTAGCAGGATGGAAACTAACGCTTTCCCAACCTGAACAATTTAAAACAGCTACTGGAGAGGAACTAGTCGGCGCTCAATTAACGTTTACAAAGGCAGAAGCTGCCTCAATGGTGGATGAAAAATATAAACCTACTGAAGTCAGTAATACTATTTCCTTAACACCTGGCGTAAATAATAATCTAGCGATGAACGCTAAAAAAGAAACAGGTGTTGGGACTTGGGTTTATCGATTTGGTTCAAATGAAGCAACAAATAAAGAAGCTGTCCAACTATTCGTTCCCGGAAAATCTGTAAAGCTTGCACAACAATATTCAACGAAGTTAGTTTGGGCATTAGAAGATACTCCCGCTAATAATTAAATAAAGGAGAAAAGCAATGAAAAAACAATTCACAGGAATCGTTCTATGCAGTACATTTGCAGTTGCTGGTTGGTCCTTACAAGCGAAGGCAGAAGAGTATCGTTCGAATGGTTTAGTAGAATTTATTCCGAACGTAGATCCGACAGAACCGGTTGATCCAGAAAATCCCGATCCAGAAAAGCCAGTCAAACCAATTGATCCGACAGACCCAGAAGGTCCTAATCCAGGTACCCAAGGACCGTTGTCTATTGATTATGCTTCAAGTTTTGACTTTGGGAAAAATCGTATTTCGAATAAAGACCAAGTATATTTTGCAAGAGCACAGCAATATCAAGAAAATCAAAAAGAAACACCAAATTTTGTGCAAATTTCTGATAATAGAGGAACCAATAGCGGTTGGTCTTTAACGGTTACGCAAAAGGAGCAATTTAAAGCAACAAAGGCGACTTTAAATAGTCAGTTGACAGGTGCGCAAATTTCTTTAGCTAACCCGACTGTTAATAGTAATGCGCAAAATGTTGTGAAACCAGAGGCAACAAATAAGATTGCCCTTGTTCCAGGAACCGCATCGCTAGTGGCAGCTGCGAAGCAAGGAACCGGTGCAGGAACTTGGGCTACTTATTGGGGCAAAGTAGAAGTGGTTGCAGAACGCGATGAAACCAATACGGTACACAATGTTAATGTTACAAAAGATGTTGCGCTATCAGTACCAGGGTCAACCCCTAAAGATGCCGTGAAATATCAAACAAAATTATTGTGGACGTTGACGGATGTACCAGGAATTTAAAAAGTAGAGGTGAAGAGAGATGCGAAACAAACAAAGCCTAGTCTTTTTGGCAAGTAGTTTATTCTTACTACTCCTTGCGCCTATTACTAGCGAAGCGATTAGTAATCCTTCGACAAATATCAACGAAGTCAATCGGGAAATAGTGGAGGAATCGGCCAATGATC
Organism: Enterococcus sp. DIV0183; assembly: GCF_050541505.1. NCBI lineage: Bacteria > Bacillati > Bacillota > Bacilli > Lactobacillales > Enterococcaceae > Enterococcus > Enterococcus sp. DIV0183. The sequence goes on from NZ_CP172932.1 coordinate 577,047, forward strand.
AGGCAACTAGCGCTCCTTCTCACTCGGAAACATTAGAGCAAGAACCTTCCCTAGAAACGACAACAACAACCGATAATCATCCAGCAGAAACAGACCAATCAACGGCTACTTTAGAACCTAGCGAACAACAAAAGGATGACGATAACAGTGCAACGGAATCGGCGATAGTTGAACCACAGCCGCGCATGTTGGCTGCGCCATACGCTACTTCATTGCCGGATGATCCTAATATCATTCCAATCGACAAGGTATTTCAAGAACCAATTGGAAATGCAACAAGTATTTTAGAAGGTGGGAAGTTATTACAACTAAACCCAGCTGTTAAATCACAAAAAGGAGCTATTTGGTCAAAAAAACCAATCAGTTTATTGTCGGATTTTACCTTTAAAAGTTATTTGTATTTAGGAAACGAGTATGCAAATGCTGGTGATGGTATGACCTTTACCTTAACGAATGATCCTAGAGTGTCCACAACGCCTCAAGAAGTCATTGGTTCACCTGGGATGGGAATCGGTGCATACTCCACGAAAGCTGGTCAACCTTATGTTAGAAATGCCTTATCGATTGAGTTTGATACCTATAAAAATACTGGTAGTTCCAACCGAATGGACCGAGAAATTTCACAAGATAAGGGAAATGGGCATTTAGCTTTTGTCACTCCGAAAGCTAATAACAACAGCTATACAGGGGAGCATTCAGGCGTCACCGTTGCGCCAACCTATCTATCTAATGGAACCTGGCGCATGTTGACTGTTCATTGGAATGCCGCAGCCAAAGCATTAACATATGATTTAGAAGGTGTGGGCACGAATACGTATGTAGTTTCAGATTTAAATGCACAATTTGGCGCAACAACGGTTTATTGGGGCTTTACATCATCCACAGGTGGCAAATACCAAGAGAATGCTTTAGCAATGACACAAATTCCTACCAACGTTACGTCACAAGCAGCCCTTAGCGTGAATGGTCAGGAATTTAGCTCAGCTGTTGAAGCAGTGAAAAATGATCAGGTGAGACTACGGAATACGTTGAATATTGACAATGACTTTATCGAAGATCGTCAACCGCAAGTAAGCATTGACTTACCTGATGAATTAGCATATGAAGAAAATTCATTAACGATTGATGGTAAAAAGGTAGCAGCCAAAGATCTGACACAAACAGGGAATCACTTAACAATTACTTTAAATGACTACCTAGTTTTAAAGAAGGACATGATTATTGAATTAAAAACAACCCTTCAAGATAATACGCCCGAAAAAGTTTTAACTATGAACTTTGACTATTATGAAGAAGGAACCTTACTGCAAAAGTCAAATAATGTAACGATTACTATTCCTAAACCAACAGAAAAAACAGTAACCGTTTTTTATAAAGACGCGGAAGGTAAAGATATTGCTCCACCTAAAAGTGTAACAGGGAAAATTGGTGCACCCTATCAAGAAAAACCCCTAGATATTTCTGGCTATGTTTTTACAAAAGACTCAGGCAATGCGGAAGGAACAATGACAGAGGAAACAAAAGATATTTATTTTTACTATCGTTTAGGGGAACTATATTTTAAAGAGGCACCAAAACAGATTACTTTTGGTACGGAAAAGATACGTAATCAACCACTAATTAAACTTGGGCATCCCACCGAAGGACTCAAAGTCGTGGATGAACGTAACGCAAATAATTGGCGCTTGCAACTAAAGCAAACGCAACCGTTAACGAATGATTCAATTGTAATGCCAGATGTTTTTTCTTTCGTTTCAACTGCTGGAAGCTCTCAGATTACAAATGAGGCAATTACGCTTTTAGAAAGTAATCAGAAAGGTGAAACAGATTTAACAGCATTACTTGATGAATCAAAACAACAAGGAATTCAAATCAATGTTCCTGTAGCTTATCAAAGAGTTGGAACATTTAAAGCTCGTTTATCTTGGGCGTTAGAAGACGTACCAGGAAATTAAAGAAAAGAATGGAGAAAAGAAAATGAAAAAAGTAACAACAGTATGTTTATCCACATTTATTTTAGGGAGCTTAGGCATGACTTCTCAAGCCTTTGCAGAAGATGGCGGTAGTTATACATCTAATGGTATCGTAGAATTTACACCAAGTGAAGATCCAACTAATCCGGTTGACCCAACGGATCCAACTAATCCAGTTGATCCTATTGACCCAACAGATCCTGAAGGTCCTAATCCAGGAACAAACGGTCCGTTGTCAATTGATTATGCGTCAAGTCTAGACTTCGGTGTTCAAAAAATCACGTCGAAGGATCAGACTTATTTTGCTGCTACCCAAAAATACAAGACGGTAGGCGCAACCGATGAAGTCAAAGAAGGGCCTAACTATGTCCAAGTAACAGATAACCGTGGAACCGAAGCTGGCTGGTCATTAAAAGTGAAACAAGAAGGACAATTTAAATCAACTTCTGGTAAAGAATTGACTGGGGCAGCTATCACGTTTAAAAACGGAAATGTAGTGACTGCTTCAGATTCAGGTAAACCAACAGGCCCAGCCACAATCACGTTGAATTCAGATGGTAGTCAATCAGATGTAATGAGTGCAGCAAAAGGAAACGGTGCAGGAACTTATTTATTTGATTGGGGAACAGATGCAACTACAGCTGCTAAAAGTATTGAGTTAACTGTTCCAGGTTCTACAACCAAATACGCTGAAAAATACGCCACAAAATTAACATGGACGTTGACAGACGCTCCAGGAAATTAGACGAATTTTAAAAAGAAGAATAGCGGGGAACATGGTTACCTGCTATTCACTACATATAGAAAAGGAGTAAATAATTTGAACAGAAAAAAACAACGATTTCTTTTTTTTCCGATACTACTAATTCTTTTAGCGTTAGTACCTAGCAATGGTTATGCCAGTGAATTTAATTTTGCGGTTACGCCTATTCCATCAGAAAAACAAGTAGATAAAGAAAAAACTTACTTTGATTTATTACTAGCACCAAATGAAGAAACTGAGTTGAAAGTGAACTTGCGCAATGATACAGATAAAGAAGTAAAGGTAGGTATTTCCATCAATAGTGCCATTACCAATTCAAATGTAATCGTGGAGTATGGTGAAAATAAGGGGAAAAAAGATCAAAGTTTAGCGTTTGATATAAAAGACTACGTTCAATACCCTAGCTCAGTTCGTTTAAAACCGAAAAGTGAACAAACGGTTTCTATTAACGTCAAAATGCCTAATACACCCTTTGATGGAGTGTTAGCTAGTGGTATCACTTTTAAAGAAGAAACGTCGGATGAAGGCAAACGCCAAGACGATAAGAGTCAGGGGTTATCCATTAAAAATGAATATTCGTATGTCGTTGCATTATTGATGCAACAAAATAAAAAAAAGGTTGAGCCGAATTTACTTTTGAAAAAAGTCTCACCAGGACAGATTAATGCTAGAAATGTGATTTTAGTCAATCTACAAAATGATCAAAAAACATATATTAACCAAGTTGCATTTTCGGCAGAGATTACCAAAAAGGGACATGAAGAAGTTTTATATAAAGAGGAAAAAGCAAACATGCAAATTGCACCAAATACCAATTTTTCTGTTCCTATTGCGCTAAAAGGGCAACCACTTAAGCCAGGAGATTATCATTTGTCTATGACCGTTGTTGGGAATAAAGATGCTGCAGGCTCATTTAAAAAATCAATAAACAATGAATCGATATCTTTTAGAAATCAATGGCAATTTGAAAAAGACTTTACAATTAATGGTGAAGTTGCCAAAGAATTAAATGAAAAAGATGTCACCTTAAAAGAAAATCATTCGAATTTATATTTGATGATTGGCTTACTACTTTTATTGATAGTGATTTTAATCATTGCCTGGTTGATTTGGCGAAAAAAGAAACAGGAAAAAAACGAAAGAGAAATATAAAGAGTAGTTAATTTTTGATTTGATTATCGGCAACGTTTTTGTTTGTTTTTACTTATCAAACATGCAGTTTATTCAACAAACCTAACTCAAAAAAAGAAATAATAAGAAGGAGTATTGTTAAATATCGTCTGATACCACTTTACTAGTTATATTTTTTGTTTTGTTATGTAGCTAAAGTATTTGGCAATATATGTGAGAAAAATGGATAAATACAAACATTTACTATTATGGAGTACATTGTTACTCTCGTTTTTTCAAGTAACCAATGTGCAAGCAGCAGAAGAACGGAATCCAATTTATAATCCGACCAATCCAACAGAAGAAATTTATCCGATTGAGAATACTGGCACACCAGAAAAAATGGAAGAAACAAATGAAAGTACTATTACTAGCGAAACGCAAGCGGAAGAAAGTAGCGAAGACGTTAGTAAAAAAGAAGTGACAACCAATAATCCAAAAACAAATGAAGAAAGGCCTTCTTCCAAGAAAAGTCAGCATCAAGTATTTTTCACGGATGAATTATTTGATGCTAGCCATATCACCATTGTACCAAATAGCACAGGCGGTGCTGGAACGGAGGGGCAAAACACTTTTTACTTGAATTTCATACGGGAATTAGTAGGAACGGCTATTTATGGGAGAAAGAACTGATAAATGATGAATTATGAAATTTTTTTAAATAAAGAAGATCAACGAAGTTATTCCTTGCTAAGGCATTTAGAAGAAAGTCCCACGCTATCAGGTACTTTTATTGCACTTCGCGAAGAATTATCAATGTCGAATTTTTTAGTCAAAAAAACATTAGAAAAATTAAAAGCAGATATTGACAATCTAAAGTTAAGCGACAGCTTAACTTTAGTCGTTTCTGATGTAGATGTTACACTTGAAATTGATGGAAACTATTCAAGTAAACTTTTGCTCACGAAATACTTAACAGAATCGCTCTCTTTTAAATTAGTGTTGTCTTACTTTAGAGGAAATTATAGTTTGACAAAGTTTGCTGAATGTAATCATGTCAGCACCTCTGTGGCGTATAGTACCTTACAGCGGCTAAAAAAAGCCTTAAAGGAGTATCAGATCTATTTTAGTAAACGGGAAATTGTCGGCAATCAAAAAGCAATTTCATTTTTTTTGTATAAATTGTTCACGCTTTCCAATCAACCAATTTCCGAATTATATTCGGTAAAAGTCTATAATGAAGCGAAACGTGTATTACAGTCTGTTGAGTTAAACTATACTTTCACCACCTATGAGCGACGCAATTTTTTCCATTATTTAGCTATTATGATTAACAACGAAGGACGTGCGGTGGAAGGGATCGATACACGTGCACTAAATACATTTTCAGAAGAATTAATAAAAAAATCGCAAGTGGCATGGGCATTGTCCTCAAAATCATTAACGTATACGATTGTTTTTTTCTTGTATTTGCATGGCAAACTAGAGAAAAAATATGTCATTCATGAAGATCCTACGATTGAAAGCCTAACTCGTGTTTTCATTGGAAGTTTTGAAAAAGCATTTAATTGTTTAGAGGAGTCAACAAGGAATACTCTAGAAGAAGGGTTAGCAATTATTCATTTCAATGTTATTTACTTTCCGATTAATATGTTTGACGATTTTGAAATGGATTTACAGTTTTTTAAGCAAACATATCCGGAATTTTATTTTTATTTAATTGAATATATTCGTTGGTTAACAGCAAAACATAAAAAAATTGCGAAAGCCAATCACTGTTTGTTTTTTAACTATCTATTGTTGCTAATTAATCATGTTCCGGTTCATTTAATTGCAGAGCCAGCCAAGGTCCTAATTGATTTTTCTTATGGAAAAGAGTATAACCAATTCATCAAAAAAAATTTATCCGTCTATGTGAATTTAAATGTAGAAATTATTGACCCGTTATCAGATACCTTACCAGATGTGGTGATTACCAATTTAAATAACTTGTATCAAGAAGAAAAGAGTAAAGTTATGGTTTGGCTGGATCCACCTCGTTCGATTGATTGGGTCAATTTAACGCAATCATTATTGACTATTCAAGAAGAAAAATATCAACAACAAAAAGAATCGACAAAGACAAGCGGTGATCCTATCGAATAGAATCATCGCTTGTCTTTGTGTTTAAGTCTTTACAAAACCACCTAAGTGTTTTATAATATGAATATACATTCATATGAATAGGAAAACATTAATAAGGAGGCGCATAACAATGTCAAAACAAACAGGTGCACACACACATGAAGAAAAAGGTAAAAACGTTCCAGTTATTCTCTTTTTTACAGGATTGGCTCTTTTCTTTATCGGTTTATTTTTAGGGAACATGCTCTTAGTGAAAAATATTCTTTTCTCGTTAGCTGCTATTTTAGCTGGTTATCATATTATTGGGGAAGGCTTTGGAGATACGTATCGGGATACGAAAAACAATCGAAAGTTTTCGCCTAATATTCATTTGTTAATGACCTTAGCTGCAGTTGGTTCAGCATTAATGGGAAGTTTTGAAGAATCAGCATTGTTGATTTTGATTTTTGCGGCGGCGCATTTCCTTGAAGATTATGCTCAAGGCAAAAGCCAACGTGAAATTACAAAACTATTAAATTTAAATCCAACAGAAGCTCGCCTGATAACAGATGACGGCTCAATTCAAACTGTGTCAGTTGAACAATTGAAGATTGGTGACCGCGTGCAAGTCCTCAATGGTGCGCAAATCCCGACAGATGGCGTCGTGATTGAAGGAAGTACCGCTGTGGATGAATCATCTATTAATGGGGAAAGTATTCCCAAAGAAAAAAATAGTGGGGACCCAGTTTTTGGTAGTACTATGAACGGTTCAGGCACAATTGTTGTTGAAGTAACGAAAGATAGTTCAGAAACAGTTTTTGCAAAAATCGTACAGCTCGTGAACCAATCACAAGAAAATCAATCAGAAATTGCAAGCAAAATTAAACGATTTGAACCAAAATATGTCACACTAGTTTTAGCAGTTTTTCCACTAATTGTTTTAGGTGGCGCATTACTTTTCCAATTGACTTGGGCTGAAAGTTTTTACAGAGGCTTGGTTTTCTTAATTGCTGCCTCACCTTGTGCACTAGCAGCGAGTGCCGTTCCGGCAACTTTATCAGGAATTTCCAATTTAGCAAAACAAGGCGTTTTGTTTAAAGGTGGCTCATTCTTATCAAATTTAGCTGAAGTGAAAGCACTCGCTTTTGATAAAACAGGCACGCTAACAAAAGGCAAACCTGAGGTAACAGATTATCTTTTTGTTGATGGCTTAGAAGATCGCCAAGACGAATTAGTAGCTGTTTTAACAAATATGGAGAAAAAATCCAATCATCCATTGGCGACGGCGATTGTTAATCGCTTTGAAGTAGAAACAACGGCTTTAAATTTAGAAGTAGAAAATATTGTTGGGGTGGGTTTAGTAACGACCATTGCAGACACAACTTTTAGAATTGGTAAACCATCTAGTTTTGAACAAGTGCCAACAATCATTGAGAAACAAACAACGAAATTAGCGAGTGAAGGCAAAACGGTAGTGTACTTTGCCGAAAATGAACAAGTGATTGGTTTAGTGGCATTGATGGATGTTCCTAATGAAGAAGCAATGAACGCCATTCACTATTTCAAGTCACAAAATATTGAAACAACAATGATTACAGGAGATGCAAAACTTACGGGTGAAGCAGTTGGTCGCTTAGTAGGCGTGGACCAAGTTTATGCTAATGTTTTACCTGAGGAAAAATCAGCGATTGTTGATCAATTAAAACGCGAAGTAGGAATGACAGGGATGGTTGGTGATGGCATTAATGATGCACCGGCTTTAGTGAATGCTGATATCGGAGTGGCGATGGGGGATGGTACAGACATTGCTATCGATGTTGCAGACGTGGTAGTGATGAAAAATGATCTTTCTAAATTAGGCTATGCTCACCGTGTCTCAAAACGCTTGAATAAAATTGTGCAGCAAAATATTATTTTTTCAATGTTAGTGGTAGCAACGTTAATTATCTTGAACTTTTTAGGTATTGCGAATATCGCATTTAGCGTACTTATTCATGAAGGAAGTACCTTAGTGGTCATTTTTAATGGCTTGCGTTTATTAGTTAATACAAAATAAGTCAAATAGTCATTTGCAAGAAAGGAGAGAAAGCGATGAATTCTTTAAAAATGATTGAACTTTCTCTCACCGACGTTGTCATTCGGATGGCTCTAGCCGTGGTTTTTGGAGCATTGATTGGGTTAGAAAGAAGTATTAAAAGAAAAGGCTTCGGTATCAGTAGTAATGCCATTTTATGTTTGGCCTCTTGTACGATTTCCATTTTACAGATTCAATCGGTGGATATTTTAGTCGATGTGGTGAAACAAAATAGCGCCTTGGCGTCCATTATTTCTATGGATATTACACGATATGGCGCCCAAGTGATTAGTGGTGTAGGCTTTCTCGGTGCGGGGATTATCGTTTTTAGAGAAAGGAAAGTCTCTGGGTTAACGACAGCAGTAATGATGTGGAATGTTACTATTATTGGTTTAGTCATTGGGATGGGCTTTTTAACCATTGCGTTTATCAATCTCGTGGCGACTTTGCTAGTATTAGCTCTGGCCCATTTTAAACGAAAAACTCCTTTAAAACGATTGCAGCTTATCGTAAAAATGAAGGAACCTATGATTAAAGAAAGCCGACTGCATGAACAACTTCAAGATTCTTTAGAAAAAGGGGAGCGCTTAGTAGAATTGACTTTGGAATCCGAACAAGAGGCAGTGACAGCAAAGATTTCTTATGTAGGCAAAGAAGATTTCTGGCATTCCAACTTGCACCATCTCTTGAAAGAAAAAGGGCACGTTCAATCTGTCTCTGTCACGGAAACAATTTAACCATAAAATAAAGCACTTGGGCGCTAGCGCGCGCCAAGTGCTTTTGTTTAAATATTTAATACTTTATCTAAGAAATCTTTTGTTCGAGGGTTTTGAGGATTTTCAAAGACTTGCTCTGGCGAACCATCTTCTAGGAAGTTACCGCCATCAATGAACATTACTCGATTAGCCACTTCTTTTGCAAAGCCCATTTCGTGAGTAACGATGACCATTGTCATTCCTTGTTTTGCTAAATCTTTCATTACACCAAGAACATCGCCAACCATTTCTGGATCAAGGGCTGATGTTGGCTCATCGAAAAGCATAATATCAGGATTCATCGCTAACGCACGTGCAATTGCGACACGTTGTTTTTGACCACCAGATAAAGAATCTGGATAGGCATCTTTTTTATCTGCCAACCCAACACGTTCTAAAAGTTCTAACGCTTTTTTCTCCGCTTCGTCTTTTGATAAGCGACCTAAATCGGTTGGTGCTAAAACAATATTTTCTAAAATAGATAGATGTGGAAACAAATTGAAATGTTGGAAAACCATGCCGATATGTTGACGGACTTGGTTGATGTCCGTATTTTTATCTGTCAAGTTCGCACCATCAATAATAATGTCTCCGCTAGAAGCTTCTTCTAATTGATTCAAGCAACGTAAAAAAGTACTTTTACCAGAACCAGAAGGACCGATGACGCAGACTACGTCGCCTTCGTTAATAGAAACATTAATGTCGTTTAAGACCGTGTTGTCACCATATTTTTTTACTAAATGTTCAACTAAGATTTTTTCAGTCATATTAGTTCACCTTCTTTTCAAGGTTTTTCGCTAATTTAGTTAAACTAGTAATTAAAATTAAGTAGATTAACGCAATAACGAAGTAAACCATTGTACTTTGTAATGTCCGAGCAACAATAATTTTTCCTGTTTGTAGTAGTTCGATTAAGCCAATTGCTGAAAGGATAGTTGTATCTTTCAATGAAATAACAAATTGGTTAATGAATGAAGGAATCATAATGCGAATCGCTTGTGGTAAAATAATTTTTTGCATTGTCCGATTATAGGAAAGACCTAAACTTCTTGAAGCTTCCATTTGGCCAACTGGAACAGCTTTGATTCCGCCGCGCACAATTTCAGAAATATAGGCACTGGCATTTAAAGTTAATGTGATAATCCCAGCAATGAAGACCGGGATATTAAAGCCAAGCACACCAGGTAATCCGAAATAGATGAAGAACGCTAAGACCATTAAAGGAATTCCGCGAATTAAATCAACATAAATGGTTGAAAGTACACGTAATGCTTTGATTGGTGAAACGCTGAATAGCCCAAAAATAACGCCGACAATTAAAGCAAGTACGAAGGAAATCAACGTTAATAGAATCGTCATCCATAAACCGTGTAACAATTGTTTCCAGTTGTTTTGCATGAAGCCAACAAACGTAGATTCGTCAGCTGTTTCTTCTTTGGCTTCGTTGCCATCTTTCACGTAAGTGCCGATAATTTTATCGTATTCACCTGTACGTTTCATTTCTTTTAAGCCTTCGTTAAACATTTCAAGTAGTTCAGGATTTTGCCCTTTTTTGACAGCAAAACCGTAAGAACCACCTTTTTCACGAGGAATTGGTGTCGCTAGTGGTTGATTTTGCGCAACCCCATAGCCAATGACAGGATAATCATCCATCATGGCATCAACTTCGCCAATTTCTAATGCACTGTATAATGCATCAGTTGTGTCTAAATACTTAATTGAGTAATCATATTTCTTTTTATTTTTTTCTAAGAAATCAGCACTTTCAGTACCAATTTTTACGCCGACTTTTTTGCCTTTTAAATCATCATACGATTTAATTTTGTCATTGCCTTTTTTGACCGCAATTTGAATGCCGCTATCAAAGTAAGGAACAGAGAAGTCGAAGGCTTTTTTACGATCATCCGTAATCGTCATGCCTGCAACCATCCCATCTGCTTGACCAGATTCAACAGCTTGGACAGCAGAACTAAAACCAATAAATTTAAATTCAACAGTAAAACCTTGCAATTCAGCTGCACGTTTGACTAAATCTACATCAATTCCGACATAATCGCCTTGGGCATTTTGAAACTCAAACGGAGCAAATGTAGAATCACTAGCAATCACATATTTCTCTTTTTTAGGAGTGATTTTTTTCATCTGTTCGCCAGCGTCTTGTGTGTTTGTTTCATCGCCTGTCGCTAAGTAGTTGTTTAAAATTTTATCATAAGTACCATTGTCTTTAAGATTTTTCAAACCAGCGTTGAACTTTTTGATTAATTCAGGGTTTTGACCTTTTTTCACTGCGAAACCATAAGAACTGCCTGTTTCTTTATCGCCAACTAATTGTAATTTTTGGCCATTTTTAACTGCGTAGCCCAATACAGGATAATCATCAACGATTGCATCCGCTTCACCGTTTTCTAAGGCTTTATAAAGACCCGTTGCATCGTCAAAATTTTTGATGGTATAGTCATATTTCTCTTTATTTTTTTCAAGGAAATTGGCACTTTCAGTTCCAACTTTAGCCGCAACCGTTTTGCCTTTTAAATCATCATATGATTTAATTTTGTCGTTTCCTTTTTTAACCGCTAATTGTAAACCGCTATCGAAGTATGGATCTGAAAAATCAAAGGATTTTTTTCGCTCATCCGTAATACTCATTCCAGCAATCATGCCATCAATTTGTTTAGACTGAATCGCTTGGACTGCACTATCGAAGCCTAATGGTTTTAAATCCACTTCAAAACCTTGATCTTTGGCAATCGCATCTAATAAATCAACGTCAATACCAATGTATTTTCCTTTTGAGTCTTGGAATTCAAAAGGGGCGAATGTTAAATCCGTTCCAATTGTATATTTCTTTCCTTCTGCATGTGCTGAAGTGCCACTAATGAATGTTAGCAGAGTTACCATCATCACAAAGAAAGAAAGTAAAAAGTGTTTCCTTTTCATAAAATACCTCCTAGTTTTGCATATTGAACAATTATATAGTAAGAAATAGGAAGCTGACAAGTATTTGAACGCTAAAAAGAGAAAAAAACTCTAATTTCCTTACATTGCATGTTATAAAATGTGACATAAAAATTAAGAACAAAAGATTAAGATCAGTTGAAGTCCGAAACAGCAAAAGTGGCGAAAATATGTTCGGTATGTTAAACTAATAAGTGGACATTCTGCCAGAATGGGCCGATAATTTAAGAGAAATTAGACACTTTGAGGGGGAGTTATAAATGATCGAAAGAGAAACTTCCAATACCTTTCATTTGGCTTCTAAATATGAGCCTGCCGGAGATCAGCCAGCCGCTATTGCTGAACTAGTTGACGGTGTCAAAGGTGGAGAAAAAGCTCAAATTTTACTTGGAGCGACCGGAACAGGTAAAACATTTACAATCTCTAATGTGATTCAAGAAGTGAACAAACCAACATTAGTGATTGCACATAATAAAACACTAGCTGGACAATTATACGGGGAATTTAAAGAATTTTTCCCAGATAATGCGGTCGAGTATTTTGTCAGTTACTATGATTATTATCAACCAGAAGCATATGTACCCTCAAGTGATACATATATTGAAAAAGATTCCAGTATTAATGATGAAATTGATAAACTACGCCATTCAGCGACAAGTTCTTTATTGGAACGAAACGATGTCATCGTGGTAGCATCAGTTTCTTGTATTTTTGGTTTAGGGGATCCGCGGGAATACAGTCAACAAGTTGTTTCATTACGTGTGGGAATGGAAATGGATCGTAATGAGTTACTAAAAAGCTTAGTCGATATTCAATTCGAACGAAATGATATTGATTTTCAACGGGGGCGTTTTCGTGTCCGCGGTGATGTGGTTGAGATATTCCCAGCTTCACGGGATGAGCATGCGCTACGTGTTGAATTTTTCGGAGACGAAATTGATCGAATTCGTGAAGTAGATGCGTTAACTGGTGAAATTGTCGGCGAAACAGAGCATGTCGCTATTTTTCCGGCAACACACTTCGTGACGAACGAAGAACATATGGAACACGCCATATCGCAGATCCAAGAAGAATTAGAGGCACGTTTGAAAGTGCTTCGCAGTGAAAATAAATTATTGGAAGCTCAACGTTTGGAACAGCGAACCAACTATGATATTGAGATGATGAGAGAGATGGGCTATACGTCAGGGATTGAGAATTACTCTCGACATATGGATGGTCGCCAAGAAGGGGAACCGCCATATACGCTGTTGGACTTTTTCCCAGATGACTTCTTACTTGTAATCGATGAGTCTCATGTAACAATGCCGCAAATTAGAGGAATGTATAATGGCGACCGAGCACGGAAACAAATGTTAGTGGACTATGGTTTCCGTTTACCAAGTGCACTTGATAACCGACCGCTTCGTTTAGAAGAATTTGAACAACATGTAAACCAAATTGTTTATGTATCGGCAACACCAGGCCCTTATGAAATGGAACAAACAGAGACGGTTGTTCAACAAATCATTCGGCCAACAGGTTTACTAGATCCAGAAGTAGAAATCCGCCCAATTATGGGTCAAATTGATGACTTGGTGGGCGAAATTCATGAACGGATCGAAAAAGATCAGCGGGTGTTTGTCACAACCTTAACGAAGAAAATGGCCGAAGATTTAACCGACTATTTCAAAGAATTAGGCTTAAAAGTTAAATATTTGCATAGTGATATAAAAACACTGGAAAGAACGGAGATTATTCGCGATTTACGATTAGGCGAATTTGATATTCTAATTGGTATTAACTTATTACGTGAAGGAATCGATGTGCCAGAAGTTTCCTTAATTGCGATTCTAGATGCGGATAAAGAAGGCTTCTTACGTAGTGAACGCTCGTTAGTGCAAACGATGGGACGGGCTGCCCGGAACGCTGAAGGAAAAGTCATTATGTATGCAGATAAAATCACCGATTCGATGCAACGAGCTATGGATGAAACGGCACGACGTCGGGCAATCCAAGAAGCATATAATGAAGAACATGGCATTGAACCAAAAACAATTATTAAAGAAATTCGTGATTTGATTTCTATTTCCAAAACAGCTGATAAAGATGAAACAGTGGTTCAATTGGATAAATCATATGAAGATTTATCAAGACAAGAAAAAGCTGATTTATTAATGAAACTTGAAAGAGAAATGAAAGATGCAGCCAAAGCATTAGACTTCGAAACTGCAGCCACATTACGAGATACCATTCTTGAATTGAAAGCTGCCAAATAAGTCAACCAATGGATTAAGTAAAAGATACGATGAACCATCGTATCTTTTACTAATCTTTTCTCTATAGAATGACTTGAAATGATTTGACGTAAGAGATTTAGTAAAAGGAGAACATATATGGCAAATGATAAAATTGTGATTCATGGTGCACGCGCCCATAACTTAAAAAATATTGATGTCACGATTCCTCGTGACAAAATGGTTGTTGTAACTGGACTATCTGGTTCTGGCAAAAGTTCATTAGCATTTGATACGCTTTACGCAGAAGGGCAACGACGTTATGTAGAGAGTCTCTCTGCTTATGCGCGACAATTTTTGGGACAGATGGATAAACCAGATGTTGACAGCATCGATGGTTTAAGTCCAGCTATTTCAATTGATCAAAAGACGACAAGTAAAAACCCACGCTCAACGGTGGGGACGGTCACAGAAATCAATGATTATTTACGATTGTTATTTGCTCGGGTAGGTCATCCAATTTGTCCTAACGATCATATTGAAATTACCAGTCAGTCTGTTGAACAGATGGTTGATAAAGTCTTAGAGCTACCAGAGCGAACAAAAATTCAAATTTTGGCGCCTGTTGTGGTCAAGAAAAAAGGCCAACATAAAAAAGTGTTTGAAATGATCCAACGTGAAGGGTATGTCAGAATGCGGGTGGATGGTGAAACCTATGATGTTAGTGAGGCACCAGAACTTGAAAAAAATAAAAAACATGATATTGCGATTGTGATTGACCGTATCGTTGTGAAAGAAGGCATTCGCTCTCGGTTGTTTGATTCGTTTGAAGCGGCTTTGCGTTTAGCTGAAGGTTACGCAATTGTTGATGTGATTGGTCAAGAAGAGATGTTGTTTAGTGAACATTATGCTTGTCCTTATTGTGGGTTCACAGTCGGTGAATTGGAACCGCGCTTGTTTTCATTTAATGCACCATTTGGCGCTTGTCCCGATTGTGATGGTTTAGGTGTTAAATTAGAAGTGGACAAAGACTTAGTGATTCCAGATCCCACTAAAACCTTGAGAGAAGGAGCCATTGTTCCGTGGAACCCTATTAGTTCCCAATATTATCCACAAATGTTGGAACAAGCAGCCACCAGTTTTGGGATTGATATGGATACGCCATTTGAAGAATTACCTGCAGACCAACAAGAAATTATTTTAAATGGTTCTGGCGAGAAAAACTTTCATTTTCATTATGAAAATGACTTTGGTGGTGTTCGTGATGTGGAAGTACCATTTGAAGGTATTTTAAAAAATATTAAACGACGTTATCATGAAACAAATAGCGATTTTACACGAGATCAAATGCGATTATACATGACAGAATTGACTTGTCGAAGCTGTCAAGGGTATCGTTTGAATCCGCAAGCTTTAGCTGTAAAAATCAATGGCACGCACATTGGTGAAGTCAGTGAATTAGCAATAAAAAATGCGGTCCAATTTTTTGAAGGTGTGTCTTTATCTGAACAAGAAACAACGATTGCTCGGCCAATTTTAAAAGAAGTCGAAGATCGGTTAACCTTCTTAAAAAATGTCGGGTTAGATTACTTAACCTTAAGTCGAGCTGCCGGCACACTTTCTGGCGGAGAAGCACAAAGAATTCGCTTAGCAACACAAATTGGATCAAACTTATCAGGCGTCCTTTACATTTTAGATGAACCATCAATTGGTTTGCATCAACGAGATAACGACCGCTTGATTGACTCATTGAAAAAAATGCGGGACTTAGGCAATACATTAATTGTGGTGGAACACGATGAAGATACAATGATGGCTTCGGATTACTTGATTGATGTGGGACCTGGCGCTGGACATCTGGGCGGTGAAATTGTAGCCGCTGGTACGCCGGAAGAGGTTGCTAAAAATCCGCATTCATTGACTGGACAATATCTTTCTGGGAAAAAAGTGATTCCTGTGCCAAAAGAACGTCGCAAAGGCAATGGCAAAGCGATCAAAGTCACTGGTGCCAGTGAAAATAATTTAAAAAATGTCAGTGTTGAATTTCCGCTGGGTGAATTTGTTGCTGTCACAGGCGTTTCAGGTTCAGGGAAAAGTACTTTAGTCAATCAAATTTTGAAAAAAGCGCTGGCCCAAAAATTAAATCGTAATTCCAATAAACCTGGGAAACACAAAAGCATCACTGGTTATGAAGCCATTGAAAAGATTGTTGACATTGACCAAAGTCCAATTGGTCGAACACCAAGAAGTAATCCAGCGACTTATACTAGTGTTTTTGATGACATTCGCGATTTGTTTGCCCAAACAAATGAAGCCAAGGTTCGTGGCTATAAAAAAGGCCGCTTTAGTTTTAACGTCAAAGGTGGCCGTTGTGAAGCTTGTCGCGGGGATGGTATCATCAAAATTGAAATGCACTTTTTACCTGATGTCTATGTGCCTTGCGAAGTTTGTCATGGCAAACGTTATAATTCTGAGACGTTAGAAGTTCATTATAAAGGCAAAAACATTTCTGATATTTTAGATATGACGGTGGAAGATGCCGTAGAATTTTTCAAACATATCCCTAAAATTCATCGTAAATTGCAAACAATTGTGGATGTAGGCTTAGGCTATGTGACATTGGGGCAGCCAGCAACTACTTTATCTGGTGGAGAAGCACAGCGGATGAAGCTAGCGAGTGAACTTCATAAAAATTCTAATGGGAAAAACTTTTATATTCTGGATGAACCAACAACAGGCTTGCATACCGATGATATTGCGCGATTGCTTCTAGTATTAGAGCGTTTAGTGGAAGCGGGCAATACCGTTTTAGTGATTGAACATAACTTAGATGTCATCAAATCTGCGGATCATGTGATTGATCTAGGGCCAGAAGGTGGCGACGGTGGTGGGACGATCGTGGCGACAGGAACACCAGAAGAAGTTGCTAAAGTCAAAGACAGTTACACAGGATATTATTTAAAACGTGTTCTGAAATAAACATTAATGATTAGATAAAGAACCTTGTTTTTATGGGAAACAAGGTTCTTTTATTATAAAATAACAAATATTTTTTAATAAAAATTAAAAATAAATGTTGACTTAATGTGTAATTAAAAGATATACTATGTTTGTTAACAAAATAACAATGAACACGAAGGGAAGTCTTAAATGAAAAACAAAAAAATAACAACAAGTTTATTAACAGCAGGAATGGTCTTAGCTATCGGAATCACACCTTTTGTACATAGTAACACAATGGAAGCAGCTACTTTAATTTCACAATCAGACCATGAAAAAGTAATGAGTTTTACCAAGAAAGACTTAAAAGAAGCAACGGGCATTCAATTGGAGCCGGCGACAGTACAAGCCATTCATCAGGAATTAAAGCAACAAATCACCTGGGAAACATTAGGCTATTCCACAATTGATGCGCAAAATATTGCGACACGTTTTACACAAAATACATATCAGGCTCTGGGGATTTTAACAGATATCGCCAACCATTCAGACCTTCAATTGAAAGTCATTACCATTAATAATCCCTATCTAGCAACAGCTAAAATTGGCACCTTTAAGTGGGAAACCGTAACTCCTGAAGTTGGTGGAGACCATGAAACAGCAGACAATGAACTAACCACACCGACACCAACTGTTGCCAGTCTTCAAGAGATTGATGTAGAAATCGAATACGACGAAAATGAAATTGAGTTCACCTATGAAATAAAATCGAACGGAACAATTGAAGCAACGTATGAAGATGAATCTGCTGATTTAGAATTAGAAGGTAAGGCAGCACAAGACAAAATCATGACTCTTTTAGATGGATTGTCAATCAAAACAGCTACAAATGAACAAATTAAAGAACACATTACGAAAAAGTTAGCCGTGAATGAACAAGTAAAACAATTTGAGTTTGAAGCTAATTTTACTGATAAAACAGAAATTGAGTTTGTATTAAAATAACACAGAGTTATATAGTATAATTCAGCAATTAAAACAGCGTTGACAAAAATGTCAATGCTGTTTTTCTATGAAAGAATAGAAATCTTTATAAGAATGATTGAAAAGCTTTCTTTGATACGCCCGGGGTGTTATAATATAGTGATGCAAGTGAAGGGAGTGTTGAATATGCCAGAAAATTTACAACTGGTTATTATTACAGGAATGAGTGGCGCTGGAAAAACAGTCGCTGTTCAAAGCTTTGAAGACATGGGCTATTTCTGTATCGACAATTTACCACCAAGCTTAATCCCAAAATTTTGGGAATTAATTAAAGAATCTGGAAAAGTTACCAAGATTGCGTTAGTGATTGATTTACGTTCACGGACCTTCTTTAGAGAAATTCAGGATATGTTAGTCGAACTTGAAAATACTAATTTTATTGATACAACGATTTTATTTTTAGATGCCACCGATGAAGAGTTGGTTTCTCGTTATAAAGAGACACGGCGTGCGCATCCAATGGCGATGGATGGTTTAGTGACAGAAGGTATTCGTAAAGAACGTGCAATGCTGGAAGAAATCAAGGCGGATGCTCAGTTGGTCATTGACACTACGGACTTGTCCCCTCGTCAATTGCGGGAACGTTTGAATAAAGAACTAGCAACGAGAGAGACACACGAATTTCGAGTGGAAATGGTGTCCTTCGGCTTTAAATATGGCTTGCCGATTGATGCAGATATCGTCATGGATGTTCGCTTTTTACCTAATCCCCATTATATTGATGAACTACGGCCGTTAACTGGAATGGATCAACCTGTTTATGATTATGTGATGGGCTTCCCAGAAACAGATGAATTTTATACCAAATTTATCGATTTACTGCGAACAGTCTTACCTGGATATAAAAAAGAAGGTAAAAGTAGCGTCACCATTGCAATTGGCTGTACTGGCGGACAACATCGCTCTGTTGCATTGACAAAACGTGTTGGCGCTGAATTAAAAGAGGAAGATTACCATGTAAATATTACCCACCGCGACCGCTTAAAAAGAAAAGAAACGGTTAATCGCTCTTAATGAAAACCTATCGAATTCGTAAACCGAAGATTGTGGTTGTTGGTGGTGGAACAGGCTTGCCAGTAATTTTAAAAAGTTTAAGAAATCAAAGTGTTGATATTACTGCCGTCGTAACGGTCGCTGATGATGGCGGTAGTAGTGGCGAGCTTCGTTCCTCTATTAATAACATGACACCTCCGGGAGATTTAAGAAATGTTTTAGTTGCATTGTCAGATATGCCACAATTATATGAAGATATTTTTCAATATCGTTTTGATAAATCAGATAGTCATTTTGCCAATCATGCAATCGGTAATTTAATCATTGCTGCTGTCTCAGAAATGAGAGGAAGCACGTATGAAGCGATTCAATTGCTTTCAAAAATGATGCATGTTGATGGACGGATTTATCCATCATCAGAACGGCCATTAACGTTACATGCCGTATTTAAAGATGGCTCAGTGGCGGTGGGAGAATCAAAAATTGCACTGGATCGCAAGACAATTGACCATGTGTTTGTAACAAATACACACGGAGAAGAACAGCCAAGAGCTGCGCGCAAAGTCGTCAAAGCAATTGAAGAAGCAGACATGGTCGTGTTAGGACCAGGGAGTCTTTTTACAAGTATTTTACCTAATTTAGTTATTACAGAAATTGGTGAAGCCATCAAACAAACAGCTGCGGAAGTAGTCTATATTTGTAACATCATGACCCAAAAAGGGGAAACGGAACATTTTACGGATGCAGATCATGTTCGTGTCTTAAACGAACATCTACAAGCGCAGTTTGTTGATACAGTGCTGGTTAATACAGAAAAAGTACCAGAAAATTACATGGATCCTGAAATTTATGATGAATATTTGGTTCAAGTAAAGCATGATTTTCAAGGATTACGTGAAGAAGGATGCCGAGTCATTTCGACAGACTTTTTAGAATTAAGAGATGGCGGAGTTTTTCATGATGGGGAAAAAGTTGTTGAAGAACTTTTCCGTATCGTATTTGGAACGAAATATTAATTAATCAAAAGAATCAAGAGAGGAGGAGCTTAGATGTCTTTTGCCTCGGATGTCAAAAAAGAGTTAACTGGTTTAGAAGTCCATCGAGAACACGCGAAAGCAGAATTAGCAGCATTAATTCGGATGAACGGCTCACTTAGCATAGTTAATCAACAGTTTGTCTTGAATGTACAAACGGAAAATGCTGCAATTGCTCGTCGAATGTATTCATTGCTGAAAGATCATTACCATGCACAAGCAGAATTATTAGTTCGTAAAAAAATGAAACTAAAGAAAAATAATGTTTACATTGTGCGTCTAAAACAAGATACACAAAAAATTCTAGCTGATTTGGATATTATGGATGGGGTCGTTTTTAATGGCAATGTGTCAAATGAAATCATGGGTAACGCGCAAAAAATGCGTTCCTATTTACGCGGGGCCTTTATGGCTTCTGGCTCAGTTAATAATCCGGAAACAAGTCGCTATCATTTAGAAATTTTTTCAATTTATGAAGAACACAATAATGATATTTGTAAGATGTTGAATTACTATGACTTAAACGCTCGAACATTGGGACGCCGAAATGGGTATATTTGTTATTTAAAAGGTGCTGAAAAAATTGCCGACTTTTTAACATTAATTGGTGCCACGAACTCTATGTTGAAATTTGAAGATGTCCGGATTGTCCGTGATATGCGGAATTCAGTAAATCGTTTAGTGAATTGCGAAACAGCGAATTTAAATAAAACCATTGATGCGGCTTCAAAACAAATTGAAAATATTCAATTTATTGAAAGTACAGTAGGGCTGACGTCATTACCGGAGAAACTTCAGGAAATCGCAGAATTACGGTTAGAGTATCCGGAAGTTAGTCTCAAAGAACTAGGGGAAATGATTCCTTCAGGAGCTATTTCTAAGTCAGGTATTAATCATCGTATTCGCAAAATTAATGAATTTGCAGAAAAATTACGAGAAAAAAGTGCGTAACTTTTCTGCTCCAGAAGTGAAGAATAACATTTCCGTTTGAAGTGCTATCCTTCACTTTTTCTTTAAGCGTGTAAAAAAAATTAAAGTGTGCAAAAAGTGTGTAGCACTGAAATGTAGTGTTGACCTGTGGTTTAAAGAAAGGACGTTGGCACGAATGTTGCATGTAATAAAATGCAAGCGATTACTTATTGCTGTTTTTAACTAAAACATTAAAAACTATTGGAGGGGTCAAAATGGTTCAACGATTAATTAGTGCAAATGCATCAGAAATCAAACGGATGTCAAAAGAAGAGCTGTTTCAGAGTATTAAAGCGAGCGAAGGGCGCGTAATTTTATCGGAAAATGTGGTAGTTCATCCATCCGTAGCAGGTGATATCACTTGTGCGGAAATGTCAAAAGCATATGGCGCAGACATGATTTTATTGAATGTTTTCGATGTTAATCAACCGATTGTAGTAGCCGCTTATGAAGGGCAATATACTGCGGAAACATGTGTCCCTAATGATGAGGTTGTTCATCGTTTGAAAGAACTAGTCGGTTTACCGATTGGCATGAATGTCGAACCTGTTGATGAAAATTTAGACTTAGCTTCAACGAGAGTTTCGATCGAACCAGGTAGAAAAGCATCAGCAGCTACTTTCAAAAAAGCCAATGAACTGGGTTTGGATTTTATCTTATTGACAGGTAATCCAGGAACTGGCGTGACCAACGACTTGATTGCTAAGAACGTGGCCTTAGCCAAAAAACATTTTGACGGTATCATTATTGCCGGAAAAATGCACAGTTCAGGCGTAGATGAACCAGTGGTCAGTTTAAAATCAGCTGAACAATTTATTGAAGCGGGCGCTGATATTGTCTTAGTCCCAGCAGTCGGCACGGTTTGGGGCATTGATGATCAACAAGTCAAAGAAGTTGTGGATTTTGCACATTCAAAAGGAAAATTAGTTATGAGTGCCATTGGAACTTCACAAGAAAGTGCTCAACCTGAAGTTATCCAAGCAATCGGCATTAGAAATAAAATTTTAGGCGTAGATATTCAACATATTGGCGATGCCAATATGGGCTTAGTTGGTATTGAAAATATTAAAGAGCTTTCTGATGCGATACGTGGGAAAAGACATACTGTTGCTAGAATGGCTCGTTCGATTAATCGTTAAAAAAGTGAACAGAGGCACGAATTCAGAAAATTTGAATTCGTGTCTTATGATTTTTTTATTGAAAAACGGTATACTAAAAGAGAAATAAAGGTTTGAAAGGATGAGGTTTTTTTATGGATATTTCAGTAATTGATGCAACAAAAGTTAACGCAGAAACAGGGCTTCACATTGGTGAGCGCAATGCCCCTGTCAAAATGATAGAATTTATCAATGTTCGCTGTCCTTATTGCAGAAAATGGTTTGAAGAGTCTGAGGAACTGTTAGCACAATCTGTCAAAAGTGGTAAAGTTGAACGTATCATTAAGTTGTTTGATAAAGAAAAAGAAAGTTTACAACGCGGCAATGTGATGCATCACTACATTGACTATTCAGCGCCTGAACAAGCACTGTCAGCATTGCATAAAATGTTTGCTACGCAAGATGAATGGGGAAACTTAACCTTAGAAGAAGTAGCGACGTATGCTGAAAAAAATCTGGGCTTAAAAGAACAAAAAGATGCAACGCTTGTTTCCGCAGTGATTGCTGAAGCCAATGCGGCGCACATTCAATTTGTACCAACGATCATCATTGGTGAGCATATCTTTGACGAAAGTGTCACTGAAGAAGAATTACGTGGATACATTGAAAAATAAAAAAATGGAAACAGCGACTGTCGCTGTTTCCATTTTTTTTATTTTTAATTTAAGGCGCTACTATTTTCCATTACTTCATCGATTAAACCATATTCTTTTGCTTGTTCGGCAGTCATATAGTTATCACGATCGGTATCACGTTCAATCACTTCAATTGGTTGGCCAGTTCGTTCAGCTAAAATTGAATTTAAACGTTGACGAGTGTCTAAAATGTGACGAGCAGCAATTTCAATTTCTGTTGCTTGCCCTTGAGCGCCACCAAGTGGTTGGTGAATCATGATTTCC
Source organism: Enterococcus sp. DIV0183 (assembly GCF_050541505.1). Lineage (NCBI taxonomy): Bacteria > Bacillati > Bacillota > Bacilli > Lactobacillales > Enterococcaceae > Enterococcus > Enterococcus sp. DIV0183. Next base: position 600,032 of record NZ_CP172932.1, read on the forward strand.
GCATTTGGTAAAGCGAAACGTTTGCCTTTTTGACCAGCTGTTAATAAGAAGCTACCCATTGAAGCCGCCATTCCTAATACGATCGTTTGGACATCCGCTTTAACGAAATTCATGGTATCGAAAATCGCTAAGCCTGCAGAAACGCTACCACCAGGAGAGTTAATGTACAAGTAAATGTCTTTTTCTGAATCTTGGGCATCTAAGAATAATAACTGTGCAATCACTGAGTTTGCCACATTATCATCGATAGGGCCGCTTAGCATAATGATGCGGTCTTTTAATAAACGAGAGTAAATGTCATAAGCACGTTCACCGCGAGATGATTGTTCAATAACTGTTGGAATTAAATTCATAAGTAAATCCTCCTATATAAAGAAACTTTTAAAGTCATTCTATCACAAAGCACTTTGAATGCCTATGAAAAGTATACCTCTTTGGTCAATAAAGGTCAACGAAGTCGCTTGAAAAATTTTGTGTCATTTTTTATCCGAAACTTTTGGATTATGTTATACTAAAATGGAAAATTAGAAAAGAGCGAGGGGAAAAATATGTTTGTTTTTATCGCCGGAATGGTCGGTGTAATCGTCGGTGCGCTAATAGTCACAGTAAGTGCCGCCTTACATTCATCTTACAAAGAGCGAAAAGAAGTACGTTATCGTGAACTAGAACATTTGGTTAAAGAAATTGAATCATTGAATTTATTAAATAAAAAAGTCAAAGAAATTTTACAAAAGCGTGAATTATATATAGACAGATCAATTGAATACTTATCGATGGATGATTGTTTCATCAGCATCGATGATTTTATTTATTTGGAATCATTTTCTGCTCAAAATAATTTTTACTTACCGACGTACTTAATTGAAGAATTTTTCAAAAAAATTGCGCATCGTAAAGTCATTTTGACGGCCAGCGAAGTTGCTGAAATGGGTGGTCACACCTATAAAGGCGGCCGTGTTATTTTGGAAAATTTTTCAGACGAGATTTTAGCAATTATTGAAGATAAAAAACGTAAAATGCAGCGTTTGTCTAACGAACCACTTCATTATTTTAAAGCGATTAAATAAAAAAAGAACCAGCGTACCCGCTAATTTTTTGGGGTATCTGGTTCTTTTTCTTGTTGTTCCATATCGGTCATAGTGTCTTCAATTTCTTTATGTAAGAAATAAGAAATAACTGTACGGATGATCACCAAGGTTGCCAATTTCAAAATATCTTGAAAAGTTGGTTTGACAATGGATTCAATAATATCAGCAGCAATTAAAATTTCTAAACTTAACAGAATGTAGCTACCAAGGAAGTTTTTGATGAACGTATTCATTTTGGTTAAGGTAAAGCGGCTTTGATTTTGTCGTTCACTTTTAATGAAATCTTTTCCTGCTAAACAAACACCCCAAACTAAAACAATAATCGAAAAAACATTCAGTCCTAAAATACATAGCTCAAAAAGTGGGGTTAAAAGCGTCATTAACTGATGGGGCCACTCATTCATCGTATTCACTCCTACCAAAAAGCCTTTTCTTTAACTATAACGAAACGGCTGACTAACGTCAAATATTGTTGAAATAAACAGGCTAAACTATTCAGCTTATAGAACAAAACTAAGAAAATTATGAATAGCATCTAACAATTAAGTAAAAGGACTGTAAAGGTTCTTTTACTTTTTTTGTGTAAAAAAGACCATTAAAAGGAATCAAGTAGCAAAAAGTAAGTGAAAACCAACTTTGTCAGTGGATAGTCTTTTCATTAATTTTTAAAAGACAAATTTTACGTTTTCAAGAGCCGAATACTGCCAAGTTTTAGCCTTTAAAGGTGATAGAATCAGAAATTGAGTAAGAGATGTGTCACAAAAGCAAGGAGACACATCGACTTGATGAAAGATTTAAGGAGCTGTAGTTGAAGTAAAGAGAAGCAAGTGTCCCAAACACTAGCGAAAGAAAATAGGGAGGATTAAAATGTTTAAGAAAGCAACGAAATTATTATCGACAATGGTGATTGTCGCTGGAACAGTTGTGGGAAATTTCAGTCCCACGTTGGCTTTAGCCGAAGGAGTGGTTAAAGCAGGAGATAAAGAAGGAATGACCAATACGGTGAAAGTGAAAGACGACAGTTTGGCTGACTGTAAACGGATATTGGAAGGACAAGCTGCTTTCCCAGTTCAAGCGGGTGAAACGGAACCGGTTGATTTAGTGGTTGTTGAAGATGCCAGTGGTAGTTTTTCAGATAATTTTCCACATGTAAGACAAGCGATTGATGAAGTGGTTCAAGGTTTATCTGATCAAGACCGCGTGATGCTGGCTTCGTATCGTGGCGGAAAACAATTTATATTTCCTGATGGAAAAGTAAAAATTAATTCAGCTGATTATGATATGAATGTGCGTGTTGATACTCAATTAACCCATGATAAAAGCCAATTTGTCTCTGGATTTGGAGATGTTCGGACGTATGGTGGTACACCAACTGCCTCAGGATTGAAACTTGCTTTAGATACGTACAATCAAACACACGGAGATTTAACGAATCGAAAAACATATTTCTTATTAGTGACAGATGGGGTCGCTAATACACGTTTAGATGGTTACTTGCATAAAACCAACACCAATGATTCAATCAATGAATATCCAGATCCAAGACATCCTTTTCAAGTTTCGGTTGAGTATAGTAATGACTATCAAGGTGCAGCAGCAGAAGTTTTAGCGTTAAACCAAGAAATTACTAACCAAGGCTATGAAATGATTAATGCGTATTGGGAAAGTGTTGAATCTTTAAGTTCAGTAAATTCATATTTTGATAAGTATAAAACAGAAGTGGGTCCTTTTGTAAAACAAGAGTTGCAACAAGGATCTAGCACACCAGAAGATTTTATTACAAGCCAATCTATTGATGATTTTACAACCCAATTAAAACAAATTGTCAAAGATCGTCTGGCGCAATCGACACCAGCAACAGCTTCATTAACAATTGCTGATCAATTTGATATTCAATCTGCGACCGCTACGGACGATGCTGGAAATGATGTGCCTGTTCAAATTAACGGACAAACCATTTCAGCAACTAGTACAGAAGGTTACGTAGGAAACATAACGATTCACTACGAAGTCAAAGAAAATACAGCGATTGATGCAGCAACCCTTGTAAGTAGTGGGACAATGAATCAAGGAACAATTGCTAAGGAATTTCCAGAAGCGACGATTCCTAAAAATGACAATGCGCATGCGTGTGACGTGACGCCAGAAGATCCAACGATTACAAAAGATATCGAAAATCAAGAACATTTAGACTTAACTAATCGTGAAGATAGTTTCGATTGGCATGTCAAAACAGCCTTTGGTAACGAAACAAGTACTTGGCAACAAGCCAGTTTAGTGGATGATATTAACCAATTATTAGATATCCAAAAAGTCGTTGTCACTGATGAAAATGGTAAAGATGTTACAGCTAATGGCAAAGTAACACAAGAAAATAACAAAGTAACTTTTGAAATGAACAAACAAGCAGACAGCTATGACTATTTGAGTGGTCATACATACACAATGACTATTACAACTAAAATTAAAACTGACGTAACGGACGAAGAATTAGCGCCTTATATTGAACAAGGCGGGATTCCCAACCAAGCTGACTTGAACTTTGGCAACGAAGGGGACGTGTTACATTCCAACAAGCCAACCGTAACACCGCCTGCACCAACGCCAGAAGATCCAAAAAAACCTGAACCTAAACAACCGTTAAAACCGAAGAAACCGTTGACGCCTACAAATCATCAAGCACCAACGAACCCAGTCAATTTTGGAAAATCAGCAAGTAAAGGAATTCATTTACCAATGACTAATACAACAGTAAATCCACTTTACATGATCGCAGGTTTAATTGTCCTTATAGTGGCTATTAGCTTTGGCATAACAAAAAATAAAAAAAGAAAAAATTAGACAAACTAAAAAGGAAGAAAAAACATGAATAAAAAAATTTCGTTCAGTCTGTTAATTTTGTTACTTAGTTTGTTGGTAGGTTTTACATTTATTCCGCATAAAAAGGAATTAAGTTTCAATGAGTATCAAGAAAAAAAACACTCTGGCGAAACATTTTATGTTGTTTTAAAAAAGAAAAACTGTTCAGATTGTCAGGATTTCGAGAAACTATTGCAAGCACCTAAACAGGTTTACTATGTAGAATTAACCAACAAAGAGACCATGAAGGAATGGTCAACATTTATCCGAGAAAATAAAGTTTTACATGTGCCATCTATGTTTAAAATAGATAACGGCCATCTCAAGAAAATTGATGGAGAAGGAGATGCGAATCAATTATTCGCAAACTATCAAAAAATAACGAAGTAAAAAGAATAAAAAGACAAGCCAAGTTTCCTAAATAAAGGAAACTTGGCTTGTCTTTTTTCTAGTAATAGTCGTTTATTAAATAACATGTGAAATATTTTACAAATACATTTTGGTTTGATAAAATAAACGCAAACATATGAATTTGTTTTCATTTGTTTTGGGAGGAGGAACGAATGATTGAATTGATTTTACTTTTGTCGGTGATTCTTTTAGGTTTATTGATTGGAAATAAAAGAGTTGATAAGTGGCTTTTTCTTAAGGCATTACTTTTGTTTTCTGTTATGCTAAGTGTGAGCATCTTAATTTCGGTAGCTATGTATTTATTATTAACAATAGGCGTTGCAAACGTAATAGGGCAGCGGTTAGAGTCGTTATTTCTTTTAGGGATAGTCGTTATCATCAGTACGAGTCTTTTGTTATATTTTTTATTGAATTTAACGACGAAAAAAATTGTTTTACCCATCGCTTTAATGAAAATAATTGAATATTATATTCAATGGGTATTGATTTATGTTACTATTTATCAAGTGATTTTTGATCAGTTTATTGTTTCTTCAGAAGTAAAAAATACGTTACAAGGAACTATTGATGAGCCAGTCGCAATCATTATTGTTATTTTGCCATCATTTATTTCAATTTGGATTGCCGTTGTTTTATTTAGGATTCGTATGGAAGAACTTTAATCAGATACTTTTAGAATGGAGGAGTTTGTATGTCTGCTTGGCAAACATTTAAAAATGGAACAAGGCAATTTTTAAAAGACATCTTGCAGTACTTATGGTTATTTTTTACTTTAAATGTCTTATTATTATTGGTGGGTGGGGCTTTTAGTTGGGCTACTTCCAACGCACTAAAAACTCAAGGTATTCCTTATCTTTCGTTTAATAACCTGAATTTATTGTTAGAAAAGCCGCTTGCTCTGGTGTTATTAATTCTCTTGTTGTTACTTTTTTTAGGTGCAGTTTTTTATCAGTTTACCTTTTTATTATTAGGGATTTTTCAAATACGGCAAGACCATCGTTTTCATTTTAAAGGAGTTACCAAGGCATCTTTTAAGGTTCTTAAAAAGCAAGGTGCCCGTTCGTGGTTATTCTTTTTCGGTTATTTTGTTGTCATTGTCCCTTTTGGTAACCTGATTTTCCAAAGTAATCTATTGACGAAATTTGTGATTCCAGATTTTATTGTTGAATTTTTGTCCCAACGAATTCCATACTTGGTTGGGTTACTGGCCTTTGGGTTATTAGTCTGGTATTTAGCTATTCGTTTCATTTACACGCTTCCATTAATGATTCTGGAGAGAAAAAAAGCGGGCGAGGCAGTTAAGGCTAGTTGGTCAATGACAAACAAACGATTATGGTTCATTATTCGTAATATTGCATTTGTGACGATCGCGGTATTTGTTTCAACGTATGTTATTTATGTGTTACTTTATCTTCTACAGTTGAAGTTAGATACCTTGAGCGATACCATTAGCTTGCTAGGTGGTATTTTAAATTTAACGGTTGTCCAATTTTTACAGTTTGTCTCTAATGCTTGGCTTTCAGTATTACTGATTAATTTCTTATATACACAATTAAATGTTCAAGCAGAAACGACGACAAAAGTTGCCTTTGACAAAGAAACGAAACGTAATAAATTAGTGACTATCGGAATGGGCCTAGGACTATTCACCATTTTTGGCGGCTATATAATTTTCAACGCTGTTTACTTAACAGGGCTATTAGAATCAAAACCTTTGATTATTTCGCATCGAGGGGTCACCAATAGTAATGGCGTGCAAAATACTATTCCTGCTATGGAAAGAACCATTAAATTTAAACCAGATTATATTGAAATTGATGTTCAAGAAACCAAAGACCATCAATTTGTTGTGATGCATGATGCAAACCTTCAAGAACTCGCCGGCGTTGATGGCACGCCGCAAGAATTTACGTTGGCTGAATTAACAAAAATGACCGTTAAAGAAAATGGCCAAGAAGCACCAATTGCCAGTTTTGATGATTATTTAGCGAAAGCAAACCAAGCCAAACAAAAATTACTAGTAGAAATTAAAACGTCTAAACAAGATAGTCAAGGTGCGCTATCTAACTTTATTGAAAAATATGAACGTCCTTTGATAAAGAATAACCATCAGGTTCAATCTCTCGACTACAATGTGATCAAAGCGTTTAAAAAAGCCAAATCAAAAGTAAAAGTTAGTTTTATTTTGCCCTATAATTTCACTTTTCCAGAAACACAAGCTGATTTGTATACAATGGAAGCTACCACGTTGAACGATACCTTCATTTTAAAAGCTGACCAACAGAAAAAAGCAGTTTATGCTTGGACAGTTAATGACTCAGAGGTACTAAGTAAAATGCTCTTTATGGACGTTGCTGGAGTGATTACCGATGATTTGGAGTTAGTCAATGAAGAAGTCAATGACTTTGAAAAAAATCCGTCGTATGCGGATCGTATTTTGCATTATATTTTTATGCTGCCAAGTGTGGCTTCTCAATAAAAAATGAAGAAGAGGGTTAAACGAAATGAAAAAAGAATTTTCGCGAGTACTTCTTAAAAATCAATCAGATGAAATTCTTATTTTAAAAGATCGGCCAGACACTTGGAATTTCCCTGGCGGAAAACAAGAACTTGGTGAATCAGCGCTGGAATGTGCGATTCGTGAAATTAAAGAAGAATTAGCAGTGGAAATTACTGAACTTGAAGAAATTTTTACTGGACCACTCGTTTTTGATTCAATCGTTTGGCAAGGACATTTTTATTTTGCTAAACAAGCCCAAGGAAAAGTTACGCTGAACGAACCAAATAAAATTAAAGGCGTACAATTTATTAAGCGGTTTGAGGAAGTAAATTTTTCACCAGGATTAGCTCCGCTATTTGATTATTTGACGCGTAGCGATTATTTAAAGTTAAACAAAACTAACTGGAAATAGAAAGAATAGGAGTGTCTTTTGCTAGGGCTTTGTCAAGCGCATCTTTGATTATTTTAGAAAGTCCAAGGAAAAGTCGTGGGCATTGTTTATTCCTAATAAATGTGTTATAGTAATTAAGTAATCAATTTTGATAAGTAATTTGAGTTATATATTTAAAAACTATACTTCTCCTTTTGCCACTCAACATTTTTTGCAATAACTTGCATATTTTTATGCACTAGGAGGAAATATATATGAACAACGGTACAGTAAAATGGTTTAACGCAGACAAAGGTTTTGGATTTATTACAGGTGAAGATGGCAATGATGTATTTGCACATTTTTCAGCTATTCAATCAGATGGATTTAAAACTTTAGACGAAGGCCAAGCAGTAACTTTTGATACTGAAGAAGGTCCACGCGGCTTACAAGCAACGAACATCGTAAAAGCTTAATAATGAATGAAAACGGACCACGTGTTGGTCCGTTTTTTTTGATAGCTGTTGTCTGATCTCGTCATTAATTACATAGCAAAACAAAGCAGAGGCCATTTAAAGGAGGAGAATATGAAGACGACCTTAACTGAGCTGTTACTTGTAAGTGGATTATTTTGGCTAGTAATCATAATTGGTGTGATTGCGGGTAGCATATTTCTAATTAAGTATTTTAGAGGTCGGAGCTGAACGGTTCTGTTCTCGCCAATTATCAGGTTTTAAGCCTGGGACAAAAATCCAAAGTGATTTTTGCCCCAGGTTCTTTATTTAATTAGGGTATCAAGTTTTAGGTAAAATAATTAACAAATTAAAAGCAATTTACTATATAATCAGAAAGGGATCTTTAAGAGAGAAGCAGGTGTTTGCTTGTCGTAATACTTTGTTTAGCAGATAGAAAAAGGAAACGTTATGCGTTACAATAGGAACGGAGGAGTTTTAACCTTATTGGATTTGTAGCTGAAGCAGAACAAATGTTGTCGCGTTAAGTGCGATTGAGCTTGCCACAAGCAACATTTAAAAAAACTACGGATAGAAAAATCATTCCTAAACAAGAAAAAAACACTCTTTAGATGAATAAAGAGTGTCCAGAAACGTTGATAAATCAACATATTTAAATAACGCGCCCTGAGGGAATCGAACCCCCGTCTCAAGAACCGGAATCTTACGTGATATCCACTACACTAAGGGCGCGGCACGAATACTAGTTTAGCTGATATTGACAAAAATTACAAGAGGGAGGACGAAAATAATGAAATTTGAGCAACGAATGTCCCAACAACAAAAACAAGTCCAGAAGTTGGCCATGACTCAACAGCTTCAACAATCCATTCAAATTTTACAATTTAATACGGAAGAACTGGCTGCCTTTGTTGAAGCGAAAGCACTAGAGAATCCATTAATTGATTTACAAGTAGACACGCAGTACACCACAGATTTTCCGATAACTAGTCGTTCTTACACCAACCAAGACGAAGAAAATAATTATATGAATCAAATTCCAGACTATCATTTATCATTATTTGAGTCTTTAATTGATCAAATTCATTTGAATTACCGCGATACATACTTGCGAACATTGGTATTGTTTTTAGTAGAATATATAGACGTGAATGGTTATTTAACGATTTCGTTAGAAGAAGCGGCAGAGAAAACCGAAGCAAACGCCATTCAAATGCTAGATGCATTAACTTTGTTACAACAGCTAGATCCAGCAGGTGTGGGGGCACGCAATTTACAAGAATGTTTGATGCTACAAACAGAACGAGACGATACCGCGCCTAATTTAGCGTATATTTTATTGGAGGAAGAGTTTGATGCCTTAGTGAGTCGTAAATGGGGCCCGTTAGCTAAAAAATTTGGGATTGAATTAGCAGAAATTCAATTGATTTTTGATTATATACAAACGTTATCGCCAGCGCCAGGGAATATTTTTGATGCGACCGAGGAATTGTATATTCGACCAGATTTAACTGTCCGAATCAAGGAAGATCGAATAGTGGTGATTTCCAACAAAGCTGGTCGACCGACATTAAATTTTCAAGAAAATTATTTCAAACGAATGCAAGAGACTGACGACAAAGAAGTCCAAGAATATATTAAGGATAAGAAAAACGAATTTGAATGGTTAGAGCGCGCAGTGAATCAGCGGGGGGATACAATTTTACGTGTAGGGCAAGAAATTGTGCGCCGTCAAGAAGCCTTCTTTTTAGAAGCAGATCGGCCATTAAAACCAATGACTTTAAAAGAAATTGCGGATGCTTTGTCTATTCATGAATCGACAGTTAGTCGTGCGGTCAATGGAAAATATCTAGAAACCACGTTTGGCGTCTTTGAATTGCGCTCATTCTTCTCAACAAGTATTCTTTCATCAGAAGAAGATGGCGAGGATGTCTCAACAACGATGGTTAAAAAGCAACTACAAAAATTAATTGATCAAGAAGTAAAAAGTAAACCGTTGTCTGATCAAAAATTAGTCGAGCGATTAAAAGATTCAGGCATGGAAATATCCCGACGAACGGTGGCAAAATATCGTGAAGCCCTAGGGATTCCATCTTCATCTAAACGAAAACGATATGAGTAAACAACCAAAGCTTATGAGTGATTTTCATAAGCTTTGGTTGTTTTTTTGTGATTTAAAAAATGTTGGTTTTTTGAATTGTAAAAAAAGCCTAAAGGAGGCAAAGTTTGCTTGCCATTTCCTAGGAAAAAACGTATATTAAAGTTACTTGCTTCTTTAAATAAAGGAAAAGAATAATTTTATAGAAAAGTTGGAAAGCACAAATGAATCAGACAGCAAATAGCAAGAAAAAACGCTATATTACAGGTTTTGATGGCATTCGGACGATCGCTGTAATTGGCGTGATTTTGTATCACCTTTTTCCCAAAGTCATGCGAGGTGGCTACTTAGGTGTTCCGATTTTCTTTGTTGTTTCAGGTTATCTTATTAACGACTTGTTGCGGCAAGAATGGGCAGAAAATCAGACCATTGATTTAAAAGGATTTTATGTGCGAAGGATGAAACGGCTGTATCCAGCATTAATTGTGATGCTTTTAAGTGCAGTTAGTTATATTACACTCTTTCAGCAGGATTTATTAAACAATATTCGCAGCGTTGTCGCTAGTAGTATTTTTTATTACAACAACTGGTGGCAAATTTTTAAAGGGTTTTCTTATTTTGATGGATTTGCGACACAATCGCCATTTGTACATATTTGGTCATTGGCAGTTGAAGCGCAAAATTATTTAATTTGGCCATTACTTTTTATTCTTCTGGAACGCTTTGTTCGTAAGCGTGGTCGAATTTTCAGTTTAGTTTTGATCGGCGCCTTAATTTCGGTGACGCTGATGGCCGTTTTATATGTTCCTGGCGCAGATCCTACACGTGTCTATTATGGAACAGACACACGTGTTTTTTCTATTTTACTAGGTAGTGCATTGGCGTATGTTTGGCCAAGCACACGTTTGAAAGAAGAAATTCCAGAAGCCTCTAAAAAAATCTTAAATGGCGCTGGTTTAAGTGCCTTAATTCTTTTAGTGTTAGCCTTTTTAACATTATCAGATCATACAAATTTTGTTTATTACGGCGGCATGTTTTTAATTAGTTTGGCAGCCACTGTCTTAGTGGCCGTCACTGCACATCCAGGGGCAGATATGAATCGTTGGTTAACGAATCCAGTCTTTACGTGGATAGGTAAACGGAGTTATGGCATTTACTTGTATCAATTCCCAATCATGATTTTTTATGAGGCCAAAATTAAGACCTTATCGGACCATGTTTTTCTACATTCATTGGTTGAAATAGCATTAATTTTAGTCGTGAGCGAATTGTCTTATCGTTTTATCGAACATCCACTGACACGATTGTCTTATAAGGATGTCTGGACTCAATTCACTGAGTTCTTACGGAAACCGTGGGACCTTCGTGAAAAAGGGACAATGGCCTTTATGACAGTGATTAGCGTGATTGCAGTATTCGGTTTAATTGTGGCTCCAGCAAACGCTAAAAGTGCGCAACAAGAGCAACTAGAAAAAAATATTGCGAAAAATCAGCAAAAAATTGAAGAACGTAAAAAAGAAGTCCAAGAAAGTGGCACGAAAAATAGTAGCACGTCCACAGAAAGTAGTACAAAACCGAGTGAAAGCCAAGACGTTCTACCCACACAACTTACACCAGAGCAAGTAAAAAAAGCGCAGAATTTAGAAATCACAACTATTGGTGATTCTGTTATTCTAGATGGTGCTAGCGGGTTACAAGATATTTTCCCTAAAATGATTATCGATGGGGAAGTGGGCCGTCAATTGTATAGTAGCATTTCACTAATTGGTGAACTAGACAAAAAGAAAATGCTCAAAGATACTGTTTTAGTGAGTTTAGGTACAAATGGTCCTTTTACAGAGGCACAATTTGATGAATTTATGAAAGCGTTAGGTAATCGAAAAGTTTATTGGATTAATGTTCGCGTCCCAACTAGAAGATGGCAAAATCAAGTGAATAGTTTACTTAGTCAAATGGACAAAAAATACGATAACTTAACGGTCATTGACTGGTTTAATTATAGTAACGCCCATGATGATTGGTTTTATGATGACCGAGTTCATCCAAATGTGGCAGGTGGCGAGCAATATACACACTTTATCGCGGAGAAAATTTTACAGTAGCAAGAAACTTCCAGCTCAGATGAAAGGGGCTGGAAGTTTTTTGTTATAGGAAAAGCAAATATAGGTAATTTAATGATTTTCTTGAAAACCTAAGCTTTTTTTTTAGATATCTGGTATACTGTTTTTGTTACAAGTTCCCGAAAGGATTTAGCAAGTAATTGTCGTTACTTATTAAAGATGCCTTGTAACCGAAACTATTTAGGGGGAATAACATTATGACAGAGAGACATTTATTTACATCAGAATCCGTTTCAGAAGGACATCCAGATAAGGTAGCTGACCAAGTCAGTGATGCAATTTTAGATGCGATTTTGGAGAAAGATCCGATGGCCCGCGTGGCATGTGAAACATCCGTAACAACTGGTTTAGTCCTAGTATTTGGAGAAATTTCTACAACAGCTTATGTAGATATCCAAAAAATTGTTCGTCAAACTGTGAAAGATATTGGTTATACACGAGCAAAATATGGATTTGATGGAGAGACTGTCGCAGTTCTTGTAGCAATCGATGAGCAATCACCTGATATCGCTCAAGGGGTTGACGCAGCCTTAGAAGTGCGTGATCAAGATGAAAAAGACGATATTGGCGCTGGTGACCAAGGCTTAATGTTTGGTTTTGCCGTTGACGAAACACCAGAATTAATGCCATTACCGATCGCGTTAAGTCATCGTTTGGTTCGCCGTTTAGCAGAATTGCGGAAGGAAAAAGTCTTACCTTACTTACGTCCTGATGCAAAATCTCAAGTAACAGTGGAATATGATGATCAAGGTCAACCACAACGTGTGGATACGATTGTCATCAGTACACAACATGATGATGAAACAACCTTAGAACAAATCGAAAAAGACATTAAAGAACAAGTAATCAATGAGGTGATCCCTCATGAACTTTTAGATGATGAAACAAAATACTTTATCAACCCAACTGGTCGCTTTGTAATCGGTGGCCCTCAAGGAGATGCCGGCTTAACTGGTCGTAAAATTATCGTTGATACTTATGGCGGTTATGCTCGTCATGGCGGCGGTGCTTTTTCTGGAAAAGATGCAACCAAAGTTGACCGCTCTGCTAGTTATGCTGCGCGTTATATCGCGAAAAACATTGTTGCTGCTGGTTTGGCGAAAAAAGTAGAAGTCCAATTAGCTTATGCAATTGGTGTGGCGCAACCAGTGTCTATTTCTATTAATACGTTTGGTACGAGTGATCTTCCAGAAAGTAAATTAATCGAAGCAGTTCGTAAAAACTTTGATTTACGTCCAGCAGGTATTATTGAAATGCTAGATTTACGTCGCCCAATTTATAAACAAACTGCGGCTTATGGTCATTTTGGTCGAACAGATATTGATTTACCGTGGGAACAAACAGATAAAGTTGAAGCGTTAAAAGCTAGTTTAGCTGAATAATTAAATAAAAAAAACAAGAAGTCAGCCAATACTTGGCTGACTTCTTGTTTTTTTTGTAATAATTTTTTTATGAAAAAGCATTTTTTTAAGACATTTTGTTCTTTTTTGTATAGAATAGCTATGGAGCAATTTAGAAAATTGACAATTGAATAGAAAAGGATGTGAACAAATGGCAAAAGAAACAAATGTTAAGTTAGTCACGGTGAGTGTTTTTGTGGCAACATTTATGACAGCCATTGAAGGGACCATTGTGTCTACTGCGATGCCAACGATTGTCGGCTCGTTACATGGCATGGAAATTATGAACTGGGTATTTTCAATTTATTTATTAACGAATGCGATGTTAACACCGATTTATGGGAAACTTGCGGATAAAATTGGTCGTAAACCTGTCTTCATGATTGGCATTATCATTTTTATTTTGGGCTCCTCGTTGTGTGGCTTTGCTCAAGATATGTTGACTTTAATTATTGCCCGCGCAATTCAAGGTGTGGGGGCAGGCGCAATTTTACCAGTTGCATTAACGATTATTGCCGATATGTATACATTGGACAAGCGAGCGAAAATTTTAGGTTTAAACAGTGCCGCCTGGGGAATTGCTAGTATTTTTGGTCCGTTAGCAGGTGGTTTTATTGTAGATACAGTCGGTTGGCATTGGATTTTCTTCATTAATGTTCCTATTGGACTTGTTTTATTGGGCTTGATTAGTATTTTCTTAGTTGAACCAAAGCGGGAACGGACCAAGATGCCAATGGATATTTTGGGCAGCGTTACTTTGATGGCAGTGCTGCTAACGTTATTGCTAGGTTTTCAAATGATTAGCGATAATGGTTTTACATTAGTAACATTTGGTTGTTTGAGTTTGAGTGTGCTCTTTTTTGTAGCGTTTGTGATGATAGAAAAACGCGCGCAAGACCCAGTGATTGATTTGCATTTATTTAATCAACCAACGTTTGTTTTAGTAAATCTTATTGCAGCGCTTATTAGCGGTTTCTTAATGGGGATTGATGTCTACATTCCGATGTGGATGCAAGGTGTCTTAGGAAAAAGTGCAGGAATTGGTGGCTTAGTTTTAGCGCCTATGTCGTTACTTTGGATGGCTGGATCATTTATAGCAAGTAGCTTTATGGAAAAATATGCTATGAAAAAAGTCTTAACGATTGGGTTATCGATTCTATTAGTCGGGGCCATCTTTTTAGTGGTAATGCCAATGGCCGTTCCGTTTTGGCTTTTCTTTGTAGTGTCTTCTGTCTTAGGAGTTGGTTTTGGGATTACTATCACAACGACTACGGTGACAGCACAAAGTACAGTGGAGCCTGAAAAAATGGGGGTTGCAACATCGTTTAATACGTTGGTGCGTACAATTGGGCAGACTGTGATGGTGTCAATTTTTGGTGTGATTTTAAATGCAGGAATGTTTGCGAAATTGGAAGCGAGCGCGTTAAACGTCGATGCAGATGTCATGAATCAATTAGTGAATCCACATACTGCAAATTTAATTCCAGCTGCGTTGTTAAAACCATTACGCGGTATCCTCTATGCAGGTCTGCATAATGTTTACTTAGTCGGTGCGGGCTTAGTTGTTGTCGCTCTTTTGTTAAATATTTTCGCAAAAGCGCAACGAGCGAAGGTTTAGTGGTACACTAATAGAAAGAGTATTGGAGGGAAAAGTAGATGGCCTTTTTACAAGCAAATATTTATTCAAATGTATTGGAAATGGAAGTGAATGTGAACGTAATTTTACCACAAGAAACGGTAAAAAAAGTGGGCACAAGTACCCAAGCAGCATTAACAGATATTCCCGTGTTGTATTTATTACATGGGATGGGAGGAAATCACAGCGTCTGGGCTCGCAGAACCTCTATTGAGCGGTATGTCGCTGATTTGGGGATTGCTGTCATTATGCCGTCCACGGATTTAGCTTGGTATACGGACACGCAATACGATATGAACTATTGGACGTTTATCTCAGAAGAATTACCGAGAATTTGTCATCAACTCTTTCCACAGTTAAGTACAAAACGAGAAAAAACCTTTGCCGCTGGTTTGTCAATGGGTGGTTATGGCGCCTTGAAATTAGGATTAGCGAAACCAGAATCTTTTGCAGCCGTTGCTTCTTTGTCTGGGGCAGTCAGTTTATCATCCACTAGTTTTGGGGAATTATTAAAAGTCCGTAAGCGAAGCTATTGGGAAGGTATTTTTGGCCCGTTAGATCAAATTGAAGGTTCCATTCACGATCCGCTGTATTTATTACAACAATTAGTAGAAAGCCAAACAGAAATGCCCCAATTTTACCTTTGTTGTGGGGAACAAGATATGTTACTTTCTGCTAATCAACAGATGGCTCAAGCGTTGGAACAGGCACAGGCAAGTTACACTTTTGAAACTGGACCAGGAGAACATGACTGGGTGTTCTGGGATGAATGGATTCAAAAAGCCTTGGCTTGGCTACCAATACCAAAATAGAGAAAGTAGTTTTCGCTATTTATTTTAAAAGTTAACCCTTGGTCCGTCAGTCGAAATGACTGACGGACCAAGGGCTTTTTTTATTTAGATGAAGATGTGTTGTCTGCTTGCAACCCATCTAAGTAGGTTTTAACGGCTTGAATAAAGGCGGATTTTTGGTGGATGGAGTGTCGAAATTGAATGCTTTCCTCCATGTACGTTAACTCATTGTCGGAGACATATTGTTTCATGTGCAGCACTTGTTCTTTTAAATAGTCATCTCCGTTCAATACTTGCGAAACGAGCTGTTTTTCCTCCGTTGCGTCCATAATCATCCCAAATAAAAGATGTTGTAAAGACGTTACTGCTAAATGAGTCATTTCTGGTGAAAAACCTGCTTCTCTTAAAATGCCCATCATTTGATTCAAATGGCGTAATCGTTGGGGATAGGCAGGGACGGTTTGGATTTCGATAGCTACGGCACAGGGAAATTGTTGATAGAGATCATAATAGTTTTCCATGAAGGCTAGTAAGTCAGAATACCATTCACCACATAATGCAGGTTCTTGAAAGTGCTCTTCAATCGCTTCAGCCATACTTTGAAGTAAGGCTTGCTTATTTTTAAAATACCAATAAATTGCGGGCGCCTGTACACCAAGCTGTTTGGCGACTTTACGCATAGAAAGTTGTTCTAAAGTGGGACTTTTTTCTAACAAAGAAAATGCGGCTGCAATAATCGTGTCTTTTGATAATTTCGGTTCCATGATTTTAGCTCCTATTAAACGTTATCTTCGTAAGTTTATCAAAAAGAAGGTACACTTTATGATAGGAAAAACTTGTGAAAAATTAACTTGTTCGCTTGTATTTTACCACTAAAAATGGTAAATTATGAATCGGCCTTATTTTACAGTGTTAAATTGGTGAAGTCAATGAGCAAATTGATTTTTTTGTAATGGGGAAGAATTCGCAGACCAACACTGAAGAAGCAGGGAACTATTTTAAGAAAGTAGGGATAAGATGGACCTTATTATTCAACACGCCAAAAAATACAAAGGCTCGGTAGTTATTGCCTTGTTGGCGGTGATCGTAATGGTTGTCTCAGCACTTTGGCAACCAAAATTGTTACAACAAGTGTTGGAAGCAATTATGAATGACGATAGCGACAAAATGAAAAACTTAGGGATTCAATTAATTGCCATTGCAGGATTAGGACTCGTTGCAGGGGTTATTAATACAATTTTTTCTGCCAAAGTTGCCCAAGGTGTCAGTGCTGACATTCGTGAAGCAACTTTCCGCAAAATCCAAACCTTTTCATTTGGCAATATCGAAAAATTTTCAGCAGGTAACTTAGTTGTTCGTTTAACAAATGACGTTACTCAAATTCAAAATGTCATTATGATTGCGTTGCAGACACTTTTTAGAATTCCTTTTTTATTTATCGGGAGTTTTATTTTAGCGATGCTAACCTTGCCACAACTATGGTGGGTGATTGTTGCACTTGTCATCGCAGTTATTTTGATTTCTATGCTGTCCTTTTCGCAAATGGGCAAGCATTTCATGATTATTCAAAACTTGATTGATAAGATTAATGGTATTGCAAAAGAAAATTTGTTAGGCATTCGTGTCGTCAAATCATTTGTTCAAGAAAAAAATCAACTGTCACGTTTTACAAAAGTGAGTGAAGAATTAACCACCCATAACTTAATCGTAGGTAGCTTATTTGCTGTGATGATTCCAGCGTTTATGTTGGTTGCGAACTTAGCCGTTGTAGGCTCGATTTTCTTTGTGAGTAACTTAGTCAAGGATGATCCAACTTTAATCGGTGGTGTCGCTTCCTTTATGAACTATTTAATGCAAATCATGATGGCGATTATTATCGGCGGAATGATGATGATGATGACTTCTCGTGCCGCTGTTTCCATTAAGCGGATTAAAGAAGTGATGGAAACAGAACCAGATGTTACCTACAAAAAAGTCCCAGAACAAGAGTTAATTGGTAGTGTTGAGTTTGATCACGTATCTTTCCGTTATCCTGGGGATGAAGAAGATACCTTGAAAGACATCTCTTTCTCTATTCAGCCAGGTGAAATGATTGGGATTGTGGGCGCAACTGGCGCTGGTAAATCTACATTGGCACAATTAATTCCACGTTTGTTTGATCCGACAGAAGGAAAGATTGAAGTTGGTGGTGTCGATTTACGAGAAGTGAACGAACACAGTTTACGAAAAACAGTTTCCTTTGTGTTGCAAAAAGCAATCCTGTTCTCTGGAACGATTGCGCAAAATCTACGCCATGGTAAACGTGACGCTTCTGAAGCGGACATGGAACGGGCTTCAGGCATCGCCCAAGCCAAGGAATTTATTGAAAAATTAGCAGAAGGTTATGATGCACCCGTCGAAGAACGGAGTAATAACTTTTCTGGTGGACAAAAACAACGGTTATCAATTACAAGAGGTGTGATTGGTGAACCTAAAATTTTGATTTTAGATGATAGCACCAGCGCGTTGGATGCTCGTTCGGAGCGGTTAGTCCGAGAAGCGTTGGATAAAGAGTTAAAAGAGACTACCACGATCGTTATTGCCCAAAAAATTTCTTCTGTTGTCCATGCAGATCGTATTTTAGTATTGGATAATGGACGTTTAGTCGGGGAAGGCACGCATGAAGAATTAGCAGCTACGAACCCCGTGTATCAAGAAATTTACGAAACTCAAAAAGGAAAGGAGGAAGCTTAATGACTGATTTAATAAAAGCTAGTAAATTTTTCTATCATTATTTAAAACGTTACAAAGTTTCTTTCCTCTTTATTTTCTTAGCAATTTTCGCAGCGACTTATTTACAAGTCAAAGCGCCGCAATTCGTTGGGGAAGCTATTCAGGAATTAGCGAAATATGCGGTTAATGTGATGCAAGGAAAAGACGATAAAAGTGCGTTCGTTTCTGTCATTTGGAAACTACTCATTTTTTATGTCTTAACTAGTGCCGCTAGTTTCATTTATAGTATTCTCTTTACACAAGTCGTGGGGAAATCGACAAACCGCATGCGGATTGGTTTGTTTAATAAATTAGAAAAATTGACGATTCGTTTCTTTGATTCTCATCAAGATGGTGAAATTTTAAGTCGTTTTACTAGTGATTTAGACAACATCCAAAACAGTTTAAACCAAGCGTTGCTACAAGTATTAACCAATATTGCCTTATTGGTTGGTGTCTTAATCATGATGTTCCGTCAAAATGTGGAACTAGCATGGGCCACAATTGCTTCTACGCCGATTGCGATTTTAATTGCGGTCTTTGTGATTAGCAAGGCGCGCAAATATGTCGATTTACAGCAAGATGAAGTGGGTAAATTAAATGGCTATATGGATGAAAAAATTAGTGGGCAACGTGTGATTATCACTAATGGCTTACAAGAAGAAACCATTGACGGCTTTTTAGAGCAAAATGAAAAAGTTCGTGCAGCTACGTATAAAGGTCAAGTGTATTCAGGATTACTTTTCCCAATGATGCAAGGAATGTCATTAGTCAATACGGCGATTGTTATTTTCTTTGGTGGTTGGTTAGCAATCAATGGCTCTGTTGATCGTGCCGCTGCGCTAGGTTTAGTCGTTATGTTTGTCCAATATTCCCAACAATATTATCAACCATTAATGCAAATTTCTTCAGGTTATAGCATGATTCAATTAGCTGTTACAGGCGCTCGTCGTTTAAATGAGATGTTTGATGAACCAGATGAAATTCGTCCCGAAAATGGCGGAAAATTAGAAGAGATTAACAAAGCTGTGGCTTTAAATCATGTTGTTTTTGGCTATAATCCAGAAACGCCTGTGTTGAAAGATGTTTCTATTCATGTGGATAAAGGTGAAATGGTCGCTTTAGTCGGACCGACAGGCTCAGGAAAAACAACGATTATGAATTTAATGAATCGCTTTTATGATGTGAATGAAGGCGCCGTGACGTTTGATGGTGTGGACATTCGTGAAATGGATTTAGATAGCTTGCGTTCACATGTAGGCATTGTTTTGCAAGAGTCCGTTCTATTTTCAGGAACAATTCGTGAGAATATTGCTTTTGGTAAGCCAGAGGCCACGGATGAAGAAATTGTTCAAGCAGCGAAACAAGCGAATATCCATGAATTTATTGTAAATCTTGAGCAAGGCTACGATACTGAGATTACGGAAGAGAATAACCTTTTCAGTACGGGGCAAAAGCAATTAGTAAGTATTGCACGAACGATTATTACCAATCCAGAATTATTAATTTTGGATGAAGCAACAAGTAATGTTGATACAGTAACAGAAGCTAAAATCCAAAAAGCGATGGACGAAGCAATTAAAGGGCGCACCAGTTTTGTGATTGCCCATCGTTTGAAAACGATTCTAAATGCGGATCGGATTATTGTTTTACGAGACGGTGAAGTCATTGAAGAAGGCAACCACCATGAACTAGTTGAACAAGATGGATTCTATGCGGAACTTTATAAAAATCAATTTGTTTTTGAATAAGTTGAAAAAGAAGCAAAATGAGTCATTCTCATTTGCTTCTTTTTTTGCTATGCTAAATAGAAAAAGGAGAAATGTCAATGGAAAAAATGAGGAATGTACGGCAATTACGGCGCACGTTTTTGGTGCTAAATACTTTATTTGTACTGAGTGTATTCAGAGAGAATCGATGGACAAAATCGGCACTGCTTTTTTGGTTGTTGGCTAATAGTTTTTTATCTGGACTGCAGTGGTTGATTTATCTTGGGGGCGAAAAAGGCTGGCTGATACATTTGCAGCGGTGGTATTATTGCGCGATTCTTCTCCAAATAGCAGGCACATTAATTGTATATTTTTCGTTTTTTGTATAAAGGTCTCTCGTTTCTTGCCGGAGAATATGCTAAAATAAAAAGCAGCAGGGGGCGAGAAAACCATGGAAAAGCCAAATAAACGCAAAGCTGATTTAGAACGTACACGGCAAATTATTTTGTCTGTCGCTTCTGAATTATTCATGACAAAGGGGTTCAAAAATACCTCCACTCGTGAAATTGCTTTAAAAGCGAACATTACCCAACCGAATCTCTATCACCATTTTAAAAATAAAAAAGAACTGTATTTAGCTGTGATTGAAGAATTAACGTCCCGTGTTCAGGAAGAATTAGTCCCAATTGTTTCTGGAAATGCATCAGTAGAAGAAAAACTTTATCAATTAATCAAAGTTTTGTTAGATGAACATCCGACCAATCTTTTCTTAATGTTGAACGATATGTTTCAAGAAATGGGCCCTGATTACAATCGTACGCTGTATCAAATTTTCAAAAAAACCTATATCAATAATATTGCGGCTATTTTTGAAAGTGAACCTGAAACCAATTGCTTACAAGAGGGCATCAGTGTAGATGATGCAACTCGGTTTATTTTATATAACGTTAGTGCATTATTAAGTATTGAAAAAACGTACCAGCGAAAAACAGTGGATGACGATGTCAAAAAATTCATTCAATTTATGCTACATGGCGTTCTGAAAAGTCACAAATAAAAAATAGAGAAGCCCTGTTGAAAAACAGACTTCTCTATTTTTTTGTAAAATTCACTTATCAATCGATAAATAATTATTGATTTATCGATTGATAAGTGATATAGTTTATTTCGAAAAGAAGAAAGAGGTGAACCATTCATGTTTTTAGGATTTAATGAAATGAAGTATTCAAAAGGACGGTACGTCCTTGTAGTTTTAGTAATGGTCTTGATTGCTTGGTTAATTTTTATTTTGTCAGGTTTAGCGAACGGTTTAGCTCAAGGAAATCGTTTAGCCGTAGATCAATGGCAAGCGAATCAAGTGGTTTTATCAAAAGAGGCCAATAGTAATTTAAATGTATCAGTGTTAGATGAAAACGTGAAAGAAACGATTTCAGGAGGCAAAATTGCACCGATTGGTCAACAATCTTTAGCCATCCGCCCAGCAGATGACAAAAAGGCTGAATTAACGAATGTTAGCTTATTTGGGATTGAAAAAGAAAGTTTTTTAATGCCAAAAGTGATTGAAGGAAACGCATTTACTGATAAAAATCAAGTGATTGCTTCAGAAACATTGAAAAATCAAGGATTTAAAATTGGCGACAAATTAACTGCAGGGAAATATGATGAGCAATTAGAAATTGTCGGCTTTATTTCTAAAAGTAGCTATAACATTGTGCCAGTTATTTACACTTCTCTGGATACTTGGCGGTCAATTAAATATGGTGACAATCCAGCAATGGCCAAAATGGTTAATGGTTTCATTGTTCGCAGCAAGGACAACGCGGAAGTTAAAACGACTAATAAAGACAGCCAAGTTCTTTCAATTTCAGATTTTATTGAAAAACTGCCGGGATACAGCGCTCAAAACTTGACCTTGGATGGCATGATTTATTTCTTAATTGTGATTGCAGCGTTCATTATCGGTATTTTTATCTTTGTGATGACTTTACAGAAAACAGCAATGTTCGGTGTCTTAAAAGTTCAAGGGGTGCCGACTAGTTTCTTAGCAAAGGCAGTCATGCTACAAACCGCTTTATTGGCTGTTCTAGGAGTGGCGATTGGTCTTGCTTTAACGGGAATTACCGTGCTCTTTTTACCAGAAGCGATGCCTTATGCAACTAATGGACCACGCATGATTTTGTTTAGTGTACTATTGATTTTATCTGCATTAATTGGCGGGGCATTTTCAATTCGAACGATTGCTAAAATTGATCCGTTAATCGCGATTGGAGGTTAGAGACATGGCAAATGTTTTAGAAATGAAAAATATTTATAAAAAATATGGTGAAAAACATACAGAAGTGATCGCGTTAAAAGAATTATCTTTTGCGGTTCAGCCAGGTGAATTTGTCGCAGTAATTGGTCCTTCTGGTTCTGGTAAAAGTACCTTTTTAACGATTGCAGCTGGTTTACAGGCACCGACAAGTGGTGAAGTCATTGTTGGCGGGCAATCACTAAATAAGTTAACGAAAAAGCAACGTTTGGCGCAACGTTTTCAAAAAATCGGCTTTATTTTACAAAGCTCTAATTTGGTGCCATTTTTAACAGTGGAAGATCAATTTCACTTAATTGAAAAAGTTGATAAGTCACGTAAAAATAGTGAATTAAAAGAGCAATTGTTAGAGACGTTGGGTTTAAAAGAATTACGAAATAGTTATCCTCGTGATCTCTCTGGTGGGGAAAGACAACGGGTAGCCATTGCGTGTGCATTGTATCATGAGCCAGACGTAATTTTGGCAGATGAACCAACGGCTAGTTTAGATACAGAAAAGGCATTTGATGTTGTCCAATTACTAGCGAAAGAGGCCAAAGAGAAAGATAAAGGGATTATCATGGTGACACATGATGAGCGTTTGTTGAAATACTGTGATCGAGTGGTTCGTATTCGTGATGGTGAATTGACAGAGTAACAAAACAAATAAAAGAGAACATGATCGGATTGCTGGAGACAATCCGACCATGTTCTCTTATTTCTTTTCAATACAGAAAAGAACAGGTGGCTGATTTTTTTGATTGATAAACTCATAACGTAAGACACTGTAAACATCTTGTGGTAAGGCTTGCGTGTAATTAGTGACCAAATCAAGTTCCTCTGAACCACCTTCGTGGCCATAATAAACGACTAAAATAATGCGACTTCCTTTTACCAAATGAGGCAGTAACCCATCTAACGCCTGTTTAGTCGTAGCGGGTTTTGTAATAATTTCCTTATTACTTTTAGGTAAATAGCCTAAGTTAAAAATAGCGGCAGTGATTTCTGTTTCTTCATCTAGGACAGCATGAAGATGTTCATGTCCTAATGGAAATAACGTAGTTTGTGGGAGTAAATTAAGTTCTGTTAACTTTTGTTCTGTATTGATCAACGCTTCTTTTTGGATATCAAAGGCGAAAACTTCACCAGAAGGGCCAACCAGCTCTGCTAAGAATGCTGTATCATGACCATTTCCCATTGTTGCATCAATGACGAAGTCGCCAGGTTCCACCACTTCTTTTAAAAGTTGGTGACTAAAATGTAGGGCTGTTTGTAGCATTAATTGAAAACTTCCTTTCCTGAAATGACAGTATATTTTCCTTGATAACTGTTGCGGCGTTTCATTTCCGTATCAATCGCATTGAGAACTTCCCATTTTTTCAAGCTCCACATCGGTCCGATAATTGTTTCAAAGGGAGCATCGCCTGTCAAGCGATGAATAACAATTTCGGGTGGAATCATTTCTAACTGATCACAAATCACTGAAACATAGGCTTCTTTGCTCATCAATTGTAAGCGTCCTTCATTATAATCCCGCATCATTTTGGTATTTGTCATTAAATGAAGTAAGTGCAGTTTAATCCCTTGGATATCTGAATCCTGAATAGTTCGCCGCACATTTTCGCGCATCATGGCAGGTGTTTCCCCAGGTAGCCCGTTAATTAAATGTGTACAGACCCGAATCCCGTGTTTCCGTAATTTAGCCACACCATCTAGATATGTTTGATAATCATGGGCGCGATTAATGGCAGCGCTAGTTTCCTCAAACGTGGTTTGCAAACCCAACTCTACCCATAAATAAAAGCGTTCATTTAATTCAGCTAAATAGTTCACTACCTCATCAGGCAAACAATCAGGACGGGTACCAATGGATAAACCAACGACGCCTTTTTCATTGACTACTTGTTCAAACCGATGACGAATAACGTCAACGGGCGCATGTGTATTGGTGAAATTTTGGAAGTAAACAATGTATTGATCGACAGTTGGCCATTTTTGATGCATCAATTGGATTTCTTTTTGAAATTGAAGCGGCAGGGGATCTCTAGGTGCAACAATCATGTCGCCTGAGCCAGAAACACTACAGAACGTACAACCACCTTTGGCAACCGTCCCATCACGATTGGGGCAATCAAAGCCACCATCAATTGGCACTTTAAAAATCTTTTCACCAAACTGTTGACGAAGTGCATAGTTCCAAGTGTGATAGCGTTTATTTGGATCATCTGAATAAGGAAAAATTTGCATAATCAAGACTTCTTTCTAGCGTTGTTTGCTTTGAAATCGCCAAACAAAGCGTTTTTCTAAATAAATAGGGTAACTTAATAACAACCAAGCTAAACCAAGACAAAAACCACCTAAGATATCGCTAGGGAAATGGACACCTAAATAGATTCGACTAACCCCAATCATGAAAATCCCAATACCTAGTAAAATTTGCACACAAAGGCGGACCGTTTTATTTTTAATGAAAATTGGCAGAATCAATAAAATAGTGCCGTAGAACAAGGTACTTCCTACAGCATGTCCGCTAGGAAAACTATACGTATGTTCAGTTACTAAATGCTCCAAAGTAGGACGTTGGCGCATAAAGAATAATTTTAATAAAGAATTACCTACGCCAGCAATTAAGGCAGTATTAATAAAGAGCCATAATGCTTCAGCATAATATTTCCAAACAATAAACAGAGCAATGACAACGATTGCTAAGATGATAATCGTCAATGAATTGGCAAATTTGGTGTACCAAATAAAAAAGTTATTTAGCTGTGGAAAAGGACGACGAACAAAAGAAGTAATCGTTTGATCAAAGCCTTTGAGCCAGGTTGGATAAAAACGAACAACGTAGCCTAAAAACATAAATACTAAAAGAAAACAACTACCTGCAAATTGATAATAAAGTTTGTTTTTCATAAAAAATCCTTTCAAAATTTAATCGCAACAATCCGTATTATACCATCAAAAGGGTAAAAAATTAAAAGATAATTTCATTGCCTGATTAGAGGGGATACAGATATTAAAAAAGTTCTGGCAGCACAATCTTTCATTGTGGTGCTAGAACTTTTTTTAATGGCGCATGTTTATTGATTATCATCATCAGGAGTATCAACGGTAATATCGCCGAATTCGCTAGAAAGGTTAAACTCTGTATCTGAACGACCATTCTTATAAGATGTTCGCTCTTTGTTTAAAAGTTGAACATCGCCTAATTTTGATTCCCCTTTGATTGAAATGTTACGCAAAATTTCTCCAGAATTTACATAAATATCTCCATGGACAAGAGCGACAGTTAATTTTTTAGGCACAGCAGGCATGTCTAAAGAAAAATCACCATTTTCACTTGAAAAGTTAGCTTCTCCTTTGAAATCATAGACGCTAATATCGCCATCTGTCGTTGTTGCTTGGATGTTTCCACGAGCATTTTGCACTCGAATGTCACCAGAAGTAGTAGTATTTTTGATTTCATCGAAATAGGCTGAATCCAACGTTATATCGCCGTCAGTGGTTTCAACTGTTGCTTTTTTAGCGGAAGTATCCGCTGAAAGGTAGATACCATCTGAAGAGTTAAGCGTCATTTTTTTGGCTTTAACACCCGATAGACTAACATAAGAATTTGGTAGATTAGTTGTTAATTCGTCTACGTTAAAAGCATTCAATGAAACTTGTGAATGGGTTGAGCCATCAATTACTAACTTTTTCACATTATTAGGAATCTGGACACTCACGTTCGGTGTGAAGTCACTAAAAATACCAACATTAAAGAATGACAATTCGGGTTGGTTTTGTGTGCGAGTGGTATTGATGGTTGCTGTTATTTTATTTTTTTCTTCTTTGACATTTAAGGTGCCTTCAGCTTTTGAATAAAAGGCATTATTCGGTGATCGTAACCCCATTTTGTTACTATCAGTTTTATAAATGGTATAAGGGCCTTTGCCTTTTAAGGATAAGTGAAGTTCTTCGCCTGCTTGTTTATTTTTTAGTGTATAACTTTCTTTTAGCGGTGTGACTGATTTTTCCGCTTGCTTGTAATAATAGACGGCGCCAGATCCACCAATTAGCATCGCTAAGACAGCAATGGATAAGAGAATCCCTGTTGTTTTTTTCATTAGATATCACCTCGTAAAACAGCAATGTTCCATTGGAAATAACGCTTAAAGACATGTGCTGAAAATTTTAAAATTGGTAGAAACAGTAACCAACCAATGATTGATGCACCAAATAAAAAGAGACTCATAGATAATTGGAAAAAGGAAGCGGCATTTGCTTGGGTAATAACACTATAAATACCATAAATTGGTGAAAATAAAGTTGCAGCTCCGGCAATGCCACAACCGACGTACATTAAGGCAATCCCTAAAATAACCCAAAACATGAAGAAAAAATTTAAACAGAAAATACCAAGCACTTGGAAAAATCGGGTTAGTGGCCGATGCTGTGGTCGTTGATAGTATGGAGAATCATTATCATAGTAAAATTCAGATTCTTCTTCATAGGGATGATCATAAGCAGGTGTAGCCGCTGGAATTTCTTGCCAGCCATTATTTTCAATTTTTCGTTCCGTCAATTCAATGCCTTGTTCTTTTAAAATTTCTTCTGCGATAACCCGTGGTTTCCCCAATGATTTTGCCACTTGTTCTTCTGTTTCGCCTTCCGCAACACGAGCATCAAATAACGCCTTGTATTTCGCAAGAATAATAGCTTGATCTTTTGGATTTAATGCTTTTAAATAAATTTTCAGCTCAATAATAAAATGTTCTTTATTCATTCCGCTCCCTCTTTCTACACGATTCATTTCTCATCTTAAACTATAATTTCTTTTTGGGCGAATAACAAGAGGAATTAAAAAAATCAGACTAAGGTAAAGAAGCATCTACAACTAAAGTCGCAGTTTTTTCCGAGTAGTAACAAGAGAGTATATCCGTGTTAAAAAACATTACTTCTTTACAATCTAGTTACAGTAATATGAAATTTTGTTGAAGTGTTTTTAATTCGCCAGAAAAAAAGGTATACTTGTTATAATAACAAAACTAAAAAATTACATTTACATATAAGTTAAAAAAGGAAAGTTGGGGACGTATCAATGAAGAAAGAATCAATGTCACGTATCGAAAGAAGGAAAGCACAACAAAGAAAGAAAACGCCAGTACAATGGAAGAAGAGCACTACTTTATTCAGCTCGGCGTTAATTGTTTCATCTGTAGGAACGCCCGTTGCGTTACTACCAGTGACTGCTGAGGCAACAGAAGAGCAGCCAACAAATGCGGAAGTTGCCCAAGCACCTACTACGGAAACTGGCTTAGTAGAGACACCAACAACAGAAACTACGCCAGGAACTACGGAACAACCGACAACGGATTCGTCAACAACGACTGAATCGACAACTGAATCATCAAAAGAAACACCAACAACACCAAGTACCGAGCAACCAACAGTTGATTCAACTACACCTGTGGAATCAGGAACGACTGATTCTTCAGTAGCAGAAATCGCGCCAGTAGCTCCTTCAACAACCGAGTCCGAAGCAGCGCCTGCGGTTACACCAGATGATGAAGTAAAAGTACCCGAAGCTAGAGTAGCTTCTGCGCAAACTTTTTCAGCGTTATCACCGACGCAAAGTCCTTCAGAATTTATTGCCGAGTTAGCTCGTTGTGCACAACCTATTGCGCAAGCGAATGATTTATATGCATCAGTGATGATGGCTCAAGCAATCGTTGAAAGTGGTTGGGGAGCAAGTACGCTATCTAAGGCACCAAACTATAACTTATTTGGGATTAAAGGCAGCTACAATGGACAATCTGTCTATATGGATACATGGGAATATTTAAACGGCAAATGGTTAGTGAAAAAAGAACCTTTCCGTAAATATCCTTCTTACATGGAATCATTCCAAGATAATGCGCACGTGCTAAAAACAACTTCTTTCCAAGCGGGCGTTTACTATTATGCTGGGGCTTGGAAAAGCAATACAAGCTCGTACCGCGATGCAACTGCTTGGTTAACAGGTCGTTATGCGACAGATCCTAGCTACAATGCTAAATTAAATAATGTCATTACCGCATATAACTTAACTCAATATGATACACCATCTTCTGGTGGAAATACTGGGGGCGGAATAGTTAATCCAGGAACAGGCGGCTCGAACAATCAATCAGGAACGAACACCTATTATACTGTAAAATCAGGGGATACCTTGAATAAAATTGCCGCGCAATATGGTGTGAGCGTTGCTAATTTACGCTCATGGAACGGCATCTCGGGTGATTTAATTTTCGTTGGTCAAAAACTTATCGTGAAAAAAGGAGGTTCAGGTAATACTGGTGGCTCAGGCAGCGGTGGTTCTAACAATAATCAATCAGGAACGAACACGTACTATACTGTAAAATCAGGGGATACCTTGAATAAAATTGCCGCGCAATATGGCGTGAGCGTTGCTAATTTACGCTCATGGAATGGCATCTCTGGCGATTTAATTTTCGTTGGTCAAAAACTCATCGTGAAAAAAGGTGCTTCAGGTAACACTGGTGGCTCAAACAACGGTGGCTCTAACAATAATCAATCAGGAACGAATACGTACTACACAATTAAATCAGGCGATACCTTGAACAAAATTGCCGCCCAATATGGTGTGAGCGTTGCTAATTTACGCTCATGGAACGGCATCTCTGGCGATTTAATCTTCGCTGGTCAAAAAATTATTGTGAAAAAAGGTACTTCAGGTAACACCGGTGGCTCAAGCAATGGTGGTTCTAACAATAATCAATCAGGAACGAATACGTACTACACGATTAAATCAGGCGATACCTTGAACAAAATTTCTGCACAATTCGGTGTTAGTGTGGCTAACTTACAAGCCTGGAATAACATCAGCGGTAGTTTGATTTTTGCTGGTCAAAAGATTATCGTGAAAAAAGGCGCCAACTCAGGTTCAACGAATGCGAACAAGCCTACGAATAATGGTGGCGGTGCGACAACATCTTACACGATTAAATCAGGCGACACGTTGAATAAAATTTCTGCACAGTTTGGCGTGAGTGTTGCTAATCTACGTTCATGGAACGGGATCAAAGGCGATTTAATTTTTGCTGGTCAAACAATCATCGTGAAAAAAGGCGCTTCTGCAGGTGGCAATGCTTCTTCAACAAATAGTGCATCAGGCAAACGCCATACAGTTAAAAGCGGTGATTCACTTTGGGGCTTATCAATGCAATACGGAATCAGCATCCAAAAAATCAAACAATTAAATGGTTTAAGCGGGGATACAATTTATATTGGTCAAACTTTAAAAGTTGGTTAATTTAAGATTGAAAAAAATAGCTATCTTTGGTAACATGAGTCTTATAATAGAAAAAAACAATGAGAAGGAATAGTAGAAAGAACCATGTGATAGAGAGCGTATGGCTGGTGGAAATACGTACAGAAGCTTTTGAACTCGCCTTTAAGTTACTTTTTTGAACAAACCAAGTAGGAAAAGTCGGTGACGATCGTTAAGACGTTTGAGGTTAAGGTGACGGTGACTGACCGTTTCTTTGACGAATTTAGGTGGTACCACGTTGCATTTGTATGTTCACGTCCTATAGGAATTTTTCCTATAGGACTTTTTTTTATCACTAAGTGGCTAGTTTAAGTCAGAATAGTGACAATGGCTGCAGGTGGCAAATTTTAAGAATGAAAAATTTTATATTACTAGGAGGAATAACATGAGCTACAATCACAAAGAGATTGAGAAAAAATGGCAAAAATATTGGGCTAAGAACAATTGTTTCAATACATTGGACGACCCAAATAAAGAAAAATTTTATGCACTAGATATGTTTCCCTATCCATCTGGACAAGGCTTACACGTAGGTCACCCGGAAGGCTATACAGCAACCGATATTCTTTCACGTATGAAACGTGCGCAAGGCTATAATGTGTTGCATCCAATGGGCTGGGATGCGTTTGGTTTGCCAGCAGAGCAATATGCGTTAGATACAGGAAATGACCCAGCTGAATTTACTAAGAAAAATATCGAAACATTCCGTCGCCAAATTAATTCATTAGGATTCAGCTATGATTGGAATCGCGAAATTAATACCACTGATCCCGAATATTATAAATGGACACAATGGATATTTACAAAATTATATGAAAAAGGGTTAGCTTATGAAGCAGAAGTTGCGGTTAACTGGGTACCTGAACTAGGAACTGTTATTTCAAATGAAGAAGTCATTGATGGAAAAAGTGAACGTGGCGGTTATGATGTGGTTCGCCGACCAATGCGTCAATGGATGCTGAAAATTACTGCTTATGCAGATCGCTTATTAGAAGATTTAGAGCTTGTTGATTGGCCAGAAAGTATTAAAGATATGCAACGAAATTGGATTGGACGTTCTGAAGGAGCCAATGTGACCTTTAAAGTCGCTGGCACAGAAGAAAGTTTCACGGTGTTTACAACCCGTCCTGATACCTTGTTTGGTGCAACCTATACTGTTCTAGCTCCTGAACTAGAACTAGTGAAAAAAATTACGACACCTGAACAAACAGCAGCTGTAGAAGCATATATTGAAGAAACCTCAAAAAAATCTGATTTAAATAGAACGGATTTAGCAAAAGAAAAAACAGGTGTTTTCACAGGTGCGTATGCGATAAATCCAGTTAATGGCCAAGAAATTCCAATTTGGATTGGCGATTATGTTTTAGCAAGCTATGGCACAGGCGCAATCATGGCGGTCCCAGCGCATGATGAACGGGATTACGAATTTGCGAAAACATTTGGCATTGATATCCTACCAGTAATCGCAGGTGGCGACATTACAACAGAAGCCTATACAGGGGATGGACCGCATATCAATTCTGATTTCTTAAATGGATTAAACAAAGCAGAAGCCATCGCTAAAATGAATGAGTGGCTAGAAGAAAATCACGTAGGGAAAAAAGAAGTATCTTATCGTTTACGTGACTGGTTATTCTCTCGTCAACGCTACTGGGGTGAACCAATTCCTGTGATCCATTGGGAAGATGGAACAACCACAACGGTTCCTGAATCTGAGTTACCTCTACGTTTACCAGTAACATCGGATATTCGCCCAAGTGGAACTGGGGAATCGCCATTAGCAAACATTGATGAATGGGTCAATGTCGTCGACCCTGAAACTGGCATGAAGGGAAAACGTGAAACGAATACTATGCCACAATGGGCTGGAAGCTCTTGGTATTACTTACGATTCATTGATCCTCATAATAAAAATGAAATTGCTGATTTTGAAAAATTAAAACGTTGGTTACCAGTTGATATCTATATTGGTGGTGCCGAACATGCGGTGCTGCATTTACTTTATGCTCGTTTTTGGCATAAATTCTTATATGATATTGGTGTGGTTCCTACCAAAGAACCTTTCCAAAAATTATACAACCAAGGTATGATTTTAGGAGAAAACAACGAAAAAATGTCTAAATCACGTGGCAATGTTGTAAATCCCGATGATGTGGTGGCTAAATATGGTGCGGATACGTTACGTCTTTA
Organism: Enterococcus sp. DIV0183; assembly: GCF_050541505.1. Taxonomy (NCBI): domain Bacteria; kingdom Bacillati; phylum Bacillota; class Bacilli; order Lactobacillales; family Enterococcaceae; genus Enterococcus; species Enterococcus sp. DIV0183. The sequence continues at coordinate 632,030 of NZ_CP172932.1, forward strand.
TGAAATGTTCATGGGCCCATTAGATGCTTCCATTGCTTGGAATGAAAATGGCTTAGAAGGAAGTCGTAAATTCTTAGATCGCGTTTGGCGTCTGATTGTTGATGAAGAAGGCAAAATGCGTGACCGAATTACCACAATTAATGATGGCCGTTTAACGAAAGTTTATCACCAAACGGTTAAAAAAGTGACAGAAGATATGGTAAACTTGCACTTTAATACAGCGATTTCTCAATTAATGGTTTTTGTGAATGAAGCCAATAAAGTGGATGCCTTACCTTATGAATATGTGGAAGGATTTGTCCAATTACTTGCGCCAATCGCGCCACATATTGGTGAAGAACTATGGCAAATTTTAGGTAACGAGGAAAGTTTAACTTATGTCCCTTGGCCAACCTATGATGAAGCAGCCTTAGTAGAAGATGAAGTGGAAGTAGTTTTCCAAGTGAACGGAAAATTACGTGGCAAACAAAATGTCGCTCGTGGGTTAAGCAAAGAAGAATTAGAACAAATTGCAATGAACCATGAAGCTGTTAAAGAATTTATTGAAGGAAAAACAGTGCGCAAAGTGATTGCTGTTCCAGATAAATTAGTAAATATTGTTGCAAATTAAGTTATATGTTTTTATTAAAAAAAGAGCCGGACGTATCAAAACGTCAGGCTCTTTTTAAGGTTGTTTTGTTTTACCTTTTTGATTCATATGTTCTTTACATGTGATTGTTATAACCGAAAGCAAGGCGATGAAGAGAAAAAAGTAACCGAGCGGCGTACAGAAAAAGGCGGGTTCTTTTAAAAGTCCATCGCTAGATAATGTTGATCCAACTAAAATAGAGATCATAAATAATAAAAGACTAATCAAGCCAAGAAATAAGCTAATACGATATTTTTTCAACTTCAGTTCCTCCTTTAATGAACTATCACTAAGATAAATCAAAAAGGTTAACTTTTTTTTAGGCAACTGTTAAAACTTAGATAAGAAATCTATTTTCTAAGTTTGTCGTTGTTGGTAATTGGTTAAGATCATACGTGAAAAGGGACCGACAATCAGCAATTGATAAGGAAGGGCAACAATAAAGTTCAGGCCCCAAGCTTGGAAATACGCACTTAGTGACAACGTCTGGCTTTCCATTAATAAGCCAAATAAAGACATACAAGTCACCATGCCGATAATCATGAAACTCGAAATGGTCAAAATAAGTAATAGCCGTTTTTCTTTATTAAAGGGTAAAGAAAAAGCGATTTTCTTAGCTAAGACACCAACGATGAAAACGTCTAAAATAAAAGCAACGATAAATCCAGGAAGCAAACCTTTTGATAAGGCGTACAATGAAAATTCTCCATGCAATGATAAATTATAGGTGCTCATTCCGAAAACCATCAGAAAGCACATTAACGTAGTAAAAAGCATTCCTTCTTTTTTATTAGTAGGCATTTTTTTCTCCTTTCATTTATTGAGAGTAATGATTGTTCTAGGCAGAAAAGGACAAATTCTCTCGACTTTTACTAGTGTAGCAAAAATAAAAGTTCTTCATAAGTTAGAATTTGCTAAGAATTTGATTCAAATAAAAAGGTGTACTAAGTCAGCAGTACACCTTTTTATTCGTTATTTAGTTTATTTTTGTGTTATTTGTAACGTCCTCTCCAAACCATTTTTGAGAAATTTTACTAAGGGTGCCATCTTTTCGTAACGTTTCAAAGGCAGTATTGATTTTTTGGACTAATTGATTGTCTGATTTGCGGACGCCCACAGCAAAATCTTCATTGTCATAGCCGACATGAGAAATAGTATAGTTTTTTAAATTATCTTCGTGGGAAAGATAGTAGTTGGCGTAGACGCGATCAATTAGGAGCCCATCAATTCGGCCAGATTTTAAATCTAAGAAAGCTTCATTAAAGCCGTCATATAAAATAGGCGTTTGGTCTTTAACAAATTTTTTCAAAACGTCAGGCTGACTTTCGAAGCCATCATAGCCAGAAGAGCCGTTTTGAACCCCTAAAATTTTGCCTTGCATGTCGCTCGCTGTTGCAATGTTTTTTTCTTTTAAAGAAACAAGTACTTGGTCGTTCGTCATGTATGGTTGTGTGAATTGAACTTTTCCGGCCCGTTCGCTCGTTTTAGTGTAGCCGTTCCAAATAAGATCAATGGTTTGATTTTGTAATTCTGTTTCTTTCATAGACCAATCAATCGGTTGGAAGTCAACGGAAATGCCATAAAGTTTAAAAACCGCTTTGGCTAAGTCGACATCAAAGCCGACAATTTTGCCTGCTTTATCTTGAAAACCCATGGGCACAAAGGAGTCATCTAAGCCAATAATAATCCGTTTTTCTTCGTTAATCCGTGTCCATTGATCTTCGTTGCTTTTTCTTTTACCACAACCTGCAAATAGGAGTAAACTACAACAGATAACCAGCAAGGCTAAAGAATATTTCTTTTTCATCATAAACTCCTTTCTATTTGACGGGGGCAACCGTCAAAAGATTGTCTGCAATTTTTTCAGCGAAAGCCATATCGTGGGTCACGACAATCTGTGTCATGCCTTGTTTCCGTAAATCTAAAATAACTTCTTCCACTTGTTGGCGTAAAGCTGGATCTAGCGCGCTCGTTGGTTCATCGTACCCAAGAACTTTTGGCTTCATTGCTAAGGCACGAGCAAGTGCAACTCGTTGTTTTTGTCCACCGGAAAGTTGGTACGGATAGAGTTTTTCTTTACCAGCCAAGCCCAATTTTTCCAGTAATTCTAAAGCTTCTTGCTGACTTTTTGCTTTTTCTTCTTTTAGTACTAATGTAGGTGCTAAGGTAATGTTTTCTAAAACTGATAAGTGAGGGAAAAGTTGGAAATCCTGGAAAACGACCCCAACCACTTGATCGGCATTGTCCATTTCAGCAGGATTGAAAGGAACACCATCCAACAAAAGCTCACCAGAATCAATGGTTTCTAAACCAGCCAAACAACGAAGTAAAGTGGTTTTTCCGCCGCCTGAAGGACCAACAATCGTTAAAATTTTACCATCTGGAATTTCTAAATTTAAGTGATCAATAATAGTCCGGTTGTCAAAATGTTTGGTTAAATTTTTAATAGTTAACATGGTAGAGTCCTCCTATTTATAATATTGATAGAATTTTTCAATTTTCTTAGAAGCAACAGTCAAAATTGCCGTAAAGAGTAAATAAATCACTCCCACTAAAGCTAATGGTACTAATGTAACATCGCGGCTCATCGCAATTTTACCAGCACGTAAAAGATCGCCTAAGCCAAGTACATAAATAAGAGAAGTATCCTTGACCAAATTGATAATTTCATTTCCTACGGAAGGCAGCACGATTTTAACAACTTGTGGCAAAATAATCCGCGTGACTGTTTGAAAACGTGTTAAACGTAAAACCTTAGCAGCTTCATATTGACCTTGTGGAATTGCTTGAATCCCCCCGCGGAAAATTTCAGCAAAGTACGCAGCATAATTTAAAATAAATGCGAATAAGGCCGCATCATAACGTTCAAAGACAATACCAATTAATGGTAAGCCGTAAAAAACAAAAATTAATTGTAACAATAGCGGAGTGCCGCGCATTAACCAAATGTAGAGGTTAATTAAGTAACGTAAAGGTTTAAACGAACTTTGTAAAATAAAGGCAATGATGATCCCCAGTGGAATCGAGCCAAGGAGCGTAAAGAAAAAGACTTTCAGTGTCATGCCAGCTCCGCTAACTAAAGCAGGTAAAATTTCTAAAATATAATCCATCATTTTTTCCTCCAACAATTTTTATTAAAAAAACAAAAAAACCTCTTGGCTGTGAGCCAAGAGGACGAATCGCATTCGTGGTGCCACCTCAATTTACTTATCTTTCACAAGATAAGCCTTATGTAGTTGCGTTGACAACTACTCTCTGTTAACGATAGAGTCACCGGTTTTTCTTACTAAAGGATTCAGAAAAACATCTTTTAGGGGTGAGTAAAGAAGAATCCATCTTTTTCTTTCAGCCAATGAAAAAGTCTCTGTAAAGGAAGAGCTAAATTACTATGTCCTAAGCCTTGATTGTAAGTATGAAATTGTTCGAACGGAACAGAAAACCTGTTGCTTTTCTAGCTTATACCATTAAGCATATGGAAAAGAGGACAACAGACTTGAGGAGTTGAGGCACTCTCTCAGGTTGAAAAGCGCATCTAAAAAACAAAAAAGTCCTTTGGCTGACTAGCCAAAGGACGAATAATCAATTATCGTGGTTCCACCTTAGTTTATTCGTGTTTCGCAACACGAACCTTATGAAGTTCATAACTTCGCCTGTTAACGAGTGGTCCCGGACTTTCCTACTAAGGGTTCAAAAAGTCAACTCCCAGATGTGGTTCGCTGTTTCTTTACGTCTTTTTCCACCAACCAAAGACTCTCTTCACTAAAGGAAACAGTTACTCTTCTGTTCTCTGTTTTTCAATACTGTACCACCAGAAAAAATATCTGTCAACTCTTATTCTTAAAAAAATATTTTTCTTTCAAAAAGTAAGTGCTGAAAAAGGACAAATGTATGGAAAATCATGTAAAATGTAGGTAAGTTGTTTGAACAGAAGGAGGAGTTTTGGTATGAAACAGAAAAAGTGGTTAATCGGACTTGTTGCACTGGGCTTGGTTTTAGCAGCATGTGGAAGTGGCGGTTCGAAAACGACCTCAAACGAACCAGCTACACAGAAAATTAACGTCGCATCTGGTGGTGAACTCTCGACATTAGACAGCGCTCATTATACAGATGTCTATAGTTCCGATATGATTGGTCAAGTAGTTGAAGGCTTGTATCGACAAGATAAAAACGGAGATCCTGAGCTAGCTATGGCGAAAGCAGAGCCACAAGTTAGTGAAGACGGGTTAGTCTATACATTCAAGTTACGAGAAGCGAAATGGACAAACGGGGATCCAGTTAAAGCAGGGGATTTTGTAGTTGCGTTTAGAAACGTGGTCGATCCAGCATATGGTTCAAGTAGCAGTAATCAAATGGATATTTTTAAAAATGGGCGTGCGGTGCGGGAAGGACAAGCCACGATGGAAGAATTTGGTGTCAAAGCAATCGATGACCAGACACTAGAACTAACATTGGAAAATCCAATTCCTTATTTAGCCCAAGTCTTAGTTGGAACACCTTTTATGCCTAAAAATGAAGCCTTTGCCAAAGAAAAAGGTACTGCCTATGGGACTTCTGCAGATAATTTTGTTGGCAATGGGCCGTTTGTAATTTCAGGTTGGGATGGCAATTCCGAAACTTGGAAATTGAAGAAGAATAATCATTATTGGGATAAAGAACACGTAAAATTGAATGAAATTGATGTTCAAGTAGTGAAAGAAATTGGCACAGGAGCCAATCTTTTTGATAATGGCGACTTAGATTACACTGTTTTAGCAGATACTTATGCACTTCAGTATAAAGAGTCAAAACAAGCACATTTTGTACCTAAAGCCATGGTAGGTTATTTAAGCCCTAATCATCGCCGTGAAATCACCGGCAACGAACATGTTCGAAAAGCTTTTTTACAAGCGATTGATAAAGAAACTTTTGCAAAAGAAATTTTAGGAGATGGCTCGACAGCTTTAAATGGTTTTGTACCAGCTAATTTTGCAAAAAATCCAGACACAGGTGAAGATTTCCGTAAAGAAAATGGTGATTTATTGCCATATAATATTAAAGAAGCCCAAGCTAACTGGACCAAAGCGAAAGAAGAGTTGGGCAAAGATAAAATTGAATTGGAACTAATCTCAGCGGACTCAGCGATTGCCAAGAAAACCATTGAATTTGTTCAAGGGCAATTGCAACAAAATTTACCAGGTTTAACAATCAAATTAAAATCATTGCCTTTGCAAAATCGTTTGGATTTACAAACAGCAGGTAATTACGATTTAGCCTTTGGAACATGGACACCTGACTATGCTGATCCCATTAATTTTTTAGAATTTTATGACTCGAAAAGTGGCTTAAATACTTCTGGTTATAACGATTCAGCGTATGATGCGGGTCTCCAAAAAGTTAGAAAAGATTACGCCAATGAACCTGAAAAACGCTGGAATGAATTACTAAGTTTAGAAAAAACATTAATTGAAAAAGATGCCGGTGTTTTACCCTTATTCCAAGGAGCCATTGGTTACTTGAAATCAGATCGCTTACAAGGTTTGCAAGTATTTTCTTTTGGTCGCACAGTATCCTATCGTTTAGCTTATGTAGAAGAATAAATTGACTTCTGAAAAGTCCTATCTTTTGAAAAAGTCTGCTTTCTGTTTTATCCTTAAAGTAGGAAAATTAACTAAAAAAATCAACTATGAAAGGTAGGTTTTTCAAATGTTTAGCTTTCTATGGGCATTAATTGTCGGAGGAATTATTGGCGCAATTGCTGGCGCAATTTTAGGAAAAGATGTTCCAGGTGGCATTATTGGAAATATTATCGTGGGCTTTTTAGGAAGTTGGGTAGCATCACTCTTGTTGCCTTCTTTAGGACCAGTCATCGGCGGGTTTCCAATTATCTCAGCGTTGCTAGGAGCGATTATCTGTATCGCACTTTACTCTTTTATTGTAAACCGCAAGGCGTAAAATTTTAAAATTAAAAAATACCACCGAGTGTTTCATTCGGTGGTATTTTTGTTTGTTGAAATTATTTAAGATTCTAACATTTCTGCAGGTAATAAAATCGTTTCACGATGGCCATCATCAAAAGCAAAAATTCGCGACGGATATGCCGTAGAATAACTAAATGGTAAGTCGATTGCCATTTCTACTGAACTATTTTCTTGAGAAAAATGGACAGTCACTTTGCCATTATTGTTCAACAAATCAAAGTGAAGTAAGTCGTTTAAAGGGATAACCCCTTTTAGATTTAAGTCAATAATCAACCAAATACTATCAATTAAGCCACTAGGTAAGCTAGAAACAACACCTAATGAAGCATAGCGGCTACGGTCACTATCAAAACGTTCAAACATATGGATGACCTCCTTTTTGTTTACTTACTTTTAGTATACTGCAAATTTTAAAAAAAGAAATTGTTTCGTTTGAAAATATTGCGTAGATTAGCAAAAATTTAATATTCCTCTGTAGCTTCCTAGCTTTGCAGGTGTCATCATTTATGTGAAGAAATCAAGACATGCAGTAAAAAGAAAATGGGACGTACGTTGTTTCAACGTACATCCCATTTCTAAAACTTAAGAGAATCAGCTGAACAAAAGTGTACTCTTTATTCGGCTAATTCTGGTTCAGTCGTTTCAGCAGCTGTTCCTTCTTCTTCTTCAGGAGCAGTTTGTGCTTCAACAATAGCAACTAGTTGTTCTTCTGGATCAGTTAAAATTTCATAGTCTTTGTGTTCAGGTAAATCAGCGATTGTAAGAGCATCACCAATTTCTAAGTTTGTAATATCTACTTCAATTGATTCTGGCAATTTATCTGGTGTGGCTGCCACTAAAACAGTGTACAAGTTTTGAGCTAAGGTACCCCCAGCTTTCACACCTGCAGATTCACCAATTAATTGAACTTCTGCTTCGACTTCTGTTGTTTCTTTCATATTTACAGATAAGAATTCAACATGAAGCATTTGACCAGTAAAGGTATCTAATTGCGCTTTCGACATTAATGTGTTGATGTTTTTGCCATCAACTGTCATTTTAATAACGGTGTTAGCACCATGTTCGCGTAAAATTTTTGATAAGTCTTTTTCTTCAAAATAGATTGGTGTACTTTCAATTTGGTAACCGTAAACAATGGCAGGTACTTTCCCTTCGTGACGTAGCTGATTTCTTAGTGAACGTGGACGGATAGCTCTTTCTTTAACTTCTAATTGTACTGACATAACCTAATTCCTCCTTGAAATAATGAGTGATTTGGTTAAACTCAGAAACAAAACATAATGGAAAAAAGAAACTCTTTTTTCAGTTGTTCTTGTCTAGAAAAATGCTAACAATAATCAAAAAATCCCCACAAATATTGCCAGGCAACACTCATGGGAATGGTTCATTGTTATCGTTGTTCTCTCCCAGGTCATTACGCTGTTTTTGAGAAACCTTTATTTACTTTACTTATTAACCGTAACACTTATATTTTTATACGTCAAGGAATTACCTTTTTCCACTTTTCATCTTTAACGGATTCCACTATACTTATACCAGAATGGAGCTGAACAATGCGATTAGATAAATTACTAGAAGAACTTCAGTTTGGATCACGCAAAACGGTGAAACGATTAATCAAAGGCAAGCAGGTCACTGTGGATGGCATCGTGACTTTAAATGAAAGCCAAAATGTCGATGCGCAATTACAAATGATTAAAGTAAAAGGACAATTAATTTCGCATAAGACCCATGTGTACTATATGTTGAATAAGCCAAAAGGTGTGGTTAGCGCTGTCTCAGATGCATCTAAAAAAACAGTTATTGATTTGATTGCGCCACAAGACAGACGCCCTGGTCTTTATCCAGTGGGCAGACTCGATGGCGATACGGAAGGGTTACTTCTATTAACAGATAATGGACAATTAGGGTATCAATTAATTCGGCCAAATAAAGAAGTAGCGAAATGTTATGAAGTGAAAGTCAATGGTTTGGTCTCTGCAGAAGATTGTGCTAAATTTAAAGATGGGATTGTTTTGCAAGGAGGCATTCAATGTAAGCCAGCAAAAATAACTGTTCTTGCAGCGACTGAAACGGAGAGTCATGTTTTCCTGACTATTCAAGAAGGAAAATTTCACCAAGTGAAAAAAATGTTTTTATCTGTGGGGAAAAAAGTGACTGCTTTAAAACGTCAAACTATGGGGCCGTTGCGGCTAGATCCGCAATTACCTTTAGGTGCTTATCGTTCATTAACAAGAGAAGAGTTACAATTGCTATTGCCTTATTTTTTTATTGAAAAACAACAAACAAGCAAAGCGTTACCGAGTAATTTGAAAAGAGAAGAGGAACGGAAATGAAAACATTGCTTTTTGATGTTGATGATACATTGTTAGATTTTAAATTGGCTGAAAAGAAGGCGCTCCATGCCTTATTTGAAGAAGAAAATGTACCATTTACATCTGAAGTCGAGTCAACATACCACCGAATTAATCAAGGATTATGGCGTTCATTTGAAGAAGGAAAAATAACAAAAGATGTTCTCCTTGATACACGGTTTGGTTTATTGTTTGACGCGTTTAATCGAGAAGTTGATAGCGTTAGAATGGGAGAAAACTACCGAGAATATTTAAGTCAAGGACATGACTTGCTTGGCAATAGTCAACGTATCTTGGAAAAATTAGCACCCCATTATGATTTATATATTGTGACAAACGGAGTGGCAAAAACACAGTATCGTCGGTTGGAAGATTCGAAATTAATGCCTTATTTTAAAGATATTTTTGTTTCAGAAGAAGTGGGTTATCAAAAACCGATGAAAGAGTATTTTGATTTTGTTTTTGAACGGATTCCTAATTTTAGTAGAGAAAAAACAATGATTATTGGCGATTCTTTGCATTCAGATATTCAAGGAGGCCAACAAGCGAAAATTCAAACTGTTTGGCTCAATCCGACCTCCGCTCCAGCAACACCAACCATTCAACCCAATTATACGATTCAACAGCTAGATGAGTTGTTACCAATTCTTGGGCATTAAAAAACAACATTTCCTGTACAGGAAATGTTGTTTTTTAACTTAAATGTAACCGTAAGCGAACCATATCTTTTAAAGGCAAGCCGTTTTCCATAATGGGCTCATCATAATGATGGATAAAAAAATCTGGTTCAATATGTGTCATTCGAAAACCGACTTTTTGGTAGAGATATAGCTGTTGAAAGCCTGTGCTCCCAGTCCCAATCTCCAAGTAATCATACTTTTCTTTTTTGGCAAAATCAATGGCAAAATGTAATAACTCTTGTCCGATGCCCCGCCCTCGGCTTTCTTCTGAGACAGCGATGTTTACGATTTCCAATGTCCGTGGGTGAGTCGGCAACAGGACTAAAATTCCTTGAAGTTCTTCAGTCTGATAGTCAAAGCAAATGCCGCGGGTAATGTAATCTTCCACCATTTTTTTTGAGGGATCTGCCTCATAAAGAAGAGCGTAATGCGCAGTTGTAAGTGCTTCTTTTTTGACTTTTTTAATCATAGGTAGGATTCTCCTTTTATTGATAAGTATACTGTAATTGAAAGAAGTGTGGGCAGATTTTTCATAAGAAGATAAAAATCACATGAAAAGTCTTGGAAAAGGTCTGGCATTCTTCAGAGTTTTCATTATAATAGTAAAAGACAATGAAGTTTTTGAAAAGAAAGAGGTTTATACATGAAAGATAGTCAGCCAATTATCATTGGTGTTACTGGCGGATCAGGAAGCGGAAAAACCAGTGTTAGCCGTGCGATTTTTAATAATTTTCCCGATCATTCAATTATGATGTTAGAACAGGATTCTTATTATAAAGATCAGAGCCATTTGAGTTTTGAAGAACGTTTAAATACCAATTATGATCATCCTTTTGCGTTTGATACAGATTTATTGATTCAACATGTTGAACAACTGTTAAATTATCAAGCCATTGAAAAGCCAGTTTATGACTACGTTGCGCATACAAGAAGTACAGAAACGGTGATACAAGAACCGAAAGAAGTAATTATTCTTGAAGGGATTTTAATTTTAGAAGATCGCCGCTTAAGGGATTTAATGGATATTAAAGTGTATGTGGATACAGATGATGACATCCGTATTATTCGTCGAATCAAGCGTGATATGGAAGAACGTGGCCGTACGTTGGATTCTGTGATTGAACAATATTTGACAGTCGTCAAGCCCATGTATCACCAATTTATTGAACCTACGAAACGTTATGCAGATATCATTGTGCCAGAAGGTGGCGAAAACCACGTCGCTATTGATTTAATTAATACAAAAGTGGATAGTATTTTAACAAAAATGTAATAGTCAGCTTAAATAGCCGTCTCTATATCAGAGTCGACTGTTTAAGCTTTTTTTTGACTTTTAAAGGGTGGTTTTATCAAATATTTTAAGGGATAGCTAAAAAGTTGAAAATATTGCAAGAAACAATATGCTATAATTTTTTAAAGGAAAAGGAGGGAAGGGAATCTGAATGATAAAAAGAGGTGAGGTTTTTTATGCGAATCTCTCACCAGTTGTTGGTTCTGAACAAGGTGGGATTCGACCTGTCCTGATTATTCAAAATAACAAAGGTAACTTATTTAGTCCAACGTTGATTGTTGCACCGATTACCCGTAACGTAAGCAAGCGGCTGCAACCAACGCAAGTCCTTATCGAAATTCCCCATAACGAGTGCAGGACGCCATCACTTATTTTGTTAGAACAAATTCGAACATTGGATAAAGAACGAATGCTACACAAGGTTTGTCAACTTTCTCGTGAAGAGATGGAACAGGTCAATCAAGCTTTAAAAGTTAGCGTTGGTATCCGTTAATTTACATATAAAGAAATCGTTTTGGGGAAACGGTTTCTTTTTTTGTTGAAATGGTTTCCAAATATTCGTTTTTCTCGTATAGTGAAAGAGGAGGCGATCACATGGATAAAATTCGTTATGGAATTATGAGTACTGCCCAAATTGTCCCAAGATTTGTAGCAGGGCTTCGAGAAAGCGCGCAAGCTGAAGTGCGCGGGATTGCATCAAGGCGTTTAGAGAATGCTCAAAAAATGGCTAAAGAATTAGCGATTCCGGTGGCTTATGGCAGTTATGAAGAGTTATGTAAGGATGAAACAATTGATATTATTTATATTCCCACCTACAATCAAGGACATTACTCAGCAGCTAAGCTTGCGTTATCACAAGGAAAACCCGTCCTACTGGAAAAACCATTTACATTAAATGCTGCTGAAGCAGAAGAACTCTTCGCAATCGCACAGGAGCAAGGGGTTTTTCTAATGGAAGCTCAGAAGTCTGTCTTTTTACCAATTACCCAAAAAGTAAAGGCAACGATTCAAGAAGGGGGATTGGGAGAGATTTTATGGGTTCAGTCAGTTACTGCCTATCCCAATGTGGATCATATTCCCTGGTTTTACTCGAGAGAAGCGGGTGGTGGAGCGCTTCATGGCTCAGGAAGTTATCCATTACAATACTTACAATACGTATTAGGGAAAGAGATTCAAGTGGTTACGGGAACCGCAACGTATCAGCAAGGGGCGACGGATAGTCAATGTAATTTAGCTTTGAAATTTGCTGAAGGGACGCTGGGCAATATTTTTATTAATGTTGGTTTAAAGATACCTAGTGAAATGACCATTTGTGGTACAAAAGGGCAAATCGTTATTCCTAATTTCTGGAAAACAGATTGTGCTTATTATACAGATGCTCAAGGCAACACTGTCAAATGGTCTGAACAATTCACTAGTGAATTTACCTATGAAATCAATCATGTGAATCAATGTTTACAAGACAAAAAGTTAACTAGCCCCGTAATGACGAAGGAATTAACGATAGCAACCGTTAAAATTGTTGAAAGTTTTTATCAAGAATGGTTTGATAACGAATAATTACCATCACTTGCTATCCAAACTATTCTGTGTTAAAGTGTGTCTTATGCGACGAGTTGACTCAATCAGATAGCTTCGGCTATTCCGTTTTGACGGCTAGTGATTGTCAAACACAACGACACCAGATAGTACGGCTATCAGTTACCGGATTTGTAACGTGTCGGACAGAATACTTTTGTGGAGAAGGTTTCTGTCTATTTATGCAAATAAATAGTGTGGTATCCCTTAACAGTTACTACTGTTAAGGGATTTTTTTTGTATGAAAAGAGAAGTGTTGCACTTTTATAAGTGCAACTTTTTTGTGTTGTGGAACAGATAAAATAACGCTATAGTTTTAAGTGTAAAGGGAAAAGAAAAGAGGTGACAAGGCATGACCGTGTTGTTGTCCAAAAGAGCGATAAATATTTTATTGATGCTTTTGGATTTGGAAGGGAGTATTACCACGCAAGAATTAGCTGAGAACTTTACTGTCAGCGTTCGAACAATTAAGTATGATTTAGAAGATATTCGTGCTTGGTTTGAACAGCACGATGAGACACTTTATTCAAAACGAAATAAGGGAATCTGGCTAGATTTACCTGACTCTAAACGCTTACTGTTAAAAAATGAAATTATCGATGTCGATCGATTTGAAACCTATCCTGATCAAAAAAGACGAGTCAATGTATTGATTTTTCAGTTATTGTCAGTCAAAGGGTACTTAACGGCACAGCAGCTAGCAGATGAATTATTAGTGAGTCGAAACACAATTGTCAGTGATTTGGAACAGGTCGAACGGTTGCTGCAAGCATATGATTTAACCTTAATTCGCCAAGCGCGGCAAGGGTTTACAATCAGTGGTGAAGAAAGCAATGTACGCTTACTGATGGAATTTATCACTCAAAAAGAACTTACAGAATACGATATTTACCAAATTATGAACTATGTGACAAAGACAAAAGGGGCTGAAAAAATCCCTAAAATTAAATTTGGGTCAGGGACATTGTTTCAAGGTTGTTATCGTAGTGCATTGAAAAAAATGCGAAATTTAATTAATCCACTCGATCAAAATCAATTTGATTATGCCGAAATATTATCTATTACGTTGAGAGTGGCAATTGCCGCAGCACGTATGCAGATGGCACATACAATTGGGACTTACCGAGTGTTATCACAAAAAACACGCTTTGAACAACGGAACGAAGTACCACTTTTACTTTTACAAGAGGTGTTTGAACGGTATGACTTGCCTTTATTAGCGGATGAATATTTTTATATTTATAGTGATTTATTCGGAACCCATCAACGGCAAGATATGGTTCAATTAACAAAGCAAGTGATTGAAAGCGTTTCAAAAGAGCTGAATTATCCTTTTGTAAATGATCGCCAATTATTTACGAACTTGTTTGCACACCTGTCCTTACGTTTTACAAAGAAACATTTATTTATTAATGAATACAATCCGTTTTCTGAAGAAATCAAAGGAAAACACCCAGCGTTGTTTTTAGCTATTCAAAGTGCCTGTAAACAATTAATTCAACGTTCTGTTTTGTTAGTCAACGATTCTTTCTGCGCATATATTGCGTTGCATTTTTTGGCAGCTCAGGAACGACAACAGCAGGAAGCTAAAGTTGTTAGGATTGTGTATGTTTGCTCGACGGGCTTAGGTGTGACCAGTTTAATTGAACAAAAAATTTTAGAGGAAGTACCAAACGTTGAACTCGCAGGATTTGCTTCTGTTTTAAATGCAACTGAAGTGATTCAAGCAGAAAAGCCCGATTTGGTATTGAGTATTTTCCCAATTGAAGAAATGACATACCCATTTATTAAAGTTAGTCCATTGTTGACGGACACAGACTTAAGTTTGATTCGGGAAGAGGTCGATAAAATTTTATTAGGGAAACGTCAAGGGAAAGGTACCGCTCGCTCCACGAAATCTGATGTAATTGAAAAAAATGAACGGATACAAAGCCAAGATTTATTAGTAAAAGCGTATATTATTTATGAAGAGTTAAAACGAATGTTTCAAACAAAGTTACTGAGCGAATATCAAGAAGCCTTTTTACTTCACGTTTTATTAATGACACATCGGATTACGTTTAATAAACAATACGAAGAGATTCCTTGTAATAGAGAAGTATCTCATGAAAGGCAAGAAGAAATTCGGCAAATTGAATGTTTATTTGCTAAAAATGAGTTACCTGTCAATCATGCTGAAATTTCAGCATTACTTAATTATTTAGAACAACCAAAGGAGGAAGAGGATGGAACTAGCAATGGAAGCACAGGAGATCATTCGACAAAGTGCTGAACCAGAAAAGCTACAATCGATTATCAAACAAACCAGTGCGCGATTAGCAGAAGCACAAATTGAACCAACGGAATTACAGTGGACGATTTTGATCAACCATCTCAATGAGATGCTGAATCGTTCAAGAGAAGGAACGACATTAGCTGGTGTTGATCGGACGTTATTTACGGAACTAACACCAGAAACGTTGAAAATTGCACAAGAAACAACAGAAGCAATTGGTCAGTTATCAGAAGATGAGTGGTATGTTTTAGCTGTTCATTTTGAAGTTGCTAAACAAAACAATTAATAGGAGGAAAAGTTATGATTACAGTAGTTATCGCAGATCGTTTAGGAAAAGGACAAAATGTTGCAAAAGGAGTGGAGCAAGCCGGTGGTCGCGCGGTTGTTGTTCCAGGAATGGGCGCTGATATGCGTTTAGGAGATGTGATGCAACAAGAAAAGGCAGATTTAGGCATTTCTTTCTGTGGCAGTGGTGGTGCAGGAGCGTTAACGGCTGCTACTAAATACGGGTATCCCGAAAGACATGGCATGCGATCAATCGAAGAAGGGGTAACAGCAATTAACGATGGGAAAACTGTTCTTGGATTTGGTTTTATGGATCAGGAAGAACTTGGTAAACGAGTAACTGAAGCATTTATTAAGAAACACGGAGCATAGAAAGTAGTAACTTAGAAAGGAGCGGTAATTATGGATGCCACAAAACGGTCAACACAAACCGTGATTGTTTCTGGAAAAGGTAATAAGAAGAATGAAGCTTTTGCAAGTGCATTGAATGATGTTTCAAAAAAAGTATTAAAAGAAACAACAGAGGTCCTCATCCGGATTGAACCGAAAGAAGTAACTATTCGTCAGGCAAAAGAACAAGTTTATACAGAAAAATTTCTGTTCTTCTTCTTTCCTAGAAAGAGAGTGATTTATCATGTCGAACTAGCTGTAGAAGTGGAAATCCAAGCCATTGCAGTCGAAGAAGTTGATTTTTTAACGGAAACAATTAAAGAACCGAACGCAGTAGTAGTTCCGTTTCTTTCAAAAAGAGGCGTATAAAGGGAGGAAGAAGGAATGGAATTTGTAATCATTTTGCTGAAGTCATTGCTTATTGGTGGTTTACTAGGTTTTGCAGCTGGCGCAGGCGCTGCTCGGATGTTTCATGCACCACAAACGCAAGGGTTAGGGGCATTTAGAACATTAGGAGAAATGAACGCGGCACAAGGAGATCCGGCATCACACTTTTCTTTTGGTTTAGGTTTTTTCTTTAATGCTTGGGCTTCGGCCGTCGGAGCAGGGGCCTTTACACAAGATGTGACCCACCGGATTGTGCCTAACTGGGCTGCAGCAATTTTATTGGTAAAGGATAAAGATGTCACTAAAACGATGCATAATCCCAAAAAAATGGGGATTGTCGGGGCCTTTGTAGGAATGGCGACTGTGGCTTTCTTAAATAGTACAGCTGCAGCAATTCCAGAATCGCTACAAGTAACAGCAGTTGCGGTGTTGGTACCTGCAGCAACGATTTTAATCAATACTGTGATGCCTGTTTTATTCTGGCTAGCGGCTTTAGATGCAGGAAAACGGACGGGTTTCTGGGGAACATTATTTGGCGGATTATCTCAATTAGTCATGGGCAATGCTGTCCCAGGAGTTGTATTAGGGATTTTAATCGGTAAAGGTGTCGATGATTTAGGGTGGACCCGAATGACACGCGGCATGCTTGGTGCCATTATCTTATTATTTATTTTAAGTGGCTTCTTCCGAGGGTTCGACTTAGAAATGATCGAAAGTTTCCGCTTGTCTATTCCTCAATGGTTAAATAATTTACACAATGTCTTCACCGTTAAATAGAAAAAAGGAGGTCTCATAGATGGAACAGCAAGAAAAAAATGAATGGGCACAACAAGAACAAGAAATTCAAGAAGGTTTAAAAGGCAAAAGTTTTTGGTATGCTGATTGGGGCTTTCCCATTTTAGTCGGGATTATGTCAGCGGCAATTTTTGCAGGAACACATATGTATGTAGTTTATGGTGTAGGCGCCTTTAATGAAGTTTCAATTGTTGCGATGCTAAAAGCTGGTTTAGATGGTGGTTCTTATGGCGCTGCCGCAGCATTTGGTGCAAGTTTCCTGTTTGCACGAATTTTAGAAGGTTCTTTAGTCGGGATTTTAGATTTAGGTGGCTCAATTTTAACGGGGATTGGGATTGGCGTACCTGCAATTTTCCTCAGCATGGGAATTAAAGCGCCTGTAGAAAACTTTGGCTTAGCCCTTTTAACAGGTGCGCTACTAGGGTTAGCAGTTGGCGGCGTAATTGTGTTGATTCGGAAATTTACTATCAATCAAGGAAATTCCACTTTTGGTGCGGATGTGATGATGGGGGCTGGTAATGCCTCAGGACGTTTCTTAGGCCCGTTAATTATTTTGAGTGCGGCGGGTGCTTCGATTCCTATTGGGATTGGTGCTACATTAGGAGCTTTAGGTTTTTACATTTGGAAAAAACCAATCGCTGGGGGCGCAATTTTAGGCGCAATGATTTTTGGTGCAATATTCCCGGTTTCTTTATAATAAGAAAAAGCCTTTTGTTTTGCACTTTCTCTGTCATGAATAAGAATAAGCGTTTACATTATAATGTTACTATGTTATTATAAATGCGAAATAATTATTATTTTTATTAGTTGAACGGAGGAATTAACAAATGAATGGTTTTGTACAGTGGATGGAAGTTAAGTTAATGCCGATTGCGAATAAATTTGGTTCGCAACGCCATATGACAGCGATTAGAAAAGGATTAATTGCAACGATGCCTTTAACAATTGTGGGCTCATTCTTTACAATTTTTCAAAATATTCCAATTGAGGCATACACAAAATTGATTGAACCCTATCAAGCGATTTTAGATATTCCTTCCCGCTATACGATGGGATTACTTGCACTTTATGCAACATTTGGGATTGCTTCATCATTGGCCAAAAGTTATAAGCTTGACTCTTTGACGTGTGGAATTTTAGCATTAATGGCCTTTTTAGTAACAGCGGCACCACCAACACGTGTCTTTGAAGATGTTGACAACGTCATTACAGCAGGGCGCTATATTAATTTAGCAAATTTAGGTTCAGCTTCTTTATTTGGTGCGATTGTAACAGCGCTGTTATCTGTTGAAATTTATCGCTTCTTTATTGAAAAAGATATTATGATTAAGATGCCAGATGGCGTACCGCCTGAAGTGTCAAATTCATTTATTGCGTTAATTCCAGGAGCAGTTATTCTTTTATTATTCTGGGTTATTCGCCACGTAATTGGTTTTGATTTGAATGGTTTCTTGAGTACGTTATTAATGCCACTTAAAGGTATCCTTGCTGGTAACAGTTTATTTGGCGGCTTACTAACAGTCTTCTTAATCTGTTTCTTCTGGGTTTTAGGGATTCATGGTCCAGCGATTATGGGCCCAGTTATTCGTCCTTTCTGGGATATGTCGATTGCAGAAAACCTTGAAGCTTTTACCAATGGTGCAAACGTTCATCAGTTACCTAATATTTTTACAGAACAGTTTTTACAATGGTTTATCTGGATTGGTGGCGCTGGAACTACGCTTTCTTTAGTTGTTTTAATGATGTTTTCTAAATCAACGTATCTGAAAAGTCTTGGCCGTTTATCGTTCTTACCAGGCTTGTTTAATATTAATGAACCAGTTATTTTCGGAACGCCGATCGTAATGAATCCTATTTTAGGTATTCCGTTTATCGTGGCACCGTTAATTACCACAACGTTATCTTATTTCTTAACAGTCGCTAATATAATTCCGATGATGGCTGCACGCTTAGCGTTTGCAATTCCAGCACCAATTGCTGCTTGGATGAGTACCAATTGGAGTTTCTCGGCCGCAGTATTAGTGATTGTTAACTTCTTAATTACAATGGCTATCTACTATCCATTTTTCAAAGTTTATGAAAAACAACAATTGGATAAAGAAGCAGAAGAATTAGCAGCTGAACAAGCAGCAAAAAATTAAAAAATGTTAGGGCGGGTGTTCTGATATGAATATCCTGCCCCTTCTAAGTCAGAGAAGAAAGTCAGGAGCGTATAAGATGATTATTTGGTTCATTTTCTTTTTTATCGTTAGTCAAATTATTATAGAAAAAGGGCAGTTGCCTACTGTTGTTTATCAATTTGGTTTGGTAAAGACGTTGGTTTTTACGGCAGTTTGTATTACTCTTTCCATGATAATTGGCGGATTTCTAAATCAACCAGTATTGCTCGTTGGCTCTACAACAATCCTGTGTAGCTCGGTGATTGCTTGGAAATTTCGAAATAAATTTGAAAATAGCGGAGTGTGAGAACGAAGATGAAAAGAGCATTAGGTGTATCAGTTTATCCAGATCATAGTGATATCAATCAAGATAAAGCGTATTTAAAAAAAGCCAGCGAATGTGGGTTTACTCGAATTTTTATGAGTATGTTAGAAGTGACCGATGGCAAAGAAGCGGTTCAGAAAAAATTTAAAGAATTAATTAGTTATGCGAAAAATTTAGGATTTGAAACAATTTTAGATGTCGTTCCAAGTATCTTTGATGAATTGGAAATTTCATATGATGATTTGACTTTTTTCAGCGAATTAGGAGCTGATGGGATTCGGTTGGATACAGGGTTTGATGGAAATAAAGAAGCCATGTTGACGTTTAATCCATTCGGCGTGGCTATTGAGTTGAATATGAGTAATGATGTCGCTTATCTTGATAACATTTTGACGTATGAAGCGAATCGACCTTTCTTATATGGTTGTCATAACTTTTATCCACAAGCGGGAACTGCATTGCCGTATGATTTCTTTGAAAAATGTAGCATCCGTTTTAAAAAGGAAGGTATTCGGACAGCTGCTTTTATTTCATCACAGGTAGGTGAAATTGGTCCTTGGGATGTGAATGATGGGCTACCTACTTTAGAAATGCATAGACAGTTGCCAGTCACTGTTCAAGCTAAACATTTATTTGCAACAAATTTAATTGATGATGTTGTTATTGGAAATGCTTATGCTTCCAACGAAGAATTAGAAGCATTGGGTCAGTTGAATCGTTATCAAACAGAATTGACCATTGTTTTTGAAGAAGCGACTTCTGAAATTGAAAAAGAAATCGTAACAAAAAATCAACATTTTCGCCGTGGAGATATCACTCAGCAGATGATTCGTTCCACAGAAGTGCGTAAAAAATATAAAAATGAAGCTAATCCCCCACATGATAATCAAGCAATGCTACAACCTGGAGATGTTGTTGTGGGAAATGATGCATTTGGAAAATACAAAAATGAATTACAAGTCGTTTTAGAACCACATCAAGACTCACGCAAAAACCGAGTAGGGCGTATTATAGAAGAAGAACTTGTATTATTAGAATTCATTAAGCCTTGGACAAAATTTAGATTTATAGAAAAGTAGGGAAGAATATGGACTACGATTTACTTATAAAAAATGGACAGACAGTAGATGGTATGCCTGTTGAAATTGCAATTAAAGAGAAAAAAATAGCTGCTGTTGCAGCAACTATTTCAGGTTCTGCAAAAGAAACTATCCACTTAGAACCAGGTACTTATGTATCCGCAGGCTGGATAGATGATCACGTTCATTGTTTTGAAAAAATGGCTCTTTATTATGATTATCCAGATGAAATTGGGGTCAAAAAGGGTGTTACGACAGTGATTGATGCTGGGACAACAGGTGCTGAAAACATTCATGAATTTTATGACTTAGCGCAGCAAGCAAAAACAAATGTTTTTGGATTAGTCAATATTTCTAAATGGGGCATCGTTGCTCAGGACGAACTCGCAGATTTAAGTAAAGTACAAGCGAGTTTAGTCAAAAAAGCGATTCAAGAATTACCAGATTTTGTTGTAGGGATTAAAGCCCGTATGAGTAGGACCGTTATTGGCGATAACGGCATTACGCCTTTAGAATTGGCCAAACAGATTCAGCAAGAGAACCAAGAAATTCCCTTAATGGTTCACATTGGATCAGCACCGCCTCATTTAGATGAAATTTTAGCCTTGATGGAAAAAGGGGATGTCCTAACCCATTGTTTTAATGGGAAAGAAAATGGCATCTTAGACCAAGCAACGGATAAAATAAAAGATTTCGCTTGGCAAGCGTACAACAAAGGAGTCGTATTTGATATCGGGCATGGTACGGATAGTTTCAATTTTCACGTAGCTGAAACAGCGTTGCGCGAGGGAATGAAAGCTGCATCAATTAGCACAGATATCTACATCCGTAACCGAGAAAATGGTCCTGTTTATGATTTAGCCACAACGATGGAAAAACTCCGTGTGGTCGGCTATGATTGGCCAGAAATTATTGAAAAGGTAACCAAGGCTCCTGCTGAGAATTTCCATTTAACGCAAAAAGGCACGTTGGAAATAGGTAAAGATGCTGATTTAACGATTTTCACGATTCAAGCAGAAGAAAAAACATTGACTGATTCTAATGGATTGACACGAGTAGCCAAAGAGCAAATTCGCCCAATCAAAACAATTATTGGAGGACAAATCTATGACAATTAGTTACGAAAAATTCCACTTAAAAGAAGTCATTAATGCTTCTGGCAAAATGACCATTCTAGGTGTCTCCAAAGTTTCGGAGGCAGTCCTCGCGGCTCAACGATTCGGCGGCGAACATTTCTTTGAAATGAGTGAACTTAGTGTGCAAACAGGGGCCTTTTTAGCTAACTTGTTGAAGGTAGAAGATGCCCAAATCGTTTCCTCGGCTTCGGCGGGGATTGCCCAATCGGTGGCTGCCTTGATTGGAAAAGGCAGCTTGTACCACGCGTATCATCCCTATACAGAAAAAATCGAACAGCGAGAGATTATTTTACCTAAAGGGCACAACGTGGACTACGGTACGCCTGTAGAAGTCATGGTAGCGCAAGGCGGCGGCCAAGTGGTGGAAGCTGGCTACGCCAACATGTGCAGTCCAGAACACGTGGAAATGATGATTTCCGAAAAAACAGCGGCCATTCTATACATCAAAAGCCATCATACCGTGCAAAAAAGTATGCTGACGGTGGCCGAAGCGGCCAAAGTGGCGCAACGCCACAAGGTGCCGCTAATTGTTGACGCGGCAGCAGAAGAAGATCTTTTCAAATACACTGAAGCAGGCGCTGATTTGGTGATTTACAGCGGCGCCAAAGCCATCGAAGGGCCAAGTGCCGGTTTAGTGGTCGGGAAAAAAGAATACATTGACTGGGTGCGCCTACAAGGCAAAGGCATTGGTCGAGCAATGAAAATTGGCAAAGACAATATCCTAGGCTTTACGCAAGCAGTGGAAGAATACTTGGCGCATGGCAGTGAATCAGGGGCTTCGATGCAAGAACGCTTAAAACCGTTTGTTGAAGCCATCAACAACCTGTCAGATTTAACCGCTAAAATCGTCCAAGATGGCGCCGGACGAGACATTTATCGCGCCAGTGTCAAAGTGGACGGCAGAAAAACCGCCAAGGAAGTCATCCAAGCGTTAAAAGCAGAAAGTCCAGCCATTTATACGCGTGAATATCAAGCCAACAATGGCATCATTGAATTTGACATTCGTTCTGTCAATCAGGAAGAAATGAACAAAATCGTGCAACGATTACAAGAAATTATGGACACAAAGGAGAAATAAGCCATGTCATTAAAACCTAATTATTTAGAAGAACGCATTTGTTTAAACGTCTTAGCCAATTCAGTAGAAAATGCCCAAGCCTGTTATGAAGCAGCAGAAGGGCATGTTGTGTTAGGCGTCCTTTCAAAAAACTATGAAACCGATGAAGCAGCCATTGACGATATGAAAAAATACCAAGCAGCAACCAACAACGCTTTATCTGTCGGCTTAGGGGCTGGCGATCCTAATCAAAGTCAAATGGTGGCTCGCTTATCAGAAGTTCTACAACCGCAACACGTGAACCAAGTCTTCACAGGTGTCGGCGCTTCGCGGGCCTTACTTCGTCAAGACGAAACAGTGATTAATGGCTTGGTTTCACCCACAGGCAAAGTTGGCTATGTCAACATTGCGACAGGTCCGTTAAGCTCTGGTGCGCCAGCGGCGGAAGTGCCTATCGAAACCGCCATCAAATTGTTGAAAGACATGGGGGGCAGTTCCATTAAATATTTCCCGATGAAAGGCTTGGCTCACAAAGAAGAATACCAAGCAGTAGCAGCAGCTTGTGCCAAGTATGACTTTTATTTAGAGCCAACAGGAGGCATTGATTTAGAAAACTTTGAAGAAATTGTTCAAATTGCGGTGGATGCCGGCGTTAAAAAAATCATTCCTCATGTCTACAGCTCAATTATCGATCAAGAAACAGGGGACACTAGAACAGAAGATGTGAAAACGTTACTAACCATGATGAAAAACACATTGAATAAGTAGGTGGCAAAGATGAAAATTGCTGCGTTTGGTGAAGTCATGCTTCGTTTCACTCCGCCAGAGTATCTAATGTTAGAACAAACAGAGCAGTTAAGAATGAACTTTGTAGGGACTGGCGTAAATCTCTTAGCAAATTTGGCTCATTTTCAACTAGAAACAGCATTGATTACGAAATTACCTGCCAATCGTCTTGGTGAAGCTGGCAAAGCAGCGCTAAGGAAGTTAGGAATTTCAGATCAATGGGTAGGAGAAAAGGGCGATCATATTGGTAGTTTTTTTGCAGAAATGGGTTATGGAATCCGACCCACACAAGTAACTTATCAAAATCGCCATCAGAGTGCTTTTGGCATCAGCGAGGCGAAGGACTACGATTTTGAGGCCTTTTTAGCGGAAGTAGATATGGTGCATATTTGTGGTATTTCGTTAAGTTTAACTGAAAAAACTCGTGATGCTGCTTTGATACTTGCGCAAAAGGCGCATGCCTGTCAAAAGAAAGTTTGTTTTGACTTTAATTATCGACCTAGTTTGAATACAGCAAATAGCGCACTCTTTATGCGTCAACAGTACGAACGCATTTTACCTTATTGTGATATTGTTTTTGGCAGTCGTCGTGATTTGGTCGAGCTATTAGGTTTCATTCCGCGAGAAGATTTAGAAGGTGAGGCACAAGAAACTGAACTGATTCAGCGTTTCATGTCTCAATACAATTTGGAATGGTTTGCTGGGACAACGAGAAGTCATTCCCAAAATCAAAACTACTTAAGTGGGTATTTATATACCCAAAATGAGTACCAACAGAGTGAAAAAAGACCGCTTCTTAATCTTGATCGAATTGGTGCTGGTGATGCTTATGCGGCGGGGATTTTATATGGCTATAGCCAAAATTGGTCGTTAGAAAAGGCAGTTACCTTTGCCACAGTCAATGGGGTCCTTGCACATACGATTCAAGGAGATATTCCTTTGACAACGGTCAAACAAGTGAATCACGTTCTTGAGCATCCGAATATTGATTTAATTCGTTAAAGAAGAAAACCAGAAGAAAAGTCGTGTGTGGCTTTTCTTCTGGTCTTTTTTTCATTATAATTAAAAGAAACAGATTGCAAAGGAGGCAGCAGGATGAGTGTTGCACATCTTTTAACAGTTTTAGAAAATGATGAATTTATTGAACGGATTCAAAAACGACCAGAAGCGTTCATTGGAACGACTGGCTTAGTCGGCTTAGAGAATTTACTTGTTCAGACAATTAACGGTTTATTAGAGTTTTTCATTGAAAAGAATCAAGGGAAAATTGCTATACAGTTATCGCGTCAACAAATCTCTTTTCAGGTATCTTCCACACGACCGCTTGTTTTTGAACAAAAGCAAGTCGATTTAGAACCACCTTTTCTGTATTTATCTGTTTTACAAGCCTTCTCAAAACAAGTAGGGATCAGTATCGATCAAGAAAAACAGCGAACTATTTTTATTTACCATCAAGGGCAATTGAAAAAACGATTATTATTACCTATTGAAGAAACCCAGGAACGAATTGAAGTCTTGTTTTGGCCAGATACGCAAATTTTTGGTACAGAATCACTTTCTTATATGCGTGTTTTACAACAATGTCAACAGATTGCTATGTTGAATCCAGGCTTAAAGATTCTCTTAACACAAGAAGAGGAACAAAAAAATCTTTGTTATTACCCTAAAGGTTTAAGTAATTATTTATTTGAAAAAGATAACCCATTAACTAGAAAAGCTACACCGATTATTCAAGCCAAGCAAACAGAATTGGCCCTTGTTCAATTTATTTTAAGTAAAAATCATGCGCCGCAAGTGCAAAAAACATTTGTTAATGGGCATTATCCCAGTCTTGGTGGAACCCACTATGAGGGCTTTCTTGATGGCGTAGTGGCCGCCTTCAATCAATTTTTAGAGGAGCAACATTACTCATTATCTGTGACAGCAGATAGTTTTTTAGCAGAATTTGATTTTGTTTTAGCCATTACGATACCAAAGCCCCGCTACACTGATGCAACGAAAACCATTTTAAGAAATACAGAGTTATATGAAGTGGTTAAAGAAGTCGTTTTTGACGAATTACAACACTATTTTCAACGTCATCCCAAATGGTTAGAGCAAGGAAGAAGCGAGGGAAATGAATGAAAATTTTTGTCGATGGCGATGGTTCACCTGTGAAAGAGACGGTTATTGAAGTCGCTGTAGAGAAAGCTTTGGATGTGGTGATTGTTACTAGTGTAGATCATTATTCCTTAAAAGATTATCCAGAAAATGTCTCTTTTGTGTATGTTGATAAAGGAGCGGATGCTGCTGATTTTAAAATTGTGCAGTTAATAAAAAAAGGGGATCTTTTAATTACACAAGATTATGGCTTAGCTTCCTTGGTTTTGCCAAAAGGAGTGTCGGTTTTACATCAACTGGGTTATCAATATACGAAAGAAAATATTGATGGCTTGTTAGAACAACGCTATTTTAGTGGCCAAATTCGGCGAAAAGGTGGCCGAACGAAAGGACCTAAACCTTTTACAGACAAAGATAGAACAACGTTTAAACAAGCCCTTATTGAGCTGGTGGAACGGAGTCTTTAGCAAGGAAAAGGCAAGCAAAGAAGTTTTCCTTCACTAAATTTGCTTCTATTATGAAACTGGGTTTTATGCTAAAATAAGTAAGGATAATTTGAAAAATAATTTTTTCTAAAAGACAGGAAAGAAACTAGGAGGACAAGCATTTGAAGATTATTTTGTTGTATGGCGGCAGAAGTGAAGAGCACGATGTGTCTGTTTTGTCTGCATATTCCGTTTTAAATGCAATCTATTATAAATATTATCAAGTACAGTTAGTCTTTATTAGTAAAGACGGTCAATGGGTAAAAGGCCCTCTCTTATCTGAACGACCACAAAATAAAGAAGTTTTACATTTAACTTGGGCACAAACACCTGAAGAAACAGGCGAATTTTCAGGAAAACGAATCAGTCCTTCGGAAATTTATGAAGAAGAAGCGATTGTTTTCCCTGTTTTACATGGGCCAAATGGTGAAGATGGAACAATTCAAGGATTCATGGAAACCATTAATATGCCTTATGTGGGCGCAGGTGTCTTAGCTAGTGCTAACGCAATGGACAAAATCATGACGAAATATCTTTTACAAACTGTTGGCATTCCACAAGTACCATTCGTGCCAGTTTTAAGAAGTGACTGGAAAGGAAATCCAAAAGAAGTCTTTGAGAAATGTGAAGGTTCTTTAATCTATCCGGTCTTTGTTAAACCTGCCAATATGGGTTCTAGTGTCGGAATTAGCAAAGCGGAAAATCGTGAAGAATTGCAAGAAGCATTGGAAGAAGCTTTCCGTTATGATGCCCGAGCAATTGTTGAACAAGGGATTGAAGCACGTGAAATTGAAGTAGCCATTTTAGGAAATGAAGATGTCCGTACGACTTTACCTGGTGAAGTGGTGAAAGATGTCGCTTTCTATGATTATGATGCAAAATACATCAATAACACGATTGAAATGCAAATCCCAGCACATGTTCCAGAAGAAGTAGCTCATCAAGCGCAAGAATACGCTAAAAAAGCGTATATTATGTTAGATGGAAGTGGCTTAAGTCGCTGTGATTTCTTCTTAACAAGCAAAAACGAATTATTCCTGAATGAATTGAACACCATGCCTGGTTTTACTGACTTTAGTATGTATCCTTTACTATGGGAAAATATGGGCTTGAAATACAGTGATTTAATTGAGGAACTGATTCAGTTAGCTTTGAATCGTTTTAAACAACGCCAAGAATTTTATAATAACTAAGAAGAAAAAATCACACAAGACTGGGACATGACAAGACTTTGGCATGTCCCAGTCCCTGTGTCAGAGGAGCAAAACATAATGAAATTAACCTTCTGGGAAGTAGCGCAAGCGGTTGAAGCCAGTAATGATTGGCAACAATGGCCTGATTTTCCTTTAACAGGCATTGAATTTGATAGTCGTAAAATTGTGAAAGGAAACCTTTTTGTTCCTTTACAAGGTGAAAATGATGGTCATCGTTTTATTGAGAGTGCCATGGCTAATGGCTGTCAGGCCGCTTTTTGGGGACAGGATTTAGTCGATGCACCGCAACAATTGCCTGTTTTGCATGTTACTGATCCACTGGTTGCTATGCAAAAATTAGCTACCTATTATTTAAATAAAATGCAACCGAATGTCATCGCTGTGACTGGCAGTAATGGAAAAACTACCACTAAAGATTTAATTGCTGCTGTGTTATCTGAAAAGTTTGTGACTTACAAAACGCAAGGCAATTACAATAATCAAATTGGCTTACCCTATACTATTTTACACATGCCTGATGAAACAGAAAAACTGATTTTAGAAATGGGCATGGATCATGCTCAGGAAATTTCTTTCCTTTCCAATCTGGCTCAGCCAGAAGTTGCTGCCATTACAATGATTGGCGAAGCCCATGTGGAAAATTTAGGTTCACGAGCAGGCATTGCACAAGCAAAAATGGAAATCGTAGATGGTTTAGCCAAAGACGGTAGTTTATTTGTGCCAAGCGATGAACCTTTGCTAGAACCATTGGTGGAAAAAGTTACGCAACAAGTGATTACTTTTGGTTTTAGCCAGGAAAGTCAACTTCAAGGAATCGTCACAAATGAAGCCAAAGAGCAAACCTCATTCAAAATCAGTGATACACAAATGACGTTTACGATTCCAGTGCCAGGAACCTATAATGTCACCAATGCATTAATCGCAATTGGCATTGGTCGGTATTTCCAATTAACGGATAGTGAGATTCAAAAAGGGTTGGCTACAGCGGAACTAACAAAGAATCGGACAGAATGGCTGAAAGCAGCGAATGGTGCCGAAATTTTAAGTGATGTGTACAATGCCAATCCGACAGCTATGGGTCTTGTTCTGGACAGTTTTAGCAAAATGTCCAAAGTAGGAAAACGAATTGCTGTTTTAGGAGACATGCTGGAATTAGGCCCTGATTCTGCTGCCATGCATCAAGAAATGGCGCAGCATTTAGCCCCAGATGCGATTGAAGAAGTCTTTTTATATGGTTCTGAAATGGCTTATTTAGCTGATAAATTGCAAGAAACCTATGCACCAGCTAACATTCATTCTTTTAAAAAAGAAGAAAAAAATGAGTTGATTGAAGCTGTCAAAAAAGTCTTACAGCCAGAAGATATGGTGGTTTTAAAGGGAAGTAACGGGATGGGACTTCGTGAAGTCATCGATGCACTTTTGGAAAAGTAAATAAGTTTCATAAAACTTGCTGAAAATAGGATTCTATGATAGAATGACCTATTGCCGGAAGATGACGAGAAAAATTGAATCGTAGTAAATAAAATAGATCTATTTCTATGTTTAATAATAAATGTGAAGCTGAACGACCACGTTTGGCTTTTCTAATGCCATAAGGTGAATTTTTCGGTGAAATCAGGAAAGAAGAAATAGTTGGCACACTATAATGGATTTCTTTTTAACAACTGAAAGTGAAGACACCTGAAACTAGGAAGAAATCGTTCTTTCCGAAACAAAATCTAGGAGGATATCATTTGAAATTTAAAGAACTTGGTTTAGCGCCAGAATTATTATCAGCGGTAGAACGCGCAGGCTTCGAGGAAGCAACCCCTATTCAATCAGAAACAATTCCGTTAGCGTTAGCAGGAAAAGACGTAATCGGACAAGCACAAACAGGAACAGGGAAAACCGCTGCTTTTGGCTTACCAATGCTTAACAAAATTGACGCAGACAACCGCGTTATTCAAGGATTAGTCATTGCACCAACCCGTGAGTTGGCTATCCAAACACAAGAAGAGTTATTCCGTTTAGGCCGCGATAAAAAGATTCGCGTCCAAGCCGTTTACGGTGGGGCTGATATCGGTCGCCAAATCCGTGGACTAAAAGATCGTCCACATATCGTTGTAGGTACACCAGGACGCTTACTAGACCATATTAACCGTCGTACCTTGAAATTAGAAACTGTTGAAACATTAGTTTTAGACGAAGCAGATGAAATGTTAAACATGGGCTTCTTGGAAGACATTGAAAAAATCATCTCACAAGTGCCAGAACAACGTCAAACACTTCTATTTTCAGCAACTATGCCGCCAGCAATCAAGAATATTGGCGTGAAATTCATGAAACAACCAGAACATGTGAAGATTAAAGCCAAAGAAATGACGGCTGATTTAATTGATCAATATTATGTACGTTCAAAAGACTTTGAAAAATTTGACATTATGACACGTTTACTAGACGTGCAAACCCCAGAATTGACCATTGTCTTTGGTCGGACAAAACGCCGTGTTGATGAACTTGCCCGCGGGTTAGAAGCGCGTGGTTACAAAGCAGAAGGCATCCATGGCGACCTATCACAACAAAAACGGATGAGCGTTTTACGTTCATTCAAAAATGGTAACTTAGATATCTTAGTGGCAACAGATGTAGCAGCACGTGGGTTAGATATTTCAGGTGTCACCCATGTCTATAACTACGATATTCCACAAGATCCAGAAAGTTATGTTCACCGTATTGGTCGGACAGGTCGTGCTGGTAAAGGTGGTATGTCTGTGACGTTTGTAACACCAAACGAAATGGGTTACTTACATGTCATCGAAAACCTAACGAAAAAACGGATGACACCATTACGTCCACCAACCGAAAAAGAAGCATTTAAAGGACAATTAAGTGCAGCTGTTGAAACCATCGAAAGTGATCTAGAAGAAAATGGTTTAGACAAATATCTAGAATCTGCTGAAGCGTTATTAGAAAAATATTCAGCGACAGACTTAGCTGCGTTATTATTAAAAACAGTAGCGAAAGATCCAGCAGATGCGGTTCCTGTAAAAATTACCCCAGAACGACCATTGCCTTCAAATAAAAAAGGCTTTAACAAAAATGGCCGTGGTGGTGGCGGTGGGAACAACCGTAATCGCAACCGTGGTGGCAATGGTAAAGGTGGCAGCTATCGTGGCAACAAAAACCATAAAGATGGCGACCGTAATTACAAAAATAGCGACCGCAAAAATAAAGATCAACGTGGCGGCAAACGTCATAACGATAAAAAACGTGGTTTCGTCATTCGCGAAAACGCCAAATAATCAAAAGAGCGAGTGTTCCGTTCATAGACGGAACACTCGCTCTTTTTTGGTAGATAATCGTTAAATAGAAAAACTTAAAAAAAGTAAAAAAGGCATCAAAATGATATAGAAAAAGAAAAACGCCAAAATTATCCAAGTTTTCAACGGGGAAGTTACATTGAAGAGTTTCATTTTTTGTTGTAGCAAATGAATGGTTATAATCCAAACCAGTTGCAAGAGAAAAAATAGGCTGGGATTTTTAAAGAAGATTGG
Source organism: Enterococcus sp. DIV0183 (assembly GCF_050541505.1). Taxonomy (NCBI): domain Bacteria; kingdom Bacillati; phylum Bacillota; class Bacilli; order Lactobacillales; family Enterococcaceae; genus Enterococcus; species Enterococcus sp. DIV0183. The sequence continues at coordinate 662,524 of NZ_CP172932.1, forward strand.
AAATATGTAGAGCAACAAAGTAAAAATAAATAGGGCGCAACGAAGTAACTTTTTTTGCCGAGAAGTTAAAGTCATACGTTTTTCTCCTTTTTCTTTTTATTCTCCCATAAGTAGCCAAAATTTTCTATAAAATATCAGAACATCCGCTTAGTTTTCTGATTTTTTTCCGATACTTCTTAGTTGTTTTCTTACTTTTATAAAAATTCAGAAAAATTTTATAAAAATGTAAATAGGAAGAAAACGTATGGTACTTCAATTTGTGTGAGGATCTTGTAAAACATTCTTTATTTTTTTAGCGAATCAGTGGAAAAATTTTGAAATTTTGTTAAAATGAAAGGTAATTCGGAGTAACTATATTAAATAGGAAGTAAGGCGGAAAATGATAAAGGGAATTGGTATTGACGCAGTAGAATTAAGTCGGATAAAACCGATTGTTGAAAAACAAGGATCGTTTATTCAACGGGTTTTAACACCTAACGAATTGACCCTTTTTGAAAAGTTATCTACAAAACGTCAAATAGAATTTTTAGCTGGTCGTTTTGCTTGTAAAGAAGCGTTTTCTAAAGCATGGGGCACAGGGATTGGTAAAGTTGGTTTACAAGATATTGAGGTGCTGACTGAAAAGACAGGTGCACCATACGTAGCAAACTCGCCCCATAATGGTAAAGTGTTTGTCTCGATTACGCACACAGATACTATGGCGATTGCACAAATTGTTTTAGAAAGCGAATAATAGAAGCAACGAAGAAAGAAGGATGTACAATGGTCGTTGGATGGCATCGTCCTACACGGTTACATATCGATACGCAAGCAATTACTGAAAATGTCCAAAAGGAATGTCAACGTTTGCCAGAAGGAACCGCTTTATTTGCGGTTGTAAAAGCGAACGGCTATGGGCATGGCGCCGTAGAATCCGCTAAAGCGGCGAAAAAAGGTGGCGCGACAGGTTTTTGTGTCGCCTTATTGGATGAAGCAATTGAATTGAGAGAAGCAGGTGTTCAGGACCCCATTTTAATTTTGAGTGTGGTAGACTTAGCTTATGTGCCTTTGTTGATTCAATATGATTTGTCTGTAACGGTAGCTACACAAGAATGGTTAGAAGCTGCTCTTCAACAACTAACGCCTGAGAGTAACACGCCATTACGTGTTCACTTAAAAGTCGATACTGGCATGGGACGGATTGGCTTTTTAACCCCAGAAGAGACTAAGCAAGCAGTGCGGTTTGTTCAATCCCACAAAGAATTTTTATGGGAAGGGATTTTTACTCATTTTTCAACAGCTGATGAAATCGATACAAGCTATTTTGAAAAACAAGCAGGGCGTTTTAAGGCTGTTCTAGCAGTTTTAGAAGAGTTACCTCGGTATGTCCATGTTAGCAATAGTGCGACAGCGTTATGGCATCCTGATGTGCCAGGAAACATGATTCGCTATGGGGTAGCCATGTATGGATTGAACCCTTCAGGTAATAAGCTGGCCCCAAGCTATGCGTTAAAGCCGGCCTTACGGTTGACCAGTGAACTCATCCATGTAAAACGCTTAGCGGCTGGTGAAGGGATTGGCTATGGCGAAACCTACGTAACTGAAGCTGAAGAATGGATTGGGACAGTGCCAATCGGCTATGCAGATGGCTGGTTGCGTCATCTCCAAGGATTTACAGTGCTCGTGAATGGTAAGCGTTGCGAAATCGTCGGACGAGTGTGTATGGATCAATGTATGATTCGTTTAGCAGAAGAAGTTCCTGTCGGCTCAGTCGTTACATTAGTTGGAAAAGATGGCAATGAAGAAAATACGTTACAAATGGTAGCCGAAAAATTAGAAACCATTCATTATGAAGTTGCATGTACTTTCTCACAAAGAATCCCCAGAGAATATAACTAGATAGGAGGTTCCACTATGGTCAAACGCGGAGATATTTATTTTGCAGACCTTTCCCCAGTAGTGGGCTCGGAACAAGGTGGCGTCAGACCTGTCCTTGTTGTCCAAAATAACTTAGGTAATCATTTTAGCCCAACGATTATCGTTGCGGCGATCACAGCCAAAATGGCAAAGCCAAAATTGCCAACACATATCGGGATTAATTCTGATGAAACAGGCATTGAAAAAGATTCAGTGATTCTTTTAGAGCAGATTCGAACAATCGATAAGGGCCGCTTGAAAGAAAAAGTTTGTCATTTGAGACTTGATATTATGGAAGAAGTTGATCGTGCCTTAGGCATCAGTGTTGGACTTAGTAGCGATTCAGCCCCAGCAAAAGCAAATTCAGCTACATAAAGAACGATAGCTACTATGAAATCAACAAAGACTAATTAGATTTTTTAAAAAGCGACTGATTGAATTTGGTTCGCTAAACATAGTTTGAGTAAAAGCGAGAGAGATGGCCAAGTGGCATCTCTCTTTTTTGTTTTATATTTTAAAAATTAAAATATAAATATAAAATATAAAATTTTATCATCGTATTTTAAATAAAGTTGTTGGCAAGGCTCAAACGGAATGTTACAATCAATACTATATAGAGTTTTTAAAGAGCGTAACAGGTGATTTTACAAGTTTTGATTGTCGAGCGATGACATAAAGGAGATTATATTTGTATGATGATTGTTGTACTTTTAATGAGTAGTTGCTTATTTTTATTTGTAAGCTATCAATTGTATTTGCGATTACTTGTCGAAAAACTGGATTCAGAGGACCGGACATTAAAGAGGAAAATAAATTTCTATAAGTATCAGAAAAATAGTCGTTTAATGATTTATTTATTGTTTAGTATTTGTCTACTTAGCGTATTATTGTTAGGAATTGTTTATACATATTATCAATTAAATCAACGAAATATCCGCATGGAACAGCGGATCGAGCGTTTGGCACAAGGCCAAGCTGCTCAAGGTGACAAAATAAAAAAACAAGCGATTAAAAAAACAGCCTTAAATCAGTTTCCCTGGAAGCAAGCTGTTTCGGCAGAATCGGCCGCTGTCTTGACTAATTATGAATTACAATTAGCGCGTGAATGGCGTCCTTACCTCGGAGAGACGAGTATCACAATGATTAGAAGTGAAAAAACACAAACCTTGACACTGTCTGTTTTTTCAGTTGGCTTAAGTTACCATGAATTTCAAACAGGCCAAGACAATATTGTAGCACTTATTGCAGCGTTGAATTCAGTTAAAGAAATCACCATGATTGATTTTAATTTTACTTATCGAGATCAAGAGCAAACCCTTGTCAAATCCATTGATACGTATGCTCGTGAGACGCTTGAAACAAATTTGGAGCCTGTCGTGATTAGTTAAAAGGACGAGAGAAAGGACATATATATGACAAAAAGACGTTTAATCAAAAAAATTAAAGATATTTCGGATGATACGCTTGAAAAAGAAGTCTTTTTTCAGCCAGGATTCGAACCAGAAAAAATAATTAGCGGAATCAAACCAGAACAACAGGAAAAAGAAATGGCGACGTTAAGAGAAAGGCTCGCCTACTATCAGAAAAAAGAAACAGCCTTTAAAAAACTTCAAGAAGAAAATGAGCAATTAAAGAACCAACAAGAAACGGAAAAACAAGCATTAGAAGAAAAAAATCAGTCATTACTTGAAATACTAAATCAAAAAGAACATGAAATTTTTGAATTGGAAGAGCAACTGGAAACAAACAGTGAAACCACGACAGAGGCTACTACTCTTCAAACAAATCTGCAAAATGCAGAAAAACAATTAACCACTGTACATAATCAAATGGAACGTTTAGAAAGTGAATTAACGCAGCAAGTGGCAGAATTAGAAAAAGAATCGGCTGAACAGCAACAACATATCCAGACATTACACAACCAGTTAGCAGAAGAAAAAGGAAAGTTGGAGAAAAAAGGGGATATTACAGGAATGGAAAAGCAAGTAGAAACGTTAACGACAGAATTAGAAGAAAGCACAATGACTCAACAAGCATTGCAGGAACAAATTGAAAAACTAACTGTACAATTACAAAAAGTAGAAGCCGAAAAACAAACCTTACAAGAGGCTGCCCAACAAGAAGTGATTGTGAAACAACGCATGGAGGAGTTAAAGAATGAGCTTCAAAATAGTTTACAGCAAAAAAATGAAGCGGAAGTAAAACTAGGTCGACTACAAGGTGTCAATGACAAACATCTTGCTGAAAAGCAAGTTTACGAAGGGGAATTAGCTGCTCTAAGAAAAGAAGTAGAGGCCAAAGAAGACAGTTTAGAACAAGTTCAAAAAGAATTGAAGACACTACAAGCCGTTTCAAAAAATATTGAACCGAGTAGTGAGCAGTTAACAGAACTGCTACGCGCAAAACAGCAAATTAACGATTTATTAATGAAAAATCAGCAATTACAAGAAGAGGCTTTAAAATCGCAACAAGAAATTGGCGAAGTGATGGTTTCTGCCAAAAAAGAAGCCAATCGGATTGTTAATGAAGCGAAAGTAGAAGCAAAACACCTAATCAATTCCGCAGAATTAGAAATGTTAAATATTGGTAATCGAGCGAAAAGTATTTCGAATGAAGTCGAAGCATCAAAAGTAGAAGTACTTGAGATTTATCGCGAATTAGAGGAACGCTTAACTAAACTGACACGTCTTGAACAAGATAACTATTAATAAAATGGTCAGTAAAAAGTTAACGGGAGCAAGGAAACTACATTGTCTTGGGGTCCTTTTTTTAGCTGTTACATTAAGTAGCTCCGCAGAAAGATTACAGGCTGCTGCTGTCTCAAAGGAAGAGCAGTCGCTAAGGCAACCGCTTATCAGGAAAAACATAGTAACAGAGAAGAGCGAATATCTTGTAGAAGCAAATCAAAGTATTTGGGAGCTGGCACAAGATGCGCAGAAACCATTGAATCAGTTTATGAAGGAAAACCAGTTACGTAGTAGTTATATAAAAAAAGGAACGCAATTAGTTAAATAGAAAAAAGGAGCAAGAAAGGAAAAGTTTATTTAAGAAGCTTTTCCTTTTAAGAAAACGATGGAAGAATGGATAAAGCCCGTTATGCGAACAATTCGCCACATTAAGCGCGCCTTCTTGAAGCAAAAGTTGCCTGCGACATATCAGCTAAAAAAGCAAAAGGTTAACACAGCAATGGAATATTTGCTTGAGCAAACAGATAACCATCAATCAATAAGAGGACCGAAAAGAAAAATGACCGCTGAAGAGATTAAAAAAAAGCGGCAAGCCTACCAAAAGAAACAACGCGTCCAAGTCGTTAAATTTTTTATGCCAGCTATTCTTTTCGCCATTTTTGTGTTCTTTTTTGTGTTAAAGACATCTAGCTACCCAATTGCTGGGCAATCCATGAAGCCGACACTTAACGCAGGGGAACGAGTCTTAGTACAACGGACGAAGCAAGTAGCAAGGTACGATGTGATTGCATTTAAAGCACCGCTAGCTAGCAAAGGTACGTACGTCAAGCGAATCATCGGGGTTCCTGGTGATCGAATTTGGGTAAACGAGGGAAAACTTTATCTTTCAGAAGAACCTATAGCAAGCGATAATGAGGCACTGCCTGAGAATGCCAGTCGTTTTGACTTATCAGAAGAAGCGGCAGCCCAACTTCGCCTGTTTCAGAAGATTCCAGCTGGTCATTACTTTGTCTTAGGGGACAATCGTACGCATTCAAGTGATAGTCGTACGTTCGGCTTTGTCGAGATACAAGCGATTGAAGGAATCGTGGTATTTAAAATGGCGCCGTTTAAGGAAATAGGGAAAGTAAAATAAAAAGCTTAAGTCAGCCATCTGAGAGTAGGGCACTTAAGCTTTTTTTATTAGAGATTATTTGCCCAATAACAATTGAATGATTTTTTCAATTGATTGTAGGTCGTAACGATTACTAATATCCGAAAAAATATAGTAATGGTCATACTGGGCAACGAGCTGTTCATTATTGGTATTCATTAAAAGCAAATCATAATGGTTTTCTGCGTTGTAAGGCTCAATTTTCAGCGGATATTTTCCAGCGATACTCTGTTGTATTTTTTGTGCTACCAACTCGCTATAAGCACTGCTCAGTGAGTGATAAACACCAATCGTTATTTTTTTTTCATTTAATTCAGCAATGTGATTCAAAATAAGTGTATAATTAATTTCAGTAAATTGATTTTGGTACTTAGAAGCAGTGACTTTTGTGGCAAAGTTCGTTGTAGCGATCTCCACTAATTCGTAAACTTCACTTTCGCTAAAAGGATGACGTACGACTTTCAAAAGTGACTGAATTGTCCAATAATCAAAGGGTAAAATAAATCCTGAAAAATAATAGAGTTGCGCATGTAATTGGAAAAGTAAATTTTCAATATAAAGTAGCCGAATAGGCAGCACGTAATGGGATAAATAACCACGTGCTTTAAGGTACGTTAAAATGACCCGGTTCATTTCGTTAAGATACGTTTTTTCAATTCGTTGTTGTTTTGCTAAACGAAAGGCGAAAGCAGCATTCGCAGAATAATTATGCATGGAACAAAAAAAGTCATAAAACATATAGGCTTCATTGATTGTATATGGACGGTCGATTCTTTTCATATATGTATGTATAGATAAATTAATTTCTTCAAATAAAGGTCGATCGAGTTGGACATCATGTGGACTAATCGTTGGCAGGGGTTCTAAAACCATGCGACGAAAAGAAATTTTCATCCAAAGTTTAATTTGGAGAATTTCTGTATGGTCAAAGGTAATTCTGGGGATTTCTTGTAGTATCTCGATTAATCCTAGGTATTGATTGGCCAGTTCTTTTTCTAAATCTGTTTTTTCTTCAAAGATAAACCAGAAAAAATTAAAAAAGAAAAAGCGAATTTGTTTTTCTTCGCCGACAAGTTTTCCTCGTTTGATACGTAAATTAAACTCATTGAGTAAGTCATTTAATTCAACAATTTTTCGATAATAGGTAGCAGAGCTAATGGCATAATTCTGTTGGAAATACCCGCCATTTATTTCATTTTTATGGAAGAGTTGCTGGACCATGTGAAACTTAATAGATTTATCTAAGAACAACATGATCATTGCTTTCATGGAAAAGGTAGGCGCTTTATTTAGATATAGAGTGTCACCTAATACTGTTAAGGTGAGGTTTTCTTGAAGTTGCTCTTCTTTCAAAAATTGCTCTAAAAAAGAAAGATACTCATTCAATGTTGGTAAACTAATATTGAAAAAATCTACTAATTCATTTCGTGTCGCTTGACCTTTATTATTATATAGGAACAATAAAATATCATTCATATAATCATAAGGCTTTTCTAAAAAATCTCGTTTTAGCATCGTTACTCACCTCTCTTTTAAGAATACTGTATCTATGATAAAATGGCAATAAACAACTGATAAAAAGATTGTTTTTTGAGGTGTTTTTTATTATCGTTGAGAAAAAGAAATAATAAGAAAAAACAAAGTATTTAAATGACAACAAAATAATTAAAATGAAGGAGCGACAGAACATGAACAGCGTAGTGAACTTTAGAGATATTGGAGGATTTCCAACGCAACAAGGCACAGTTGTCAAGACAGGACATTTTTTTCGGAGTGGTGAACTCGTCAATGTTGCACAAGCGGATCAACAGAAACTGGTAGAGGACTATCAAATTAAACGAATCTATGATTTTAGAAGTGCAGCGGAAACGCAAGAACGACCAGATGATTCAATTCAAGGAACCAACTATCTACATATAGATATTTTGGCCGATATTCAGGCGCAGACTGCTTCATTAGAAGGAATGCTTAAAACGGTTGGTTCACCCGATGAAGCAATGGACATGGCTTATAAAGAAATGGTTCTTTCCAATTCGGGGCGCAAAGGTTACCAAACATTTTTTGAAAACTTTTTAAGTTATCCACAGGAAGCTATTTTATTTCATTGTTTCGCAGGAAAAGATCGAACAGGAATCGGCGCAGCCTTGATATTAAGTGCTTTAGGTGTGGAACATTCTTATATTTTAGAAGATTATTTAAAGACGAACGAGCAAAGAAAAACCGCTAACGAGCAAATTATTGCGCAATATCAAGCAAATGGAACGCCTCCAGCAGAAATTCAACAATTAGAAACGCTGCTTTATGTGAAAAAAGAGTACTTAGCGACCGCTTTACAGGCGATTGAAAAAGAATTTGGTTCGGTAGAGGGCTATTTAAAAGAGGGACTCGGCTTACCTTTATCCGCCAAAAAAGACATGCTAAGTCTGTACACAAAATCATAGATCCTAAAAAAAGGACTATCCTTTCTAAAAAAGAAGTTTTATAATAGAAAAGAATCCGTTTGTAAGGAGGGATAGGGAATGAAAGAAGGACAAGAACAATTCTTAACGTTCATACTAAATCGAACAAAAGAAGATAAAAAAGAAAAAATGCAAGCGCTACTTGCAGAAATGTTTGAACGCCAACAAACAGGCAAATTAGATAAAATGTACTTGATGACAAAAGCACCAAAACTTTTGGCTTATTTAAAACCAGAAGCCATTGATGAAGTTAAACAAGTCGTTTCGGAATTTTCTAAAAATATGAAATAAACAATCTTAGCTTGAACTTACGACATTTTAAAAATGTGTCGTAACATTCAAGCTTTTGTTTGTTATTCTCTTGTATTTTATGCTAAAGTTATTCAGGCACAAAAAAAAGCAGGTGATTTTATGAAACATATAAAAAATACATGGGAACTATTTATTTTAGATTGGAAAAGAATTTTTAAAAACCCAGTAGCAACATTTTTGATTGTTGCCTTAATGATTATTCCATCATTATATGCATGGTTTAACATTAAAGCACTATGGGATCCGTATTCAAATACAGGAGAGTTACCAATAGCGGTCTATAGTGATGACCAAACAGCAACTTTTCAAGATAAATCGGTCAATATTGGTGATGAAGTCTTGAAAAACTTGAAGAAAAACAAGCAATTAGGTTGGCGTTTTGTTGATTCGAAAAAGGAATTAGACAAAGGGGTCCAATCAGGAAAATATTTTGCCGGGATTTATTTACCTAAAGATTTTTCCAAAGATTTGCTAAGTTTTACTTCTGGTGACATCAATAAACCTAAAATTGAATACTCAATCAATGAAAAAATTAATGCAATTGCGCCGAAAATTACGTCAAAAGGCGCTTCTTCCATTCAGTCACAAATTTCGGAAGAATTCATCAAAACGGCAAGTAGTACGTTAATCAAAACATTCAATGATATTGGCTATGATATTGATAAAAACATGGTCAGCATTCAAAAAGTTAAGAGCATGATTTTAGATACAGATGCCAACATTGGAACCATTGACACGTACGCGAAACAAGTCACAGACTTACATGGTAAGATGCCTGAGCTAAAAGAAAAATTAGCGAAAGCCAACGATGCGATGAAATATTTACCTGAAGTTGATGCTTTAGGAGAGAAGATTGTTGAGCTAAATGGCAAAATGCCAAGCATCAAAGAACAAGCTAGTGTTATTTTGACGTTACAAGAAAAAATTCCAGAAATTCAAAACGCTGGCCGACAAATTGCTATGATTGATGAAGACTTTGCCTCTGTGGAACAAACAATGAGCGAAGGAATCCAAGAAGCAAAACAAGGATTAGAAATCATTCAACAAGTCCAAACGGCGTTACCAGATATTCGTAAACTAGGTGATCAAGCCAATGATTTAGGGAATGTCACATTAGATGGCGCCAATAAATTGCAAGAGGCGTTACCAAGCATTACGAATAGCGTTGAAGTGACTTTGAAATCTATCCAGCAAGTTGCTACAACAACAACTTCTGTAGTCGCGACTATTCGTCAAGCGTTAGATGATGGACAGTTAACGCCAGAAGAAAAACAACATATTAATGAAGTAGTACAAGATTTCACAACTAATATCCAACGGCAACAGCAAGCAATTAACGACATTATTGCGTTTATGAAACAACTGCAAGAAAATGCTGGTAATCATGACTTAGATGGTGCGATTGCTCAATTAAGCCATGTAAATGATTTATTAACAGATTTTAGCAATCGCTTGAATCAATTAAATGCTTTAGTCCAAGCGGGTGATATCTCTGGAGTACAAAATTATTTAAATGAGATTGACGAAATGGCAACTAATATTTCTAGTATTGTGGGCAGTGTTGATGTAAACGGAATTAGTAATACCGTTTCAACCATTTTAAACAAACTAACTAGTACCATCCAAAACGCTCAAGGTCAACTAAACAAAGCACAACAAATTGACTTTGAAGGGTTATTGAGTTCAACAAGTCAAACGGTCACTAATGCGATTTCTTTATTAGAAAAATATCAAGCCGAAATGCCGGCAATTAAACAAGAAATTCATGATGCGAATACGATGTTGAATGGCAATATGGAAACCATTGTCAATGGCATTAACCGTGGTGCTGATTTGTACAAAAACGATTTACCAGTCATTCAAGATAAAGTCAGCAAAGCGGCAGCCTTTATGCAAAATGACTATCCAGGTATCCGAAAAGATTTAACGAATACCTTGAAAACAGTCAATGAGAAAATGCCAGATGTTGAAGCGGCCTTAGACAAAGCCAACGAGCTGATTATTAATGATTGGCCAAATATCAAAACAGGATTACACAAAGCAGCGAATGCAATCCGTAAAGGTGAAAAAGAAGTTGATTTAGGCGAAATTCTTAAATTACTAAAATTAGATGCCAATAAAGAAAGTGACTTCTTTACACAACCAGTTGAAGTCAAAGAACATGCTGTTTATCCGATTGCTAATAATGGTTCGGCAAGTACCCCATTCTATACAGCTTTGTGTTTATGGGTTGGCGCTGTGTTATTTTCAAGTGTTGCGACAACAGATGTTTATCTTGAAGGAAAAGATAAAAAACGCTTTTCTAAACGGGAACAATTTTCAGCACGGATGTTTACCTTCATTGTCATGGGGATTGGTCAAGCACTGATTGTAACCTTAGGTAATTACTTTGCGTTAGGCGTAGATGTTCGTAATCCAGCGTATAGCGTCTGGTTTGCGGTATTGATTGCCATTACGTTTATGATAATGGTTTATGTGCTTGTTGCTCTCTTTGGCAATGTAGGGAAAGGAATTGCGATAATAATCTTGGTACTATCCATCTCTGGTGGGGGTGGGAACTACCCAATTCAAGTCTCAGGTAAATTCTTCCAAATGATTAATCCGTTCTTGCCGTTTACGCATGCCGTGAACTTGCTAAGGGAATCAGCAGGAGGCATTTACTGGCCAAATGCTTGGTTTGCAATTTGGATTATGGTGGGGATTTCAGTCGTCTTTAGTATTGGCGGTGCAATTCTTTATCCACATCTGGAACACAGATCGAAAAAATTTGCGGCTTTAGCACAAAAGAGCCATTTATTCCATTAAAAAACAAAAAGCTGAAAACGTCTCTAGCGTTTTCGGCTTTTTGTTTTTCTTTATTTTCAAGGCAACCCTAACAAAGAAGTTTTGGGGGCTCTTGCTTTTGACTTTTTGGCAATGCTAAATAATAAAATCTCCCTCAGAAAGTGAGGTTTTTTGTGTACAAATGTATAAAAAGGTTTTATAGTATTTTTTTAAGAAATAAAAAGTGGGTAGGGGTTGTAAAATGATTCAAGCATTGCTTCAACGATATGAGAAAAAAATTGAACGTCGTAAATTGGAAAAACGAACAGCATTCGGTGCTTTTGCCGGGCGGATTGGGCTTGTTTCTAATTTATTTTTATTCGTTAGTAAATTTATGATTGGCTTGCTTTCAGGTAGTGTTTCAATCATGGCAGATGCCATTAATAGCTTGTCCGATACTATTTCTTCAGTTTTAACATTAGTCGGTTTTTATATTGCTGGTAAGCCAGCGGATAAAGAACATCCCTATGGCCATGAACGTTTTGAATATATTAGTGGAATGCTTGTATCATTAGTGATTACGTTTATTGGGTTTGAGTTTCTAACGACCTCCGTGGATCGCATCCTGCATCCAGAATCAATCAAGGTGACACCCATTTTATTTGCTGTTTTAGCTTTATCAATTGGGATTAAAATTTGGCAAGGGCTGTTTTACAAAAAAGTATCAGCAAAAATTGATTCTCAAGCATTAGTTGCTTCTGCTAAGGATAGCTTTAATGATGTTTATACTACATTAGCTGTTTTGATTTCTGCATTTATTGAAGGCGTCACTGGTTTGCGAATTGATGGATATATTGGTTTTTTAATTGCTGCATATATTATTTATAGTGGCTTGCAGTTAATTCGCGAATTTATTAATGAGTTGATGGGTATGCGTCCGAGCCAAACAGAAATTGATGAAATGAAAAATGTCTTATCAAAAATGGAAACAATTGTAGGATATCACGATTTACTGATTCATAATTATGGTCCCAGCCAAACGTTTGCGTCTGTTCACATTGAAATTGATGATCGCTGGGATTTAAATAAAGCCCATCAGACAATCGATGCGATTGAAGCGAAGTTTAAAGAAGAGTTGGATGTTAATCTTGTTTGTCATATTGATCCAGTGAATTTGTATGACCCAACACAACAATTTGTTCATCAAACAATCAAAAAGATTATTCGTTCTTTTGATGCGTCTTTAAAAGTCCATGATATCCGCTTAGTTACCCATGGCGAAGAGCCAAAGATTTTGTTCGACTTGGTTTTGCCTACAGAATCAAAATTATCTGAATTTGAACTGGGTGTGGAAATTCAACGGCAAGTTTATGAAAAAATTGGTCGTTATAAAGTGGAAATTACCTTCGATCATACGTACTTGTTACAATAAAAGGGAATAATTAACTAAGTTTTTAAGCGAGAGCCAAAAGGTCAAATAGACTTTTAGCTCTCGCTTTTTTGTTTAGAGAATGCAAATCCTTTTGTTATCTGGATTCTCTTGATAAGATAAAGGAAGCGGGGGACTTTAAATGAGTGTCTGATTAAAAAAAGATGGTGATTTTTTTATCTTTTTCAGTAACAAAAATCAATTGACTTTTCATTGTGAGAAGCGTAGCATATGGATTTGTTTGATAAAAAATAATGAAAAAAGTGAGCGGGTCACTCTAGAGAAAAGGAGTAGAAAAAAATGGCGGATTTAAAACGACTGTTCATTGGGAAACCATTGAAATCAGCCGAAAATGATGAACATAAATTAAGCAGATTTGCAGCGCTTGCGTTGTTATCTTCTGATGCACTTTCATCCATTGCGTATGGTACAGAACAAATAGTGGTGGTTCTGGTTACTTTGTCGGCGGCTGCGATTTGGTATTCATTGCCAATTGCTGCATTTGTTATTATTTTACTTATTTCTTTAACATTGTCGTACCGACAAATTATTCATGCGTATCCGCATGGCGGCGGCGCATACGTTGTTAGTAGTGAAAACCTCGGCAGAAATGCCGGTTTATTGGCTGGTGGTTCGTTGTTACTCGATTATATGCTAACAGTAGCCGTTTCAGTTTCAGCGGGTGCAGAGGCGATTATATCGGCGATTCCAGCGTTATATGGTCATCAAGTAGCAATTTCTATTGGGATTGTGATATTGATTACCTTAATGAACTTGAGGGGCCTGAGAGAATCAGCTTCGTTCTTAATGTTGCCAGTGTATAGTTTTATCGCAATTATTACCTTACTGATTGTTGTTGGGCTATTTAAAATTGTGACTGGCGCACAGCCATTGAATGCGACAGCTTTACCAGGAGCCGTGGTTCCAGGAATTTCTATTGCCTTAGTTTTACGGGCTTTTTCATCTGGTTCTTCTTCCTTAACAGGGGTTGAAGCAATCAGTAATGCAGTGCCATTCTTTAAGAAACCACGAGCAAAAAATGCTGCTGGGACGTTAGCGTTAATGGCAACGATTTTAGGGTTCTTCTTCGTGGGGATTACGTTTATTAACTATTGGTATGGGATTGTGCCCAAAGAAGAAGTGACAGTTCTTTCACAAATTGGGAAAGCGGTCTTTGGTCAAAATATTTTATATTATTTATTACAGTTTGCGACAGCCTTAATTTTAGCGGTTGCCGCTAACACAGGATTCTCAGCCTTTCCAGTTTTGGCTTATAACTTAGCCAAAGATAAGTTTATGCCACATATGTATATGGATCGTGGCGACCGTTTAGGCTATTCAAATGGTATTTTAACTTTAGCTGCTGGTTCCATTGTTTTATTATTGATTTTCCAAGGTTCCACAGAACGTTTAATCCCATTGTATTCAATTGGTGTGTTTATTCCGTTTGCTTTGTCTCAATCGGGGATGGTTGTAAAATGGCGAAAAGAAACTAAAAATTGGTTGCCAAAATCAATTGCTAACATTGTCGGCGCCTTTATCTCTTTCGCGATTATCGCCATTTTGTTTATTTATCGATTAGGGGACATCTGGCCATTCTTTATTATTATGCCGGTGTTGATTTATGCATTTTATCGGGTCAACACTCACTATAAAAATGTGGCGGAACAGCTACGTTTAGAAGATGGGGCACAGTTGCATGAGTTTGATGGGAATACAGTTATTGTTCTAGTAGGGAACGTAACCAAGGCAAATGTCGGCGCCTTGAATTATGCGCGTTCCATTGGCGATTATGTCGTTGCCATGCATGTCTCAATGGATGAAAATGTTGAGAAGGAAAAAGAAATTCAGGAAGAGTTTAAAAAACACTTCCCGGACGTTCGTCTATCAATTGTCCATTCTTCGTATCGTTCACTGCAAAATCCTATCTTACGTTATGTTGATTTGGTTAGTAAAAATGCCACGAAGCATAACTACAGTACAACGGTTTTAGTACCACAATTTGTACCGAATAAACGTTGGCAAAATATTTTGCATAACCAAACAAGTTTACGCTTGCGGATTCGTTTAGCGTGGCGGGAAAATATTATTGTGGCTACCTATAGTTATCACTTGAAAAAATAAATAAAAGTCTGCTATCTTTTGATGGCAGATTTTTTTATTGACGTAATTGTTTTTGATAAATTCTAGCGCAAGACTGCTCTTCGGTGGTTACCATTGTCAAAAATTCCCAGTCATATCTTTCATAAAAAGTAGTATGGTCTGTGAGCAAATAAAGCTTTTTAAATCCAGAATTAGCAAGAAAATCACCAACTGTTGTTAAAAGAATTCCTGCTAAGCCTTGGTGACGAAATGTTGGTTCGACATACAATGCACAAAGGTTTGGCGTAAGGTCTGCACGATTGTGGAAGTCATTATCAATTACGCCCACGCCTGCAACGATGTCCTGCTGTTTATTCAAGCAGACCCACCAATGTGGTACGTGGTTTTCGCTAGTTAGCATTTCCTGCATACTTCCTTGATACGCTTCAGCGGGGATTTGCCACTTTTGGCTAAACCATTGAGCAGCTGACGGAATTAAGTGTGGTTGTTGGTTTAAATTGATAATAGTATAGTTAGACATTATTGATCTCCTAGATAAAAGAACAGATCCCATTGAAAAGAAACAATGTTGGATCTGCTCTGTATTTTTTATTAATTGGAATGTTTGCTAGCTGGGTCTAAACGCCGTTCAATAATCCCTAGAACCCAATCTGTGATAATCGCCATAAAGGCCGTTGGTAAGGCACCGACTAAAATGATAGAAGCACCATCTGTGGCATTGGTTCCACGAATAATAATATCCCCTAAACCACCAGCTCCAACGAAAGCACCAATCGCAGTAATCCCGATTGCGACGACTAACGCATTTCGAATACCTGCCATGATTACGGAAACAGATAAAGGTAACTCGACCATATAAAGAAGTTGTACTTTTGTCATACCCATTCCTTTACCAACATCTAAAATATTGCGATCCACTTGAATCATGCCAGTGTACGTATTCTTGATGATTGGTAGGAGAGAATAAAGGAAGACCGTTACAACCACCGTGTTGACGCCTAAGCCCATTCCCAACATTAAAATCGAAAGCATTGCCAAAGCTGGTACTGTTTGGATAATGTTCGCTAAACGGATAATCCAGTTGGCTAAGCTACGTTTACGTGAAATCATAATCCCAATAGGAATCCCGACAATTGCAGCAAAGATTACGCCATAAATCGAAATTAAAAAGTGACGTAAAAATTGTTGAAAGACGTAGCCGCCATTTTGTTGGAAATAGTAGATAAATTGTTGGAATAAATTCATATTATTCATCTGTTACTCCCCCTCAAAATAGTTATTTTCTTTTAAGAAACGTTCGGCTACGACCGCAGGTTCAATTAAATCATTATCTGCTTGATAGTTCAATTCTTGCATTTTTTTGGTAGAAATTTTACCATCTAAGCGATTTAATACATCTTTGATTTCCGGCGTTTCTTTTAATAATTTGTCACTAACCACAGGAGCGGCATCATAAGGCGGGAAGAAGCGCTTGTCATCTTTTAACATGACTAAATCGTAACTACCAATCCGGCCGTCTGTTGAGTAACCTAAGATAACGTCCATTTTTCCAGCGTTGACTGCATCGTACACCAAGCCAATTTGCATTGGTAAAATAGATTTAAATTGGAAGTTGTATTCCTTTTTAAAGCCTTCATAACCGTCGCCTTCACGTGTGATCCACGCAGTATCGACACCAGCAACTAATTTGTCTGCGACTTTCCCTAAATCACTGACTGTTTTTAAATTGTATTTCTCAGCCGTTTCTTTTGTAACTAAGAATACATAAGTATTTTCAAATCCATATGAAGGGAACCAAGTTTGTTGATAACGTTTTTCAAATTCTGATTGAACTAGGTTAAACGCTTTTTTAGGGTCTTTTTCCGCTGGTAAGCCCAGCGTAGTAGTCACGTCAGTACCAGTATAACGAGCTGCAGAAATTGAGGCATCTCCGTTTAACATTGCTTGGTGATTGATGGTAGTAGTAGCTAAGTTGTTAATCACATTTGTTTTTTTATCTGTGTAATGCTCCACCATATCCGCTACAATGCTCCCTAAAATCTGCGCTTCTGAAGTAATCCCACCTGTAATGGCGACAGTGTTATCATCAGAAGTTGAAGCGAGACCAGGTAAAGAACAACCTGCCAATAAAAGTAAACTGCTTAAGAAGAGTAAACTTAACTTGAGTTTCTTTTTCATCATTATTCGCCCTCCCTTAAAGCTTTTGGCGTTAAACGATTTTCTAATAATCCAAGAAGAACATCTGCTAAAAGCGCTAAAATAGTTACCGGAATAGTCCCGCCAAAGATTAATTCTGGCTGATAGTTATTTAATCCACTGAAAATCATATCACCAAGACCACCTGCACCAATATAAGAAGCCAGTGTAGCCCAAGCAATGACATAGACAGCAGCTAAACGAATACCGGCCATAATTGTTGGCATGGCAATGGGTAATTCAACACTAAAAATAGACTGTAAATTGGTCATGCCCATGCCTTTAGCAACATCTCGGTAATTTTCATCGACATTTTTCATTCCGATATACGTGTTTCTTAAAATAGGTAGAAGGGAATAGATGAATAGCGCGATAATAGCGGGTGTTTTGCCGACACCAAAAATTGGAATCATCAAAGCTAATAAAGCCAATGAAGGAACCGTTTGTAAGGCACTTGTTAAACCAATGACAATATTGGCTACTTTGGGCAAACGGGTTAACCAAACGCCAACGGGCACAGCGATAGCGACCCCTAATAAAAGTGCAAAGAATGAAATATAAATATGTTCAATACTTTTTGAAATCATTTCTGATCCATATTCTTGAAAGAAGCTACTCATTGCTTACGCCTCCTCTTTATCAGTTTCGGACTCGCTTTGTTTTGCTTCTACAGCTTCACTAATCGTTGTTTCATCGCCCCAGATAACATCATAAACAATGTCAACAAGGGAAGCACGTGTTAAGATGCCCACCACTCGTTTTTGTTCATCAACGACTGGCACATATTTTAAGCCGCGTTTTAAGATTCTTTGTAAAGCATCACGTAAAAGAGCGGTTTTTTGAACAAAGAAGACATCTTTATTCAAGATATCACCGACACTAGAAGCTTTGCCACGTTGCTGATCTAATGTTTCAACATCGATAAAGCCTTTAAGCACATGGGAATTATCAACAACTAATAAGGTATCAACCCGTTTTTCACGCATCAATTTAATCGCTTCTTGTAAAGATTTTTCCGGCGTGATAGTAATAGCTGAATTTAACATGACTTCATCAACAGTGGTGAAATCAGGTTTGGCTTGTAATAGGCGATCTTCTCCGATGAGTTCTTCTACAAATTCATTGGCTGGATGACGTAAGATATTATCTGGTGTGTCAAATTGAATTACTTTGCCTTCGCTCATAATGGCAATTTTATTTGCTAATTTCAACGCTTCATCCATATCATGGGTAACAAAGACAATAGTTTTTCCTAAACGTTCTTGCAAATCTTTCACTAAATCTTGTAATGAATCACGGGTGATAGGATCTAAAGCACCAAAAGGTTCATCCATTAGAATAATATCTTGATTGGCAGCTAAAGCCCGCACAACGCCGATTCTTTGTTGTTGTCCGCCAGAAAGTTCATTGGGATAGCGGTCCAACATTTCTCGTGGTAACTCAACCAAATCAATCATTTTTTCGGCTATCTTATTGCGTTCTTCCACAGGTACTTTTAATAATTTAGGCACTAAAACGATATTTTCACGAATGGTCATGTGAGGCATCAAGCCGATATTTTGAATGACATAGCCAATTTGGCGACGTAGCTCTACAGGATTGATTTTTTGAATATCTTGGCCATCAATTAAAATTTTTCCTTTTGAAGGGTCGGTCATGCGGTTAAGCATCCGCATTGATGTTGTTTTTCCACTACCACTTGTTCCGATGAAGCAGATAAATTCACCTTTATCGAAAGACAAATTAATGTCATCAACGGCGACTTTTCCGCCTTTATAAAATTTTGATACATGCTGAAATTCTATCAACTTACTCACCTCAACTAAATATTTTGAAAATGTATCTTATTACTAGTATGCTATAAAAATGCGATTTCGACAAATGTAATCTATTTTTAATGGGAAAAAGAAGGCGGTAAAATTTTTTTAATTCGTTCTAAAAAAAAGAAAAGATAACTATTGTTTAGTAAAAGTTATCTGAACGAAACAAGATGTTAAAAAGAGTATTCTGAGAAGGAAGAAAAGCCGCTATAACAAAGAAAAGTGTCCTTTGTAGCAAGTTGACGGGAGCTGGGTTTTTCATTAGAATGGAAAGAGAACAAGGGAATAAAATAAAAAAAGGCGCTTCATGATTTAGCGGCAACTAAATCACGAAGCCTTGAATAGTCACCTGTGCAAGTGGACCATCAAGTTGCCCGTTCAATCAATGGAAACCATTGATCACTTTTATTTTACTGAATTTTTGAAAAAATTACCAGTTTTTTTAAGAAGTAAGAAGTGGAAGAACGAAGGATGCTTTTTATGGAATGTGCAATGACGTTCAGAAAAATCTGAAGGTCATTTTTTATTCTCTTGTTCAAACATTCAAACATAGGGGAAGAGAGACGGACGTAATTTTGTCACCGATTATTACGTCCGTCTTCCGTTGTTTTCTAAAGCGTTGGTTACATGTCTTTGTAGAGGTTGGCTTCGATTGCAGTCCGTTTTGGTTCTAAAAAAGGCGGTAAAGCCAATGTTTCCCCTAAATGTTCCAGAGGCTCATCCAATGTAAAACCAGGAGTCAAAGTAGCAAATTCAACCCGATTCCCGCCTGGTTCACGAATGTATAAACTTTTAAAATATCCACGACTTACATACATTTCAATTTCCCAGCCTTGTGCTAAAGCGCGCGTGTGTAGTTCTTGTAATGCTTCATCATCAGCCACAGAAAAAGCAATATGATCCATACTGCCACGCCCCATTCGGCTTGTTTTATCCGACGTTGTTTGATGAACAGAAAAGCTTTCCGTCTCACTTAAAATAATCGTATTGCCAACTGCTTGCCAACCAAGAAATGTTTCAAAAAAGGCCAAGGTTTTTTCAGAATCTGGCACATGAAATTCAGTAGAGGCCAAACCGATAATTTGAACCGCTGCTGGAATGTCGTTAGAAACAACGAGTGTTTCTTTTAATGGATTTTCAGGAACTTCTGTCAGGATAATATGCGTATCATCTGGATCACTGAAATGTAGGCTCTTTTCTTTTTTGTTAAATGGAATTTTGTTTTCTGTTAAACGTTGTTCCCAAAAGGAAAGGCTGTTTTGGGGAATTTTTAAGCCAATCGTGGCTAAATAATTTTTTTCTTCATAGCGGTTGCCTAATAAGGGCACGATAAAAAAAGTTACTAAGCTTCCCGGTGTGCCTTGATAATCGCCATAAAAATAATGAGGCATGCGATTGTTGTCTTGATTTACGGTATTTTTGACAAAGCGTAAGCCTAACAATTTTGTATAGAATGATTGGTTTTCTTGACCATGACGCGCTAATAGTGAAACATGATGAAATTGAGCATGCATTTTGAGTTCCTCCTCTAAATAACTATATATACTTACTTAAAGTAAGTATAGTGCTTCTGACATTTTTTGACAACTATTTAGTTTGATTCAGAAGGCTGACATAGCCAGAAACAAGAAAAAGTGTTAGAATAACCAAGATAAAAACTAGTAGAAAGAGTGACGGAAATGCTAAGTACAGAAGATTTTGATTTTGATTTACCAGAAGAATTAATTGCTCAAACCCCACTAAAAGATCGCGCTAGTTCACGATTATTAGTTGTAAATAAAGAAACAGGGGACATGGAGGATAAACATTTCCATGATATTCTTGATGAATTACAGCCTGGGGATGCATTAGTCATGAATAACACACGGGTACTACCGGCCCGTTTATATGGAGAAAAACCTGAAACAGGCGGTCATTTGGAAGTTTTACTTTTAACAAATACAGAAGGCGATACATGGGAAACCTTGATTAAACCCGCGAAACGTGCAAAAGTCGGCACGGAAATTCAATTTGGCGATGGTCGCCTAAAAGCGGTGGTTAAAGAAGAGTTGGAACATGGTGGTCGAATCATTGAATTTAAATATGATGGTATTTTCTTAGAAATTTTAGAATCGTTAGGAGAAATGCCATTGCCGCCATATATCAAAGAACGTCTAGATGACCCAGATCGTTATCAAACGGTTTATGCTGAAGAAAATGGTTCAGCTGCAGCACCAACAGCGGGTTTGCATTTTACAAAAGAACTATTAGAAGAGATCAAAGCAAAAGGTGTTCATCTCGTTTATTTAACTTTACATGTCGGTTTAGGAACATTCCGTCCCGTGAGCGTTGATAATATAGAAGAACATCATATGCATAGCGAATTCTATCGTTTAACTGAAGAAGCGGCTAAGCAACTAAATGAAGTACGCCAAGCAGGCGGTCGGATTGTTGCGGTTGGAACAACTTCTATTCGTACGTTGGAAACAATTGGCACAAAATTTAATGGTGAAATCCAGGCTGACAGTGGCTGGACCGATATTTTTATCACACCAGGGTATCAATTTAAAGTCGTAGAGGCTTTTTCAACGAACTTCCATTTACCAAAATCTACGTTAGTGATGCTTGTGAGTGCCTTTGCAGGAAAAGACTTAACATTGGCTGCTTACCAACATGCAATTGAGGAAAAATATCGTTTCTTTAGTTTTGGCGATGCAATGTTTATTAAATAAGCGACACTTTGTGAGCAGAATACTTGGGATTGAAACAAAAATATATTATGATAAACACGTGATTTTTGGAATCACAGTAAAGGTGTGCTTTATTTTTTCTTCCCCTGTAAATAATAAAGTTAGAAACCAAAACGCTACTAGGACGAAAATGCTTAGTAGACAATCTTAGAATAAAAAGAACAGCGCAACCACGGTTGCGCCGTTCTTTTTTTTATGTAAGAAAAGATTAATTATTGAAACAACAATACGAAGAAGTGCTTTCTTCGTATTGCCGGTACTAAGTTGTACCTCGGCAACTCCAAGTACAATCAGAAAAATTGTCTTGTTAAGTACAGCTTATACTGTTTAGGCTTCTTGTTCTACATCGTCATTCAGTGTTTCTTTGAAGGTGAACACATCATCAATGGTTACGCCAAAGACGTTCGCGATGTCATGCGCAAGAAGTAATGAAGGATTGTACTTGTTTCGTTCCAGTTGAATAATTGTTTGTCGAGAGACACCGACTCGATTGGCCAAATCTTGCTGGGTCATACGAGCCATAGCACGATAAACATGAATTGAACTTTCAAACGAAGATTTTTTCTTTTTTCGCATAGCATTCCCTCCTTTAAAAGAAGATAAAATAGAATGTGCACCTTGAATATAACACATATGATTATTTGATACAAATATATTTTATTGCCTAAAAGAAAAAACCGAGCTTAAATTTAAGCTCGGCCTTGTTAACGGGAAGACATCAATTGGTTGAATAAGTGTTTACATTTCGCGATACATGTAAAGCAAAAGGTGAACGTGATGTGGTGAAACTAAAACCTTGTTTTCATACAGTTTCGACGCTTGGATGGTGGATAACTTGCGTTAGGTGATAACAGATAGGGTAAATGCTTTATAGAAACTCCATCCTTCTATAACCTTTCCCTATTTTCCGATACGAGTTATCACTAACAATTACTCTACACGTATTGTTTACAGGTGAATCTTGCAATTCTAACAACTTTGAGTTTACCGATTTTTATCTACTGAGAAAATCTTCAACCAATTGATTAGCATGTCCTCCTTACACTTAAAGAATAGCACTTTTTGAAAGCGTTTGCAAGTTATAACACTTATTAATAAGATTAAATATAATATTTTTCTGGTTATTTTATAACATGTAAAATAAATAATCGTGCGAACTAAATAACATTGTATTTTTTTGTTGTTTTGTTTTGAATATATAGAAATAAACTATTTTTTTATCAGACAAAATGAAAAAAATGTCCATTGCTTTTTGGCTGAATTCGTTTCCTTTTTCATAAAATTCCCATAATCAAATAGAAACATTGCTGTAGCAACAACGAAAATACCAGTTTTTTCTGGACATATGAGAGAACGCTAAGCCAAAGATGAAAAAAGTTGCGTGTTCAAAAAAAATCATGTTATATTTAATAGAGACACTATTATATAGGAAGAAAAAATTAGAGGGGGAATAGGATGGAAGCTTACAAGCAAACTGTCGATACTGTCACAAAAGAAGTTTCAGTCAATACTGAAACTGGTTTAACACAACAAGAGGCCCAACAACGGCTGAAAGAAAATGGCCGCAATCAATTTGAAGAGGCTAAGAAGGATTCTGTGTTAAAGAAATTTATTCACAGTTTATCTGATTTTACAACGATTATTTTATTAGTTGCTGCGGCAATTTCGTTTTATACAGCAATCGTAACAGAACATGGCGAATATTTTGAAGGAATCTTAATTATTGCAATTGTGATTATCAATGCTGTTTTGGCCATTGTTCAAGAAGGAAATGCTGAAAAATCTCTGGCGGCTTTACAAGACATGAACAAGCAAAGTAGTGCAGTCTTACGAGATGGCAAGGTAATCGAAGTCGATGCTGAAGAACTAGTAGTAGGAGATGTTCTAGTTCTTGAAGCTGGTTCAATGATTACAGCCGATGCACGACTTATTCAAGCTTCTCAAATGCGCGTAGAAGAGTCAGCACTAACAGGTGAAAGTGAACCTGTTGAAAAAGATCCTACATACGTGGGGCATGACGATGATGGCTTAGGAGATCAAATAAATATGATTTTCAAAGGCTGTACCGTTGTGAATGGCCGCGGACGAGCAGTAGTAACTGCAACAGGAATGAATACAGAAATGGGTAAAATTGCTGGGTTACTGAATAACAGCGATCAGCAAAAAACACCATTACAAAAACGCTTGAATCAATTAGGCAAACGTATTAGTTTGTTAGCTTTAGGGGCTGCAGCAATTGTTTTCATTATTGGTGAACTGCAAGGAGAACCGCTTCTTGAAATGTTTATGACAGCCGTTTCCTTAGCGGTGGCAGCTGTACCAGAAACACTAACCGTGATTGTAACGTTAACCTTAGCATATGGTGTTCAAAAAATGGCTAAGAAACATGCGATTATTCGTCGATTGCCAGCAGTAGAAACGCTAGGAACTGCGAATGTTATCTGTTCTGATAAGACAGGAACACTGACACAAAATAAAATGCGTGTCCGCCGAGTATGGCATCGTGGTGATGAAGTAACGGATACGGAAGATGCCATGACCGATGAAGCCATGGAAGTACTGAAAATGGCTGCCTTATGTACAGATGTCATTGTGGAAAAAGAAGGCGATGAACTAACTGTTACAGGGAATCCGACAGAAGCGGCAATTGTTCGTGCTGTCGAAGAAAATTATCATACGAAAGAAGAACTTGAAGAAAAATATCCTCGTATTGGTGAAATTCCCTTTGATTCAGAACGAAAAATGATGACTACGGTCCATCAATGGGGGAAAAAGTACATCTCAATTACTAAAGGAGCCTTTGATGTGTTACTACCTCGTTTTGGTTTCGGAGATGTCGATCAAGCGGCTATTGTTAATGATCGTTTCGGAAAACGAGCGTTACGAGTTATTGCTGTCGGTTATGCCGTATATGATGAACCACCCAAGGAAATTACATCAGAGGCTTTAGAAAAAAATCTTCGCTTGTTAGGCTTAATTGGCATGATTGATCCACCACGTCCAGAAAGTAAGGGCGCCATTGCTCGTGCGAAAAAAGCTGGAATTAAAACAGTCATGATTACTGGTGATCACGTGGTAACAGCCAGTGCAATTGCTAAAGAATTAGGAATTTTAAAAGATAAAAGTGAAGCCTTATCTGGTTCAGAACTGAAAAAAATGAGTGATGAAGAATTAGATAAACGGGTTAAATATTTATCCGTTTATGCACGTGTAACCCCTGAAGATAAAATTCGAATTGTTCAATCATGGCAACGTTCTGGCGCTGTTGTAGCAATGACCGGAGATGGCGTGAATGATGCGCCAGCCTTGAAAGCTAGTGATGTCGGTTGCGCAATGGGGATTACTGGAACAGATGTGGCCCAAGGCGCTTCAGATATGATTTTGACGGACGATAACTTTGCAACTATTGTTGATGCAGTGGCGCAAGGACGTGCCGTGTACCGAAATATTCGTAAAGCCATTAACTTCTTATTAAGCTGTAATATTTCTGAGATTTTTATTGTTTTAATTGCCATGTTACTTGGTTGGGGTGCGCCATTTACTGCAGTTCAACTGTTGTTTGTTAACGTGGTCGCAGATGGGTTACCTGGTTTTGCATTAGGAAAAGAACCAGCGGAAAAAGGAATTATGGATGAGGCACCAATCCCTAAAAACGAAGGGATTTTTGCACGAGGCTTATGGCAAAAGATTGGGATTAATGCAGCAGTGTTCACAGTCATTACTTTGTTTGGTTTTTACCTAGGTGCCTTTGTACCAGGTGTTTCAGCCTATGTTTCAAACAGCTATGAAGTTGGACAAACAGTGGCATTTTTAATCTTAGCTTATTCCTCTATCTTACATGTCTTTAATGTTCGTAGTGCGAACTCTGTTTTCCGTGTAAAATTATCAAGCAACAAGTCGCTCTTTGAAATGGTCGTTTTAGCATTACTAATTACCACAACCATTGCTTTATTACCATTCACACAAGAACTATTTGGATTAGTGCATATTAGTTTAAATCATTGGATGTTAGCAATTTTCCTATCCCTTGTGCCAATTTTCGTCAATGAAATGATTAAGTTCCATTTCTCTGAAGTTGAAGAGGAAGAAGAAGTGATTTAAATTTAACAGGAATAAAAGGAGCTACTTTTGTTCAGGGAATTATCTTAATAGTTAGCAAGTGGGGCAGCAGTCGTTTCGACTGCTGCCCCACTTATTTTTGATTTTCCTTTTTTCAAAATAGGTGGGTTTCTTATCTAAGATGAACATTCTCTAATAAAAAGACTTGCTAAACGATTTAAAACGTATTATAGTGAGTAGCATCGTTAGTCAAAAAGCGCTTTTTGACTAATGAAAAAGATATATAAAACGTTATATAATAAAGAGTTTTAAAAGTTTTTATGGAGCTGTTGGTTAAACTAAACGAAGTCATTTCTTTTGTAGGAGGAAAGTATTGTGTTACACAAAGCAGAGGGGTTTGATCGTCGGAAATTTACGATGGCAGGGATCTTAGTTGCCATGGGCGTTGTCTATGGAGATATTGGAACGAGCCCTTTATATGTAATGAAAGCCATTGTAGGAGATAATGGTGGCTTGGCACGGGTTTCTGAATCGTTTATTTTAGGTTCGGTCTCATTAATTTTTTGGACATTGACTATCTTAACCACGATTAAATATGTTGTTATTGCTTTAAATGCTGATAACCATGGAGAAGGTGGGATTTTCTCTCTTTATACATTGGTTCGTAAAAAAAGTAAGTATTTGATTATTCCCGCAATGATTGGCGGCGCCGCTTTACTGGCTGATGGCGTTTTGACCCCAGCTGTGACAGTGACGACAGCGATTGAAGGCTTACGGGGGATTCCAGCATTTTTTGAACGTTTTGGCAATGACCAAACGATTATAGTGGTTATTACGTTGACGATTATTTTAATTCTTTTTTCTGTTCAACGATTTGGAACAGAATTGGTCGGGAAAGCTTTTGGCCCGATTATGTTCTTGTGGTTTACTTTTTTAGGCATCATTGGTTTAATGAATTTTAGCCAAGATTGGACGGTTATTCGTGCATTAAATCCATATTATGCTTTGCAATTACTAGTCAGTCCAGAAAATAAATTAGGTCTATTTATTTTAGGGAATATTTTCTTGGCTACAACTGGTGCTGAAGCTTTATATTCTGATTTAGGGCATGTAGGAAAAATGAATATCCGCATTAGCTGGCCGTATATTAAGATTTGTTTGATTCTTAATTATTTAGGGCAAGCTGCGTGGTTGTTAACGGTCAAAGAAAACCCTGAAATGCAGGCATTAGCTGAAATTAACCCATTTTTCCAAATGATTCCACGAGGTATTCTCGTATTTGGCGTTGTTTTTGCAACAATCGCCGCAGTGATTGCTTCGCAAGCGTTAATATCAGGTTCGTATACTTTAGTTTCTGAAGCGATTAAATTGAAGTTATTACCGAGACTTAAAATTATTTATCCTGGGAGCAATATCGGTCAAATGTATATTCCAGCGGTAAATTTAATTTTGTGGTTAGCTTGTTCAGCAATCGTGCTGGCTTTTAGAACATCGACACACATGGAAGCTGCGTATGGTCTATCGATTACGATTACGATGTTAATGACAACCATTTTATTGTTGTTTTATCTTTTGGATAAAATTCCAGCTTGGTCTGCGTATCTAATTTCCTTGTTCTTTGCTGCCATTGAAGTTGTCTTTTTCTTTTCAAGTGCTGCGAAGTTTTTCCATGGTGGATATGTTGCTGTGGGAATGGCAGTCTTCTTGTTATGCATCATGATTATTTGGGAACGCGGCAACGAGATTAAGGAAGCGACGGCGGAACAAGTGTCGTTGGAAAAATATGTACCACAACTTAAAGCTTTGAAAGAAGATACATCTGTACCTATGTATCAAACCAACGTGGTCTTTTTAACCTCCGATCGAGTGGACGGCGAAATTAATCGTAATATTATTTATTCGATTTTGGACAAACAACCAAAACGAGCGAATGTTTATTGGTTTGTTAATGTTCAGGTAACAGATGAACCCTTTACTCAAGAATATTCTGTTGACATGCTAGGAACTGATTTTATTGTGCAAGTTCAGCTATATTTAGGCTTCCATATTTCTCAAGAAGTGAATGTATATTTAAGACAAATTGTTCATGACTTGATGAAAACAGGCCGCTTGCCAAAACAGCCACAACGTTATTCATTAACGCCAGGAAGAGAAGTTGGCGATTTCCAATTTGTATTAATTCAAGAAGAATTATCTAACGTTTCTGAACTGAAAAAATGGGATCGACAAATTATGCAGGCAAAATTAGCTATCAAAAACTTAACTACCTCTCCTGAAAGTTGGTTTGGCTTGGAATACAGTGAAGTCAAATATGAATCCGTTCCTTTAATCATTGGCCCACAACGGAAAACGCACTTAGTCGAACGAAAGAATCGTTCATAAATAGAAGAAATTTAACTAAAAGATTGAGCCTAAGTCCTTGAGATACATGGCTCAATCTTTTTTGTAGAATCAGAGTAAATACTGTAATTCCACAAAGAATTCATTTAAAAGCGTTTGGTCTTTAAAGGAATTCATCCGCTTAAAGATGGCCAGTAAGACTTCTTTTTATGGCTCAGTTAATTGATCTACTTTTAACAAAGGAAGAAAAGCGATAATCAGAGAATAATCCAATTCTGGATTTTGAGAATGTGTAAATAATTCATGGAGTTCTGACAAAATAAACGGATGATAATAAGATTGGTCAGACTGTTCTTCTGCAGTTGTTGGTTCATAAATAGAAATACTCTCTTGGGAATGAGAGGGGGCTTCTACTGTTAAAGGAAAAGCATAAAAGGACTGCTGTAACTTTTGCGCTTGAATCATAATTTTTAAGGAATCGTGATAGGATAGCTGTTCTTCAGATAAACGTCCCATCAACTGAGTAAAAAAAGGTGGTTTTAGCAGTTGTTTATTTTGAAAATTTTCTTTTAATAGCTGGCGCACAAATCGATCAAAATCACCATAAAGTAGCCAATCTACTGTTGTATCGCAGGCTTTAGCGATTTTTTTTAAGTATCGTTTATTGGGTAAATTCAAACCTAATTCCCAGTTACTAATTGTACTTCCACTAGATAAACCAATTTTATTGGCTAAATAACGTAAAGTGTACTTCTTCTTTTTTCGAGCTTCACGCATGCGCGCCCCGACTTGCTTTGTAGTAATTTTCATTGAAACACTCCTTTTGTAATAAATATGAGGATAAGGTGTTCTTAAAATATACATACGCAAAATTCGGCTCTTTTTTTTTCTAAACTAAAAAAAGTAATTATTTCTAACAATTTTCATCTTGTGCTATGCTTAAGATGAAAATACTTAAGAAGAGAAGGGATCATATGTCAGCAAAACATAATCATGAACAACACCAGGAAAAACAGCCAACAATGTCCCACGATAAAATGAATCACATGAATCATGATATGGCGCATGAACAAATGGCTATGTCACACCAACATGAAGGAATGAAGGGAATGGATCATTCAATGCATATGGGGAATTTTAAACAAAAATTCTGGCTGTCATTGATTTTAGCTATTCCGATTATTGTTCTTTCACCAATGATGGGTTTTCAATTACCTTTTCAATTTACTTTTCCAGGTTCTGATTGGTTGGTCTTAATTTTAGCAACTGTGCTATTTTTTTATGGTGGACAACCATTTTTAAGTGGCGCTAAAATGGAATTACAGCAAAAGAGTCCAGCAATGATGACGTTAATTGCGATGGGGATTTCGGTATCATATTTTTACAGCTTATATGCGTTTTACATGAATCATTTTACGAATCAGGCCCACGTGATGGACTTTTTCTGGGAATTAGCCACTCTGATTGTTATTATGCTTTTAGGCCATTGGATTGAAATGAATGCTATTTCTAATGCTGGTGATGCCTTGAAAAAAATGGCTGAACTGTTACCTGACACAGTCAAGCGAATGACTGAACATGGGGAAGAAGAAATTCCTTTGCAAGATGTCCAAGAAGGCGATCGCTTGATTGTTCGTTCGGGAGATAAAATTCCGACAGATGGTAAAATTTTGAAAGGAAGCACAACAGTCGACGAATCGATGGTTACAGGGGAATCAAAAACAGTAGAAAAAAACATTGGTGACTCCGTGATTGGTGGAGCTGTCAATGGCAACGGAATGATTGAAATTTCGGTAACTGGCACGGGTGAAAATAGTTACCTGTCAAAAGTTATGGAGATGGTTAAACAAGCGCAATCGGAAAAATCAAAACTAGAATCCATTTCAGACCGTGTAGCCAAGTGGTTATTCTATATTGCCTTATTCGTAGGTGTGTTAGCATTTATCGGTTGGTTAATGGCGACGAAAGATTTGTCGCTAGCATTTGAACGAATGGTTACAGTTTTTATTATTGCCTGTCCCCATGCGTTAGGCTTAGCAATTCCTTTAGTGATTGCTAGAAGTACCTCCATTGCTGTTAAAAATGGCTTACTTTTAAAAAATCGGAATGCATTAGAACAAGCCAATAAGGTTGAATATGTGTTGCTGGATAAAACTGGAACTTTAACAGAAGGACAATTTACAGTTACTGGCTTAGAATTAATGAGTAAGCAGTTTACTAGAGAAGAAGCACTTAAATATATTGGGGCATTGGAAAAAAATGCAAATCATCCGTTGGCAATTGGGATTATGAACTATTTAAATAAACAAGCCGTTCAACCTTATGAAGCCCATAATCTGCAAGCTTTATCAGGCGTAGGACTGGTTGCTACTGTTCAAAACCAAGAAGTCAAAATAGTCAATGAAAAAGAAGTTGCACGGTTACAGTTAACCTTCGATGAAACAATTAAAACAAACTATCAGGAGCAAGGAAATACCTTGAGTTATTTAATCATCGCTGGTCAATTAGTCGCACTGCTTGCTTTAGGAGATAAAGTCAAACCAGAAGCTAAAACATTTATTGCAGAGTTACAAGCGCAAGGAATTACGCCAGTCATGTTAACAGGGGATAATCAAACAGCCGCCAGTGCAGTTGCTAATTATTTAGGAATGAAGGAATACTACGCAGAGCTCTTACCAGAAGATAAAGAAAAAATTGTGCAACAATATCTTACTGAGGGACATCAGGTCATGATGGTAGGAGACGGTATTAACGATGCACCAAGTTTAGCCCGTGCTTCAATCGGCATTGCGATAGGCGCTGGTACAGATGTAGCGATTGATTCGGCAGATGTTGTACTGACGGATAGTGATCCTAAAGATATTTTAAGGTTCTTAGATTTAGCCAAACAAACACGACGTAAAATGATCCAAAATCTTTGGTGGGGAGCTGGGTACAATATTGTCGCCATTCCTTTAGCGGCTGGGGTTCTTGCACCAATTGGGATTGTTTTAAATCCAGCTGTAGGTGCTGTCTTGATGTCATTAAGTACAATTATTGTAGCAGCAAATGCTATGACACTGCATATTTCAAAAAAATAATTCGATATAATTGTAGAGAGCGGAAAGTAATCAATACTTTTTGTTCTCTATTTTTTTCTTCTTAAAAAAATTTTTGCCTTATTTGACGTATTCTTATAACAAGGGAGTGAAAGGGGACGATATATGGATTTCAAGGAATTATTGTCTTTTGAACATAAAAATATGTTGGAATTGTTGGATTTACTGCAACAAGAGCAGACATTTTCTATTTTGATGGCTGCAGAAAAACTAAAGGTGAGCGACAAAACAATCCATTGTTACATTCAACGTTTTGAAAAAAAGCAGGAAACGTTTAAGATAGAAGGGCTTTGTAAGATTTATACAACGACCAAAGGAATTGTAAAATATCGTGAATTATGCGTTTGTGGCTTGGCTCGATTTAGACAAAAATTTTGTTATTTTATTCCCGAATTTTATATTTTACGTTGTCTAATTGAAGAGCGAATCAATTATGCACAATTGACCCAGGTATTGGGATTACAGGAATCAACTCTTCGGAAGAAACTTTCTAATATTCGACGTTGGCTAGTTAATTTTGATATTATTGTACGTCAAAAACATTACGATTTAACTGGCAATGAATGGCAAATTCGACAGTTAATACTTTGTTTTTATTTGTTTTTTCAAGAAAGCTGTCTGGAAGAAAACAGAGAAATGACTCGGAAAATCATTACCTTTTTTGAGTTGGATTTAAATGTAGCACAACAGAATCATCTTAGTTGGCTAATTTATATTTGGGAGAAACGATATAGAGGCGGGCATGAAATTTCAGTGCCAAATGCTAATTTATTTCAACAAACAAGTGCTTTTTTTTATTTATTTCGTGTGGAAGTGTTGAGCACTTCTTTTATGTCTCTTAAAGAACAAAAAGCGTTATTTGTGATTCTTGAAGCACATTTTGGTGGTTGTTTTGGCAAGAGAGTGCGAAAGTATTTTATTCATGAGCAAATGAAAATAGAAAGTTTATGCTTAAAAACAGCTATTTTTATTATGAAAGAAATTAGGAGAAATTTTACACAACATCATTTTAATTATCAAGAAATTCATTTATGTCGATTTTTAAGTACGCATATGAATAGTTTATTAGACGGACAAGCATGGTTGCCAGCTCATAAACAGGAACAAACACTCGCTGCTCGTTATCAACAAACCTGGCACAGATTACAAAAACTTATTAGGCTTTTAAAGCGCCTATATCCAGTCTTTACTTCAGTAAAAGAACGGGAATTGACGAGTTGCTATTTTTATCACATCCTAGATTTATTTAACCCGATTTTATATGAAAAAAAATATATTATTTGCCTATTGACGGACTTTCCTCCAGAAAAGGAACAAGCGTTGGGGCAATCTATAAAAAGCTATTTCAGTGAAAAAAAGAATATTACAATTATTCATGGAAAACCAGCGTATCAACTTCACCAAGCACACCTCTTAATTGTCAATCATTTGTTTCAGATGAACGTAGCGCTTTCTTCTGAGACAGTTGTTTATTTGCCAGAGGAATTATCTCCTGCTTTTTTTGAAAAAGTCGAAGCGAATCTATCGTAAGAAGTCCAATTTTGTCTAAATAGTGTTAAAATGAAGAAGTAAGAGGAATGGATGAGGAGGATATTAAAATGAAACAACTGCAATTTGGTACAAGTGACGAAACAGTTTCTTCGGTTATCTTAGGATGTATGCGCTTAAATGGTGCTGAAAATCCTCAACAGGTAATTGAAACTGCTTATGATCATGGCATTACATTTTTTGATCACGCCGACATTTATGGTGGCGGCGACTGCGAAACCATTTTTGGTAAGGCCTTAAAAGAAAGTACCATTCGTCGTGAAGATATTTTTATACAAACGAAATGTGGGATTCGTCAAGGCTTTTTTGACTTTTCAAAAGCACATATTTTAGAAGCGGTCGAAGGGAGTTTACAGCGTTTAGGTGTAGATTCAGTCGATGCATTATTGTTGCATCGTCCAGATACTTTAGTGGAACCAGAAGAAGTAGCTGAAGCTTTTCATTTATTAGAAAAACAAGGGAAAGTTCGCTATTTTGGTGTAAGTAACCAAACGCCAGGACAAATTGAACTTTTAAAAACAGCTGTTAAACAACCGTTATTAGCCAATCAATTACAATTTGGCATCAAGCATACTGGCATGGTGGATCAAGGCTTACAAACAAATATGGAAATATCAGGAAGCATTGATTATGATCATGGTATTTTAGATTATTCACGGTTGAAACAAATGACTATTCAAGCATGGTCACCGTACCAATATGGTTATTTTGAAGGTGTCTTTATTGGAAATGAAAAATTCCCTGAGTTAAATCAAAAATTAAGCGAATTGGCTGAAAAATATCAAACAACGCCAACTGGCTTAGCCAGCAGCTGGATTCTGCGCCACCCTGCTAATATGCAAGTCATCGCAGGAAGTATGAATCTTGGTAGAATTGAAGAAATTGCTAAAGCAGCAGACATTGTGATTAGTCGCGAAGATTGGTACGATATTTATCGTGCAGCGGGAAATGTTTTGCCGTAAAAAGATTTTCGTACTTGTGAAGATCCAGCGTGTATTGCTGATTGATTTTGGTATTTGATATAGTTGTCACTAAGGAACTATGTCAAATACCTTTTTCTTTCATTCTGCAATCGCCGTCTACTGCAAATTCTGTAGTTTTTTGTTAAAATAGAAAGGAAACTAGTTTGCTAAAGATGAGGGGAAAAAAATGACCAAAAAAAAATTATTACTCGTTGATGGAAACAGTGTAGCCTTTCGTGCATTTTTTGCGCTACATAACTCATTAGAACGATTCAAAAATAAGAACGGCTTGCATACAAATGCTATTTATGCGTTTAACAATATGTTTGAAAATGTAATGCAAAAAGAAATGCCTACTCATGTTTTAGTCGCTTTTGATGCAGGGAAAACCACATTCAGAACAGAATTTTATTCAGAATATAAAGCCGGACGTTCAAAAACACCGGGGGAATTTAAAGAACAAATGCCGTATATTCGTGAACTTTTAGAAGGTTTAGGCGTAAAATATTATGAACTACCTAACTATGAAGCAGATGATATTATTGGTACATTAGCCAACAAAGTTGATAAAGATGAATTTGATGTTGTCGTGTTATCAGGGGACCGAGATTTGACACAATTAGCGACGGACACTGTCAAAGTAGATATCACTGTTAAAGGAGTTAGCGATATTGAATCATATACACCTGAGCATATTGCTGAAAAATATGATGGGTTAACGCCTAAGCAAATTATTGATATGAAAGGGTTGGCTGGCGACACGTCGGATAACATTCCAGGTGTAACGAAAATCGGTGAGAAAACCGCGATTAAGCTGTTAAAACAATATGGCTCAGTTGAAGGGGTTTATGAGAATATCGATGAAATGAAAAAAAGCAAAATGAAAGAAAACTTGATTAATGATAAAGAGCAAGCCTTTCTTTCTAAACGTTTAGCGACAATTGAAGTCAATGCACCAGTCGAAGTCAATGTAGAAGACTTGGCATATGAAGGGAAAAACTTAGAAAAATTGGTTCCTTTTTATAAAGAAATGGACTTTAAACAATTTTTAGCTAAGTTGGACATTACAGAAGAACCTGTTGAAATGGAAGATATTTTATTTGAAGTAGTCGAAGATCAGTTAACCAATGAAATGTTTACAGACGATATGGCTCTTTATGTTGAGATGATGGAAGATAACTATCACACGTCACCGATTGTCGGCCTTGCTTGGGGCAACGACAAGAAGATTTATACCACGAATAATTTAGCTGTTTTTGAAAGTCAGCCATTTATCGATTGGTTGATGGATGAGACACGTAAAAAAAATGTCTATGATGCAAAACGGACGTACGTTGCACTAAATCGCTATGTAGGAAAAATGACAGGGATTGCCTTTGATGTTTTATTGGCTGCTTATTTACTTGATACCAATGACAATAACGCTGATATTGAAGGTGTAGCACAACATTACGGATATGATGCGATTCAATCTGATGAAGCTATTTATGGAAAAGGGGCCAAAAAAGGCTTGCCAGAGGACGAAGAAGTTTTCTTTGGTCATTTAGCACGTAAGATTAAAGCAATTCAATTTTTAACAAGCAAATTAGATAGCGAATTAACAGAAAAAAATCAAGCTGATTTATTCTATAAAATGGAATTACCACTTTCTCGTATTTTAGGCGATATGGAAATAACTGGTATCCGTGTTGATGCCACGCGCTTAAAAGAAATGCAAGTAGAATTTTCAGAACGCTTGAAAGAAATCGAAGAAAAAATCTATGCAGAAGCTGGCGAAGAATTTAATTTGAATTCACCTAAACAATTAGGCGTTATTTTATTTGAAAAAATGGGCTTACCTGTGATCAAAAAGACGAAAACTGGCTATTCAACAGCGGTAGATGTTTTAGAACAACTAAAAGAACAAGCACCAATTGTGGCAGATATTTTAACTTATCGTCAAATTGCCAAAATTCAATCGACCTATGTTGAAGGACTTTTAAAAGTAATTCAGCCAGATAATAAAATTCATACTCGGTATGTACAAACACTGACACAAACAGGACGGTTAAGCTCAGTAGATCCCA
The DNA here is from genome assembly GCF_050541505.1 of Enterococcus sp. DIV0183. NCBI lineage: Bacteria > Bacillati > Bacillota > Bacilli > Lactobacillales > Enterococcaceae > Enterococcus > Enterococcus sp. DIV0183. Next base: position 698,144 of record NZ_CP172932.1, read on the forward strand.
ATTTACAAAACATTCCTATCCGTTTAGAAGAAGGCCGAAAAATTAGAGAAGCCTTCGTACCAAGAGAGGATAATTGGTTGATTTTCTCTTCTGATTACTCTCAAATCGAGTTACGTGTGCTCGCGCATATTTCTAATGATGAGCATTTAAAAGAAGCGTTTGTGGAAGGGCAAGATATCCATGCCAGCACTGCAATGCGAGTTTTCGGTGTTGAAAAAGCAGAAGATGTCACACCTAACATGCGTCGTCAAGCTAAAGCGGTGAATTTTGGAATTGTCTATGGTATCAGTGATTATGGCTTGTCCCAAAACTTAGGCATTACTAGAAAGCAAGCGCAACAATATATTGACACCTATTTTGAAAAATATCCAGGCGTGAAACAGTACATGGAAGAGATTGTCCGCGATGCCAAAGACAAAGGCTATGTGGAAACATTGTATCATCGCCGTCGTTATTTAAGTGATATTAATTCAAGAAACTTTAATCTACGTTCGTTCGCTGAACGTACAGCGATTAATACACCGATTCAGGGAAGTGCCGCAGATATTTTAAAAATTGCGATGATTGAAATGGCGCGTCGTTTAAAAGAAGAAAAATTACAAGCGACAATGTTATTACAAGTGCACGATGAATTAGTTTTTGAAGTACCAGAATCAGAATTAGAACAATTAAATCAACTCGTCAAAGAAGTGATGGAGCACGCAGTTTCCTTACATGTGCCACTTATCACCGATAGCAGTTGGGGAAAAACATGGTATGAAGCAAAATAATAGCTTACCCATTAAGAACGATGAATAAAATAAGGATAAGTAGGATCTGGACGTTGATATCTAAGCGTTCAGACCTCTTTATATAAAGGAGCAAAAATAATGCCAGAATTACCAGAAGTAGAAACAGTGCGAAAAGGACTTGAAAAACTTGTTGTAGGAAAAACCATTCAAGAAGTCATTGTTTTTTGGCCAAGAATTATTGAATCACCAGAAGTTGATGTATTTCAAGGTCAATTAGCTGGTCAAACGATTGAAGGAATTGAGCGAAGAGGAAAATTTCTGATTTTTAAATTGTCTGATAATGATATGATTTCTCACTTACGGATGGAAGGAAAATATGAATTTCATCAGGCTGATGATGAAATTGCCAAACATACCCATGTAATGTTTACTTTTACAGATGGCACGCAATTACGTTATTTAGATGTACGGAAATTTGGGCGTATGACATTGGTTCCTAAGAATCAAGGTCATCAATATAAAGGGATTTTAGCTTTGGGCCCAGAACCAACACCAGACGTTTTCCAATTAGCTACTTTTCAACAAGGCTTGAAAAAGCATCATAAAGCAATTAAGCCATTGCTGTTAGATCAAAAGCTAGTGACGGGCTTAGGGAATATTTATGTAGATGAAGCACTTTGGCAAGCGCAAATCCATCCAGAGCAACCAGCAGATTCCTTAAAACCTGCGGAAGTTGCTAAGTTGTATCAAGCGATCATTGACGTCTTGGCACGCGCTGTTGAAGCAGGTGGAACCACCATTCGCACCTATCTAAACGCGTTAGGAGAAGCAGGGACTTTTCAAGTAGCGTTGAATGTCTATGGGCAAACAGGCTTACCTTGCAATCGTTGTGGTACGCCAATTGTTAAAACAAAAGTGGCACAACGTGGTACGCATTATTGTCCACAATGCCAACAATTGAAAGGTCGTCGATTGAAATGACAAAAGTTTTAGGCATTACAGGAGGGATTGCGACAGGTAAAAGTACGGTTGTTGCTCTTTTTAAAAAAGCGGGTTATCCAATTGTTGACGGCGACATTATCGCCCGAGAAATTGTTGCAAAAGGGCAACCAGTCTTAGCCGCAATCGTTGAAACTTTCGGACCAGAAATAGTATTAACAACTGGTGAATTGGATCGGAAAAAGTTAGGACAATTAATTTTCGCTAGTCCTCAAAAAAGAGAGCTGTTAAATGAAACGCTGAAACCTTTTTTAAGAAAAGAAATTTTACGTCAAATTGAAGAAGCTAAAAAGAAAGCCTCCCTGGTTATTGTTGATATTCCTCTGCTTTATGAAGCTCATTATGAGGCGATTATGGATCAAGTTGCTGTGGTATATGTACCAGAAAAGATTCAAAAAGAGCGTCTGATGGCCCGAAACCAATTAACAGAAGAAGAAGCGCAACAACGAATTGCTAGCCAATGGCCGATTGAAATGAAAAAAGAACGAGCAGATATCGTTTTTGATAACCAAGGAACTAGAGAAGAAACGGAACAACAAGTGAAGAAGTGGCTAGAGGAACAAACTGGAAAGAAATGAATATTTTTTAAATGGCGTAAAATGTTTTGAAAATTTCAGAAAAAACAGTGAAAGTCTTTGTTTTTATTAAAGAATGGCAAAGATTCAACTAAGAACCAGTTCTAAAGACCTAGTAATAGCGCAATTTCATGTTATAATATAGGCAACAAAAATTATACAGAATAGAAGAGGTGAACGTTATGCGTTGTCCAAGATGTCATCATAATAATTCCCGTGTTATTGATAGCCGTCAAGCAGATGATGGACGTGCAATTCGCCGTCGTCGTGAATGTGAAAATTGCAGTTATCGGTTCACTACATTTGAAAGAATTGAAGCGGCGCCATTACTTGTAATCAAGAAAAATGGGGATCGTGAAGAATTTAATCGTGATAAAATTTTGCGTGGGCTCATTCGCTCTGCGGAAAAAAGACCCGTTGCTATGGAACAAATGGTTCAAATTGTCGATAATGTTGAAAATCGAGTGCGTAGTTTAGGGGAAAATGAAGTCTCTACAACGCTTATCGGTGAATATGTGATGGAAGATTTAGTCAATCTAGATGAAATTGCCTACATCCGCTTTGCGAGTGTTTATCGACAATTCAAAGATATGAGCGTGTTTTTGAAAGAGTTACAGGACATTGTCGACAAAGCAAAATCTTCTTCTCCTGACTCAGAAAATTAAAAAGGAGGTCTTTCTTTGAAAGGAAATCGGCAAAGAATCCAACCAAAAAATATTTTTCAAGCGGTTATTGATTCACCGCTTTCTGATCAAGAGAAAGAGGTTTTAACCTTTTTATATCAACCAATTGTCGGCGCCAATGCGTTTAGTTTATATTGGCTTTTGTTATCTGAAACAAAAGACTCAGAGGAGAATGGCTCGCTGTTTCATGCAGATTTAATTAGTTTGCTGGACTTGAGTTGCCAACAATTAGAAGAAGCTTGCTACAAATTAGAAGGCATTGGGTTGCTAGAAACGTATAAAAAAACAGATCGGGAATTAGGAGATTGTTATTTATATTATTTAAAAGCACCTGAAACAGCCGCTCGTTTTTTTAAAGATGAAGTGTTAGCTTTAGTGTTATTTAATCGGGTTGGACAACGGAAATTTGATCAATTAGTGCAAAAGTTTCAACCGCATCCTACCAAAACAGAGGGCTATCAAAATGTTTCCGCTAGCTTTCAAGAGGTTTATGCCTTTAAAGAAGAACAAATTGTTTCCGAAGCGAACCGATTGACAACGATTCAAGAAACTTTTTCTCAACAAGAAAAATCGAAGAAAATTTCTGTATCAACGGATTCTTTTGATTGGCACTATTTTGTGGAAGGTTTGCACCGTTTAGGTTTACAACTGCCTGAAGATGAGGCTAGTTTTCAAGAAGAAGTCTATGTTTTTCATCAATTATATGGCATCAATGAGTTAGATATGGTAGACTTTGCTTCGAAATCATTTGACTATTATACAAGTCGAATTTTGCCTAAGGAATTAGTGCGAACGATTCATCAAGCGTTTGATCCTGATAAAAAACCACAACCAACAAACGTAGTGACAAACAAGCAAGTACAATTGACGGTGGAAGAGCAACAAACGTATCGATATAACGCATTAAAAATGAATGGTTTTTCTGAACTGGATATTCAAATGATTATGGATAGTGAAAAGAATCCGCCTATTCAATATTTAGAAGCTTTAAAAAATAGTCGAGGCGGCTATACGACACCACAAGAACGTTCATTAGTGAAATATTTGGTTGCCAAATCAGGCTTACCGACTAGTGTGATTAATATTTTGATTAACTATGTTTACAATATTCAACAACAACCGACTTTAAAAGCGGAGTATGTGAATCGAATTGCGAATGAATGGGGACAAAGTGGCATTCATTCACCAGAAAAAGCAATTGAACATGTCAGAGAATTGGCAAAACAAAGCCAAACCAAACAAAAACAGCGACAACAAAATTATTCAGGGAAACGCCAAACTGTTCGACAAGAGCGATTGCCAGAATGGGCAGATCAGCCAAACGATGAAACAAAACTTTCCCCAGAAGAACAAGCCGAGTTAGATCGACAAATTCAAGAATTTTTAAACCAAGGAGGTGACCAATGATGGAAGACGTAGGAAAAGAAATGTCAAAAATTATCCAGAAGCGTGACATCAATGAACGATATGAAGAGCTGGTTAACGAAGTATTGAAAGATCAAGATGTTCAAGCCTTTATACAAGCAAACCGAGAGCGTTTAACCGATGAAGATATTCGTAAAAGTTATGCTAAGCTGTATGAATTTGTTCAAGAAAAAAAGAAATTTCAATTAAACGATCCAGCAATGATTGCCCCCGGCTATGAGCCAAGATTAATGTTGAATTTTCATTACATTGATGTAACGTATGTCCCAACGGCTGATTTAATCGCCCGTCAGAAGGAAGAAGAAATTCGTAATCGAGTAAGGGCAATGGACATGCCAAAAGATGTCCGAGAAGCAAATTTACGAGATTTCGATCCATCTTCTCAAGGTCGAGCCAAAGCGTTAGCAGAAGCAATGCAATTTTTAAGAGAATATCCTGCGACACCAAAAGAATTTCATAAAGGGCTCTATTTACAAGGCCCCTTCGGTGTAGGAAAATCTTTCTTATTAGGTGCGATGGCTAATGCTTTAGCAGAACGTGGATTTACTACGACAATTGTTCATTTTCCAACATTTACAGTAGAAATGAAGCAAGCCATTGGTCGCGATCAAGTTGGTGAAAAGCTCGATGCAGTAAAAAAATCCCCTATATTAATGATTGATGACATTGGTGCGGAATCCATGACTAGTTGGATTCGTGACGACGTTTTAAGCGTAATCTTGCAATACCGAATGCAAGAACAATTAGTTACTTTTTTCTCTTCCAATCTAGATTTAAAAGCTTTAGAAGAGCATTTAACCGTGACGCAACGAGGAGAACAAGAGCCGCTAAAAGCCAGACGAATTATGGAACGTGTGCGTTATCTGTCAAAAGAGATTACGATGACAGGAAATGATCGACGAAACGGTTAAAGCAATCCTTTTATTTTTATGGATTGCTTTTTTTCTTGCGCTTGAAGATGTAGCGTAAGTTTCGCAAAAACAAGTACTTTTGTGTACACTGACAATAAAGAAGTGAGGAAAAGAGGCGTAACAATGAAGAGAAAACTTTGGATTTTTATTGGGGTATTCGTGGTGCTTCTGGGAGGATATTTTCTTTTGTTTAGAGAAAAATCCTATAAAGTAGAGGTGGAAAAAGTGAATCCAAAAATTCAACGCTTAATGTCGACAGACAAACAACATTTTTTAACAAAACATGAATTTCACACAAAAGAAACCGCTGAACGCAAAGATTTGTTGAAGTTTTTTATTGAAACCCGGCTCAAAACAGACGGCGGTTTTTTAACCAACTATTTACCAGATGCTGAACGCAAAGATGTCGCCACAGGACATGAGTTGCTAAGTGAGTCTTCGGGTCTATATTTGCGTAATTTAGCTTTTGATACGCAGGGACGTTTTGATAATTTTTACAAGCAGACGAAAGACACCTTTTACGACGGCGTCCAATTTAGTTACCGAATTGACGAGCAAGGCAATAAGTACAATGTCAATGCCTCGATTGATGATTTACGGATCATTCGTTCATTAATTGAAGCAGGGGGGCATTTTAAAACAGATCAGTACGATCAAGAAATTAAAAAATTAGGCAAGAGTTTTATGAAAACCTCTATGAAAGATAATATTCTAATTGATTTTTACGATAGTAAATCAAAACAACAGTCTTCAGAAACTTCTTTGTTTTATATTGACTTAATTACGCTGGGTTATCTATACAAAGAATTTGGGATTTCAGCAGACTACTTGCAGTATCATTACCAATTAATAGATGATGGCTATATTTCTGATGATTTACCTCTTTATCAAACGAAGTTTAATCATCAAACAAATAAATACGAAAACAACGGAACACTTAATATTATTGAATCTTTATTAACGATTGTCCATTTAAGTGAAGTGGGTATGGCGAAGCAGACTAGTATTGATTTTGTGCGAAAACAAGTTCAGCAAGGAACGCTTTTTAACTCGTATGATTTAAATGGATCACCTGTGGATAAAAATCAATCTGCAGCCAGTTATGCGATAGCGGCTTTAATTGGTGTTGCCGAAAATGACAAAGAGTTGTATCGTGCGGCAATTACAGTACTTAATAATTTTCAAATTATGGATTCAAGCAGTCCGATTTATGGAGGATTTGGTGATAAAGTTACGAAACAAGTCTATTCCTATAATAACTTAATGGCTCTTTTGGCCTATGATTTCTAGATGAGGTGAAAGCATGGAAAAGATCAAAAAATACATGAACTCGGCTTTTGAATGGTTGAGTCGTTATATTTCTCCAAGTCTTTTGGCCGTTTTAGGGATTGGGTTAGTGACAAGCATTTTGTTATTTGTTTATCCGATTAATGGCTTGGGAGATAATGGCGAGTATTTTCGTGTGTTAAATTCAAATAGTCTTTATCGTGTCAATGGTGATAGCTACGACAATGTGGCCTATTTTGTTAAGGACTTTTCAATTATGCGTTATTTTAATGAAACAACGACGCACTTTGTTTCCACTCAACAATTTTTCATCACCATTGCCATTTGGCTTAATAAACTTTTTTATAGTCAAACACTTTTCGATATTCGTTTCTTAGGTTTCGTTTATCTTAGTTGTTTTTTAGTGTCAATTTATATTCTGGTACGAGGCTTAACCGAAGGCGTATCTTTGAAAAAAAGTTATCTTATCTCCTTGTTGGTTATTTTCATCTTGGGAGATACCTCCTATACGATTTATTTTAATTCCTTTTATACAGAAGCGACGAGTTTTTTACTTTCTGTGAGTGTCTTAGCATTTTCAGTCTATTTTTATCGGGTGACGAAACCACGAACTTGGCTCAGAAGAATAGTTTTAGTTATCTTGGCACAAGCAGTAGTACTTTTAATAGGAACAACACGCCAAGAATATTTGTTGATTATTGGCGTAATTATTGCTGGATTAGGATTTTTTGTCTACTTGTCACAACGTTACCAACAATTGTCAATGACGGCCTTTTTAATTGCGTTGATTGGTTTTACAACGTTAGCAGCTTTTATCGTTCCTAACGATATCTATGAACGTGATGTCTACCACAGTATGACGCGCGGTGTAATGAAGGATAGTAAGGTTCCAGATAAACGGATGTCAGAGGGCGGAATCAACCCGCAATATGGGTTGCAAAAGGGACGTTCCTACTTTGAAGAATACAGTCCTGTATCACCAACTTCTGAACAAATGAAAAAAGATTTTTTTGATAAAACGAGTTTTGGATGGGTGTTATTGAATTATTTAAATTATCCATCTGAATTATGGCAAGGACTGAATTCAGCGGTCCCAAATGTTTACTTAGTAAAGCCTAATAATGTGGGGAATTTTGAGAAAACGACGGGGCGTGCACCGCTGGAACAATCTAAATTTTTTATGGTGTATAACCGTATTAAAGCCAGTTTTTTCCCTAAAAACTTTGCTTTCTATCTATTATTAGGTGTGATTCTGTTTGGTTTATATGGCGTTGGTTTATACAGAGGACTCAAGAGAAACGAACCCAGATTAGTTTTTCGCTTCTTTTTAATGACAGGGATTTATCTTAATTTATTAGTTGTTTTCATTTCAACAATTATTATTGATGGGGATAGTGACTTAGTACGTCATTTGTTTTTAGTCTCAGTATTTTTAGATTTTCTCTTGTTACAAATTGTTTCTGATGTTATTGGTAAACGAATGTGGCAAGATACAACACCACAAGTCATTGGGGAGGTAGAGGGAATTGAAAAATAAACAATATCTTATTGGCTGGGTGTGTTTCTTACTCTTTTTCGTTTTTTGTGGCTTTGCCAAACCGGCGCTGGCTGCACCAAGTAAACATGTCTTACTTGTCTATGACAGCTTGAACATTGCTGGGAAAAAAGAAAATGATGTGGATGCTTTACAACGAGTGTTGACGAGTTTTGGAGTAGAAGTTCAGAGTGTGGCGGTGTCAGATTATGTGCCTGGCGAATTGCTAAATGATGGCTATGACAGTTTGATTTCTATGGTGAATTGGCCTGAACAAGCCGGCGTTATTGCCTCTGATTTTCTAGCAGATCGAGTTCATTTTAAAGGTAAACAATTACACATTGGTCGAAACATGCGTGACGATGAAAAACAATATTTTAGCGGTACGTGGAAAGAATTAAGTCATCGTCAATATCGGTTAGAAGATGAAAAAAACCGCTTTTCTCAAGTATTGCCTTTTCAAGATCAATCAGTTGTGCTGGAAAATACGCAAGGTCAGACGGTTGGCCGATTAAAAACACAAGAATTAGCACCAGAAGAATATCCATTTGGTGTAATTGAGAATGGGCATGCTTTTCTCCCAATGTTTGAACGCAAAGGCGCTGTTTTTTTAGAAAGCTTGGACGTGATTAGTCAATGGCTGGAAAGTGAAAAAATGTCACGGCCGTTTTTGACGATTTCTGATTTTAACCCGTTAAGAGATATGTCTGTGGCAACCTATTTGCAAGAAGAATTAGTTAAAACCACGTATCCTTATATTTTATCCAGTACGAGCGTTTCACAAAACAATACGATTTTACCTTATAAACTATTTACGAATGCGTTACGTGCGTTTGCTTCGACGGGGGTTATTTTCTTAGAAACACCGGTCGTTAACAATTTTGATTTAAATGACCAACGTGCCTTGAAACAATTGATGGAGCAGCAGATTAGTTTATTGGTCGACAGACATGTCTATCCAGTAGGCATTTCTGCTCCAGGATACTGGAATCAAGACCTTCAATACCAAGAGGATGGTCTAGCAATTAGTGATACAGTGATTCTAAGAGAAAATCCGCCGATTGAACGCGTTTTTTATCGGAACCAAACGGGAGAATCAATCACTTATAAGAATGCTTTGTTTGATTTACCGTATGATTATTTATCGGGGATTGAATGGACGGATAAAGATAATCCGAATGACTATCGATTTCCAATGCCGACCACCATTAGTTTTTCATTTCCAAATTCTAAAAAAGAAGTGGATCATCTAATTCAAGAAGTCAAGGAAGCACCAATAGTGTTTAGTGTTTCAGAAGCGGATCAACATTTCACTGTTCAAACACAAACGCAGAAAATCGAATTTCGGAATAATCGGTTCTTCTTAAACAATCAAATTGTCAATGGTTTGGCTGATACAGGGGCCTCAACAGTTGAAAAACAACGATTTACAGGGTTATTTTCATTCTTTTTTAGCATCACAAATAATATTTTAGTTGGCGTTGTTACACTAACTTTAATCATCCTGATTATTTTGTTTATGATTGGACGAAAGAATTATCGGTCGAAATATATTAATAAGGAGGAAGACAAATGACCATTGCTGACATTGTAATGTTAACAGCAACTATCATTATTTGGAGTCTACTAATTGTAAATATTCTCTTAGTTATTTTTGGCTATGTTTATTATTTAAAAACAGATCCTGTCGCACCACCACCTGTAGAGGATGAAGACGCGCCGTTTGTTTCAATTATGGTGCCGGCCCATAATGAAGGAATTGTCATTGTGCGAACAGTTGAAGCGTTATTGAATTTTAATTATCCGCAAGATCGCTATGAAATTATTGTGATTAATGACAACTCAAGTGATAATAGTGCCGAGCTTTTAGCTAACGTCCAAAAAAAGGCGGTTAATCGAAATTTGAAGATTATTAATACAGACAATATAACAGGTGGGAAAGGTAAGTCTAATGCCTTAAACATTGGTTTCAAGCAAGCCAAGGGGGACGTGATTGCCATTTATGATGCGGACAATACACCTGAACCGAATGCACTCCGTTATTTAGTTGGAGAGTTAATCGCTAGTGAGGAATACGGCGCAGTTATTGGTAAATTTAGAACGAGAAATCGCAATGCAAGCTTGTTGACACGCTTTATTAATATCGAAACACTGGCCTTTCAATGGATGGCACAAGCCGGTCGTTTTCAATTATTTAAGTTATGCACGATTCCTGGCACAAATTTTATTGTTCGTCGTAGTATTATTGAAGCCATTGGCGGCTGGGATGACAAAGCGTTAGCCGAAGATACAGAAATCAGCTTTCGCATCTATATGATGGGCTATAAAATTAAGTTTCAACCAAAAGCAGTGACGTGGGAGCAAGAGCCACAAACTTTGTCAGTTTGGTTCCGACAACGGACGCGATGGGTCAAAGGCAATATTTATGTCATTGTTAAAAATGCTAAATTATTGTTTAATCCTAAAGCGAGTCGGATCCGTTTTGATATCTTATATTTCTTGTCCATTTATTTTCTCTTAATGACATCGCTCGTTTTGTCAGACATCATGTTAGTTTTATCAATGTCTGGTTACTTAACAACGACCCTGCAAGGATTTAGCAATTCCTTATGGTTGTTAGCGATTTTGTTATTTATTTTCAGTACTTTTGTCAGTATTACAACCGAAAAAGGCGAAATGACTTTAGAGAATATCTTAATTATTGCCTTGATGTATATTACATACAGTCAGATGTGGCTAGTAGTCGCCGCTTATGGCATGGTGATGTATATTAAAGAAAATGTTTTTCATAAACAAACACAAACAAAATGGTACAAAACTGAACGATTTAAATAAGGAGGAAACGTGCAATGAAACAAAAAACAGTCACTTTAATAGGAGTGTTCTTTCTGGCAATTCTGATTGGTGTCGCAAGTCCGACCGTATACGCCGAAAACAAAGAACAAGACAACCATACCTTTACACAACCTTTTCAAAATAAAACAATCTCTTTAACAGGTACTTCTGTCCGTAGCACCATGTATTTTACAAAAATTGATTATTGGGACGTAAAAAAAGCATCATTCAATATGACTTACCAAATCACACAATTAAAAAATAATCAGACCTCAGATTTAACTGTGGCAGTTAATGGTGTGAAGTTTTATTCTTGGCGTCCTGAAAATACGACTGGTATTCAACAAAAGACGATTGAAATCCCTTTGGAACTGATTAAAGAGACAAATACATTGACTGTTGAAGGCCAAATTATTAATCAGGCAGGAAACGACATGTATAATTTAATTGAAACTCCAGCAAATTGGTTAACGATGTATGAAGGATCTAACGTAAACTTCCAATACGATTTACAATTACCAGAGAATACGATTCATTCTTTTTATAATCATTTTGTGGGAGCAGACACGATTGCGAATAAACACAGTGTTATTTTGACACCAGAAAATGCATCGGAAAAAGAATTAGCTGCAGCGACCCATGCGTTAGCTGGTGCTGCTCGTTTGATTACTACCTCAGAAGAATTGTTGCCAATGGCTTCTTTGAACAAAGAACAGTCTGCACCCTATCAGTTGATTATTGCCAGCTATGATAAATTACCAGATCAGTATAAAAGTCAAATTGATAGCAAACGCGTGGAGGACCAGGCTGTCTTAAAATTTTTCAATCAACCAGATAAGCATGTTTTAGTAGCTACTTCTAAAGATGAGGACTTACTTGTTCGTGCGGGACGTTATTTAGCCAATTATGAATTAATGACCCAAACAGATAAAGAAGAGACAACAGTTGATGAGAATACCGATACGTTTAGTTCAACTTTAGAATTTGATGGAAATTATCCATTAACCTCAACGGGGGACAAACTAGAAGGGGCTTATCACCAAGAACAAACGTACTTTGTCAATTTACCAGTGGATCGAAACAATGCCAATGGAAGTCGCGTGCATTTACATTTTAAATACGCTGAAAACTTAGATTTTGATTCTTCTTTAGTGACGGTCTATGCCAATGATAAACCAATTGGCAGCAAGAAATTAACCGCTGCTCGTGCGAACGGTGATGAATTAAATCTCGAATTTCCAAAGAACTTAGAAATTGCTGATAGTTTTGTTTTAAAAGTTGCTTTTGATTTGAATGTTAAATCACCAGAAGTTTTGCGAAATGGTCAGACTCCATGGGCCTTTATTGAAAATAATTCGAATGCGTTTATTCAAACAGAAGAACTTAATGACATATTATTTAACAACTATCCGAACATTTTTATCAGAAGCCGTTCTTTTGCTGATTTAGCGATTTTATTACCAGAAAAAATGGACGATAACTATTTTAAAGTGTTGACCAATTTATTTAACTTAATTGGTAATTATGCCGAAAGTAATGTCGGTGAGATTACGTATTATAAAAAAGCGCCTAAAAATGCGGCATTAGAAAATCATAACTTGATTATTTTTGGTACGCCTAAGGATAATCCGATGATTCGTAAGTTAAACGATCAGTTATATTTCCATTATGATAAGGACTTCACACGTTTTGTTTCAAACGAGAAACTGAGTATCGAAAAAGATTATGGTAAACAAATCGGTACGGCGCAGTTAATGTTTTCTCCATATAATGCGAAAGCCGCGGCGTTAATCTTAACAGGAGCTAAATCACAAGGTGTCTTTTTAGCCTCTACACAAGTGAATACAGAGAAGAATACTTCTATGTACAAAGGAGATGCCATTGTGGTCGATCCGAACTATCGTCGCTATGATTATCGTTTCAAAAAACGTGTAAGCAACGTCAGCAACGAATCATTAGGTAAACGAATTGTCAATAATCATAAATTAATGATTTATCTATTTGTCTTCTTAATTGGTATGACTATTATTGGATTAAGTGCGTTCTTCATCGTGAAGAAGAATTTGAAAGGTGGGGAATAGAGTGAATCAAAAACGAGTGACCTTACTTTTGGATTTAACTTTGTTGGTAGGAATTGTTTTGGTTGTCGGCACAACCATCTTTATGGCCTTAGGAACGAATGATTTCTTTGTGGACTTAAGTTGTCTATTAATTTCAGTTATCTTAATTATCGTTACCTATTTTGTAGGAATTACAGCGGGGTTAACATTTTCGCTTATATTTATTTTTCTACAATTGACCTATGTTGTATATCAGTATGTCTATCATGATTTGTTTAGCTATGGCTCATTATTTTGGCTAATCATGCCGCCGCTCTACTGTTTAACAATCTATGCAGTGACTTATCAAATTCGTACGATTGAAGAAGAAAATATTCGCTTACGTAAAGAAACTTCACGGTTAAATGCGTTAGATGCAGTAACTAATTTAAGAACAGCAAAAATGTATGAAGAAGGATTCGATTTATTTTCTGACATTTCTACACGTTATGAAGCGCCGTTATATTTAGTCGTGATCCGAGTGGCCTATTGGGAAAGTATTCGTAACTTATTAAGTCCTGAACAAAAGAATGAATTGCTACAAATCGTGACAGCGGCGATTAAAGAGACAACGGATGATCGCTTCTTACCATACTTTATCGACGGCACACCGCCGACTTGGGCGTTATTAATTTTCCGCGATGGGGATGACGGATACACTACTAGAAAAGAATTCAAACAACAAGCTCAAGAGAAATTTGCCCATTCTGAAACCTTAAGGAATATTACTTTGACATTACAAGTTTCCTATACCAAATATGATCCTGCCGAATTTAACAACGCTTCAGAATTTTTAGGGGATGGAATTAATTCTCTTCAATATGATGTTTAAAAAGGAGGCAAACAAATGACTGAAAAACTTGCTGTTTTTACAGGGAAATTAGCAGAGGCTGGTGTGTTAAATGAGACGCAGCCATTGTCAATGCGATTACATTTAGAAAATATCCAAGCAGAAAGTGATCCAGAATCCATTGTGCCCTTATTTTCTCATGGGGTAATTTTAAACATACTTGTTGAACAGTTAGAGGAAAGTATCCCACTGTCTCACTTGAAAAAAGGGACCAAAGTCCGTTTCACAGTCGTGGGCTTGCCGCCGATGACTATGTCAATTCCACCGCATGTTGGCGGGCAAGCGATTGAATTGATAGAAGAAATCTAAAAAGCTTCTGCATTAGCTATGATTATTAGCTAATGCAGAAGCTTTTTTTATTCAAAGGTCATTCTTTCAATTCGATCGAACGCTTCCTTTAATAAATCTAAATTTTGTGTTGCGGCTAAACGAATGTACTCATCGCCTGTTGTTTCACCAAATGCTTTTCCAGGAATCACTAATACTTGTGTCTCTTTTAAAAGCTTTTCCACAAAAGGAACGGAAGTTAGTCCGGTTTTTTGAATGTTAATGAAGGCGTATATACTTCCTTTGACTGGATGAAGCGAAAGGAAAGGAATCTTTGCTACTCGTTGTGCCACATACTCTAAACGTGTTTGGAACACTTCAACGATTGGGTCTACAAATTCGTCAAAATGTTGTAACGCATAGATTCCTGCTTGCTGTGACAACGTAGGCGCAGAATACGTAACGCCTTCATTAATTAATTTGGCTACTTCGTTAATATAGTCTGGGGCAATCATATAACCAATACGCCAACCAGTCATTGCAAAGGCTTTTGAAAAGCTGCCAAAAGTGATAGTATTTTCTGGAGCAAACGTAGCCATGGGAGTAAACGTTTCTTGGAAACAAAAGGCTTCATAAACTTCATCTGAAAGAATGTATAAGTTGTGTTCAATCGCTACCTGTGCAATTTCTCTGAAAGTTTCTTCAGAGAAAACAGCGCCTGTCGGGTTATTCGGTGAATTAAGAATAATCGCTTTGGTTTTAGGCGTGATTTTTTCTTTCAAAAGAGCTACATCAATTTGGAAACCATCTTCTTCATAGGTTGGTAAAAAGACCGGAACGCCATCTGCTAAAAGGACTTGGTCTTTATAAGGAGAGAAATAAGGTTCATGAATAATCACTTCATCTCCAGGATTTAGAATCACTTGTAAGGCAAGGTACATTCCGTGCAGAGCGCCAACTGTGGCCCGGACTTGATTCGGTTGAAAAGATAATTGATAATGTGACTGATAAAACTGAATGATCGCCTCAATGAATGCCTCGCTACCATCAGAAGCGGTATATTTTGTATGCCCATTTTTGGCATCGTTAGCTGCTTGTTCGATAATCCGCTCATCGGTAATTAAGTCAGGGTCACCAATCGATAAATCGATTAAATTTGGGGTCTTTTTCGCCAATGTTGCAATATCCATGAGTAAATTTTCAGTAGGTTGTTGGTAACGTGTTGCGATATTCTTGCGATCCATACCAGGTGCTCCTTTTTATAAAACTTTTCTTAGAAAATCTTGTGTTCTTGGGTTTTGTGGCGCATCAAAAATTTCTTCAGGTGTGCCTTCTTCTTGAATGATTCCTGCATCCATAAAAATGACACGGTCCGCGACTTCTTTTGCGAAGCCCATTTCGTGGGTAACCACTACCATTGTCATCCCTTCAATAGCTAAATTTTTCATAACGGATAGCACTTCGCCCACCATTTCAGGGTCTAAGGCAGAAGTTGGTTCATCGAACAGCATCACGTCAGGGCGCATGGCTAAAGCACGAGCAATCGCTACCCGTTGTTGTTGCCCACCAGAAAGTTGAGAGGGATAATTTTCTTTTTTATCTGATAAACCAACTTGTTCCAGTAAAGAAAGAGCATGTTCTGTGGCTTCAGCAGCGGCTTCTTTTTTTACTTTAACAGGACTAATCGTTAAGTTTTCCAAGACATTTTTATGCGGGAAAAGATTGAAATTTTGGAATACCATTCCCATTTTTTGACGAAGTTGATCAATGTTGGTATTTTTATCTAATAAATTTTTTCCTTCAAATTCAACGCTGCCACCAGTTGGTGTTTCTAATAAGTTCAAGCAACGTAAAAAAGTACTTTTACCACTACCAGAAGGGCCAATAATTACGACAACTTCACCAGCTTCAATTTCTAAGTCAATTCCTTTAAGTACTTCATTTTTTCCGAATGTTTTCTGTAAGTTTTTAATGTTAATCACTAGTACTCATTCTCCTTTCAGCAACACCTAATAGACGTGAGATAGTAAAGGTTAGGACGAAATAAATCAACGATACAATTAAGTAAGGTAGGAAGGGTTTAAAACTTGCTCCTTGAACGTTGCCAGCTTGGAAAATTAGTTCTGAAACACCAATGACTGAAACAACGGAAGATTCTTTAATTACTGTAACAAATTCATTGCCTAACGCTGGTAAAATATTTTTAATAGCTTGTGGGAAAATGATGTATCGCATTGCTTGGTTTTGATTCATTCCCAAAGAACGAGCAGCTTCCAATTGTCCTTTATTAACTGCCTGAATACCAGCACGAATAATTTCTGCTACATATGCACCACTGTTTAAAGAAAGAGCAATACAACCAGCTGCTACTTTTGATAAGTCTAAACCAAGAACGCCTGTCCCGAAATAGACAATAAAAATTTGAACAAGCAAAGGAGTGCCACGAACATATTCAATATAAGCAATGGCAATGCCACGTAAAATTTTGGAATTGGCTAACTTCATTAAGGCAAGTAATGCCCCTAAAATGGCACCAAACAAAACACCAATGAAAGCTAGGAAAATGGTATAGCCTGCACCGTTAAGGTAGAACTTTCCATACTTTTGTAAAAAGCTTTGATCTTTTTGGAACATTAATTGATTGGCTTCTTTTTTATAACCGTCCATTAATTTTTGATCATTAATTTGTTTAATAGAGGCATTTACTTTCTCCGTCAAAACGGGCGCATCTTTAGGAAAAGCAACGGCAGTATCTTTTGAGCCTTTTTCAAAGGTAACATCAGCAAAAGCTAAATCCTCATTTTGAGAAACATAGGCTTCGCCAACCGGTTCTTCCATAACGACTGCATCTAATTTATTATTTTTTAGATTCATAATTAAATCTGGAATTTTTTGAAGAGAAGTAGGGACAGCACCGGTTAATTCGGTTTTAATTAATTCTTCTTGTGTCGTTTGCTTTTGGGCACCTGCACGAACGCCTTCGAAATCTTTAGTGGAATGAAATTTATCTTTGTCTTCTTTCCGAACAATGACTCTTTGTTGAACGTTCATATATGGTTGAGAAAAAGCCACTTCTTTTAATCGTTCAGGCGTTGGCGACATGCCAGAGATGACCATGTCAATCTTGCCAGTTTTTAAGGCCCCTAACAGAGCATCAAAGCCTAGTTCTTCGATTTTTAATTTAACGCCTAAATCGTCGGCAATTTTTTGAGCAATAGAAATATCAAAACCGACAATTTTATCTTCACCATCTACTTTTGCATGAAATTCATAAGGGGCATAGTCTGCGGATAAGCCGACAACTAGTTCTCCCTTTTGGATGATTTTGTCATAGACTGGATCGGTTTCGGCTGCAAAAGTTTCTTTAATAGGTAATAATGAGAGCAACAAGAATAAAATTGGTAAAATCGTCTGTAGCCATTTTTTACATTTGGTCATTTGCGTAAACTCCTTTTTGTATTATTTTTATAAATATTCAAAAAAAGCGAATAAATGTATAAAAATTTATTGTGTTATGATGTGGTTTATCATATCATAGAATATGTAAAAGGAAAAGTAGTAGAGTTGAAAAAATACAACTTTTTCAAAAAATTTTTCAAAAGTCAAAAATGAAGGGGATTTTCAAGATGGAACAATCATTAATTGTGAGAGGGACACCACAAGAGTATCTTTGCGAAATTGGTTCGTGGGAATTATTAGAAGGACAACTATTATGCAGAAATATTCATCGTGTATTCATTTTACACGGGACTGAGTCATGGCAAGCGGCAAAACCGTATTTTCCGACGTTTCAAAAAGTAACAGCTGTTTTTGAAAACTATGGAGGTGTTTGTACAGATCAACGTGTGCAAGAGTTAGAAGCGCAAGTGCTGGACAATCATTTAGAGGCCATCGTCGCTGTTGGTGGAGGAAAAGTGGCCGACTTGGGCAAAGCCTTAGCACACAAAATGGCGTTACCGGTAATTATTTTGCCCACTTTAGCAGCTACTTGTGCACCGTGCACGCCATTGAGTGTAATGTATCGAGAAGATGGAGCAATGGAACGATATGACGTTTTTCCGCAAGCAAACGCTTTGGTGTTGGTAGAACCAAGAGTGTTATTACATTCGCCTCGGTCCTTAATGGTGGCAGGTATTGGGGATACATTAGCTAAATGGTACGAAGCAGATGCGATTATTTCGCAGTTAGATGTCCAAGTGTTACCTATTCAAGTTTCTCATTTTGCCGCGGAAAAATGCCGCGATATTTTGTTAAATGAAAGTATCAATGCTTTAAAAGCGATGGAAGAGCAACAATTAAATCAATCGTTTATTGATGTCATCGAAACAAATTTAATTATTGGTGGAATGGTGGGTGGCTTTGGCGATGATTATGGTCGGACAGCAGGTGCCCATTCCATTCATGATGCACTAACTTTGCTGCCAGCTAGCCATCGACAATTGCATGGAAACAAAGTGGCGTATGGTGTGTTTGTTCAATTAGCCATTGAAGAAAAATGGCAAGAAATCGCTGAATTGATTCCTTTCTATCACCAACTAGGTTTGCCTATTTCTTTAAAAGAAATGGACATGGACTTAACTGAAGCCGAGTATCAAGAAGTAGCAGAACGTGCTTGTATAGAAGGCGAAACGATTCATTATATGAAACAAAAAATTACCCCTGAAATTGTGAAAACAGCGATGCAAGATTTAGAAAAATATACAGCGACAAAATAAGTGCCAAACAGCAACTAGTTCATTTGAATTATTTGAATTAGTTGCTGTTTTTTAAGGATCCTTTTTTGAAAAAAGAAACCTTGAGAAATCCTTGCAAATTCAATAAAAAAAAAGTATGATGATGGGAGGACAAATTATAGTAGAAAGTAGGGAAATGAATGACGGAACCAGCCATTCGTTATCGTTTAATCAAAAAAGATAAACACACAGGTGCGCGTTTAGGTGAATTAATTACTCCTCACGGCACATTTCCAACACCAATGTTTATGCCGGTAGGTACACTTGCGACAGTTAAAACAATGTCACCAGAAGAATTAAAAGAAATGGGTGCCGGTGTTATTTTAAGTAATACTTACCATTTATGGTTACGCCCAGGTGAAGATTTAGTCGAAGAAGCAGGCGGTTTACACAAATTTATGAACTGGGATCAACCTATTTTAACTGATTCAGGTGGCTTCCAAGTCTTCTCATTAAGTGATATGCGGAAAATCGAAGAAGAAGGTGTGCATTTTAGAAATCATTTAAATGGTTCAAAAATGTTCCTTTCTCCAGAAAAAGCGATCAATATTCAAAATAAATTAGGATCAGATATTATGATGAGCTTTGATGAATGTCCACCATTTGATGAAAGCTATGAGTATGTCAAACGTTCGATTGAACGGACTTCTCGTTGGGCTGAGCGTGGCTTAAAAGCCCATGCGAATCCTGATAGACAGGGATTATTCGGTATTGTTCAAGGTGCGGGATTTGAAGATTTACGTCGTCAAAGTGCTAAAGATTTAGTGAGTATGGATTTTCCTGGCTATTCGATTGGTGGCTTATCTGTTGGTGAGTCTAAGGAAGAAATGAACCGAGTCTTAGACTTTACGACACCGTTAATTCCTGAAAATAAACCACGTTACTTAATGGGTGTGGGTGCCCCTGATTCATTAATTGATGGAGTGATTCGTGGGATTGACATGTTTGATTGTGTGCTACCAACACGTATTGCGCGCAATGGTACTTGTATGACTTCACAAGGTCGCTTGGTTGTTAAAAATGCCCAATATGCAAGAGATTTTCGTCCGCTTGATGAAAAATGTGATTGTTATGTTTGTCGTAATTATACGCGGGCCTATATTCGTCATTTGATTAAATGTGATGAAACATTCGGAATCCGTTTAACATCGTATCATAATTTATACTTCTTGTTAGACTTAATGAAAAATGTCCGTCAAGCAATTATGGACGACAATTTATTAGAATTCCGACAAGCGTTTTTTGAAGAATATGGCTTTAATAAAGCGAATGCAAAAAGTTTCTAAAAATTAGAGGAAAAAACTAGTTCTTCAAGCATTTTTTTGATACAGTTAGTAGTGTGAATAATGCAGAGTGAGGTGAAACAAATGGGTGGCGGATTTACAATGATTTTTACATTAGTCCTTTTAGGAGGAATGATGTTTTTCATGACACGTTCTCAAAAGAAACAACAGCAAGAACGTCAAAAACAACTAAACGCAATGAAAACTGGCGATAGTGTTGTCACAATTGGTGGTTTACATGGTGTTTTAAGTGAAATCAATGAAAAAACAGTTTTAATCGATTGCGAAGGTATTGTCTTAGAATTTGACCGTGCAGCAATTCGAACTGTAACACCTGGAACTGCCGTTACAAATGATTCAGCAGTAACTAGTGTACCAGTCACAGAAGTTGAAGAGACAGTCACAGAAGAAGTAACTGAAGTTCCTGAAACATCAGATCCTTCAAAAGAAAAGAAAGACTAAACGAATCAACTAATTCATTTAATGGTTAGAGAGAGCGGAACAGGCTTTTCAAAGGCGAAACTGTGACCAGTAGTCACACGAGAAAGCCAATAAGAAGAGATAATTCCTATTCCGCTCGTTTCGTTTATCTTAAAATGTAGGACTAGGAAGGAGCCTGGGACAAAAATCACTTTGGATTTTTGTCCCAGGCTTAAAAATTGATAAACGGCGGGAACAGAAGCAACTCCTTCGGAAATAAGCCAAAATTCTCCCAAAATTAAAGAACAATTTTCGGAAATTTCTTCTTATTTCTCGGAGTTAAACACTTCTGTCCCGACCTTGTCCTAAGTCCTTTTTAACTATTAAGTTTACAAAAAAGGTTCCTTTTTATAGTGTTGGAAGATAGTTAAAAAGTGAGCAATCTTTCGCTTGGTTGGAAGGAGAAGAGCCCATGACAAAGGAAAAATTAAGTTGGTTACAACAAAAAATGCTCAATAAAAGTATTAAAAAGAAGTGCCAAAATTTTCGTGAACTAGGTTATTCTTCCATCAACGAAGAAGATTTATTGACTTATTTACTCACCTATCGTTGGAAAAAACAAACCCATTTATCTGTCAAAGACTGTCGCAAAGACATTCATAAGGTTAAGCCGAATGAATTTTTTGACTATCAACAATTATTGGCACAGACATCAAAAAATCCTTTAAGGGACTGGCATGATATTGAAGACTTATTCTAGAAAAAAGAATAGGTCTTTTTTTTGAGATAAAAAAAATTATAAATAGTTGTGAAAAATATCACAAAAACTATTTACAAGATTCGTTTTATGTTGTATGATGTGAATGTGAAATAGTTAACAAAGTTTTTTTAAAATGAAACTCTTAGGAGGATGAACATGGTTAAAACAGTAAAAAAAGAAAAGACAGAAACAGTTGATGTTTCATCAATGATTGATGAATTAGCAACAAAAGCGAATGTCGCTTTAAAAGCAATGGAAGATTTTACACAAGAACAAGTAGATCACATTGTCCATCAAATGGCGATGGCGGCGTTAGACCAACATATGCCTTTAGCAAAAATGGCTGTCGAAGAAACTGGCCGTGGAATCTATGAAGATAAAGCAATCAAAAATATGTATGCATCTGAATACATTTGGAATAATATTAAACATGATAAAACAGTGGGTGTAATTAACAAAGACGAACAAACCGGCTTAATGGAAATTGCTGAGCCAGTTGGCGTGGTATGTGGGGTCACACCAACAACGAACCCAACGTCAACAACTATTTTTAAATCACTAATTGCCTTAAAAACAAGAAATCCAATTGTTTTTGCTTTCCATCCTAGCGCACAAAAATGTTCGGCAGAAGCGGCACGTATTGTACGGGATGCGGCGATTGCAGCAGGTGCACCAGAAAATTGTATTCAATGGATTGAACAACCATCGATTGATGCAACATCTGCTTTGATGAATCATCCAGGGATTGCCATTGTTTTAGCAACTGGTGGCGCAGGCATGGTAAAATCTGCGTACTCAACAGGTAAACCAGCACTAGGCGTTGGTCCTGGGAACGTACCAGCTTATATTGAAAAAACAGCTAAAGTAAAACGTGCGGTTAATGATTTAATTGTTTCAAAATCATTTGATAATGGAATGATTTGTGCTTCTGAGCAAGCGGTCATTGTGGATAAAGAAATTTATGCTTCTGTCAAAGCTGAGTTTGAAGCACACAATGTTTACTTCGTGAAACCGAATGAATTACAAAAACTAGAAGATGCAGTGATGAATGAAGGCAAATACGCAGTAAATCCAGCGATTGTCGGTAACTCTGCAGAAAAAATTGCTGAATTAGCAGGAATTAGTGTACCAAAAGGCACAAAAATTTTAGTCGCTGAATTAGAAGGTGCAGGTCCAGAATATCCATTATCAAGAGAAAAATTATCGCCAGTTTTAGCAATGATGAAATCAAACAATGCAGAGCATGCTTTTGAACTATGTGAAGCGATGTTAAACTTAGGTGGTTTAGGACATACAGCAGTAATTCATACAGAAGATGAAGAGTTACAAGTTGCTTTTGGTTTACGTATGAAAGCTTGTCGTATTTTAGTGAATACTCCATCAGCAGAAGGCGGTATCGGTAACATTTATAACGAAATGATTCCATCCTTAACACTTGGTTGTGGTTCATACGGGAAAAACTCTGTTTCTAAAAACGTATCAGCCATTAACTTAATTAATATTAAAACGGTAGCGAAACGGAGAAATAATATGCAATGGTTTAAATTACCTCCAAAAATTTTCTTTGAAAAAAATTCTTTACAATATCTACAAAAAATGGAAAATGTTGAACGTGTCATGTTAGTTTGTGACCCAGGTATGGTTCAATTTGGCTATGCAGATATCGTACGTAAAGAGCTACAAAAACGTAAAAATGATGTGAAAATCGAAGTATTTTCTGATGTTGAACCAAACCCATCAACAAATACTGTTTATGCAGGTACCAAAATGATGGTTGATTTCCAACCAGATACAGTGATTGCCTTGGGTGGCGGTTCTGCAATGGATGCGGCGAAAGGAATGTGGATGTTCTATGAACACCCAGATACAGAGTTCTTTGGTGCAAAACAAAAATTCTTAGATATCCGCAAACGGACATATAAAATTGCCAAACCAGAAAAAACACAATTTGTTTGTATCCCAACTACTTCAGGAACTGGTTCAGAAGTTACACCATTTGCCGTTATTACTGATAGTGAAACACACGTGAAATATCCGTTAGCAGACTATGCGTTAACACCAGATGTAGCGATTGTTGATCCACAGTTCGTAATGTCTGTGCCAGCTTCAGTCACTGCAGATACAGGTATGGATGTTTTAACACATGCTATTGAATCTTATGTTTCCGTGATGGCTTCAGATTACACACGTGGTTTAAGTTTACAAGCAATCAAGTTAGTTTTCGATCATTTAGAAAATTCAGTGAAACGTCCAGATATGGAATCTCGCGAAAAAATGCATAATGCATCAACCATGGCAGGGATGGCATTTGCCAATGCATTCTTAGGTATTTGTCACTCTATTGCTCATAAAATTGGTGGGGAATATGGCATTCCACATGGTCGTACAAATGCGATTTTATTACCACATATTATTCGTTACAATGCGAAAGATCCATCAAAACACGCAATGTTCCCCAAATATGATTACTTCCGCGCCGATACTGATTATGCAGACATTGCAAAATTCTTAGGCTTAAAAGGAAATACTACCGCAGAATTAGTAGAAGCTTTAGCAACAGCAGTAGCAGACTTAGGTAAATCAGTCGGAATTGACATGAACTTGAAAGCCCAAGGTGTCTCACAAGAAACATTAGACACAACAGTTGATCGTATGGCAGAACTTGCATATGAAGACCAATGTACAACTGCAAATCCGAAAGAACCATTAATTAGTGAACTAAAACAAATTATCTTAGATGCTTATGTAGGATAAAAGAACTCAAATAAAGAGACCAGAACATTAATGTTCTGGTCTCTTTAACGTTTTGCGAAAACAGTGCTGTCGATACCACGGTTATGACACCAATTAACTAAAACTGGATCGAGGATAAGTGCGGTACTCGTCAATTCTTCTGTCGTCTTTTTTCCTAAAAGAGTATAAAGCATTTTCACTTCTTCTTGCCATTGCTGTACAAGGGCTAAGGTATTTTCTAAACCATTTTTACTCATAAGGGAAGCTAAGATAGTCCCAGCAACTCCCATGCTTTTGGCACCTAAAGCGAGTCCTTTGACAATATCAAGAGAGTTACGCACACCGCCAGAGCCAAGAATAGTTAGCTTCTTTTGCCAATTTTGTGATTCCAGAAGAGAGATGACCGTTGATTGACCCCAATCATCTAAGAAAGAAAGTTCTCGTTTCTTACGCCGGGCATTTTCAATTTGTGTAAAACTCGTTCCGCCTTGGCCGCTCACATCCACTGCTTGAACGCCGATAGAGGTGAGTTTTTCTAAGGTTTCTTGGCTCATGCCAAAGCCAACCTCTTTGACAATGACAGGCACTTCTACGGCCTGTACGATAGCTTCAATCTTGGTTAGCCAATTAGTGAAATCACGATCTCCTTCAGGCATGACCAATTCTTGGGGCACATTTACATGGATTTGTAAGGCATTCGCTTGAAATAAATCAAGCGCTCGCTTTGCTTCTTCCACACCCAAACCTGCACCAATATTGGCAAAAATGAGTCCATCTGGGTTTTCTTTTCGCATAATTTGATACGTATCCGCTAAACTAGCATCTTTTAACGCTGCCGAGACAGATCCTGTCGCAACTAAAAGCCCAGTTTCTTTGGCAATAATGCCTAATTGCTGATTAATTTCTTTTGCACGCTGACTACCACCTGTCATTGCATTGACATAAAAAGGTTGGGGAAGCTGAAAAGAAAGAAACGAAGTGGAAATATCCACTTCGTTAACAGCGGATTCAGCAAACGATTGGTGAACAAAACGCACACGGTCAAAGTCATTACTTTTTTCTTTGTGGAACGCTTTAGCTAATGATAGATGTTCATCTTTTCGATTCATGCTTCTCCTTACACTCCTTTTGACCATAGGTATAGACGTGAAGTGGCAGTGGGGTAATTCCGTCTTTTTCCCAAGCAGTCATTAATGGTAAAATCCCAGATTTTTGGCGGAAAATTACAATCCCACAATCGCCCCCGCCAGCGCCAGAAGATTTCGCAGCTCCTGTATAAGATTCAGCCAAATCACAAAGATTTTTCAAGGCTTCTGTTTCGATTACCACACCAGTCAGTGAAGATAATTCGGCGAGCAATTGGCGATTTTTAGTAATTTGTTTTTGAATAACAGAAATTTTTCCTGTGTTAAAGCCATTAATCATTGTTTCGACACAAAGCCGACTTTTCATTAAGAACTGCTCATAAGCCGCTTGTTTTTCTTCTTTTGATTGATGAACTCGATCAACTAAGTCTGAAGTGGACGCAGGACTACCTGTCCAACCAATTAGTAAACGTAGTTGTTTCGGTACTTTTAACGGAAAAATCATTAATTCAGGCCAGTCCATTGCTAACAAATCAGTTAATGTTTCAGTGGCTACTTTTTGATTGACCCAATCATGATCGAAGGTTGAAAAGGCAATCCAGCCCCCGTAACAGCTGGCGGCGATATCTCCGCAAGAACCATTTCCTTGAACGGCTAAGTGAGCTAATGCTGATAATTTGAAAATTTCCTCATTTTCCAAACCTAAGTCATAAAAAATATTCAAGGCTTTGACAGTTCCAACGGTTACTGCACCGCTTGAACCAAGACCATATTTTCGTCCATTTGAACTATCTAATTCACTCGTCACTTTTAAATGATAAAATGACAATTCTTTGTTTTGCTCTTGCGCATATTTTTCAGTTAGATGAATCGCCGCTAGAACATAATGAAAGGGATTTTCGCGAATATCTAATACGAGCTCACCATTTCGGCGTGTCCAACGAATAGGTAACGAGCTGTATTGTGCAGATTGAATACTGCCTTCATCTGTTGTTTCTTCGACAGTTACAGTTACGAATTGATCCACAGCAACGATAATGGCAGGGTGGCCAGGTTCAACAACGGCATATTCTCCTGCAATAAATAACTTTCCTGGCGTAGTAACTTCAATCATGCTTATTTATCCATTCCTTTCGTTTCAAACAATTCAATTCCGGGACCAGCAAAAGCTGGGACTAACTGCTCTTTTGAAAAATGTTCACTTAAAAATGTTTTTAATGCTTCTAAGTTTTTCTTTTCGACTAAGACCTTGACATTCGGACCTGCATCCATTGTAAAGTAACAAGGAATTCCTTTGGCCCGTGCTTGGCGAACTAAAGCCATCGCTTGTAAACTGCCTGGGGACCAGTAAGTAAATGGAGGGACAGCGCCTAAGGTTGTTCCATGCATCCTTAACCCATTGGCTTCAATGATTTCTCCTAAACGAGGGAAGTCTTTTGTTTTAATTGCTTCATGAACTTGGGATAAATCTTTTTCCACATTGTCCAACCAACCTTGATAAAAGCTAGAAGTTTCTACTGTTCGTTTCATTCCATCACGGCTGGAAACATCTTTTTCGCCATCATTAATTAAGATAAAGAGCATGGCCAATTCGTTTTCCCAATTATTGGCTGGAATATTTTCAGCAAACGACGTTTCATCAGAGTGGCCTTTGTTCCATTGAGCAAAACCACCAAAAATGCTGCGACAAGCAGAACCTGAACCACGTCGCGCTAAACGTGATAAGTCTTTTGCTGAAAGATTTAATCCTAAGGCTACGTTACAGGCCCCAGCTAAAGCAGCTAGACCACTCGCTGAAGAAGCCAAACCAGCTGCAGTAGGCACAAAATTTTGACTTTCCACTTTTGCAAACCAAGTACAATCGGCTTGTTGACGAACAAGGTTCAAAAATTCTTTGACTTTTTTTGTTTGTTTTTCGTTTTGCAAGATACCATCTAAAATAAATACATCTTCTGAATAATGGGCATCAAATGTCACAGTTGTTTCTGTGTAAAAGGCATCTAATGTTAATGATAAACTACTATTCATTGGTAAAATGTATTCTTCATTGGCTTTTCCCCAATATTTAATCAGAGCAATATTTGTATGCGCTCGTGCTTTTCCTGAAAGCATTACTTTTTCACCTCTAATGATTGAATCCATGTAGCAACAGCTCCATTTTCTTCTAAAGTCTGTGCAATGGTTTGTGCGGTCTTTTTATTATCTGTTAAGGCAATCATACAGCCACCGCGACCGCCGCCGGTTAATTTTGCTCCTAGAGCGCCATGTTCTAGAGAGAGAGCCACTAGTCGATCCAGCATATCGTTGCTGACGGTTAATTGCTGGAGTTGCTCTTGCGCTAATGTCATTAGCTGACCTAATTTTTGTTTATCATCTTGTAAAATTGCCTGCTTCGCTTCTTTAGTAAAAGAACCTAATTGTTTCATTGTTTCAGCGATTGCTGTGGGATTATTTTGAGCTAGCTGCGCAATGTCTTTCACTGCTTCACGTGTTTGACCTTTAATTCCCGTATCAGCTACTACTAAGTAGGCATTAGATAAATTCATCGAGAAATGTGTGGGCGGAAATCCTCTAGTAAAAAATAAGGGATC
The DNA here is from genome assembly GCF_050541505.1 of Enterococcus sp. DIV0183. Taxonomy (NCBI): domain Bacteria; kingdom Bacillati; phylum Bacillota; class Bacilli; order Lactobacillales; family Enterococcaceae; genus Enterococcus; species Enterococcus sp. DIV0183. Next base: position 725,945 of record NZ_CP172932.1, read on the forward strand.
AGCGCCGCTTGTTGCTGCGGCATCGATACCACTAGGATTGCCATGAGCAATTTTCTCACTTAAGGAAACAAGCTCAAACAATTCTTGATATGTATAAGCGTAATCAAAATAATCAAAAAGGCTTCGAACGATGGCCACAGCGGTTGCTGCGCTTGAGCCCATTCCTCGTTCAGCGGGAATCGTACTTGTTAAGGTCAAAGTGCCTTTAAACGTATCTTCCTTTAAAAAATGTAAGGTTTGCTGAACAACTTCCTTGATATTTGCTAGCTCTTGGGGCACGTCTTCAAGCAATCCTGTAAAATATGCACAATCAATCTGCATAGTTTTTGCTGGGGTATAGACGGCTGTGATTTCTGTCGCTTGAAAAGGAAAGGCGATTGCTGGTTCGCCGTAAACAACGGCGTGTTCCCCCATTAAAATAATTTTTCCCGTAGCTTGACCGAGGCCTTGTTTTTTTATATTCATTCACTGACATTCCTTTTGAGTAGAATCGAGTATAGGACAAAAGACGTTCTTGGATTAGAAGAACGTTTGTCATAATCTCTTCATGATTTATAGGAAATGATTCCAAAAGTTTCTCTTGTTCCAAAAAAAGAGATTGCTTAACCTAAGATAGTTTACCTAAAAATAAGGCACAAGTAAAATGGTTCCGTTGGTTTTTCCAAAAAATTAATAACAATTTAATAAGAAAGAACCGACAGAACCAGTTATTCGGCTATTTTTTTAAAATTTTCTTAGGTAATCACCAAACCAAGGGCACTTGCCAAATAAATGGCTTGTTCAGGGGTGACTTTAAGACCTGATAAATAGTTTGGTGAGAAAGTCAAGCGTTCAAAGGTGTTTTGGGAAAAATCCAATCCTTTTAAAGAAGTATTTAGCCAATTACTTTCGGTTAAATCGCAAGCTTCTAGCAGGAGTTTCTTCCAGGTGACCTCGAAAAATTCACTTTCGACTAAACGTGTCTGATTAAAGTGAACAAGATTAAAATTTGCAAAACGAAAAGAAGCATAATCGGCTTTGCAATCCTCAAATAGACAATCTTTTAAATAGCTATCTGCAAAATTCGTTCCTGTCAAATTGCAACGAAGGAAAGTCACTCGATGAAAACTGCCAGACAGCCATTCGACGTTAGAAAAATCGCAAGCTTCAAAACGCACATTACTACAATCAAAAGAAGCAAACTGGCCATTTGCTAATGAAAGATGATCGAAAACAGCATCCCGAAAGACTAAGTTACGAACTTCTTGATTCGGTAAATCAATCTGCTGATACAAATGATTTTCTAAGATTGCCTCATCTTCTAATTGACAGTTCGTTAATAGAGGAAGTTGTTCTGGCAAATTTGGTGGCAAGGGATAAGTTATTTTCATAAAACGCCTCTTTCTTCTTGTTGATTTTCAAAGGTTTCATCAATTGAGTAGGCCCGATTATAGAAACGTAGCGCAGTTGTGAAAACATAAGCGCCGGCAAAACCAAGTAAACTACCTAACACAATCCCGACTAATCGATAGTTTAAAAGATTACTAATGACTTGCTGTCGTGCAAGATTTGATAATAATAAGGACATCGGGGTAATAAAAAAGCTGGCAATCGCATAGTTTCTGTTAATGAATCCTTCAAAAGCTGCATACAGAATACTAATGATACCGATTGTTTGTAAAGGTGTAAAGGGAATCATTAATAAAATTGCAGAAAGCAACAAACCAAGACTCGTACCTAGAATCCGTTGAACATTTCGCTGCATCACAGAATGTAAATTTTCCCCTTGTAAAATGGCTGCGCAAGTAAACGTCATCCAATAGGCGTTGATTAAATGAAGCGATTGACTTAAATAAGCCGCTAAAAATAAAATGGCCGCATAATGCAAAGCATCTAATAAAGAAGCGGGATCGATATAAAGTCGTTCTTGAAGAGACATCCGTTTTTGAAAAACGTAGGGGCGCTTGTCGATGAAATGAAGCACAATGCCCATGATAATGCCGGTCACTACTCCTAAAAGAACAAAACTGGCCATGATGGGAATCTTATGTAAAGGAAAATTGTTGCTTGTTCCCATTGCGGTTGACATGATAACTAACAAAGCACCAGGCTTCTCAATGCCATACAATCTAAAAAGTAAGCGTGCAAGAAAAGCGACGATGGCAATTGTAATGGGAATCAACCAAGGTACATGGTGACTTAGCATTCCTAAGCTGTTGCCCAGAACAATAAAAAAGCCAACAATATTCAGTCTGCGCAATAATTGGGGCAAAGGAAGCGGCTGATAATAAATAAACGTATAAATGCCCATCGAGCCAAAGGTCCCAATGAGTAAATTATTGGAAAAATAACCAATTAATAATGGAATTGCCATACAAATTGCGACACCAACTAACCGAAATAATTCGTCATTTGCTTTATCAATAGCAAACAAATCCTTTAAAAACGTAGAATTTTTCATATTTTGTCACTCCTTTACTTCCTAATTTACCATAATGTTTAGAAAACTGACAAAAGAATTGCAATAAAAGACAGGAAGAAAAAGAGGGGTTTCTGATAGGAAGAGAAGAAAAATTAAAAAAAGTTAACATTTTGACTTGCAATTTTAATATGAAAAATGTAAGATATATTCCATAGCAATAAATAATTATTAAATTCTGATTTTTCAGAAAATACAGATTGTATTATTTTAGGAGGCAACACTATGAAATTGAAAAAGTCATTAACATTCGGTGTGATTACATTATTTAGCGTAACAACTTTAGCGGCTTGTGGAGGCGGCGGAACGTCAGATAGCTCAAGCGCATCTGGTGGCGGTAAGGCAAGTGGCGAACAAGTTTTACGTGTCACAGAACAACAAGAAATGCCAACAGCTGATTTATCACTAGCAACAGACAGAATTAGTTTTATTGCATTAAATAATGTATATGAAGGAATTTATCGTTTAGACAAAGATAACAAAGTCCAACCTGCAGGTGCAGCGGAAAAAGCAGAAGTTTCTGAAGATGGACTAACATACAAAATTAAATTAAACAAAGATGCAAAATGGTCAGACGGTAAACCAGTGACTGCGAATGACTATGTTTACGGATGGCAACGAACAGTTGATCCAGCGACAGCTTCTGAATATGCTTATCTGTATGCCTCTGTAAAAAATGGTGATGCCATTGCTAAAGGGGAAAAAGATAAATCAGAATTAGGAATTAAAGCAGTCAGTGATACAGAATTAGAAATCACTTTAGAAAAAGCAACACCATACTTTGATTACTTATTAGCTTTCCCATCGTTCTTCCCACAACGTCAAGATATTGTGGAAAAATATGGTAAAAATTATGCATCAAACAGCGAAAGTGCTGTCTACAATGGTCCATTCGTCTTAGACGGCTTTGATGGTCCTGGTACAGATACAAAATGGTCATTCAAGAAAAACGATCAATATTGGGATAAAGACACAGTGAAACTGGACTCAGTAGATGTGAATGTCGTGAAAGAATCACCAACCGCGTTGAACTTGTTCCAAGACGGACAAACAGACGATGTCGTTCTTTCTGGTGAATTAGCCCAACAAATGGCCAATGACCCAGCTTTTGTTAGTCAAAAAGAAGCATCAACACAATATATGGAACTAAATCAACGTGATGAAAAATCACCATTTAGAAATGCGAACTTACGTAAAGCAATTTCTTACTCAATCGACCGTAAAGCGTTAGTTGAATCAATCTTAGGGGATGGTTCTATCGAGCCAAACGGTTTAGTACCAGCAGATATGGCAAAAGACCCAAGTGGCGGCAAAGACTTTGCTAAAGAAGCAGGTAGTCAAATTGAATATGATACGAAAAAAGCTAAAGAATACTGGGAAAAAGCGAAAAAAGAATTGGGGATTTCAACCTTAACAATGGATATTCTTTCTTCAGATGCAGATTCTTCTAAGAAAACAGTTGAATTTGTTCAAGGGTCAATTCAAGATGCTTTAGATGGTGTGAAGGTAACGGTTAGTCCGGTTCCATTCTCCGTTCGTTTAGATCGTTCAAACAAAGGCGACTTTGATGCAGTAATCGGTGGTTGGAGTGCTGACTATGCTGATCCAAGTAGTTTCTTAGACTTATTTGCTTCAGATAACTCATATAACCGTGGACGTTATAACAATCCAGAGTTTGACAAGTTAGTGAAAGCTGCAAGTAGTGCAGATGCGACAGATCCTGAAAAACGTTGGGATGATATGTTAAATGCAGAGAAAACGATTATGGGAGACATGGGTGTGGTACCATTATTCCAAAAATCAGAAGCGCATTTACGTGCTGAAAAAGTCAAAGATGTCGCAGTTCATCCTGCTGGCGCAACGTATGACTACAAATGGGCATACATTTCAGAATAACCTGACAAAAGATCGATAGCAAACAAAAAAGGACCTTTGCCATGGAATAAAAGGCAACGGTCCTCTTGCTATCTTGTCTTAGACCAAGTAAAATAGTAGAAAGCCTAAAGACAGAATCAGTAAGATGCCCCCAGTTTTTAGCCAGAAAGAGCGATGTGCATCGCCAATGACTGAAAGCGGGATAAACTCTTTCGGTTCATTTTTCTTTTTAAAACGAAACGCGTTTTTCATTGAGCGCTGAAAGTTATCGAAAAAGCCAGAGGACATAATCCATAAAGCAATGCCGATAATTAAAAAGAAAAGCGAAACGATAAAGAAGGTATCTGATAATGAGGAGGTAGTGATAGGTTCTTTACTTATTAATAAGTAAAGAAAAATGCCGATACTGGAAATAACGGCTGTAATAATTGGCCATTTAAAAGTTTTCATGTGTTCACCCTATCTATTATTGTGGTCTATCTAGTCATTACTTTAACGAAAATAACTGAGGAAGTCAAAAAAATCTCGGAGGTGTCATTATTGAATAGTTTTGGAAAATATTTTCTTAAACGGATCTTTTTCATGATTATCACTTTGTGGTTAATCGCAACGATTACGTTTTTCTTAATGCAATTATTACCAGGTACGCCTTATACCAACCAAGAAAAACTTAGTCCAGAAACAATCGCTATGTTGAATAAACAATCTGGCTTAGATAAACCAGTGATTGTTCAATACGGAATTTACTTAAAGAACCTGGTAACGGGAGACTTTGGTATTTCATTCCAATTTAAAAACCAACCTGTTGCTAAGTTATTAGCTGGTCGAATTGGACCATCCCTTCAACTGGGTGGACAAGCGATTATCTTTGGTACGTTAGTCGGTATTTTATTGGGGATTATCGCAGCGATGCGTCAAAATACTTGGGTAGATACGTTGGCAACATTGTTAGCCATTTTAGGTCGTTCTATTCCAAACTTTGTTTTCGCGGTATTATTACAATACATTTTTGCAATGAAATTAAGAATCTTACCAATTGCTATGTGGAATGGTTTTGCATACACAATCTTGCCAACTATTGCCTTGGCAATGAGTCCAATGGCCGATTCGGCTAGGTTTATTCGAACCGAGATGGTAGAGGTCTTGCATAGTGATTATGTCGAATTAGCCAAAGCAAAAGGCTTGAGTCGCTGGCAAGTTGCATTCCGCCACGGGTTAAGAAACAGTTTAATTCCATTGATTACCTTATTAGGACCTTTAGCCGTTGGTTTAATGACAGGTTCTTTAGTAGTAGAAAATATTTTTGCCATCCCTGGAATTGGGGAACAGTTTGTAAAATCAATTATGACAAACGACTATCCAACAATTATGGCAGTAACTATTTTGTATTCAACAATGTTAGTTGTTGTAATTCTGATTGTTGACTTACTTTATGGTTTAATTGATCCAAGAATTCGCGTATCAGGAGGTGCAAAAGGCTAATGGAAACAGTCAATAAAAATAATCTACCACAAGCGATTAAAGATATTCCGGCAGATGAGTTTCAGCCTCTAAACACTTCAACTCTAAAAGAAAGAGAGCGTATTGCCACACCGTCTTTAAGTTTCTTACAAGACTCATGGCGTCGTTTGAAAAAGAATAAAGCTGCAGTTATCTCAATGAGTTTCTTAGCAGTTATTATCTTTATCTCTATTATTACCATTTGGGTTTCACCACATAACCCAACGAAACAAAATGTTTCTTACATTAACTTACCACCACGAATTCCTGGCTTGGAAAGCGTGAATGGTTTAAATGGTAAAACAACAGTTGCTGGTCAATTAGTTGATAAATATGCACAAGCAAACGTTCCAGATAACGTAAACTTTTATCTAGGAACAGATGGTTTAGGTCGTGATGTCCTAAGTCGTTTATTTATGGGAACACGTATTTCCTTATTAATTGCGTTTATCGCGGCGATTCTAGATATTACGATTGGGGTAACGTATGGACTGATTTCCGGGTTAGTCGGTGGTCGTGTCGATACAGTGATGCAACGTATTTTAGAAGTTCTTTCTGGTATTCCTAACTTAGTTGTTATGATCTTGATGCTAACAGTCTTTGATCCAGGGATTGTTTCGATTGTTTTAGCCATGGTTATTACAAACTGGATATCAATGGCCAGGATTGTGCGAGCCCAGACCATGAAACTAAAAGACCAAGAGTTTGTCATGGCAGCAGAAACATTGGGCGAATCTCGTTGGAAAATTGCTATTAAACATATTTTACCGAATATCTCAAGTGTCATTATTGTCCAAATGATGTTCAGTATCCCATCGGCAATTTTCTTTGAAGCGTTCCTAAGTTTTATTGGGTTAGGCTTACGTCCACCAACCGCATCTTTAGGAACCTTGTTAAACGAAGGATACAAAACTTTCCGTTTCCTTCCATATTTAATGTGGATTCCAGCGGCAACACTTTCAGTTATCATGATTTGTTTCAACTTGTTAGCTGATGGTTTACGTGACGCATTTGATCCTAAGATGAAAGAGTAAGAGTGGTGAATGACTATGGAAAAAGTATTAGAAGTTAAAGACTTAAGAATCTCCTTTGATACATTTGCAGGTAAAGTCAACGCCATTCGTGGTGTGAGTTTTGATCTTTATAAAGGTGAAACGTTAGCCATCGTAGGTGAATCAGGGAGTGGTAAATCTGTTACAACCCGCAGTATTATGCGTTTGTTGAGCAGTAATGCCAATATTGATAACGGGGAAATTTTGTTTAAAGGACAAGATATTGTTCATAAAACAGAAAAACAAATGCAAGCCATTCGTGGTAAAGAAATCGCAATGATTTTCCAAGATCCGATGACTTCATTAGACCCAACGATGCCAATTGGCAAACAAGTGGCGGAATCATTAATCAAACATAATAAAGTCTCAAAAAAAGAAGGCTTAGCGCAAGCATTAGAATTACTAAAATTAGTCGGCATTCCTAATGCTGAAAAACGTTTGAAAAACTATCCACACCAATTTTCTGGTGGGCAACGTCAACGGATTGTCATTGCAATTGCTCTAATTTGTTATCCCGAAGTTCTAATTGCAGATGAACCAACTACAGCGTTGGATGTAACCATCCAAGCACAAATTTTAGAGTTATTAAAAGATTTACAAGAAAAAATTAGCACTTCGATTATTTTCATTACCCATGATTTAGGGGTAGTAGCAAACGTGGCTGACCGTGTCGCTGTCATGTACGGTGGACGTCTGGTTGAAGTGGGAACAGCAGAAGAAATTTTCTATAATCCACAACATCCATATACTTGGGGACTTTTAGGGTCAATGCCAACGATGGAAGGAACAGAAGACAAACTTTATGCGATTCCAGGTTCACCTCCAGATTTATTAGATCCACCAACTGGAGATGCCTTCTATCCACGGAATGAGTTTGCTTTAAAAATTGATACAGAAAAAGAACCACCTTATTTTGAAGTATCACCAACCCACAAAGCAGCAACGTGGTTATTAGCACCACAAGCACCAAAAGTTACGCCTCCAGCAGAGATTGTTCGTCGTTGGGCAATTTATGCAGAGCGTCAAAAAAATCCAGGAGGTAGTAATTAATGGCAGAAGAGAAAAAAGTCCTATTAGAAGTCACTGGTTTGAAACAGTATTTCAATGTTGGTCGTAAAGACGAAGTAAAAGCCATTGATGACATTAGTTTTCATATTTATGAAGGCGAAACCTTTGGATTAGTTGGCGAATCAGGAAGTGGAAAATCAACAACTGGTCGCAGTGTCATTCGTTTATATGATCCAACTGCTGGTGAAATTCTTTTCGATGGAAAAGACATTAGCAAAATTAAATCAAAAGCGGACATGCAAGCATTCCGTCGCGATGTTCAAATGATCTTCCAAGATCCATATGCTTCATTGAATCCAAGAATGAAAGTCAATGATATTATTGCTGAAGGAATCGATGTCAATGGATTAGCTAAAACACCAAAAGAGCGGGAAGAAAAAGTCAACGAACTTTTAAAAACGGTGGGATTAAATCCAAGTCACAGTACGCGTTATCCTCATGAGTTTTCTGGTGGGCAACGTCAACGGATCGGGATTGCTCGTGCTTTAGCGGTTAATCCACGTTTCATTATCTGTGATGAGCCAATTTCGGCTTTGGATGTGTCGATTCAAGCCCAAGTAGTAAACTTATTACAAGATTTACAAAAAGAACAAGGCTTAACTTACTTGTTTATCGCACATGACTTATCGATGGTAAAACATATCAGTGACCGAATTGGCGTAATGCACAGTGGGAAATTATTGGAAATGGGCACAAGTGATGATGTCTATAATTTCGGCGTTCATCCTTATACAGAAAGTTTGCTTTCTGCGATTCCATTACCAGATCCAGACTATGAACGCACACGTAAACGGATCGTTTACCAGCCTGCAGCGGCAGATGGGAAAGATCGTGAGCTCCGTGAAATTCTCAATGGACACTATGTTTATTGTGCTGAAGACGAAGTTGCAATGTACCGTGAAAAAATTGAAGAGAAGAAAAGAAAAGCTGGTTTATAACCAGCTTCTTTTCTAACTATCTTGGTAGGGTGGTTATGAGATGAAGGCTCTGAAAGCTTATAAATACAGACTTTATCCAACCTCAAAACAAGAAGAGTTTATTCAAAAAACATTTTCTTGTGTTCGCTTGGTGTATAATTTAATGTTACAAGACCGGATTGATATCTACAAAGAGATGCGAAAAAATCCTCAACAAACGTTTAAAATGCCAACGCCAGCTAAATATAAGAAACAATACCCTGTCCTCAGAGAAGTTGATAGTTTAGCCTTGGCAAATGCACAAGTTTATTTGGATCGAGCCTTTAAAAATTTTTATCGGGAAAAAGGGATGGGCTTTCCAAAAAAGAAAAAGAAAGAAACGGTGCATTCCTACACTACGAACAATCAACATGGCACGGTCAAAATTTTGGATAATCGTTATTTGAAAGTACCTAAATTGAAATCTTTAATTAAAATGAAGGTACACCGCCAACCGCTGGGGGAGATAAAATCTGTAACTATTTCTATGAGTGCGAGTCACAATTATTATGTTTCCATTTTGTGTGAAGCGCCGATTGAAACGAAAACAAAGCAACAAAAAATGGTGGGAATTTGTAGCAGTAGGGAAAAATTTGCGCTGCTTTCGAATGGTGAAAGCTTCGAAAAAAGCTATTGTTCAAAGCATTTAAAGCAAAAACTACGTCAAGAAGAACGAAAATTAAACAAGCGTAAAATGATTGCTTTAGAAAAAGGTGTCGATCTTTCGCAAGCAAAAAATTATCAAAAACAAAAAATAAAAGTCGCAAAAATTCGCGAAAAAATAGCCAACCAACGAACGGATATTTTAAACAAAATTACAACGGAATTGGTTTCAAGTTATGATGTTATTTGTATTGAAAAAGCCCATCACAGTAATGAGCGGCCGCCAAAACATGATCGTTCGGAACTGGCTTGGTCTTTATTTTTAGCTAAACTGTTGTATAAAGCACAATGGTATGGCAAAAAACTCATTTGTATTGAGTCAGAGGAGATAGAAACAGAGTTGTCTTTTTCTGAAAGTACAGAAAATTCAGAGTATCTTAGAAGCCAAAAAATCTTAGAACGTGGCTTGTCTAAACGAGAAACCTTATAAATAGAAGAACTGTAGGGACTACAGGGATCGCCTAGGGGATAGAAAATGTACACCATGTGTTGAACCATTTGTTTCTAGGAAGTCACATTGGGACAGTCCACTAATTATTAATGATCAAAATACGAGTTCAAACGAATCTAGTGCTAGATTCGTTTTTTTTGAGGAAATATATTGACAACTAGGATAAACTAAGGTAAACTAGTGAAGTTGAGAAATGAAAGCAGAAGCACCCGCTTCTCGCCTTAGTTGAGTATATCGCTGGGCTAGATAAAGTATTCCTTATTTTTTTAAGTAAGGCAGACTGTTGGCGGGTTCTGGATAGGAACCTGTTTTTTTATTGCATTTAGCAAACAAAGCAGACTTCCGTTAGGATTTTCTCTTAAAAATTTTGGAGGTGAATGACCATAGCAAAGGATATGATGGTTAACGACGGCATTCGTGCACGCGAGTTACGTTTGATCGGACAAGATGGTGAACAATTAGGTGTAAAAACCAAAGCAGAAGCATTACAAATCGCTGAATCTGCAAACTTGGATTTAGTACTTGTAGCGCCAGGAGCGAAACCACCAGTTGCGCGAATTATGGATTATGGAAAATTCCGTTTCGAACAACAAAAGAAAGAGCGTGAAGCTCGCAAGAAACAAAAAGTGATCAACGTCAAAGAAGTTCGTTTAAGTCCAACAATTGACGTAAATGACTTCAATACAAAACTTCGTAATGCGCGTAAGTTCTTAGAAAAAGGAGACAAAGTGAAAGCTTCTATCCGTTTCAAAGGCCGTGCCATTACCCATAAAGAGATTGGTCAGAAAGTTCTTGATCGCTTAGCTGAAGAAACTGCGGACATCGCCACAGTGGAACAAAAAGCGAAAATGGACGGACGCAGCATGTTTCTAACGCTGGCACCGAAAAACGACAAGTAAACGAAGAGACCGAGCATTCGGACTTTTGGTAATTTCTACAAGAAGGATATTCGACAGTTGTGACTGTTAGAGTCTTTCACTTGAAGCAAAGATTTTGAGGAGGAAAATTAGTCATGCCAAAACAAAAAACACACCGCGGATTAGCAAAACGTGTAAAACGTACTGGTGGAGGCGGCTTAAAACGTGGCCGTGCCTTTACATCTCACCGTTTCCACGGTAAAACTAAAAAACAACGCCGTCAATTGCGTAAAGCAAGCATGGTTGCAAAAGGCGATTACAAACGTATCCGCCAACAATTAGCAAGAATGAAATAAAACAACTCGGTGACTTTTAGATTACCGTCAAGAGAAACAAGATATTAGGAGGAATTCAACATGGCACGTGTTAAAGGTGGAACAGTAACCCGTAAACGTCGTAAAAAAGTCCTTAAGTTAGCGAAAGGCTACTACGGATCAAAACATACTTTATTTAAATCAGCAAAAGAACAAGTAATGAACTCTTATTACTATGCATTCAGAGACCGTCGTCAAAAGAAACGTGACTTCCGTAAATTATGGATTGCACGTATCAACGCGGCAGCTCGCATGAATGGCTTAAGCTATTCTAAATTAATGCACGGTTTGAAATTGGCAGAGATTGATATCAACCGCAAAATGTTAGCTGACTTAGCCGTTAACGATGCAGCAGCATTTACAGCGTTAGCTGAACAAGCAAAAGACGCTTTAAGCAAATAAGCTTAAATAATCTTTCACACCCTACTCCTTGAGTAGGGTGTTTTTTTTAATAACTCCGTTGGTAACTTTCATCTATAAATGAAAAAACTTGTGAGAGCGGAATTTCTTCAGAAAGACTTAACCAATGCTCTTTATTCATATGATAGGCAGGAAAATAGCCAGGTTGGTTCTTTAATAAGGCAATCAATTCAGGCGCAAGTTTAACGGTCAAAATAGTGAGCTGCTTATTCTCGGTAGCGCCGAGCAGTTGTGCATCCAGTGGCATAATTAAAGCAAACCATTTCGCATTTCTAGGATGACGAAAGACGAGATAGTCTGGATGTTTTTTAAAAGGAAAATCGGGCGTTATCTGATAACGTTCTTGGATATAGGCGCTAATAGTTTCTTGAAAAGTCATAGGTTTCTTCCTTTCGTTAAGGCTAGGCATATCTATTTACATCATAGCAAAAATTACATAAAATTACTTCGTTCAAAGGAATGGGAGGAGGGAGCAGATGACATTAATTTCAACAATTTTAGTAACCTTGGTGGCTGTAGAATTTTTCTACATTATGTATTTAGAAACGATTGTACCAACATCTGAGACAACAAGCCGTGTTTTTAAAATGGATAGGCAAGAGTTACAAAGAAAATCAGTCACTACATTGTTTAAAAATCAAGGAATCTATAATGGACTAATCGGTGCAGGACTTATTTATAGTGTCTATTTTGCGCAAGCAACGATGGAGATGACAAAATTTTTATTGATTTATATTATTTTAGTGGCGGCGTACGGTAGCTTAACTAGTGATAAAAAAATCATTTTAACACAAGGCGGCTTAGCTATCGTGGCTTTGATTAGTTTACTTGTTTAGCCATCAGAGTTAATAGAGAGAGACAGTCAAATCGACAGAAAAAACACGGTTGGTTTGACTATTTTTTATGGAATTGAGAGAGACAAAATGTGGTATACTTTGTTTATTAGATAGGGAGGAATTAAAAATGCTGAACCAAAAAGAAGTAAAAAAAACTGATTATCCTCAATTAATTTCTCTATGGCGTTCTTCAGTAGAAGCTACCCATTTGTTTTTGAGTCAGGCAGATATTGATAAAATCGAAGTGGTTTTACCTGATTATTTTCAACAAGTTCAATTAAGTATGTGGTTAAATGAAGAACAGAAATGTGTGGGCTTTAGTAAAACAAATCAACAAACGTTGGAAATGTTATTTATTGACCCAGTCTATTTTCGTAAAGGCTATGGTGGAGAAATTATCAAAAAGTTAATAGAGCAAGAATCAATTATCTTTGTTGATGCTAATAAACAAAATGAAGGGGCAGTGAAGTTCTATCAATCTCAAGGATTTCAAGTAATTGGTGAATCAAAGGAAGATCCTCAAGGAAATCCGTTTCCTATTTTACATATGAAACGGATATAGAAAAGAGGGAAGAAATCATGCGGGTAATCGTTACTGAATACCAACCAGCCTGGGTGGAACAGTTTGAAGAAGAAGCCAAAGCGTTGAAACAGATTCTAAAGGAAAATTGTCTTAAAATTGAACATATCGGTAGTACCTCTGTGCCTAATTTAGCAGCCAAACCAATTATTGATTTTTTGGTCATTGTTGAAGAAATTGAAAAAGTAGACCTGTTACAAGGGGAATTTGAAAGAATCGGTTATGAATATATGGGGGAATTTGGACTATCAGGACGTCGTTATTTACGAAAAGGCCCGATAAAAAGAACACATCATGTGCATATTTATCAGTTTGACAATACGCAAGAAATTTTGCACCATCTTGCTTTTCGAAATTATTTACGAGAAAATCCGGCAATTGCTACAACCTATGGTACATTAAAAAAGCAATTGGCCCAAGCACACCCCGATAGCATTGATAAATATATGGATGGCAAAGATGCGTTCATTAAGAAAATAGAAAAAGAAGCGTTGAAGAAACATTGGGAAAAATAAAAAAAGTTGCTAAAGCTAGCAACTTTTTTTTGGTTCTTTTTTGAAAAAATGATAAAGAAGACCACTTAAAAGAACACCTAGAATAATTCCAATCGCTAAATTATGCGTATAGACGATCACACCCACTGTCACGAGTAAAATAACAATTTCAGTAATTTCAAAAGTTCGGAAAAGCTGCAAACTTTCCCAATCAAAGGTGTCGACTGCCACTGTCATCATGATCCCAATCAATGCAGCTGTAGGAATGGCTACCATCACGGATTTAAAAACAAAAATGAATAGAAGGAGGGTAATACCTGAAATCAAAGTAGAAAGCCGTTTTCGTCCTCCAGATTTAACATTAATGACCGCTTGCCCGATCATCGCACAGCCAGCTTGGCCACCAAAAAAGCCGGTAATTATATTAGCGAATCCTTGCGCCTTAACTTCTCGTTGGCTATCACTTTGGCTCGCTGTCATTTTGTCCACAATGGGGATCGTCAATAAAGATTCAATTAACCCGACCATTGCTAAGGCAACAGAGCTAGGTAAAATAATCCACAACGTTTCTAAGTTGACGGGTACATTAGGCCAACGGATCGCTGGATGAAACTGACTCATTTCACCAAGATCACCTACCGTTTGCAAATGACCTTTTAAAAAATAGGAAAGGATAGTCATGAATAAAATAACAATTAAAGCAGGAGGCACAATTGTAATAAACTTAGGTAATAGATAAATAAGTAAGATACTACAGATAATCATACCGTAGGACCACAGTGTTTGATGAGGCAATTGTTGTACTTGCGCCATGAAAATTAAAATGGCTAACGCATTGACGAATCCGTACATCACTGTCTTGGGAATAAAGCGCATTAATTTATGGATACCTAAATAACCTAAAATAAATTGTAGAAAGCCTGTTAAAATAGTCGCAGCAAGCATGTATGACAAACCGTGTGCTTGAATTAAGCCTGCAAGGACTAAGGCCATTGAACCAGCAGACGCCGAGACCATTGCCGGACGGCCGCCCGTAAAAGTAATCACAAGTAAAGTAACAGCTGAAGCAAACACTGCAGAAAGCGGGTGAACACCAGCAATAATCGCAAACCCGATTACTTCTGGTAAAATGGCGACAGAAGAAACGAGACCCGCAAATAGATCATTTCGTTCATTGCCTAACCATTCGCTTTTTTTAATACTAAATAACATCGAAAAACTCCTTTAAGTTAATAAAACCTTATTCATAATAGCATGAATAAGCTGAAATAAAAAAGTTTGACGTGTTAACGTCAAACTTTTTTATTAGAACTGTAGCAGTGCCAACAACAAAATGGCTAGGACGACTTGAACAGTTCCTACTGATAAACCATAGATTAAGAAACGTTTGCCTTCTTGGAAAAACTTTTTAAAATCGAGTCGTAACCCGATTGCTGCCAAGGCAGTAATTTCAAACCAAGAACTAAAGAAATGAGCAGTCTCACTGATCACGACGGGGAAATGAATCAAACTATTAAAGACACAGGCAATGAAAAAGCCAACTACATACCAAGGTAGGGCGCTACTTTTTTTGGTGACTTCTACCAACTCAGCCTCTGATTCTGCCGTCTTACTTTGCTTGAAACGTCCAAATAAATAGACAACTGCTACGAGTAGGACAATTCGCATAATTTTAAAGAGCATCGCAAGTTGAACTGCGTTCTCATTGACCATATTGGCACTGGCGACAACCTGACCAACTGATTGTAAAGTCCCTCCGATTAGTGCGCTACGAGCCAACAAATTGGTACCATAGAGAATCCCACTTAAAATGGGTAAGGTCAACATTAAAACGGTTCCTAATAAGTTTACTAAAGTAATGATTTGGCCTTTTTCTTCCTCATCTGCTTGAATTGCTGGAGCAATCGAAGCAATGGCAGAAGACCCACAAACGGCATTACCACCAGCCATCAATAAAGACATATTATCAGAAAAAGCCAGTTTTTTACCGATCAAATAGGCAAAAATAATGGTCAGCGACATTTGAATGAGAATAAATGCGACACCTTGTAAGCCAATTTGGGCAATCGTTTGAAAGGTCACGGTGGTTCCCAATAAAACAACAGAAAATTCTAGTAATTTACTTTCGGCTACTTTGGTTCCGCGATTTAAATTGGCACCGCGAACAAAGGTATTTCCCAAAAAGATTCCTAGTAAAATAGCTATCGTTGCGGCGCCTAAGCTAGGTAACCAGATGGCAAGAAACTTGCTAAGGCAGGCGACAAGGAAAGCTGTTAGCAAGCCGGGAAGAATTTGGAATAAAGATTGGATATAATCATTTTCTGAATTTTTCATTGAAAAAATCTCTCTTTCTTGTTCATTACTTCCAGTATAACGAAATTTTTTACATTTGAGAAATAAATAGTTAAAATAATATTTATAATAGAAAGTTATCGAAAGGATGCCTATGTTTAAATTATTAAAGACTTTTCAAATTGTGTATGAGCAAATGAACTTTTCCAAAGCAGCTACCTGCCTATATATCTCACAACCAGCCGTTTCTAATCAAATCAAACAATTAGAAGAAGAATTAGGCTGTTCATTGTTTTTAAGAAATGGTCGACAAGATGTAGTCCCTACTAGGCAAGCGGAAGTCTTGTATAATCGTTTGCTAAATTTAGCTGATGATTGGCAAGAAACATTAACAGCTCTTCATCAGGCGAGATTACCTAAAGAAACTTGCCGAATTGCTGCGTCTAATACTTTTGCAGTTTATTATTTGCCGCAACTGATGCAGCATTTACAGACACAGTATGCAACAATCAATTTTGTTTTAGAAATGAACAATTCAGAAGAAGTAGTGGAAAAAGTTGAAAAACATCAAGTTGATTTTGGCTTTATCGAAAAACCATTAATTACGAAAGGCGCCTCTCGTGAAGAAATTATTCAGGATCAATTGGTTTTAGCTGGGGACCCTGCCAATCAGAATTGGTTGGTACGTGAAAAGGATTCTGGGGTCTTTCATTATACCCAACAGTATTTAGAAGAAAGTAATCAAAGCCCAACACTCATGACGGTTAAAAATAATGAAATGATTGTTAAAATGTTGGAATTGGGCATGGGGCAATCGTTGCTTTCAAGAAAGGCGATTACTGAAAAAATTCCTTTCCAAACGTTAGGTGAAAAGTATTGGCGTTCCTTTTATTTTTTGACACGGGGACATTTAAAATCCTCCTTGCTTCAAGAAGTAAAACAAGCAATTTATCGATTCTATCAGACGGAAATGAATAAATACTAAAACGTTCTCTTTGTTTATTTATCAATCTTTGACTACACTAAAGAAAACGAAGGAGGGAACCACAATGCCTAAATTTTCACCTTGTTTATGGTTTGACACACAAGCGGAAGAAGCTGCTAACTTCTATACAACAATCTTTGAAAAAGGTGCGATTCTAAGTAAAACGAACTACGTTAATGAGGAGCATCAACCTCATGGAACATCATTAATGACCATTGAATTTACCTTGGCGAACCAAACAATCATTGGTTTAAATGGCGGACCAGAATTTTCCTTTACGCCAGCTAGTTCATTTTTTGTTGAATGTAAAACATTATCACAAACAGAAACGTTGTGGAAAAATTTAACAGCAGACGGACAGATATTGATGCCTTTTGGGGAATATCCTTTTAGTCCTTTATATGGTTGGGTAGTGGACAAATTTGGTGTCTCTTGGCAAGTGTCTTTTTCAGGAAAAGAACAAACAATTGTACCAACCTTTATGTTTGCTAATGAAAGATATGGCGAAGCAGCCAAAGCTCTATCAGAATGGTTGGCGATTTTCGGTCCAGGCGAAATAATTGAAAAAGTTGAATATGAAGATGGGAACATTGCGCAAGCACTTTTCACATTACAGGAGCAACCGTTTCGAGTAATGGATGCACGAGATAAACATGATTTTGATTTTACCATGGCCTTCTCCATTTATATTGATTGTGAAAATCAGGAGGAAATAGATCGGCTATGGCAACAAGTGACTGCTAAAGGGAAAGAATGGCCGTGTGGCTGGATGGAAGATCAATTTGGGGTCAGTTGGCAAACAGGCAATCCTGAACTGAAACGTTATTTATCTGACTCAAATCCAGCTAGAGCAAATGAAGTGACCAAAAAATTGTACCAAATGAAAAAAATAGATTTAAACCAGTTAAAAGAAGTGTATGACAAATATAATCATTAGAAAAACTGAGGTTGTCTGATCGACTACACTTCGTTACGTTGGTATCAATTCCAATACATGGAACATATTAGAGTTGAAGGACTTGTCTTTTAAGGATCAAGACCTTCAACTTTTAAAAAAGGCTCGATTCTTGCGAGTTTCAAAGAAGCCACTTCTATTCTGTTGTTTATCTTAAGGGTTAGGACTCTGCCGATTTTTTTATAAGATTATGCTATAATTAAGAGTAGCAATTATTGAAGGAAAAATGAAAAGTCCAAAATAGGAAGTGGTAAAATGATTGAGTTAATTGTGTTGTTAACAGTTTTTACTTATGGAACAAACTTTGTTTTATATCTTATTTTGAAAAATAAAAAGTCCATGCCAATTGTCGAAAAAGCTTCTATTGTATTAGGAATTAATATGTCTGTGTTATTATTAGATGGTATTTTTGCTTTCGTTGGTAAATTCATCATGTTATCAGAATGGGAATTATTAGCGCCTATTTTTGAAATAGTGTAAAAATCATCATAAAGTCCTATATCCAAAAAGAATGAAGTTTGTTAGGATAAGAAAGATGAAAATTTAGAAATAAAAGAGGTGGGATTGCATGGCTAAAATCATGATTGTCGAAGATGAAACAACCATTCGAGAATTAATTAGCGAGGAATTACAAAAATGGCAATTTGAAACGATTGGAACAACCGATTTTAATGATGTATTGGATGATTTTCAAGAGGAGAATCCTCAATTAGTCTTGATGGATATTAATTTACCTGTGTACGACGGGTACTATTGGTGTCAAAAAATTCGTGAAGTTTCTAAAGTACCAATTATTTTTATTTCGAGTCGTAGTACCAATATGGATATGATTATGGCGATGAACATGGGCGCGGATGATTTTGTTACAAAACCGTTCCAGATAGATGTTTTAATTGCTAAAATCAATGCTTTGTTGCGCCGCTCTTATAACTATTCCGATACGGATAGTGAAGTGCTTTCACATAATGGCATTACTTTAAATGTGGACAATGGACGAATGGAAATCAAAGGCGAAATGATCGATTTAAGTAAAAATGAATACCGATTACTGTATCTTTTAATGAAAAAGCACGGAAAAATTTTAACACGTGAAAAACTATTGCGCGCTTTATGGGACGATGAACGTTTTGTGGATGACAATACGTTGACGGTAAATATCAATCGTTTACGAAAAAAAATTGAGCAAGCAGGGATTGCTGGCTATATTGAAACCAAAGTGGGCGTCGGTTATATGGTGCCCTAGATAGGAGTAGACAATGACCATTCTAAAGTATTTAAAAGATCGCTGGTTATTACTAATTGGTTGGTTATTTTTTCTGTTCTTAACTTGTTTTATTTTATGGTTGGCTCCTAATGTCCGCTTAGATTGGACAGTGGTTGGCTATATCTTTTTACTGCAAAGTGTTTTTTTATCGCTATTTTTAACAATTGATTATTATTTAAAACGTAAGTGGTGGCTTTCGTTGGCAACGGAAAAAGAGCCGCCTTCTTTACAAGAATATTTGAATACAGCAGAAAAAGAAGAAGAACTACTTGTCCAAACGTATATTAACGGTTTATTGCAAGAGCACCAACAAACCATGCAGCAAGCAATTAACAACCAACAGGACCAAAAAGATTACATTGACTCTTGGGTTCATGAAATCAAAGTCCCCCTAGCGGCTATCACGTTACTGGTACAATCTGTCGAAGATGATATTCCAGAGAAAAAATATTATCTATTGGAAAATGAGTTAGGTAAAATTGATGAATATGTCGAGCAAGTCCTATATTATGCTAGACTGGACAGCTTTTCTCGAGATTATTTACTCCAAGAATATTCTTTAAAAGAAATTGTGCAATCTGTTGTTCGTACGCAAGCAAATTATTTTATCCAAAAAAGATTGCAATTCTCAATTGAAGGGGAAGATGAAGCGGTTTTAACCGACCGAAAATGGGTCATTTTTATTTTCCGCCAATTATTAAGTAATGCAGTCAAGTATACGCCAGAAGGCGGCACGATTACGGTTCTAATTTCCAAAAATAAACAAGGTATTTATTTATCTTTAAAAGATTCTGGGATTGGCATTCCGATGCAAGATCAACGACGCATTTTCGATAAAGGATTTACTGGTGAAAACGGGCGAAAAAGCGAACAGCATTCGACTGGTCTTGGTCTGTATTTGGCTCATAGCTTAGCGAAAAAGTTAGGTCATGATTTAACAGTCGAATCGACAGAAGGGCAAGGTACGACGATGACATTGTTTTTCCCTTCCCTCAGTTATTATAATGAAGTGAAATAAAAAGTAGGTCTATCAGCAAATTAAAGAGGTGATAGGCCTTTTTTTATTTATTAAAACTTTCTTGCTAACTTCTCTTACTCTTCTTAGTTGTTTAGAAAACGTTTTTATTGTTAGAATGAAATGAAATAAATTTGTTAGGAGAATATTATGAGTTTACTTATCGCTTTAGTGCCCATGATTGCGTGGGGCAGTATTGGTTTAGTCAGCGGTAAAATTGGTGGAAGCGCCAATCAACAAACGTTAGGTATGACAATCGGCGCATTACTATTTTCAATTGTTGTCTTTTTTGTCATCCAGCCTACGTTGACGACAGCCACATTAATTGTTGGATTTATATCTGGTTTATTCTGGAGTTTGGGACAGAATCAACAATTTCATAGCATGAAATATATGGGCGTTTCAGTTGGCTTACCAATTTCAACTGGGATGCAGTTAGTTGTTAATACCGTTGCAGGGGCTGTTTTTTTCCATGAATGGACAAAAACAAAAGACTTTGTTGTGGGCTTTATCGCTTTGGCCTTTTTAGTTTTTGGGGTGTATTTAACAGCTCGACAAGATGATGACAGTCAACCGAAAACCTCAAACAGTATGTTAGATTTTAATAAAGGGATTCGGGCGTTGATTTTCTCAACAGTTGGGTATGGCGTCTATACCATCATTATTAATGCCACTGGTTTAGATCCGTGGGGAATTATTTTGCCACAAAGTATTGGTATGTTAGTGGGGGCTAGTTTCTTTGCCTTCAAAAAAGTCACAGTTGATCGTTTTGTTTGGATGAATATGACGACGGGTCTGCTTTGGGGCTTAGGAAATATTTGTATGTTATTAACCATGCGTGAAATTGGCTTAGCTATTAGCTTCTCTTTATCACAAATGGGGATTATTATTTCGACTCTTGGGGGCATCTTCCTTTTAGGGGAAAGAAAATCAAAAAAAGAAATGTTTTATGTTATTTTTGGTTGCATTTTTGTTATTCTAGGTGGTATTCTTTTAGGGTATATGAAAGCGTAAATAGTTTATTTACGCTTATTTTTTTTTACGGGGGTAAACACATGTCTATTTTCAGAAAAAAAGAAATCACTGTGCCTGTCAATGACAGTGGTGGGATGAAAAAAAATCTTAAGACGATGGACTTAATTTTTCTAGGAATTGGGGCTGTAGTAGGAACAGGGATTTTTGTTGTGACAGGTGTCGCAGCGGAACGCTATGCAGGTCCAGGGCTCGTCTTATCATTTCTGGTAGCAGCAGCCGCGATTATTTTATCTGGTTTATGCTATGCAGAATTTGCATCACGTATTCCGGTCATTGGTGGGCCGTATGCCTACATGTATGTGGTCTTTGGAGAAATTGTAGCTTGGATGACTGGTTGGATGATTATTTGTGAGTTTTTCTTGGCGGTTTCATCCGTTGCTTCAGGTTGGTCAGGCTATGTTCATGGCTTTTTGGATAGCTTAGGTTTTTCTTTGCCGCAAGCGTTAAGTGGCGCTTATAATCCAACAAATGGTACATATATTGATTTGATTGCCATGTTGGTCGTTGTAGCCGTAACTTTTTGGGTATCTTTAGAAGCGAAAACAGCGTTACGTTTAAATAACTTAATGGTTTTCGTGAAGTTTGGGATTATTTTATTATTTGTTCTCGTGGGAATCTTTTATGTGAAACCAACGAACTGGCAACCATTTATTCCTTATGGTTTTTCAGGCGTTTTCAGTGGTGCTGCTTTAGTTTTCTTTGCCTTTCTAGGGTTTGATGCGGTCAGCATGGCCGCGGAGGAAGTGAAGAATCCGAAAAAAGATATTCCAAAAGGGATTATTGGTTCCATTATTATTTCAACATTGTTATATATTGTTGTTACGTTAGTTTTAACTGGGATTGTTCCATTTACGGATTTAGGGGTCAAGGATCCGGTGGCTTTTGCGATGCGCTTCATTAATCATGGCGCAATTGCGACAATCATTTCAGTTGGTGCTATTTTAACCTTATTAACAGTGACGATTGCGATGATGTACAGTTTAGCCCGTGTGATTTATGCGATTAGTAAAGATGGATTATTGCCGCAGTTTATGAGCAAAATCGATGAGAAGCGGCACACACCTAAGAATGCAACCTATGTAGCTGGATTTTTAGCAATGGTTTTTGCTGGTGTTGTTCCAATGGAGATGTTGGCTGAACTTACAAATATCGTGACACTCTTTTATCTGATGTTTCTCGCTTTAGGAATTATCAAATTACGGACAATGAAAGGAGAACCGCAAGCAGGTGAATTTAAAGTACCGCTTGTGCCGGTTCTACCATTAATTTCAATCGTGGTTTGCGCCGCTCTGATGTTTCAATTGTCTTTAGCTACTTGGCAAGTATTTGGCGTAGCCGTAGTGATTGGTTTGGCTATTTATTTCTTTTATGGACGTCACCATAGTATCGTTCGTTTCGAGACAAAAGAATAAAAATGAACGAAAAAAGAGAGGAATACTTGTCAAATAGACAGGTGTTTCTCTCTTTTCTTTCTGGCATTTTCTTCATTTTCAAGAGAAAACCGACAAGAAATATAGTTTAATAATGTCTAATTATGGTATACTGTTTAGGAGTAAATCCTGAGGGTTTAGGAAAATGACTAAAGGAGGTTTTTTCTGTATGTCACAGAAAGAAACATTTTATATTACCACCCCAATTTATTACCCAAGTGGGAAGTTACATATTGGGAATTCATATACAACAATCGCCTGCGATGCAATGGCCCGTTACAAGCGTTTAATGGGTTTTGATGTATTTTATTTAACAGGTGTGGATGAACACGGCCAAAAAATTGAAAAAAAAGCTGCTGAGTTGAATGTGACACCAAAAGAGTACGTTGATAAAATGGCAGCAGATGTTCAAAAATTATGGAAAACATTAGATATCAGCTATGATAAATTTATTCGGACAACGGATGATTATCACATGGCAGCCGTGCAACAAATTTTTGATCGTTTAGTAGAACAAGGAGATATCTACCTTGGAGAATATGAAGGTTGGTATTCAGTTTCTGATGAAGAATTTTTCACTGAAACACAATTAGCTGAAGTATATCGTGACGATGAAGGCAATGTCATTGGTGGGAAAGCACCAAGTGGTCACGAAGTCGAATTAGTTAAAGAAGAATCCTATTTCTTCCGCATGAGTAAATATGCGGATCGCTTGGTAGAATATTACGAAGAACATCCAGAATTTATTCAACCAGAATCTCGTAAAAATGAGATGCTAAATAACTTCATCAAACCAGGATTGGAAGATTTAGCCGTTTCAAGAACGACTTTCTCTTGGGGAATTCCATTAAAAAATGATCCAAAACATGTGGTTTACGTATGGATTGATGCGTTATCAAACTATATTACAGCACTAGGTTATGGCTCAGAAGATGATTCATTATTCCAAAAATATTGGCCTGCGAACGTGCAAATGGTAGGGAAAGAAATCGTGCGTTTCCATACGATTTATTGGCCAATTATGTTAATGGCCTTGGATTTACCATTACCGAAAAAAGTCTTTGGACATGGTTGGTTATTGATGAAAGACGGAAAAATGTCTAAATCTAAAGGAAATGTTGTTTACCCTGAAATGTTAGTAGAACGCTACGGTCTAGATGCGTTACGTTACTATTTATTACGAGCAATTCCATTTGGTAGTGATGGCGTCTTTACACCAGAAGATTTCGTTTCTCGCTTAAATTATGATTTAGCTAATGACTTAGGAAACTTGTTGAATCGAACAATTGCGATGATTAATAAATATTGTGATGGCAAAGTACCAGCCTATGCTTCAAAAGTTACCCCGTTTGATAGTGAACTATCGACAACTGCGGCGAATGTTATTGGAAAATATCATGAAGCAATGGAAAAAATGGAATTTAATACGGCTATTGCAGAAATCTGGACGCTAGTTTCTCGTGCCAATAAATATATTGATGAAACAGCGCCTTGGGTATTGGCTAAAGAAGAAGAGAAACGCAATGAATTAGAAAGTGTCATGATCCATTTAGCGGAAAGCTTACGAATTGTGGCAATCTTATTGCAACCAGTCATGACAGAAACACCAGGGAAAATTTTCGAACAATTAGGCTTAGATCCAGAAACAATGAACATGGAAAATATTCATTTTGGTGAGTTCCCAACAGACGTAACAGTAACAAGTAAAGGAACACCTATTTTCCCACGTTTAGAAATTGAAACAGAAGTAACGTATATTCAAAAGAAAATGTCCCAAAGCGAAAGTGCTACAGAAGAGGATATTAAATGGAATCCAGAAGAAACAACGTTGGTTTCAACGAAAGAAAAACAAATTAAGTACGATGATTTCGATAAAGTGGAATTAAAAGTTGCCGAAGTTATTGACTGTAAAAAAGTCAAAGGAGCAGATAAATTATTGCAATTCCGTTTAGATGCTGGAGATGAAAACCATCGTCAAATTCTTTCAGGTATTGCTGAATTTTATCCAGATCCAGCTGCGCTAATTGGCAAAAAAGTAGTTATTGTGGCTAACTTAAAACCAAGAAAAATGCGTGGTCAAATTAGCCAAGGAATGATTCTTTCAGCTGAATCACCAGAAGGGAAACTTCAAATTGTTGAAGCACCAAAAGAAATGCCAAATGGTGCAGGAATTGCATAAAAGCATAAGTAGTAAAGATAAAAGGTGAATTGTAACCTTTTATCTTTACTATTTTTTTTGTATACTAGAAGAAAAGTGATTTGATGTGGGGGAAGTTTGATGGCTTATCATACTTATGAATTTTTAAAAAGACGTAAAAATGATCCAAAATGGAGAAAGGCCTATACATCTGCTAGGAATAAACGTATTATTGGTACTTTAGTTACGATAAATATAATTATTTGGGGCTTTGTTTTGTGGAAAAAAATAGAAAGTGGCGATATAGAAGTAAATAATATTATCGACGTCCTAAAATCGAAAATCAACGAATTTTTAAATTAAAAGAATCGAAGAAAAGCCTAGAAAAAATCATTTGCGATTTTTCCTAGGCTTTTCTATGTTAGAGTTTCACTTTTTTAGGTATTCGTTTTTTACCAAAACGGCCTTTCGTTAGGCGACTTGGTAAAATGATCAGTAAGAGTGAAAAAGGGACACTAATAATTTGCCACGTGAGTAAACGGCCTAAGCTATTATTTTTATAGAGCCACTCTAATATAAAATGCAGCCCTAAAATACTTAACAAAGCCAAGCCTGTCAGGAAATAAGGCGTTGATACCCAGTTGGTCGTTTTCAAAAGGCTAAAACCTAAAGGAATTAGATAAAAGTAAGCACTTGTTAAAGTAATACGCCAACTTTTCATAACGGTGCCTAAATTAATTATAAAAAAAAGTAAAGATAGGACTAAAGCGAAAGGTGGAAACAAAGCCACTAACGCCGAATAAATGGTTCCCCAGACGAGCATTAAGGGACCTTTAACAATAGCGGCAATAAGTGTAAACAAGCCAATTAGGAGTAACTGCTGTGTCAGTGAGCCAAAGGTTAGCAAGCCAAATAAAATAAGCAGTAGCCAGTGCCAAATGGTTTGGTTTTGTTGTTTTCGCTCAATAGTTACTTTTTTTTGGATAGAGGTTTTTAAAAAATTTTCTAAATCAGGTGATTGTTTCACCTTCTCACGCTCCTCTCAACTTAAGAGACAACAAACGAGTAGGTCTGCTAATTAAAAAGCAGTGCCTACTCGTCTATTATAAGTGGTTTTTCTAAAAATAAAATCCGCC
Source organism: Enterococcus sp. DIV0183 (assembly GCF_050541505.1). Lineage (NCBI taxonomy): Bacteria > Bacillati > Bacillota > Bacilli > Lactobacillales > Enterococcaceae > Enterococcus > Enterococcus sp. DIV0183. Next base: position 751,778 of record NZ_CP172932.1, read on the forward strand.
TTAAGTCTCAGTTACTGGGCTGCCAAGTAAGGTGTAAACCATTCAGAAAGTGTGCCGGTATAAGGTAAAACGACCCGTTTCATTCCACGAGAAATAGCAGTATACAGGATTTTTTTATCTCGTTTATTGTTGGAATAACGATTAACATTTGGGTTATGAAGAATTACATTATCAAATTCTAGACCTTTTGCCATATCAATTGATAAAACTTGCAGTGACGGATGCTCTTCCAATGAAAGAGAAGCACTAAGTTCTTTTGTTAATTGTTCTTTTTCTGCAAATGTTTTAGTAATAATGGCGGTGCTTTCTTTCGGATCAAAAGTTGCAATGGAAGTGACGATTGCTTTAAGATAGTCAGACGCAGAGTCACAAGGAATAAATGTCGGCTTTTCTCCATCATGCCGGATGGGCACAATGGTTAATTGCTCTGGTTGAGTGCCTAATGTTTGGAAGAGTCGTGTAATTTCTTTACTTGAACGGTAACTGTTTAATAATTGATACGTTCCAACAGAACGGCTGGTTTCGTTAACCAATAAATCATGAGCTTCAGAAAATTCAATGGCTGTATTAAAAATGGCTTGATTTTCATCACCAGCTAAAGTAAAACTAGCTTTAGGGAAAAGTGTCAGCAGTAATAATAATTGGGCTTCTGTATAATCTTGGACTTCATCGACTAGGATAAAAGCCATTTGCTGGTTGGCGAGATTTTCAATAAATGCATGTTTCACCAAAATAAGGGCTACAATTTCATCGGCTGTGAAAACAGCTGTCTCTTTTTGATACGATTTTTCAGTGAATAAAGAATAAAACGTTTCAAAAAAGGCCCATTGATCTAGCCAAGCATCATTTTTAATAGCGGCAGTGATAGAGCGATATTTTTTCTTCAAACGTTTTAAAGCAAAATCAGCCAGATGTTTTTCATTATCTTCGGTAATCACTGTGCCAAAATAACGAACTTGTTCAGCTTCTGTTAAATCTTGGAATTGATCCAACATTTTTTTAGAATGGGCTTGTTTTAATAAGTACCGTGTCCAAAGACTGGTTAACTTTTCTTTTGTGGCTGAAATTCGTTGGCGAATACTCAAATCAGCTGGTGTTTCTTGATAAAGTTTAAAAATTGTTTCTGAAGTAAATAAGGTCTGCTTTTTAAAAGTTAAAGGACGGAAAAAATGTGGCTGCACAACTGCTTTTTCAGGATTGCTTAAAAGAAACGTTGCAAATTCTTTTGAACGAATAACGTGCTCTTGCTCTGTTGCCTCAGAGCGAGTAATGCGTTCGAAATAGTCCGTTTCTTCTTCCATTGGCCATGCTTCTTTGGTAGTGAAGCGCAAAAATTGTAAAAGAGTCAAATTCAAGGGATTTCGTTCGCCTAAATTCGGTAAAACTTGAGAAATATAATCAATAAATGTTGAATTTGGTGAAAGTAATAAAATATTATCCGCTGTAATTTCTACTCGATGTTGATAAAGTAAATAAGCAATCCGTTGCATAATCGCAGACGTTTTCCCACTACCGGCAATCCCGTTGACTAGTAGGAGTGGCTGCGTTTCGTCACGAATTATTTGATTTTGTTCTTGTTGGATGGTTGTCGTAATGTCCTTCATATAAGGAGAAGCATCTTCTTCTAAAGAATGCAATAACACATCATCTTGAATCGCAATGGTTGTGTCAAAATAGTTGATTAATTGATCTTTTTCAATAATTAACTGTCTTTTCAAATCAAGTTGTACAGGAATGGTTTGTTGATGTGCCGTGTAGGCTGTTTTCCCTAAAACATTGTCATAAAATAACGAAGCAATCGGTGAGCGCCAATCGTGAATGCGCGTTTCTTCTTCTAAAGAAGTAAAATCGTTTACGCCAATATAAAAGTTTTCTGGCTCTTCAGGGCTGTCTTCAAAAGTCACGCCAATTTTGCCAAAATAAGGAACTTGTAATAGGCGTTTCACTTTGTCTAAATTTTTAGCCGTTGCTTCATTTTTTAAGTTCCACTGATCAATTTCACGGTTCTTCATTTCCAACATGGCAAACGTTTCTAGATTATCGGCATAACTATCAAAATTCAGCTTAGAATCGCGACCAAATTCCTCTAGCATATGTTTGCCATCTTTCATTGTGTTCGCCAATTGCTCTTCGTAAACTTTTTTAGCCGCTTGCAGCTCATGATAAACCGTTGTTAAATGCTGTTGTTCATAAATTTTTTCATCGGTCATGGAGATTCCTCCTTTTAATAACATGACTGAATAGTATACGTTACTTTTAGCATAAATGCAAGCGCTGTTTATGAGGAAATGGCGAATCTTGTCGCCTAGTCATTCAGATTTTTCAAGAAATATGATAAAGTAGAGAGGAGATAAAGGAGGCAATCATAATGATTTTTGATACACATACACATTTGAATGCAGAACAATTTAATGATGATATTCCAGAAACGATTGCACATGCCCAAAAATTGGGTGTTACAGAGATGGCCGTGGTCGGTTTTGATGAACCAACGATTGAAAAATCTCTTTTACTTAGTCAGGAATATGCCAATATTTATAGTATCATTGGTTGGCATCCAACAGAAGCGGGTAGCTATACGCCAGAGGTTGAACGACGATTACAAGAACAATTAACGTTGCCAAAAATTGTCGCATTAGGTGAAATCGGTCTTGATTATTACTGGATGGAGGATCCTAAAGAGGTGCAAGAAAAAGTCTTTCGCCGTCAAATTGCGATTGCTCGGGAAATGAATTTACCGTTTAGTGTGCATACGAGAGAGGCATTAGAAGATACCTATCGAATTTTAAAAGATGAAAAAATTTCAGATATTGGTGGAATCATGCATAGTTTCAGTGGTGATGCCGAGTGGATGAAGAAATTTTTAGATTTAGGTCTGCATATTTCTTTTAGTGGAGTCGTAACGTTTAAAAAGGCGTTGGATGTTCAAGAAGCGGCGATGGCGGTACCACTCGAACGAATGTTGGTGGAAACAGATGCACCCTATTTAGCTCCCGTTCCTTATCGTGGTAAACGGAATGAACCAGGCTATACACGATACGTAGTGGAAAAAATTGCTGAATTACGACAACTAACCTTTGAAGAAGTGGCAGAACAAACGAGAGTCAACGCTCATCGCTTGTTTCGGATAGATAAATGAAGGAAAAAATGAAAGTTGCAGAAATCATTGTCGTTGAAGGGAAAGACGACACACGCCGCATTCAAGAGGTAGTTGAAGCGGATACGATTGAAACGATTGGTTCTGCTATCAATGATGAAATTTTGACACAAATTGAACACGCACAAGAAACGAGAGGCGTAATTATTTTTACAGATCCAGACTATTCGGGCGAAAAAATTCGTAAAACAATAATGGAAGTTGTCCCTGATGCAAAGCATGCTTTTTTATCAAGAAAAGTCGCAGTGCCTAAAAAAAATGGCGGTAGCCTAGGGGTTGAACATGCTAGTGATGAAGCAATTATTGAAGCCTTAAAAAAAGTCGTAACACCTGTTCAAGCTGATGAAGACTATCAAGAAATTCCTAGACAAACACTAGTTGAATATGGTTTAATAGCGGGAGCAAATGCAAAAAAATACCGTGAATTATTAGGAGATGACCTAAGAATTGGCTATACAAATAGCAAACAGTTAGTCAAACGGTTAAGCATGTTTCGGATTACAGAAGCAGAATTGAAAGAAAGCATGACACGTATTTTAAAAGAACTTGCAAACGAAGAATAACTACATGGAGGAACAAGCGTGACGGACTATAAAGAAATTGCCACACCATCCAGAACCAAAGAAATACTAAAAAAGCATGGATTTTCATTTAAAAAGAGTTTAGGTCAAAATTTTTTGACAGAGCCTAATATTTTAAGAAAAATTGTAGAAACAGCGGGAATTAATCAGCAGACAAATGTTGTCGAAGTCGGGCCTGGAATTGGTGCATTAACAGAGCAATTAGCGATGAACGCGGCACAAGTTGTGGCTTTTGAGATTGATGATCGCTTGATTCCTGTCTTAGCAGATACCTTAAGTCGCTATGATAATGTAACAGTGGTGCATCAAGATGTTTTAAAAGCTGATTTGGTCGAGACAACCAACCAAGTTTTTCAAGAGAAGTATCCGATTAAAGTGGTGGCTAACCTACCTTACTATATTACTACGCCAATTATGATGCATTTTTTAGAATCTTCTTTAGATGTAGCTGAAATGGTTGTGATGATGCAAAAAGAGGTCGCTGATCGAATTGCTGCTAAACCAGGAACGAAAGCTTATGGCTCATTATCAATTGCTGTCCAATATTTTATGGAAGCAAGTGTCGCCTTTATTGTGCCAAAAACAGTTTTTGTGCCGCAACCCAATGTTGACTCGGCGATTATTAAATTGACGCGCCGTGCTACACCAGCGGTGACAGTGACCAATGAAAAAGAATTTTTCAAATTAACCAAAGCCAGTTTCCAATTAAGACGTAAAACATTGTGGAATAACTTAACGCATTTTTATGGGAAAGATGAACAAACGGTGGCTTGGCTAAAAGAGAGCCTAGCTGAAGCAGAAATTGATCCTTCTAGACGTGGTGAAACATTGTCTTTAGAAGAATTCGCTCGTTTAAGTAATGCTTTAGAAAAAAATAAACCAGTATAAAAAAGAACTTTCTGTTATTTATGAGAAATAACAGAAAGTTCTTTTATGTGTCTTGACACATTGCGGCTGTTCAGCTACACTTGAGAAAAACAAAAGGTGTCATGACACCTTTAGGAGGCAGTTTTAATGAAAACAAACTCAGTAAAACGTTTAACAATTTCAGCACTTTTAATTGCAATGGGGATTATCATTCCAATGGTTATGCCAAGAATTACCATTGGTCCAGCCAGTTTTACGTTAGCAAGTCACGTCCCAGTTTTTATTGCCATGTTTATTTCTCCAGTGGTGGCAATTGCGGTTAGTCTAGGAACAGGTTTTGGTTTTTTCTTATCCGCAACACCGATTATTGCTTTGCGGGCCTTATCTCATTTGATTTTTGCAGTCATTGGCGCAGTGATTTTACAAAAGCATCCAGAAATTTTAATCAATAAAGAGGGGAAATTCACTTTATTAAATGGGAAATTACAGTTGTTTAACGTGGGAATTGGAGTGATTCATTCCGCTGCCGAGCTAGTGGTTGTTTCTGTATTTTACACAATGGGCAACTTGCCAGGAACCTATTATACAGCTGGCTTCATGTATTCTATTTTTCTTTTGATGGGCGTTGGTGGATTAATTCATAGTTTGGTGGATTTCAGTATTGCCTACTTTTTAGCAAGTACCTTAAGTAAACATGTAGATATTCCAACTTTTACAGAAGCGAAACAACCCAAAGTGATAAAGAAGAAGGTTAAATTAGCATAAAGAGAAACAATCGAGGCATCCGTCATTGTGACGGATGCCTCGAGATTTTTTATTTAATGACTTCTTCTGTTTGAGGGTCGAAGAAATGTCCTTTGTTAATATCAAAAGCTAAGTCAATCATTTCACCAGGATGGTGGAAGTCACGAGCATCTACTTTTGAGATAAACTCTGTATCACCAATTTTTGTATAAAGCATGGATTCAGCCCCTAATAATTCAGAAACAACGACTTCAGATTTAATCACCGCATCTTTCATTGCTGTTAAAGCCACTTGTTCGCTATGAATATCTTCTGGACGAATACCGAAAATTAATTCTTTGCCTTCATAACCATGTTCAACAAGCTCTTTGTTTCTTCCTTCAGGAATTGCTAGTTTTAAGCCATGTTGGTTAGAAATAACCCCATTGTTTAAGGTAACTTTGAAGAAATTCATGGCAGGTGAGCCGATGAACCCAGCTACGAACATATTTTTAGGTGTATTGTAAACTTCTTTTGGTGAACCAATTTGTTGAATAAAGCCATCTTTCATAATTACGATTCGGTCAGCCATGGTCATCGCTTCGGTTTGGTCATGTGTCACATAAATTGTCGTAGTTTCTAAACGTTGGTGTAGTTTAGCGATTTCAGCACGCATGGCTACACGTAATTTTGCATCCAAGTTTGATAAAGGTTCATCCATTAAAAAGACTTTGGCATCACGGACAATTGCCCGGCCAAGTGCAACACGTTGGCGTTGTCCACCAGAAAGCGCCGCAGGTTTACGTTGTAAGTACTCTGTTAAGCCCAGAATATCCGCAGCATTTTCCACCCGTTTTTTAATTTCAGCTTTATCATATTTTCTTAGTTTTAAACCAAAAGCCATGTTATCAAAAACAGTCATATGCGGATAAAGCGCATAGTTTTGGAAAACCATGGCAATATCACGATCTTTCGGTGCAACGTCATTCATGACTTTGTCCCCAATTGATAATTCACCTTCAGTAATATCTTCTAAGCCAGCAATCATGCGCAATGTTGTTGATTTACCGCAACCAGAAGGTCCGACAAAGACGATAAATTCACGGTCTGTAATTTCTAAGTTAAAATCTGTAACAGAATAATGTTCTGCATTGTCATATTTTTTATACACATTTCTAAGCGCCATTTCCACCATTTGATACGTCACTCTTTTCTTTTTGATTTGTTACTTACAGTTTAAATGAAAACGCTATCTTTCAGCAAGGGAGAGTTGCACAAGAAAAAGAAGACTTTTTCGTCAAGATGACAAAGGACAAACACTCTCAGCGGATTTATCGCTAAACTTTTGTTATAATATAACAAAGACAGGAGTTGGATAACATGAAAATCGCTTTAATCGCTCATGATCGTAAAAAAACATTAATGATCAAACTAGCAACCGCTTATAAACATATTTTAGAAAAACATGAATTGTATGCAACAGGAACGACAGGCATGAAAGTGATGGAAGCAACTGGCCTACCCGTGCATTGCTTTAAATCAGGGCCATTAGGAGGGGATCAACAGATTGGCGCAATGATATCAGAAGACAACATTGATTTAGTTATTTTTTTAAGAGATCCTCTTTCCGCGCAACCGCATGAACCAGACGTGACGGCTTTGATTCGTCTAAGTGATGTCTATGAAATTCCTTTAGCGACCAATATCGGCAGTGCTGAAATTCTTTTGAGAGGTGTCGAGGCGGGGTTTGCGGACTTCCGTGAGGTTATCCATGAAGGGGATCGTCGACCGTTAGCTTTTTAGAGAACCTTAATGGTTATTTTGACTATTTTGTGGTATATTTTATGAGGACTTTTGTCCAAATAAAATAACAGAGTAGGAGACAAAGCGTTAAGTGCTAAAAGGATGGGATGTTGCCTTTTGGACGAAGAACATAAACAGTGTGTTGCTAGAAAGCAAAGGTTCTTACTTTGCTTATCATCAGAACAACACGTTCAGCTTTTTAATGTTCGCGGTTTTGTTTTCGCATTCGCTGCATGGTTCGTCATGTAGCAGCTCTTAGAGGAGATGCTAAAAATGACAAAGAAAAAATTTGGCACAAAATCCATTGCGTTAATGGGCGTACTCATTGCGGTGGTCGTTGTCTTTTCACGATTTTTTGCGTATGAAACAACGTTTTTAAAAATCAGTTTCACGTTTATTCCAGAATCATTGATTGGGATGATTTTCGGACCTTTTTGGGCTGGAATCGGCACGGCGGTGGCTGATGTGGTAGGAATGTTGCTTTTTCCAAAGGCAGGCTATTTTCCTGGGTTTACTTTAAATGCCTTTTTGGCTGGTGCTATTTATGGTTATTTCTATTATAAGAAAGAAATGACATGGCAACGAGTGATTTTGGCGACATTGTTGGTCACCGTTTTAATTAATATCATTTTAACTCCTTTGTGGTTAAGTTTAATGTATGGCGTCAATCTAGCAAATTTTGCTTGGTGGGTGCCACGCTTAATTAAAACAGTTATTTTCTTTCCTATTCAAGTAATTGCTACTTATTATTTAGGCAATAAAATTCCCTTTAAACGTTTATTTGGAAAACCATTATCTGAATTAGATCAATAAATTTAAAATTAAAAGAGTCACTTTTCATCATCCCAGAAAAGTGACTCTTTTTTATTGTGCTTTTTGATTAAACTGCGCTTCGTAAAGGTCACGATAATAACCCTGTTCTTTTTGCAATAATTCGTCATGGGTACCGATTTCAACTACTTGACCGTTGTCCATAACTAGAATTTTTTCAGCACTTTTGATTGTTGCTAAGCGATGGGCAATAACAAAACTGGTCCGGCCAGTCATCATTTGTAAAAAAGCATCCTGAATTTTTTGCTCGGTCAATGTATCAACTGAACTGGTCGCTTCATCTAAAATAAGCATCGGCGGATTACTAATCATCGTGCGTGCAATAGTCATTAATTGTCGTTGTCCTTCAGAAATTTTAACGCCTTGGGAACCAATCTCGGTATCTAGTCCTTGAGGTAAACGCATGACGAAATCAAAAATATGGGCTTTTTTCATGGCTTCTATAATTTCTTCGTCAGAGGCTTCGGGATTTCCGTACGTTAAATTTTCCCGAATGGAACTATCGAATAGCCAAGTATCTTGGAGAACCATACCAAAACTTTTTCGTAAGCTGTCCCGAGTAATTTGAGTAATGTCGTGAGTATCAACCGTAATTTGGCCACGGTCGACCTCGTAAAAGCGCATTAACAAATTCACTAATGTTGATTTACCCGCACCAGTTCGCCCAACAATGGCAATTGTTTCTCCTGGTTCAGCAATTAAATTAAAGTTTTCGATTAAAGGTCGCGTCGGCGTGTAAGAAAAATCAACGTCTTTAAATTCAACACGGCCTCGCGCTTCTTTCAAAACAATTGCGTTCGGGGCATCAGGACGTTCAACTGGTTGATCCATCATATCAAAGGTACGTTCCAATCCAGCTAAGGCGGCTTGGATTTGGTTGGTGATTCCTGAGAGTTCAATAAAAGGTTTAGAAAATTGACTAGAGTAAATGGTGAAACTGGAAATAACACCAACTGTGACTAAAGGATTGCCACTTAAAACTAACAAGCCACCGACTAATCCAATCGATAAATAAGATAAATGGTCGATAAATCGAGAAAGTGGGTTGGTTAAGGAGGAAGAAAACTGAGCCTTCTGTCCTTTTTCATACAACGTTTGATTCAATGCTTCAAATGTTTCTTGCGTAGCTTGTTCTTGTTGAAAGGCTTTAACAATTTTTTGGTTGCCAACCATTTCTGAAACGAAACCGGAAATTTCACCAACAATCGTTTGTTGTGCAGCAAAGTTTTTTTGTGAAGCTTTTGCAACAAGCCAGTTTACAATAAAAATAATCGGCGTACTGATAAGAACCACTAATGTGAGCAGGGGACTTAGCCGAATCATAAAGAGCAAAGCAACAACGACGGTGGCCATGCCGGAAAATAATTGGTTGAAGACAGCCGAGCAAGCCATTGAAATATTGTCAATATCGTTGGTAAAGCGACTGACGATATTTCCGTGTGACGTTTGGTCATAATAACTTAACGGTAATTGATTTAAATGGGCAAAGGCGTCTTTTCTCAGCTGTGTGGTCGATAAATAAGACACGCGATTACCGAGACGTTGAATCAGCCATTGACTTAGAACGGTTACGAGTAAAATCCCTGCTAATAAACCTAAAATTTTGATGAGTTGCGCAGCATTGACTTGTCCTTTACCAACCATTGTATCAACGGATTTACCTATATAATAAGTCATGAGGACAGTCGAAAAACCACTGAGAATTCCTAGGATTAAGGCGCCGATAATTTCTTTTGGATAGTGTAGTAAATACGGCTTAAAACGTGAGAAGGCGCCAAAATGAATTTTTTTAGTTTGCATGGGTATCCTCCTCCTGTGACGCAACGATTTCTTGATACTCTTTAGAAGAAGTAAGTAATTCTTCGTGGGTGCCAAGGCCAGCGACTTTTCCACTATCTAGGACTAAAATTTGATTCGCCGTAGCAATCGAACTCACGCGTTGTGAAATTAAAATAACGGTTGTCTCTGCTCGTTCTTTTTGTAAAGCACGACGCAGATTCAAATCTGTTTGATAGTCAAGTGCACTCAAGGAATCATCTAAAATAAGTAAATGCGGTTTCCTAATCAAGGCACGGGCAATGGTCAACCGTTGTCTTTGTCCACCAGAAAATTTTTTTCCGCCTTCGTTAACAGGCGTGTCTAACCCTTGGTCTAATTGTTCAACAAATTCTTTACATTGGGCGATAGCTAATGCTTCCCAACAGTCTTCATCAGTTGCATTTGGTTTGCCCCATTGTAAGTTTTCTCGAATAGTCCCTGTAAATAAGACGGCAGTTTGTGGGACACTTGCCACTTGTTGGCGTAAAGTAAAGAGCGGCCAATCGCGCACATTTATACCATTAATAAAAAGGTTTCCTGCACTCACATCATAAAATCTGGGAATGAGTTGGGTTAAGGTACTTTTCCCGCTGCCGGTAGGTCCTGTGATGCCGAGAATTGAGCCTTTAGGAATCGTAAAATTGATATTTTCCAAAGCCAAACCGGCCTCTGGTTCATAGCGAAAATCTACATGGTCAAAGGTAATATCACCAAATTGTGGCGATGTTTTTGCTGATTCTGGTGTATCTGTTAACTGGCTTTCTACAGTTAAAACCTCATTGACACGGTTTGCGGAAGCGGCAGCTCGCGTAAAAATTACCACGAGATTAGAAGCAACAATTAAAGCGAGCATCATTTGATTCATATAATTGATCAATGCTAAAACTTCCCCTTGTTGCAGGGAACCGAAAGAAACTTTTAAGCCACTAAAATAAAGTAAAAATAAAATTCCAACATTCATAATCAAAGTGGTTAAAGGCGTTAATAAAGCAGAGACATTCGATACACGAATGTAAATATCGCCTAAATCATCTGAAGCTTTATCAACATGTCGTTGCTCTGTTTCCTTTCTAGCAAACGCACGGATCACACGGACACCGCTTAAATTTTGACTAATTTGACGGTTTAACCGATCCAAATATTCTTGGACTTTTTGATATAAAGGCACAGTCACTTTAATGATAATAAAGAGAATAAGGCTAAAAATTGGTAAAAGTAATAGGAAAAGAAAGCCCATCTGCACGTCAATGTAAAAAGCCATCACCACAGAACCGATACTTAAAAAAGGTGTCCGAATGACCAACCGAATAAACATCGCTAAAGCTAATTGAAGCTGGTTGATATCGTTTGTGATCCGGGTGATGAGGGTATCTGTACCAAAACTATTCAATTCTTTGTGTGAAAGCTGATTAATTTTCTTCATTAATTGATTTCTTAGCTCCGTCCCAAAACCTTGCGAAGCGACTGAAGCATAGTATTGACAAATCATGACAAAAAATAAACCAACTAACGACATAACAAGCATCCAGAGGGCCATTTCTATGACAGTCTGTCGGTCGTTTTGACGAATACCGACATCGACTAAGTGAGCCATGAATAAGGGCAAGACTAACTCGAAACAAGCTTCTAAAAATTTGAAGACTGGACCGAGGATAATTTGTTTTCGATAATTTTTTGCGTATTTCAATAAACCAAACATAAGATTCCTCCCTTTGCTGCTCTCATTGTAGCCTAATCTTTCAATGAAAGAAAGTTGTTCGCTACATTTTCTCAACTTCTGTTAAAATAGAAGAAAAGCGCAAAGAAGTGGAGTGTGACAGAAACGTGGAAAAAATGAGTCAGGTTATTTTGTTATTTTTTATTTATTCCTTTATCGGCTGGTTATGGGAAACGGTGTATTGTTCATTAAAAGCTAAAAAATTTGTTTATCGAGGATTTTTGGTAGGGCCCTATTGTCCTATTTATGGATTTGGGGTCTTAAGCGTTCTCTATTTTGTGGAACCCTTTGAAAACAATCTCTTGGTATTGTATGTCGGATCGGCTGTTTTAGTGACGATTTTAGAATATGTCACTAGTTATGGCTTGGAAAAACTGTTCCATGCCTCTTGGTGGGATTATCATGATGTACCTTTTAATTTAAACGGTCGCGTGGCTTTACCGGTTTCTCTTTTTTGGGGATTGGGTTGTGTCTTGATTGTCAAAGTTATTCAACCAGAAATCGCCAAAGTTGTCAGCTTTTTACAAGCAACCTTTGGCAACTACTTAGCACTTTGCATAGTGATTGTAATGGGGCTTGACTTAATTTATACGTTGCTGAACATGCAAGGTTTCAAAAAACTTATTACCGAGATGGGCCAAACGTTGGAAACGAACCAACAAGAATTTAAGCAACGGTTGAACACAAAAATGGAAATCGCTACAGCTGATTGGCAGAAGTTAAAAGAACGAACCAAAAAAGAGCATTTCCAAAATCGGTTAAATTTCCAACAACGTCGTTTTATTAACAATTACCCAAAACTAACTTTAAAAAACATTAAAAATTCCAAAGAAGTTCGGCATCTCTTAGAAGATTTGAAGAAAAAGGGCCAATAATTAACAAAAAATATTACAAAATATTTCAATCAATGGTCTAATGGGATGAAAAAAAGAAAAATCGTCAAAAGCTAGTTTTTAAGGCGTCTTAAGAAATTCTTAAAGAATTGAGATAGAAATGGACTAATGAATAAACGCAGGATAAAAAAAGAGTTGCATTTAAATTGTAATAAATTGTAACATGATTGAAATAAAACAAGCCCTCCTGACTAGTATAATGAGTAGGTGTTTTAGATAAGTTAGGAAAGGTGTTGGATTTAGTGAAGGTTAAAAAGTTGATACCATTTTTAACAACAATGATGCTTATCAATTTTGGACTTCCAGTCGCTGCGGCAGCAGAATCACTTGATTCGTTGCAAGAAAAAGAAGCGCAAGCGAAACAATCTGGGGAGTTAATTAGTAAAGAAATCAATTCAGCCTTAGACGATGTAAATGCTAAATATGCGGAAATCGAACGTTTAAAAACGCAAATTTCGAAAGCGGAAGATACGTTGAAAACTTCGAAAGAGGAAATAGAAAAAACAGAAAAAAATATTTCTCGTCGTAAAGAAGCTGTTGGCGATCGTATGAAGGATATTCAATTAAATGGCGACCAACGTACTTGGCAAGCCTTATTAGATGCAGAAAATTTATCAGATTTCTTTAATCGGGCCTACGCCATGACCGTTTTACAAAACTTTGAACGGGAAAAGATTGAAAGCTTAACTAGCGAAAAAGAAAAGTTAGCTGCATTACAAGAAAAAGTTGAAAATACGCAAACAACTTTAAAACAAAATGAAGAGAAATTACAAGTTGAAGCTTCTTCAATGAATAATAAAGTCTCTGAGTTAAAAGAAAAAATGGCGGATAATGAAGAATTATTGGCTCAAATTTCGACAGACAAACAGAAAGAGCAACAACGCTTAGTCAGCGAAAAAGCAGCAGCTGAGGCACAGAAAAAACGTGCGGCAGAAACTGCCAAAGCAGAAGCAGCGAAGAAACAAGCAGCTGCCGACAAACAAGCGCAAGCAGATGCGGCGGCTAAACTAGAAGCCGAAGCTGCTGAAGAGTCAAGCAGTCAAGCATCAAGCTCTTCTACAAGTACGGAAAGCAGTAGCACTGAATCTTCAAGTTCAGCTAGTTCATCCGAATCGTCATCAACGACAGAATCATCGACAGGCGAATCATCAACACCAGGAACTGGCTCTGGTCGTGTGCTTCAGATGGAATCAACCGCTTATTCTTGGCGTGAGCCAGGTGCAAGTAATCTAAGTGCTACTGGTATTGACTTAAGTAAACAAAGCAATGTAGTTGCAGTTGATCCAAGCGTAATTCCTCTGGGGTCATTAGTGAAAGTCTCTGGTTATGGCTTTGCTATTGCTGGAGATACAGGTGGCGCTATTCAAGGAAATATTGTTGATGTTCATTTTGATTCAGTAGAGCAATGTACTGCTTGGGGACGACGTCAGGTTACAGTAGAAATTCAATAATAAATTTGTTATACTAAAGACAAGATAAAAGGAATTGGCTAAGTCAGTAATGATAGTAGCCAGTTCTTTTTTAGTTAAATGTAAAGGAGAATTACAATGATTCGCTCGGCAACAAAAGAAGACGGTCAAGCGATTGCTCGGCTGGTCTTAGTTATTTTAAAAGATATGGAGTTACCAATTTTAGAAGAAGTCTCAGAAGAACAAATGATTGACCTGTTAGCAGAGGCAACGGCGTATCCAACCTATCGCTATGGCTATCAACGAATTTTAGTTTATGAACATGCAGGTGAAGTTGCAGGGATTGCTGTCGGCTATCCTGCGGAAGATGAAAAGATTATTGATGAACCTTTAAGAGAAGTCTTTAAAAAACATGGCTTAGCAGAAGATGTTCGGCTATTTATTGAAGAAGAAACTTTGCCTAATGAATGGTATTTAGACACGATCTCTGTGGATGAACGTTTCCGTGGAATGGGAATTGGTTCTAAGTTATTAGATGCTTTACCTGAAGTAGCCAAAGCTAGCGGGAAGCAAGCCTTGGGTCTAAATGTTGATTTTGACAATCCAGGGGCGAGAAAGTTATACGCAAGCAAAGGCTTTAAAGATGTCACAACAATGACTATTAGTGGTCACTTATACAATCATATGCAAAAAGAAGTGTAAAAATAACGAAGCTAAAGTCAATCACTTTAGCTTCGTTATTTTTCATTAATCCGTTAAAGGATCAAAATCTAATCCAAAATCATCGGAAGTTTTTTGTTTTTTCTTATTATATAACCAGTAGTCAAGGACAGCTGCTATACAGATGCACAACGGTGCGTCCTCATCATTGGCAACAGTTAAAACAAAATAGTCGCCTGTACAAAGCATGGTTTTATCCATTGACATGATTTTTTTATGGACTTGATAAATTGAATATTGGTGCGCTTTGATATCCCCAACAACTGCCCAGTGAAGGCCTTGAACATAATAGAAATCAGCATTCAAATTGAACAGTTTTCGTAGAGTACCCACTTTTTCAAAACGCTGATATAACTCAAATCGTGTACCAAAAGTCCAAGAAACTTGTTTAATACTGGCTAAAATTTCTCCGTTCATTGCATATAAAGAAAGCGCATCTCCTCGTGTACCCCAGCGCCCCACCAATAGAAAAAGTGAACGGCCTGCTTGGTCTTTCACGATGGTTCGCGTAACTTTTCCTAACTGTTGTTCTTGAATAAAAAATTCAGACACGACACGATCTCCTTTCTATATATAAATGAGTGCTGTAACTGGTAGTGCTTATTACAAATCTTCTCTTATTGCACGCAGGATGGCTTCGCCAACACCATTTTCTAAATTAGTGGCTGTTTCATATTTAGCATATTCTTTTAATTCCAGTTCGGCATTGCCCATTGCAAAACTTACCCCAGCCCATTGAATCATGCTGACGTCATTTAAATTATCACCAATAGTCATGACTTGTTCAGCGGGAATCCCACGTTCTTTAGCGACGCGCGCAACCGCAATCCCTTTTTGTGCTAGGCGGTGGTTAATTTCAATATTATTAAGCGCAGAAGAGGTAACAACCAAATCATCTAGTTCTTCTACTTCCATCCCAGCAGGACCTAATACTTTCGGCCCATCCATACTGAAGCCAATAATTTTAAGGACTTCAATCGAATCATCTTTTAAAATGTCGTCTAAACGATCAACATAGGTAATATGCAATAAAGATAGGTGTGCTGAAGCCATGGCAATCGCCACTTTATAAGTTAAATGGGGCATGGATTCTGCAATATGAGCGGCAAAGTTTTCAATTCTTTTTTCTTGATGTTCAGAAAAAATACCTTTATTTGTAGAGATTTCATAGTAAACATTGTGTTGACTCAAAATAGTTAGTACTTCTGTTACTGTTTCTTTTTCGATCCCAGCCGTGAAAAGTGAGTGTCCATCTTTGTCAAACACTTGGGCGCCGTTTAAAGTAATCATGGCGCAGTCAATTCCAGCTTCTTCTAACGCGGGTTTCGCTTCGGTATATGCGCGGCCAGTAGCAACCATAAATTCGATTCCTAAACGTTCCGCTTCGCGAATTGCTGAAGCGTTATCATTTGTGATGCTCATTTTTGCATCTAAAAGTGTTCCATCCATATCTGAAGCAATTAATTTAATCATCGATTCTCTACACCTCATTATCTATTTAAAGCTTACCTATAGTTTACCACGTTTTTCCAAGAGAAAGTACCCAGAAATTTCTTGTCAGGTTTGGAGAAATTCGTTATGCTTAGAGAGCGAAGGAGTGAGCATTATGAAAGAAATTATTCACAATAGTTGGCAAAACGTTTTATCTGCTGAATTTGAAAAACCGTATTATCAAGAATTGCGGGAATTTTTGAAAAAAGAATATCAGACACAAACGATTTATCCAGATATGTATCATTTATTTTCAGCGTTAGAACTAACCCCTTTTGAAGAAGTAAAAGTAGTAATTTTGGGACAAGATCCATATCATGGACCCAATCAAGCACACGGACTAAGTTTCTCTGTCCAGCCAGGTGTGAAAGTGCCGCCATCTCTTGCGAATATTTACAAAGAATTACAAGCTGATTTAGGGTACCAACCCGTCAACCATGGCTTTTTAGAAAGCTGGGCTAAACAAGGCGTGTTATTATTAAATACTGTGTTGACTGTTCGGGCAGGTCAAGCCTATTCCCATCGAGGTAAAGGGTGGGAGCAACTGACAGATGTCATTATCGAAAAGTTGAATGAGCGTGAAAAACCTGTTGTTTTCATTTTATGGGGACGTCCAGCTCAAGAAAAAATTAAAATGATTGATACGACTCGGCATGTGATTATCAAATCGCCACACCCAAGTCCATTGTCAGCACATCGTGGTTTTTTTGGCTCACGTCCGTTTTCTCAAGCGAATGCTGCTCTAGAACGTTTAGGGGAAAAGCCGATTGATTGGCAACTTCCTGAAACAGTGTAATGTAACAGTGTATGCTGTTATAGTGTAGAAGAGTTAGTTTGTGAAAAGTTTATCGGATTATTGGTTTTTTTTTGACTAATACAGCTAGAAAAAACTGTTATTTTCTTTGAGAATAGTGTATGATGGATTTTGTAAATATAAAACTGGAGGGTTTATCGTGGAATTATTCGATAGCTTAAAATTTAAAGTCGTACGCCGTAATATCAAAATTGTTTTCCCTGAAGCAACAGATCCTAGAATCTTAGGTGCTGCTGCCCGCTTAAAATCTGATGAATTAGTAGAACCAATCTTAATTGGTGATCCAACAGATATTGCAAATGCTGCTATGGCTCGTGGAATCAACACATCAAACTTTATTATTATCAACCCAAATGATTATGAAAAATGGGATGAAATGGTCGAAGCATTTGTTGAACGCCGTAATGGAAAAGCTACTAAAGAAGATGCTGAAAAAATCTTAAAAGATGTCAACTATTTCGGTACTATGTTAACTTACATGGGTATTGCTGATGGTATGGTTAGTGGTGCTATCCACTCAACAGGTGATACAGTTCGTCCTGCGTTACAAATCATTAAAACAAAACCAGGCGTAAGCCGTACAAGTGGTGCCTTCTTAATGATTCGTGGTCGTGACCAAGAAAGATATTTATTCTCAGACTGCGCGATTAACGTGAACCCAACTGCACAAGAATTAGCTGAAATTGCTGTTGATAGTGCCAAAACAGCTGAATTATTTGACATTGAACCAAAAGTTTCATTGTTAAGTTTTTCAACAAAAGGTTCTGCAAAAGCACCAGAAGTAACAAAAGTTGCTGAAGCTACAAAAATTGCGCAAGAATTAGCACCTGAATATGCGATTGATGGTGAATTACAATTTGATGCTTCTTATGTATCTTCTGTTGCACAATTAAAAGCGCCCAACTCAAAAGTTGCTGGAGAAGCAACAGTCTTTGTATTCCCAGATTTACAATCAGGAAATATTGGCTACAAAATTGCTCAACGTTTAGGTAACTTTGAAGCAATTGGCCCAATCTTACAAGGATTGAACAAACCAGTTTCTGATTTATCACGTGGTGCAAACGAAGAAGATGTTTATAAATTATCAATCATTACAGCTGCTCAAACATTAATGAACGACTAATTAACTATGTCGAAGCATGATAAATAAGCAAAGTAGAAGTTGAGGTTCCCAGGACACTTGGGCCTCAACTTTATTTTTTTGAAGCTGCCACTAGTCAACTTATTGAATTTTCGGTATACTTTCATACATAGATTCTTGCAGATGGGAGGCAAAAAAAATGAACATTGTCCTGAACAATCCATTGGAAACAGAAGCAATTGCTAAAATCATTGGACAAAAAGCACAAGCTGGTGATGTAATTGTCCTGACTGGTGATTTAGGGGCCGGTAAGACGACAATGACGAAAGGGATTGCTTTAGGATTAGGCATTTCCCAAATGATTAAAAGTCCTACCTATACGATTATCCGCGAATATCCACAAGGACGACTTCCGTTATACCATATGGATGTCTACCGTGTTGAAGAGGGTGCGGATGAATTAGGGTTAGATGAGTATTTTGAAGGAGATGGGCTATCCGTTGTAGAATGGGGCAGCTTGATTGAAGAAGAATTGCCAGAAGATTATTTAGAAATTATTTTAAATAAAGATTCTCAAGAAGCGGACAAGAGAGTTCTTGAATTCCGCGGAACTGGTCCATTGGCAGAAGAAAGAATAGCAGAGATTCTGAAAACGTGGGAGGCTCGCGAATATGACTGAACAAACATTTTCTATTCGAGAAGCAGTGCCTACTGATGCGGATCAATTACTATCTGTGATGTCAAAAATCGGGAGTGAAACGCCCTATTTGGTAATGGATGAGCGAGGAATGGCCATGTCGACAACAGAATTGGCTGAAAATCTAGCAACACTCTATGAATCGCCAAATAATGTTTTATTGGTGGCATTAGCGGGAGAAGCGATCATTGGGACCGCTTCTGTGTCTGCTTCTTCTAAAAAGCGGATGGAGCATATTGGTGAAATTGGCATTAGTATTTTAAAAGAGTACTGGGGCTATGGACTGGGCAGTATCCTGATGGAAGAACTTATTCGCTGGGCGCATGAAAGTCATGTTATTCGTCGCTTGGAATTAACGGTACAGGATCGCAATCAACGAGCGATTCACGTCTATAAAAAATTAGGGTTTGAAACAGAAGCAATTATGCCTCGAGGCGCCAAAACAGACCAAGGTGAATTTTTAGATGTTCATTTAATGCGTTTGCTGATTGATTAATTATTGGTTAATAATTTTAATTTCTTAAATAATCGAACGATAATTGCATGAAAAAACAAAATTTTCGCAATTATCGTTTGTTTCATATTTATTTTTCTGATATTTTTGTTATAATTATAGAAGAATTTAACGAAAAAATGAAAATTTATTTTGGGAAGGAATGTAAGAAATGGCGAAGGCAACGAAAATGAATGTTAACTATCGAGAGTCGATCTTGGATCGTGCGTATCGTTTAGAGCTAATAAAAAAAGATGAGTATGCAAAACATCAAGAAAAATTATCATTATTAAATGAAAAATTGTCTGACGGGGAACCAGCTCAATTTGATGCAAAAGAAGAAACGTTTTGGAAAAAAATTTCGCAAAAAGTTATTTTATAAAAGTAATACATACGAATAAGAGCGTACACATAGAAAGAAGCGTAAGCAGTGTTAAACTGCTTACGCTTCTTTTTTAATGAATAGGAATAACTGTTTCACGCTTAATTAATTTGTGAGGAATAACGAGACGGACACCATTCGTCAATTCTTCATGGATTAATTCATATAATTTTTTCATCGCCATTCGCCCTAATTCTGACGTGTCGATGTCAATGCTTGTTAGATAAGGATGTGTCAATGTTGAAAAGATTGAGTTGTTGAAACTAATAATGGATAACGTTTCAGGAACTTGATAACCATAGATTTGCGCAAGTTGCATCGTCCGCAAAGCAAAGATATCATCAATCACCACCAACGCCGTGGCATTATTTTGATGAAGAATATCATCGAAAGCCATGTAATCTTCAGGTTTTTCTAATGCAACGCTTGGTAAAACAGTTAATCCTTGCATCATCATTGCTTTTTGATAACCAAAGTAACGTTCAAAGTACAAACTTTCATGCGTTGTATTGGTCACAAATAAAATATTTTTATGGCCGTTTTCAATTAAAAATTCCGTCGCTTGTTTCCCTAATAATTGATTATCATTATCCACGTAAACTATTTCCGTTTCATGTTGGTAAGGTTGACCAATTAAAGTAAAGGGAATGTTGTTTTCATATAAGTAATCAATGACGGGGTCCTTACTATCTGAATACACAAGAATAAAACCGTCCACTTGTTTTTGAAGATGCATTCTTTTAACGTTTTCCAATAGTACATCAAAACTTTTGGCAGTTGCAATAGCAGTAGTCATATCATAAAGACGGGCTTCCTCGTTGATGGCTTCCATAATTTCTAAATAAAATGGATTCCCTAACCGTTCTTTCGAATCTAAAGGAGGTAAAATTACGCCAATGGCACTTGAAATTCGTTTACCCAAATTCCGTGCCGTCATATTTGGCACATAGCCTAAGTCATCCATGACTTTTCGCACTTTCTTTTTTGTCGATTCAGAAATACTTGGATGATCGTTAATGACACGCGAAACGGTTGAAGTTGCAACCCCCGCTTTCTTAGCGACATCTTTTACTGTAATTGCCATTTTTGCCACGCCTTTCTTAGTGATTATAGAAGGTTAAATTGATAAACCGTTTGGTAGGTTTGCTTTTTATTAGCTGGTAATAAAATAGAGCCCCACTGAGGATGATGAACAATGTCTGGATACTCTTGTGGTTCAATTGCTAAGCCATAGTTTGAATGCATCGCTTGTCCATTAATAGAAAATGGAGCCTCAAAACCAGTCGTAGAAAATAATACCATACTTTGGTTCGTTGTTGCTATCGTCATTTTTCTTCCAGAAGTAGGTTCTTGTAAGCATAATTGTGGCTGTCTTAAGTCAGAGCCAACTAAGGGGAAAACATCATCTAACCCGGTTGGATAGCGTTGGAGGATTGTTTCGATAGGTGTCAGTTCATTAAAACGTATGGATAGTTCAGAAGCTGGTAAAATCCGTCCAGTAGGCAGCTTATTATCGTCTAATTCTAACATACCTTGACAGTTCAAAGATAGCAAATGTGACAGAATGTCTAACTTTCCATCGCCAGATAAATTAAAGTAGGCGTGGTTTGTAGGATTAAAAAGTGTTTCCTGTTTACTCCGTCCAGTACTGATCATTCGTAAATGATTATCCTCTAGCTGATAAGTGATGGTGGCCTCAATTGGTCCAGGATAGCCAGAAATGGTATCGGTTAAATGAAAAGCAACGCCAATGATATCTTTTTTTTCAAAGGGCTCGACTGTCCAATATTGAAAAGACCACCCCTTTGAGCCACCATGGATATGATGACCGTCGCTATTTTGTTCTAATATTCCATTTTGCCAATGGCCATTACGAATACGTCCAGCAACTGGTCCAACAGTGGCGCCAAAAAAGCTTTGATCCTTTAATACATCTTGATACGAATCATACGATAAAAGGATATTTTCCCAATGATTATTTTTGTTTGGCATAAAAAGTTGATGGAGGCGCGCGCCATAATTGAGAAGAACGACTTCTAAAAAGTCGTTCTTCAAAGTAATTTTCTTTAAGTTTGTGTTTGGAATATCGGTTACGGTGATACGATTATCCTTCATGATCAAGCCACACTTTTTTTAAGTAATCAAACGTTAAAGCGCTCGTCTCTGGTACGATGGGCAACCCTTCGCCTAACTCTTCTTTGCGGCCAACGCCAACAGGTTGCGCTCCACTAGCAAGAATCGCTTGAATCCCAGCTTTGGCATCTTCAATGCCAAGACATTCTGCTGGTGTTAAATCAATTTCTTTCGCAGCTAAAATGAAAATATCTGGAGCGGGTTTGCCTGCCTGAACGTCTGCTGGATTAGCAATGGCATCAAAAAGGGGCGTCAATTGCATTTTTTCTAAAAGGAAAGGCCCATTTTTACTTGCAGAAGCCAAGGCGATTTTAATATTGGCTTCACGTAATTCCGTTAATAAAGAAAGAATTCCTGGATAGACATCTTCAGGCGTAATTGCTTGGATCATTTCCAAGTAATAATCGTTTTTCCGTTGCGCTAACTGGGCAAATTCTTCAGAAGAAAACGTGCCTTCTTTTTTTCCGTATTTTAACAGTAACTGCAGAGAATCTTCACGGCTTACACCTTTCAATTGTTCGTTGAAAACACGGTCAATGGAAATTCCAATTTCGTTCCCTAATTTTTTCCAAGCGTGGTAATGAAATTCTGCTGTATCAGTAATAACGCCATCTAAATCAAACAAAACGCCTTTAAACATGAACTTCTTCCTTTCTGATCGGTAAAACTAATCGATCTTTTAATGTGTATTCTTGATTGTAAACAGTTAATGGAATTGCAGGGCCGTCGAGTAAAGTGAAGGCCACTTGGTCTGCTGCAACTTCAACAAATAGTAAACGATTCCGATAATTAATGTGGAATGAGTAGGCTGTCCATGTCGCTGGTAAAAAGGGTGCAAATTTTAGTTGTTGATGGTCCGTTTTCATTTGGGCAAAACCTTGAACAATCGCTAGCCAACTACCAGTCATTGAGGTAATGTGTAAGCCATCTTCTGTATCATTATTGTAATTATCTAAGTCAAGGCGCGCTGTTCGTTGATACATTTCCACTGCTTTTTCTTCCATGCCTAATTCAGCAGCTAACACAGCATGAATGCTTGGTGAAAGAGAAGATTCATGGACAGTCATTGGTTCGTAAAAGTTAAAGTTCCGGCGTTTTTCTTCTAAAGAAAAGGCGTCATTGAAGAAATAAATTCCTTGAAGAACATCGGCTTGTTTAATGAAACAAGACCGCAAAATTTTATCCCATGACCAATGTTGATTTAAAGGCAGCTCACTAAGTGGTAAATCAGAAACAGGCATTAAATCTTTATCTAAGAAAGTGTCATGTTGTACAAAAATGCCTAATTCATTATCCACTGGGAAGTACATATTTTCTACAATGTCTGCCCATTTAGCTAATTCGTCGTCTGCAATTTTGAGCGTTGTTTCTTCTTGGAATTTTAAATAAGACTCACGGGTGTAACGTAGAACCCACGCAGCGATGGTATTGGTATACCAGTTATTATTGATATTATTTTCATATTCATTTGGCCCCGTTACGCCATGAATCATATATTGTTTATGACGTTGGGAGAAGTGGACCCGATCTGCCCAAAAACGAGCGATTGCTACAAGTACTTCTAGACCAGCATCTTTTAGATAATCTTCATCTCCTGTATAGTTGACATAATTATAAATCGCATAAGCAATCGCACCATTTCTGTGAATCTCTTCAAAAGTGATTTCCCACTCATTATGACATTCGACACCAGTAAAAGTAACCATTGGGTAAAGGGCACCCTTTAACCCTTGTTGTTGGGCATTATGAATGGCTTGAGGCAATTGATTGTGGCGATATTTCAGTAGATTTTTAGTAACTTCGGGCTTAGCCAACGCCAAGTAAAGTGGGACAGCATATGCTTCAGTATCCCAATATGTGGCACCACCATATTTTTCGCCAGTAAAGCCTTTTGGTCCGATATTTAAACGATCGTCTTCGCCATAGTAGGTTGAGAAAAGTTGGAAAAGATTAAAACGAATGCCTTGTTGGGCTTCATCATCTCCTTTAATAACAACATCAGCTAATTGCCAACGTTTTGCCCAAGCGGCAGCTTGCCCAGCTTTTGCTTCAGGGTACAAGGTAGTCATTTCTGCAAATAATTCGTTTACTCGTTTGATTTGTTGCGTTTCTGGCACATCACGACTGGTAACGACAAGCACTTCTTTTGTGATGGCGGTCGTTTCGCCTTCGTTTAAAGACACTGTCAATTCTGCGGTTAAGGCCAAGGGCTGTTGTGTATATGTAGGCACAACAGAGGCTCCATCGATGAAATGGCGCATGCCTGCAGTCACTGTAAAACGCTCTATTTCAAAGTTGTTAGGAATGGTCTTAGTTGTAACAAAGCCAAGTGTTTCTTGTGTTTCAATAGCTCTTTCTTCCCAAAAATGTTCTTCATAATTGCTGTCTTCATTTTGAACATCGCCATCCAATTTTGAGTGAAGAGTGATTGTGCCTGTACCTTCCAGCATTTCAATTGTTAAGTGGATGTAAGCCGCTTCTTTTTTTTCTAAGCTTAAAAAACGTTCAAAAGAGAAGCGCACTTTGTTCTTCGGTGTTTGGATGGTGAATTGCCGAGAAAGGACCCCATTTTGCATGTCTAATTCTAAAGAAAAATCTTCGTAAGGTGTAGTGGCTAAATCAATTGTTTGTCCATCAATTTGTAAGTCCATTGCGATGAAATTAATTGCGTTAATCACTTTGCCGAAATATTCAGGATAACCATTTTTCCACCAACCAACACGTGTTTTGTCTGGATACCAAACACCTGCTAAATAGGTTCCTTGATGGTGGTCGCCAGAATAGTGTTCTTCAAAATTTCCCCGCATCCCCATATAGCCATTGCCAATGCTCGTTAATGATTCTTGTAAACGTAAATTTTCTTTATCTAAGTGTGTAGTACGGATTTTCCAAGGATCAATTTGGAATAAACGTTTGATTTGTTTCATGAGAATCCCCCTCAGTGATTTTATTGATAGGTCTATCATAAACGCAACCGATTGCATTAGTCAATAGTCAATGCTTAAAAAGTGTAATCTTATGAATAAAAGCTGAAACAAAGGTAGGTTAGAAGGAGCTTTATTTGCTTTATTAAAAGACAAAATAAAAAAGGATTAAGTAGTAGGGAGTTGTTTTCCACAATATTTTTGAAATTAAAGCATTTACAAAAAGGAAACAGGAGTATATAATGGCAACATAACGAAACCGATTGCGTAAGGAGTGGCAGGAATGAAAAAAATGTTTAGTTTTGAGTTTTGGCAAAAATTCGGGAAAGCTTTAATGGTCGTTGTGGCAGTAATGCCCGCAGCGGGTTTAATGATTAGTATTGGGAAATCGCTTCCTTTAATCGATCCTAATTTAGGCTTGTTAGTAACAACAGGCGGAGTTCTAGAGAGTATCGGTTGGGCAATTATTGGCAACTTACATTTACTATTTGCGTTAGCAATAGGTGGCAGTTGGGCCAAAGATCGTGCAGGTGGAGCATTTGCAGCGGGGATTTCTTTTGTTTTAATCAACCGTATTACTGGAGCCATTTTTGGTGTAACAAATGAAATGTTGGCTGATGAACAAGCTTTCACGCATACCTTGTTTGGGACCAAGATTATGGTGAAGGGATTCTTTACAAGTGTCTTAGAAGCCCCGGCATTAAATATGGGTGTCTTTGTAGGGATTATTGCTGGTTTTGTCGGTGCGATGGCTTACAACAAGTATTACAATTATCGGAAATTACCAGATGCGCTATCATTTTTTAATGGTAAACGGTTTGTCCCATTTGTCGTTATTTTGTGGTCAACAATTGTCTCAATTGCATTAGCACTTATTTGGCCAAATATTCAAGCGGGAATTAATAATTTTGGGTTATGGATTGCGCAATCTCAAGATAGTGCACCTATTTTAGCGCCATTCTTATATGGAACGTTGGAACGTTTGTTATTACCTTTTGGGTTACATCATATGTTGACGATTCCAATCAACTATACACAATTAGGTGGAACGTATGAAATTTTATCTGGCGCACAAGCTGGAACCCAAGTCTTTGGTCAAGATCCTTTATGGTTGGCTTGGGCAACAGACTTAGTGAATCTTAAAGGCGCTGGTGATATGAGCAAGTATCAGTTTGTCTTAGAAAATTGGACACCAGCTCGATTCAAAGTAGGCCAAATGATTGGTTCTTCAGGGATTTTAATGGGGATGGCTTTGGCGATGTATCGTAATGTCGATGTAGATAAAAAAGCTAAATATAAATCAATGTATTTTTCTGCTGCTTTAGCTGTTTTCTTAACTGGTGTGACAGAGCCGCTAGAATTCATGTTTATGTTTGCTGCAGTGCCGCTTTATGTGATTTATGCCGTGATCCAAGGTGCTGCTTTTGCAATGGCTGATATTTTACCATTGCGTGTGCATTCGTTTGGAAATATTGAATTGTTAACAAGAACACCGCTAGCAATAAAAGCTGGTTTAGGTGGCGATTTAATCAATTTTGTTTTAATGGTCATCATTTTTGGTGCTGTCACTTATTTCTTAGCCAATTTCTTAATTAAAAAATTTAATTACGCAACACCTGGAAGAAATGGAAACTACGACAATGATAACGGCGAAGAAATCGCATCTGGCGCGGCTGGTTCAGGTGTCGTCGATCAGCAAATCGCGCAAATTGTCTACTTACTTGGTGGTAAACAAAATATCAAAGAAGTTGATGCGTGTATGACACGCTTACGTGTCAGTGTAAAGGATCGAGAAAAAGTCGGTTCGGAAGAGGCGTGGAAACGGGCAGGCGCAATGGGCTTGATTGTGAAAGATAATGGCGTTCAAGCCGTTTATGGACCAAAAGCCGATGTTTTAAAATCCGATATTGAAGATTTACTAGCTTCCGGCGTTGACATTCCAGAACCAGTTATAGCAGAAAGTACAGCAGGAGTGCCAACAACGAATTTCTTAGGTAAGAAAAAAGATTTCGTGGCTGTAGCGACAGGGGAAGTTATTCCAATGGCGCAAGTCAATGATCCTGTCTTTTCACAAAAAATGATGGGGGATGGATTTGCAGTTAAGCCTCTAGAAGGAGAGGTGGTGGCACCAATTTCGGGGAAAGTCCTAAGTGTTTTCCCAAGCAAACATGCGATTGGGCTACAAACAGAAGAAGGTATTGAAGTACTTGTCCATATGGGAATTGATACAGTTGAAATGGCAACACCTGCTTTTGAATCTTTTGTTAAAGAAGGACAATCATTGAAAGCTGGGACGAAACTAGCTAAAATGAATTTGGATGTGATTGAACAAGCTGGCAAAGAAACAACGATTATTGTCGCCTTTACAAACAGCGACAAAGTGGAACAAGTAGTTATTAATCAACTAGGAACCACCACTGCGGGAACTGTGATCGGACAGATTGAAATTTAAATGATTAGGTCGGGCACAATCAATAATTGTGCCCGACCTAATAACATGTAAGAGAAGGGGAAAAGATGAATCTTTTAACAATCAATACTCATAGCTGGTTAGAAGAAGAACCATTAAAAAAATTAGAGGAGATTGCCAAGGTGATTTTATCTTCTGAAAGTGAAATAATTGCCTTACAAGAAGTGAATCAGAAAGTCGCTTCCAAGAAAGTGCCGTTAGAACAGTTAACTACTTTTTGTCCCATAGCGACCCAAACGCCAATCCATGAAGATAATTTTGCATATCTAATCGTTCAATATCTAGCTGAAAAAGGCCAACACTATTATTGGAGTTGGGAAATGAGCCACATTGGTTATGCTATTTATGAAGAAGGGAACGCACTACTTTCGAAATGTCCGTTGACTAGTGAAGCTCTCCTTATTTCAGAAAGCCAAGAACCAACGAATTATCGAACAAGAAAAATCTTAGTAGCGGAGACAGAGAGTTCAAAAGGTACGCTTACTGTTGTCTCTGGTCACTTTTCTTGGTGGGAAACACCCTGTACAGGTTTTGCCTATGAATGGCTACAACTAGAGAAATACTTAGCGATGGGGCAACAACCGTTAGTCATTTTAGGCGATTTAAACAACCCAGCTGGTACAACTGGCTATCAATTATTGGAAAATAGTTACTTGCCGATTCAAGATGCATTTGTTGTAGCGGAAGAGACAAGCGGTGAAGCGACAGTAGAGAAAAAAATAGATGGCTGGGAAGAAAATGAAGCAGCCTTGCGGATTGACTACGCATTTGTTCCAAAACAGTGGCACGTACGAAAATATGAAGTAATTTTTGATGGTAGGAAAACACCGATAGTCAGTGATCATTTTGGCTTACTCATTCAACTAAAATAAGAAAAAGCGCTGAATTTTCAGCGCTTTTTCTTATTTATTCGCTCATGTAATTATTCTTCTCAGTCTTGTTTGGCTAATTCTTGATCCCGAAGGATGGTGGCCTCAATCCCTTTGATGACTGTTGAAATAAACGCATTGTTTTCTAATTCGACAATCCCAGCAACCGTGGTTCCGCCAGGAGAACTGACTTGGTCGATTAAAGTCCAAGGATTCTCTGTGCTATTTGCCAAAGTTTGAGCGCTGCCTAGTACAGCTTGTGTGGCAATTTCTAAGGCTAACTCTTTGTTCATACCATTTTTAACGGCTGCTCGGGCAATCGAATCAATAAATAAGAAAGCATACGCAGGAGTGCTACCTGCAATAGCAGTAAAAATCGAAAAATACTGTTCCTCTAATTCCCAGGCTTGGCCAACTGCTCGAAACAACGATAATACAGTCTGGATGTCTTCGGGGGATGCAAAAGCGTTGCCACAAACAGCTGCTGCACCTGCGCCAATCAATGCATTCATATTTGGCATCACACGAACAAGACGAAGCGGTTGGGTAGTCTCAAACAGTTGATGCAATTCTGCAATAGTCGTACCTGCTGCAATGGAAACAATTAACGGTTGCTTGTCTAAAATTGCTTCTTTTGCTTCAAGTAAAGCTGCTTGAACGAATTGCGGTTTCACCGCTAAAATAACTAAGTCAGCTACTGTAATAGCTTCTTGAGGCGAAGCAACCGCGTGTGCACCAATTTCTTGTGCAAAAGCGGCGGTTTTTTCGACTTGAATATCATAAAAATAAAGGTTTTCTGCGGCAATAAATTGCTTTTTTAGCGCACCTTTGGCAATAGCGGATGCCATATTTCCAGCACCGATAAAACTAATTTTCATAAAAAATTCCTCCTAAAAACTGTTGAATCTCTTTTTTCGTGTTACCATGTATCTAGTATAGAAGGAAACGCCAAAGAAAAAAATAGAGGGAGTAAAGTAAAAAGTGTTGGATTATGAGGTGATTAATTGGCAAGCAAAGAAGAGCAATATGCAGCATTTTATCAGTTTTTAGAGACCTTAGATTGTTATTTAACCACTACCAATGCTCTTGAGAATGAAGTAGCGCAATTTAAGGGAAATCCGCATCGAGAAATTGCGGGCTTTATGTTGGCATCTTCGGAAACAATTGACGTTCCGAAAGGATTTATTCGGATGCTCTATTGTTTAGAGCAAGATGGCAATGCTTATTTGGATCAACAAAGGTGTTCGTTTTCGGCTGGCCAAGTCATGATTGTCAATGAGGCAACCTCGGTTAGCTATCAGGGGCAAGGAATGTCTATGATTATATTTTATTTTAAAAAGCACTATTTTCTTGATACGCTCTTAAATCAGCTGGCGGAAGAGCCAGTCATGTATCGTTTTTTTACAGAAATTGCTAGCAGTGAATTTGAAAACATTCCTCGATATTTCGTTTTTGCCAGCCAGCCAAATTCGGATGTTCACGTCTATTCGCTATTATTACTGAAACAAATTGTGAAAATGGCCTATTTTAATAATAAAGTGACCAAAGCGGCCTTTGTTTTGCTAGTGGTGGAACTAGGTCAACTGCCTAGAGAAGCTTTAAAGATGCAAGATAATTATTTGTCGAATCATCAACGTGTTGAGGTGATTTTAGCGTATATTGAGCAACAGATTGCGCATGTCACTTTAGCAGAAGTCGCCGCTAAATTTCATTTTCATCCGAATTACTTATCGAATTTTTTAAAAGAAAAAACAAACAAAACGTTTACGGAAATTGTCTTAGCCTACCGAATCCAATTGGCGAAAAACTACTTGAAGCAAACAGATTTATCGATTCAAACAATTGTTGAACGAATCGGCTATCAAGACAAAGCCTTTTTTTATAAACGTTTTAAAGAAGAAATGGGCATGACCCCAAAACAATATCGACAGAAAGAGGGAATGGCAGATGTACGAAGAAGTCTTTGAAGAATTTCAGTTAACTGTAGTAGAATTACCAATCGAATTCGTTGATGATTTGCCTGTCTATCGCGGACACTTAAAAGAATTAACGTTTCTTTCAGCGGAAGCCTCTTCACGAAAAAAACTTTACCAACAGCTTTTACAGGCTTATTTGTTGTATAGAGAAGAGAATCAAGCAGTTGTTGAAGAGGAAGAAATAACCTCCTCATTATTGTCTACAGAACAGTTATTAAAATACTATGATGGTGAAACGTTCGATGGGTTTCAGTTGCCATCAAATGAATAAGAAAGCAGGGGAACAAATGGATACAATGGCAAAAATTAATCAATTTCGTGATGAAAGAAATTGGCGCCCCCACCATAATGAAAAAGATTTGGCGCTCTCAATTTGTTTAGAAGCAGCAGAATTGTTAGAACTTTTTCAATGGAAAACAGCAGAAGAAGGCATCAAACAAGAAGAACGAATCAAAGAAGAATTGGCTGATGTTCTCATTTACTCCTACATGATGGCTGATAATTTAGGGTTTGATTTGGACGAAATTATCGAAGAAAAGTTGAAGAAAAATGCGTTGAAATATCCAGTGCCACACTAAGAAGCTTGTATTTTGATTACACGCCCCAAAGTTTAGAAAAATATCAGTTTGGGGCGTATCAAAATTGATACTTTTTTAGTTTCAACTAGTTGTATTTGATTTAATCTATTGTCTCGAATAAGTAGATGAATCCTATCTGCGAAGTGGGTGTCGTTTATACTCCTAGTCTTAGCCAACGTTTATTATTTACCCTTGCAATAGCCAGCGCGATGACTGTTAGAACTATAATATACAAGATAATCAATAAATTGTGGTCAAAACTAATTGAGTTTTCTGAGCCTTCTAAAAAATTCTGGACGTTTAGATATAATTCGTTTGAAGCATCAAATATTGCAAAAAAACGTAAAAATCCACCAATTGCAACAAAAAGTACTGTTGTAATCCAATAGAGTATGCTAAAACCGATAGATAAAAGAACGTTAGCAGATAAAAAACTGATCAACGCAACAATTAAAATATACTGAATTGAAATCATCGATAATAAAAAAAAACATTTGCAGAATTACAGAAAAATCCATAAAAATAAAGGAAACGATAAATAACAGAACTAGAATACTGCCTAGGGTCTCTACCGTAAGTGTCAAAACTTTTTTTATATAAAAAGTAAGGCTATTGGTATTCATCATACGATAAAATAAAATTGTTTTTCCTGAGTACTCTTTATTAATAAAGAAAGAGACTAGAAACGAAAACATTAGAAAGCCAAATTGTGTAAATACAGTATATGTACTAAATAAGTATTCTCGGTAACTTAACCTAGTTACTTTATCGATGCCAATAGGTAGAATCCATCCCATTGCAAAGATTGCAACGATAATTGCAATTAAAATAATCATTATTTTGTTGGAAATCGTTTTTTTTAATTCCAAAATTTCACCCCTCAATATACTTCTGAATAACTTCAGTTTGATTAGTAAAACGAATCATTTTGAAATCTTCAATTAAGTAATAGTTGCCTTTTAAATTTTTTAAATCTGATAAATTGTGTGTGATGTTTAGAATAATTTTTTTAGGATGATTTTTTATATATGCAAGTAGAAATAGATAGATTTCATTAATTGTCTGTTTATCTAAGGCGTTGGTAATTTCATCTAATACAATAATTGATTTATCTTCCAGAAAAAAAGAAAGTAATTTTAGTTTTTGTTTTTGTCCATCACTTAATTGTCCAATTAAGGAAGTTTTAGAAATATTTGTAGCGTGCAAAGAATGAGCCAAGTGTGCGACTGAATCTAAACCAAATCTTTTCTCTAGAAGAATAAATAATTCGCAGACTTTTAAATCGTTAGGGACATTAGAAAAGCTTGAAATAATCGTAACATTTTTACTTATTTCAGAAGGGATTAAACCACTTCGGTTTAACAATAAATCCTTAGCAAATTGTGATTTCCCTACACCGTTTTTCCCTAAGATATGATTAATCACCCCTTTTCTAAATGAAACTTTTGTATGTTCTAAAAGTAATTTATTATTTATTTTCAATGTGTAATCATTTAGTTCTAACAACTAGTTCTAACAACTTAGTCACCTCACACAAACCAACTAATGACTGTTTCAATGACCAATAACAAACTAATTGCTTGTATTAGCTTTACAATCAAGTGTTTTTTTCTTTTATTTTCTAATTCATCTACACTGAATAACGTGATTAAAACTTTATAACCATCAGAGTTTAACACAGGAACTAGATTCCATATAAACGCATATGAAAAAAATGAATGAACTGTCGAGTACGAGTATTTTATTTTTCAAAAATAAGAGATTGATGACCTGAATAAAGTTAATGGTTAGATGATTTCATTTTGGTTGCCTTTTAGTAAAATAAAGATTATAAAATTCTAATTTTAAGAAGGTATACTAATCGTATCAACTGTTTTGGTAAATGTAAAGGAGATTTTTAGAAAATAACAAGAGAAAGATCACGGGAATATTCAAATAAAATAGAAATGTATGAATAGAAACTTTTTCATTGACTTTCACATGGTGTCAAGGTTTATGATAAGAATATCAATTGAATGAAAAGGAGACTCTATGTATCAAATTGGGCAATTTGCCAAGTTAATGGATATTTCCCCACGGATGCTGCGTCATTATGAAAAAGCAGGAATTTTTGTTCCAAATGAAATTGATAAAAAAACAGGATATCGCTATTATAGCGCACATCAAATTCCTTTATTGAAACAAATTTTACTGTTAAGAGATTCAGGGTTTAAAGTTGAAGAGATGGCGGAAACTTTGAGAAAACTTAAGGATGCTTCTTTTTTGGAAACTATTTTGTTAAGAAAACGAGATCAATCGCGACATTTAATTCAAATGGAGGAGCAAAAGATTAAAAAAATTAATCAACAGTTAGTAGCTTTGAAGGAGGAAAAACAAATGATTAAAGGGACAGAAATCGATTTTATTGTTAGTGATAGCCTTAAGGCGCTTGCCTTATATAAAAAGGTGTTTGAAATAGAGGTAGTAGAAGCAACTGAGTACCCTGTCGGAATGAATGAAGCGGTTTTTCAACTTTATGGCACGAGGTTTCACATGTTAGATGCCAATGAAGAATATGGTTTAAAATCACCAACCCAAGAACATCCCAATACTATCTGGTTTAATATAACAGTAGAAAATATTGAAGAGACACATCAACTGGCAATGGAAAACGGTTGTCAAGAAGTACAGCCTATTACTGAAATGATGGAAGGAGCGCTCAAAAATTCATTGTTTGTTGATCCGTATGGGTACATGTGGATGCTCCACCAAATTTATCAAGAGTTGAGTTTTGATGAGCGGATTGAGATTTTGGAAAACGAGCTGTAAAAATCACTATTCTTGTGTTTGTTTAACTAGTTATCTGAAAAGAACGTAACGCTTATCAACTAAGCGTTACGTTCTTTTTTTTGCGTGTTAACAGAAGTTTAGTTAAAAAGATAAAGATTTGAACGTCTATATTCGGTATACTAACTATTAAGAAAATAAATTTTTAATACAAAAAAATTTATTTAGCTCTGTGGAAAATCAGAGCTAGAACATTCGGTAGGAGTGGAAGGGAGAAAAAATCAGTGTATGGGAAAAATAAAGTAGGGATAGAATTACAAATGAGCGTGGGGGAGTATCGAAAAATAAAAGTAAAAAGTATTGTAATGAAGAATTTAGTTTATCTAGCTGTTCTTTTAATAGGGATCTATTTGGGAATGAGTTTCTTAAAACGATTTGAAAGGACTTATTCAGCTCCAACAGACGATGTCGTAGTAAAAATTAATCAAAATCATCTTTTTGTTTCAGATAATGCACAAATTTTGAACGAAGAAGTCATTAATAATGTACAAAAAATTAATCAAGAACTTAGTAAGACGGAAACGAAACCACAACTAATGGTTATCACAGTTGAGCAAGTTCCTGAAAATGAAACGATTGAAAGTTTTACTAATCAAATAGGTAATAAATTAGGTATCGGAAATAAACTTTATAATAATGGAGTGATTTACTTAGTATCTGTGAAAGACAGGCAAGCAAGACTTGAAGTAGGCTATGGGCTTGAAGAGATAATCCCAGATAGTTTAACCGATGAAATAACAGATAGTACCGTGAAAGATTTTTATAAATTAAAGGATTTTAATGCAGGAATACATATTGTCACCACTCGAATTAAGGAACTACTTACTACTGATACTATGTCTAAAACGACCTCGCTACCTAAGGTTAGTTTTTTGCAGAAAATTTGGTTATATTTATTAGGAATAGGAAGGTCGTTAAAGCCTTGGCTAATTATAGTTTTTATTATTGTTATGTTGTATTTTTTATGGGAATTACGTAATGCGGGGAAAGAACTTAGTGCCCGCTTGGCTCTAGTTGACATGGCAAATCGCTATAAGGAAGATGTAGCTATGTTTTATAATGGCGGTATTTCCTCTAAGGCAATTGTTTTAGGAGAACAATCGGTTGAATTTAAAGCTGCCAAGGCGCGTTTGGAGAAAAATATTTTATATCCTGAAAATTCGAAAAAAGAGATAATAATTCCCGCATACTATGATATGGATTTTGCATTTGGCGAGGTGACACCAAAGAAATTTATTTATAATTATGTTGCACAGTGGAAAGATTTAAGAAGCTCTTCTATGTGTGCTTGTTTTTGGAAGGTGAATCAACCATGGATCTATTTACCGCGTTTTTGGATAGGTGAAGTGTATTGGGAAAAAGTTCCAGAAACGAAATTGCCTGCGTGTCGGATTAGTGGAATTAATGATAACTTAATACCTGCTTATCTAAAAATTATTTTGTTTCCTCTTTCGATTTTATTAAAACATCCTTTTTTTGTATCGGTGACTCTGATTATTTATGTTCAAGTTAGTTTATCAGAGCAGTCGTTTCCTTCGACAGTTTTCACACTAATCACAGAGATTCTGACATTTTTAGAAGACGAAGACTCTTTAGTACCCATGGTTAGTCTGGTCTATTTTTTGATTCCGGTCTTTTTCTTATTTGGTTATATAAAATCAATAGGTGTTGGCTTACAAAATAGATTGCACCTGGATTCTATGATCCGTAAGTTTTTAAAAGATATCCAGCAAGTAAGTTCAGAAAAATCAAAATCATTAAAACAATTAGCAAACGATTTAGACAACCAGCAATATAAAATTGAAAAAAAATTATTGCGGAAAAAAATTAGAGAAAAAAAGATTACCAACAAAAAAGCTTCAAAATCCTTCTATCCGATAAGATTTATTAAGACTACGTATCCTGAATACTATGATATGCGTTTTGCTTATGGAAATGTGTCTATTGCTAAATTTCTAGCAAGTTCACGTTCTGACAGGCAACTAAAAAAGACCAGTATGTATGCGAATCGTCATGATTGGGGGGTTACAAGCAACGAGGGTTCTTCTGATGATGGCTCCGGTGACAGTTTCGGAGGTGGGAGTTTTGGCGGAGGTGGAGGTACTTCAAGTTGGTAGAAAGTTAAACTAGGTTAGGATGAACTTGGGATAACAAAAGCGCCTCTTAGAAACAAGGGTTTCTAAGAGGCGCTTTTGTTATCGTTACGTCACAGGAGGGATTCGAACCCCCGACCGTCCGCTTAGAAGGCGGATGCTCTATCCTGCTGAGCTACTATGACAATAGTTGTAACACAACAAAGCTAATTATAATGGAAGTAGTGTTAGAAAGTCAATCGGAAATTTAAATAACAGAAGAAGTTTTTTTGGAGAGAGAAAGTGAAGAAAATATAGAGTTTATATTGACGAGGTTTTCTGGTTCTGTTATTATAGTTAGTGTTGTAATTGTGGTCTCCACAGCTACAACCGCACAGAACAAGTTTTTAAGCATGAGTAATCATCACTTGGGATGGCGAGTCTAAGTCTAGAAGAAGGAGGTGCTGTATAGCATGTACGCAATTATCAAAACTGGTGGTAAACAAGTGAAAGTTGAAGTAGGTCAAGCAATCTACGTTGAAAAATTAAACGTTGAGGCTGGCGAGAAAGTTGTTTTTGACGAAGTTATCTTAGTAGGTGGCGAATCTACAAAAGTTGGTGCGCCAACTGTTGCAGGCGCAACTGTTGAAGGAACTGTTGAAAAACACGGCAAACAAAAGAAAGTCGTGACTTTCCAATACAAACCTAAAAAACACTCTCACCGTAAACAAGGTCACCGTCAACCGTATACAAAAGTTATGATCGAAGCAATCAACGCTTAATCTCTCTTGTTGACAGGAAAGAAGGCCTATCAATGATTAAAGGTTCTTTTAAACGAACAGGCTCCGGCCGAATCGTTTCATTCGAATTAACCGGGCATGCTGAAGCAGGTCCTTATGGCAGCGATGTGGTTTGCGCGGCAGTTTCTGCCTTAGCAATTAGCACAGTCAATGGGATTGATGCCTTAGCAGGTTTTGAACCGATTGTGGAAGTTGATGATGTAGAAGGTGGCTACCTTTATGTCGAGATGTTAACAACTGTCAATCAGGAACAAAAAAATATTGCCCAAATTCTATTAGAAAATCTTTTATTAGGTTTACAATCAATAGAGAACGAAAATACTGAATTTATTCAAATAAAAACAATCACTGAGAAATAGGAGGTGCAGACTATGTTATTGACTATGAATTTACAATTATTTGCCCATAAAAAAGGTGGCGGTTCTACATCAAACGGCCGTGACTCTGAATCTAAACGATTAGGCGCTAAAAGTGCTGATGGCCAAACAGTTACAGGTGGTTCAATTTTATACCGTCAACGCGGAACTAAAATTTATCCAGGTGTGAACGTTGGAATCGGTGGCGACGATACGTTATTTGCAAAAGTTGACGGTGTGGTACGTTTCGAACGTAAAGGCCGCGACAAAAAACAAGTATCAGTTTATCCAGTAGCTAACTAATACGATTAAAAAGCTGAATCTCCGGATTCAGCTTTTTTTGTCTTGCATAAAGGGTTAGCCGGAAAATAAAGAAACATCTCAAAATAAAAAAAATCTCACATTGGGTTTAACTGCTTGTCTGACAAGGTTAATTGATGATATATTTAATGTAATAACAAGCATGTTATAAAATAATTGAGTCAAAAGAAAGAAGGGTATTATGCAGAAGAATTTTAGTGTAGTAAAGAAGTACGTGAATTTGATTTTGGATATTGTATTAGGGATTTTAGGAGTTTTCTTATTAGTATTTATGGCTAGTTATTTAGTTGACCTCGCTACATATCTCATGAAGCCAATGACGCCGGATAATTTTTCAGTTATCATGCAAGAAATTATTTCATTCTTTATGTTATTTGAGTTTATTATGATGATTCTTCGCTATATTCAAGAAGGACACCATATTCCGATTCGTTATTTGATTTTAATTTGTTTAACCGCAATTTTACGTCAATTAATGGTTGCACATGGCGATGGCTTGCAGACCTTATTGTTATCTTTATCAATTCTTTTACTAGTGGTTGTGCTATTTATTCTCGGGTTAAATGGCAGCAAATTTTATACGCTAGGAAAAGCGAAAGTAGAAGAAGATCACGAGCAAGATTTTCATCATTAATCGAACATAATCAAAGACCGTCCAATGTGAGAATTTTTCTCTAACGTGGGGCGGTCTTTTTAATGCATAGTTAAATAGTTAACTCAATCAGTTCAATTGTTGGTAAGACACCGAAGCGTGCGCTGATTTTAGTGGTTCCGATTCCTGGGTGAACAATTAGCGGCGTTTCATCTTCTAAATGATAAAGCCCATGTGTATATTTTTTGGCAAGCTGATTTTTGTAAGTGAAAAAAGGTAAGCGAATCTGTCCGCCGTGACTATGTCCTGCTAAAATGAGGTCAATGTTTTTGTTGACTGCTGAGTCTGCGACATCTGGCTCATGGGTTAGTAGCAGAGTGGGCGTTCCAGTAGGGCGGTTGACTAAAGCTGCAGCTAAGTCGGTTTGTCCATATAACGAATCTTCTAAACCAGCGACGTACAAGGAGATACGGTGTGAGACAGGCAGTAATTTGCCCGTGTTTTTTAGTACGGTAAAGTCGGCAGCTTCTAAGATTGTTTCGTAAAAATTGGTATCTAACCCGCTATACTCGTGGTTGCCATAAATAGCGAATTTGCCATATGGGGCGTTAATTTTACGGAAAAGTTGACTCACTTCATCCTGAATTTCGATACCGAAACGGGCATAATCATCAAATAAGTCTCCTGTAAAAACGACTATGTCTGGTTGTAATGTATTTGTTTTTTCAACAATCTGTTTTAAGGCCTTCACAGAATAATTCTTTTTTAAATGAATATCAGAGAGTTGAACAATCCGTAAGGTTTTCCCTGATTCTGTTACTTTAATTTGATTTTTGTGTATGACTAAGCAGTTAGGTTCAATAAAAAAACTATAGCTTAAAATGCCGATAATAATGAAAAATAGTGCCAGAAATAAATAAACGGTCATAATTTCCTCCTTGAAGTCGCTAAATTAGTTTACTACAAAAGTGTTAAGCAAAAAATAAGGAAAGGTAAAATTTTCAGTAAACTTTCTCGATGAAGTTTTTTGGTGATTCATGCTTTTCTGAAGTAAATTTGCTATAATGAAAAATGAGAAAAAAGAAAGAAGGTCGAACCAATGATGGCAAGAGTCGAAAAGCTACGGGAATTAATGAAAGAAAATAATTTACAAGGATTTTTAGTGACAAGTCCGTATAATTTACGTTATTTAACCAATTTTACTGGGACAACAGGATTGGCAATGATTACATTAGATAAAGCTTTTTTTGTAACGGATTTTCGTTATACGGAACAAGCTGCGGAACAAGCAACTGGTTTTACTATCGTTAAAAACACAGGACATATTTTTGACGAAGTAGCAGATTTAGCTGAACGTTTGCAATTAGATAATTTAGCTTTTGAAGAAACGCAAGTTAGTTTCGCTGATTATAGCTTATTGGAAGAAATTTTACCATGTGAATTAGTTCCTGTAATGGGTTTGATTGAAGAATTAAGAGAAGTGAAAGATGAAGAAGAAGTAGCGATTATTGAAAAAGCGTGTGCCATCGCGGATCAAGGATTTGCCTTTGTCTTAGAGATGATTAAACCTGGAATGACAGAGATTGAAGTGGCTAATCAATTAGATTTCTTCATGCGTTCAAAAGGAGCCAGTGGTGTTTCTTTTGAGACAATTGTGGCCAGCGGTCTACGTTCAGCGATGCCACATGGCGTTGCTAGCCATAAAGTCATCGAAAAAGGTGAGTTAATCACTTTAGATTTCGGTTGTTATTATGACGGCTATGTTTCTGATATGACGCGGACATTCGCTATTGGTAGTATTCAGCCAAAACTAAAAGAAATTTATGACATTGTTTTAGAAGCACAATTAAAAGTGTTAGCAGAAGCTAAACCTGGGTTGACGGGCATTCAATTAGATGCGATTGCACGGGATCATATTGCTTCCTATGGCTATGGCGATGCGTTTGGTCACAGCACTGGTCATGGCATTGGGTTAGAAATTCATGAAGGACCAAATGTTTCATTCCGAGCAGATAAACAATTTGTACCAGGGAATGTGATTACGGACGAACCTGGAATTTATTTGCCAGGAATTGGTGGCGTGCGTATTGAGGACGATTTATTGATTACTGCTGAAGGTAATCGTGTATTAACGCATGCGCCAAAAGAATTAATCATTTTATAAAGGTTGGGAGAACATGGATATCCAAGAGTATCAGCGGTTTATTAGTGCGTTTTATAAAAAACGTAACTGGTATCAATATGATCCGTTTATTCGTTCCAACTTTTTAACAGAAGAAGTCGGCGAAGTTTGTCGGGCCATTCGGACAATTGAAATTGGCCGTGATCGACCGGATGAAACAGTTTTGGCGGATGAAGAGAATCTGGAAAATTTAACGGAAGAGTTAGGCGATGTGTTGGATAATTTATTTATTTTAGCGGATAAATATGACATCTCTTTAGAAATGATTATGCAAAAGCATCGGACGAAACTAATGGAACGTTATCCTGAAGAATAAAGACGTAAAAATAAGAAAGCCAAAATTACTTGGTCTTTCTTATTTTTTACGTCTAAAGCCTTGAATTAGAAATTTATGACAAGAAATTATCTGTTCTTTTAGTCAGAACTTAGCTTTTCTGGTAGCGAAATAGGCTAATTAATGATAAACTAAGAACGAGTATTGATAAGCAAAATTTGGACGTTCTTTCACAACTAACTGAAGAAACCAGTGTTGTTTTAATTTTTAAGAATCATCCGTTGCTTAAAAGAGAATCCTTAAGAGACTTAGTGATTCATCAAATAAATCGTTTATTTAACGATTTTGTGCGTAATAGATAAGGAGGACAACCAAATGTCAGAAGAAAAAAATCTTGTAATCAATGCAAACGATTCTTTAGGAGAAATCGTGATCGCTCCTGAAGTCATTGAAGTAATTATCGGAATCGCTGCTTCAAAAGTAGAGGGCGTTTATGGGATGCGCGGCACGTTTGCCAATAATGTGAATGAATTATTAGGCCGTGCAGCACACGGCAAAGGTGTATATTTACGAACAGAAGAAGAAGGCTTAAAAGTCGATATCTATTGTTACTTGAACTACGGTGTTTCTGTGCCAAAAGTTGCATTAGAAATGCAAGACCGTGTGAAACAACAAGTCTTATTTATGACAGATATTGATTTAGTTGAAGTGAATATTCATGTTGTAGCGGTAGTACCTGAAAAAATCCCTCAACCAGACTTAAATGAATTATTCCCAGAAGATGAAGATGGAGAAGAGAATGAGTAAAACAGAATTAACCCGTCACGAGATTCGTGAAAAAGCGCTCCAAGCCCTTTTTCCTTTAGATTTTAATGCTGATTTAACCAAACAAGATGCCATTGATTATGCATTGGCTTATGATAATCGGGAAATCGTCAGTGAAGATGGCGAAGACCTAGTCCCTACGTATTTAGATTTACTTGTCGGCGGTGTGTGTAGCCGCAAAGCAGAACTAGACGAAGTGATTACGAACCATTTAGGTAATAACTGGTCTATGCAACGCTTAGCAAAAATAGATATTGTTATTTTACGTTTAGCTATTTTTGAAATGCTATACGTTTCAGATGTGCCAAACATTGTGGCATTAAATGAAGCCGTTGAGTTAAGTAAAAAATACAGCGACGACCGTTCACGTAAATTTGTTAATGGTGTGTTATCAAATGTAATGAAAGAAATTGATTCAGAGGCGTAAGCTCTGAATCTTTTTTTACTATCTAACTGGTGTTAAGATACTGGGTTATATGCTAAAATAAATACTATTAAAGAAGTAAAGAAACAATAGAGGGAGCGAAGGAATGAGTACAGTAATTAACGGTCGTGAATTAGCAGATCAAATGCAAGCAGAGATTCAAAAAGATGTAGAAAAGATGACACAACAAGGCATCCAACCAGGATTAGTTGTTTTATTAGTTGGGGAAAATCCTGCCAGCCAAACGTATGTGAGAAATAAAGAACGTGCAGCAGCCAAAATTGGCATTCTGTCAAAGGTCGAAAAACTGCCAGAAACTATTTCAGAAGAAGAATTATTGGCTGAGATTGACAAATATAATCAAGATTCACGCTTTCATGGCATTCTTGTACAACTACCTTTGCCAAAACATATTGATGAAGAAAAGATTTTATTAGCGATTGATCCCAAAAAAGATGTAGATGGGTTCCATCCAATGAATTTAGGCCGTTTGTTTGTAGGTAAACCGGAAATGATTCCTTGCACGCCGTATGGAATTATGAAGATGTTTGAAGCTTATGATATTGATTTAACAGGTAAACGTGCGGTGATTATTGGTCGAAGCAATATTGTTGGCAAGCCAATGGCACAATTATTGTTAATGAAAAATGCGACCGTGACGATTGCCCATTCTAAAACTGAACATTTAGCAGAAGTTGCAAAAGAAGCGGATATCTTAGTTGTAGCAATTGGACGCGGGCATTTTGTCACCAAAGAGTTCGTGAAACCAGGTGCGGTAGTGATTGATGTGGGTATGAATCGCAATCAAGAAGGAAAACTGATTGGTGATGTAGCATTCGATGAAGTTTCTGAAATTGCAAGCTATATCACGCCGGTTCCCAAAGGTGTTGGCCCAATGACGATTACCATGTTAATGTATCAA
Organism: Enterococcus sp. DIV0183; assembly: GCF_050541505.1. Classification (NCBI taxonomy): domain Bacteria; kingdom Bacillati; phylum Bacillota; class Bacilli; order Lactobacillales; family Enterococcaceae; genus Enterococcus; species Enterococcus sp. DIV0183. The sequence continues at coordinate 793,799 of NZ_CP172932.1, forward strand.
ACAGTCGAGGCAGCAAAAAAACAAAAGTAAGGTGAAAAAATGACGCAACAGTATTTAACAGTAACAGCCTTAACGAAGTATTTAAAACGTAAATTTGATGCAGACCCTTACTTAGGACGTGTCTATTTAACAGGTGAAATTTCGAACTTTCGCTTCCGAGCGAACGCGCATCAGTACTTCAGTTTAAAAGATGACCATGCGAAGATTTCTGCAATTATGTTTAAATCAGCCTTTCAAAAATTGAAGTTTCAACCAAAAGAAGGCATGAAAGTCATGGTGGTGGGGCGGATTTCGCTTTATGAAAACAGCGGCTCCTATCAAATTTATATTGAACATATGGAACCAGATGGTGTAGGTGCACTTTATCAAGCATTGGCAGAATTAAGAGAAAAACTAGGAAAAGAAGGACTTTTTGAAGGGCCTAAACAACAGTTGCCTCGTTATCCCAAACGAATCGCTGTGGTTACAAGTCCTAGTGGTGCTGTTATTCGGGATATCATTACGACAGTTAAAAGACGGTATCCGATTGCACAACTGGTCCTTTTTCCAACCTTGGTCCAAGGCGAGCAGGCGGCGGATGACATTGTGCGGAACATTCAGCGAGCCGATGCGCAAGGCGATTTTGATACGATGATCATCGGCCGTGGCGGTGGTTCAATCGAGGATTTATGGCCATTTAATGAAGAAAAAGTGGCTCGAGCCATTCATGCTGCCACCACACCGATTATTTCATCGGTTGGTCACGAAACAGATGTGACAATTGCCGATATGGTAGCAGATGTTCGCGCAGCAACGCCAACGGCAGCAGCGGAACTAGCGGTACCAGTTTTAAATGAAGAACTATTAAGAATTAGTGAACGGCGTAGTCGTTTAGAACAAAGCTTTTTATATCTCTTACAACAACGAACAGAACGTTTCCAACGACTACAAAACTCTTATGTGTTTAAGCAACCTGAGCGACTTTATGAAGGTCAAACGATTAAATTAGATCGAATGACGCAACGTCTTTTCCAAGCAATGACAACAATTCATCACCAAAAACAACGTCAAGCCCAAGGAATTATCGCTCAATTGCAACAACAGACACCAAAGGGACAATTAAGAGAAAGTCAGCAACAATTGGCATTTTTACAACGAAACTTGCAAACACAAATGACACAATTGTTCCTAAACAAACAAAAGCAATTCACGTCTGCTGTTCAACAATTAGACTTACTCAGCCCACTCAAAATTATGGGTCGAGGATATAGTTATACTACAAAAGAGGACCGTGTCGTTAAAACTGTTACCGAGTTACAGCCAGCAGATCAATTAACGATTCATTATGCTGACGGTACAGTTCAAGCAAACGTCGAAACAATAACAGCGAAAAAAGAGGAGTTTTAACATGCCAGCAAAAGAAAAAACGTTTGAAGAATCATTAAATGCCTTAGAAGAAATCGTTCAGCGCTTAGAACGAGGAGATGTTCCTTTGGAAGAAGCCTTAGCTGCCTTTCAAGAGGGCATGGCATTAAGTAAACAATGTCAAGATACATTGGAAAAAGCGGAAAAAACTTTAACGAAAATGATGACAGAAAACAATGAAGAAATTGTTTTTGAAGAGAGCGAGGAAGCGTAATGACGAATTTTAGTCAACAGCATTTACCGTTGGTTGAAAAAGTCATGGTCGATTTTATCGCAGAATATACTGAAAATGAGCGTTTGAAAGAAGCAATGCTCTACTCAATACACGCAGGTGGCAAACGATTACGCCCGCTATTAGTGCTAACAACAGTGGCCGCTTTTCAAAAAGAGATGGAAACGCAAGACTATCAAGTGGCTGCCTCTTTAGAGATGATTCATACGTATTCATTAATTCATGATGATTTACCAGCAATGGATGATGATGATTTACGTCGTGGCAAACCAACCAATCACAAAGTGTTTGGTGAAGCGACTGCCATTTTAGCTGGGGACGGCTTATTAACAGGCGCATTTCAGTTACTTTCTTTGAGCCAATTAGGCTTAAGTGAAAAAGTTTTACTGATGCAACAACTGGCAAAGGCAGCGGGGAATCAAGGCATGGTTGCCGGCCAAATGGGTGATATTGAAGGAGAAAAAGTCAGCTTGACTTTAGAAGAGTTAGCGGCTGTTCATGAAAAGAAAACCGGAGCGCTAATTGAATTCGCCTTAATTGCTGGGGGCGTATTAGCCAATCAAACAGAAGAAGTCATTGGTTTACTGACACAGTTTGCGCATCACTATGGCTTGGCTTTTCAAATTCGTGATGACTTATTAGATGCCACAAGTACAGAAGCAGATTTAGGTAAAAAAGTAGGCCGAGATGAAGCGTTGAATAAAAGTACGTATCCAGCTCTTCTAGGGATTGCTGGCGCGAAAGATGCGCTAACACATCAATTAGCAGAAGGCAGCGCTGTTTTAGAAAAAATCAAAGCAAATGTTCCCAACTTTTCAGAAGAACATTTAGCAAACTTGTTAACTCAGTTACAATTGAGATAGAAAGAAGGCACTTATGAAAAAAGAACGCGTCGATGTCTTGGCGTTTAATCAAGGACTATTTGAAACACGAGAAAAAGCCAAACGCAGCGTGATGGCTGGTTTGGTTTACAATGATAAAAATGAACGTTTAGATAAACCAGGGGAAAAAATTTCTGTGGAGACACCCTTACATACTAAGGGCCAAGTAATGCCTTATGTTTCTCGTGGGGGCTTAAAACTAGAGAAGGCACTAAATGTTTTTGCAATCAACGTTCAAGGCAAAACAATGCTAGATATTGGTTCCTCCACAGGTGGTTTTACCGATGTTGCTTTACAAAATGGGGCTCGTTTGAGTTACGCTTTAGATGTTGGCTATAACCAACTAGCATGGAAAATTCGGCAAGATGAACGCGTGGTGGTAATGGAACGTACCAATTTTCGCTATAGTAAACCCGAAGATTTCACCGAAGGGGTGCCGGATATTGCAACGATTGATGTTTCCTTTATTTCATTACGCTTAATTTTACCACCTCTTCATGATATTTTGAAAAAAGGTGGTAGTGTGGTGGCGTTAATTAAGCCACAATTCGAAGCTGGCAAAGAGTTTGTTGGGAAAAAAGGAATCGTGCGTGATCCAGAAACCCATCAAATGGTTGTGGAGGAAATTACACGCTTTGCCATGAATAACGGTTATGATGTGAAAAACTTAGATTTTTCACCAATCACTGGTGGCGAAGGAAACATTGAATTTTTGGCACATTTAGTTTCTGTTGAAGGGAAAGGATCCTATCAAGCGCCAGAATCCATTGAAGAAGTTGTCGCGCATGCGCATCAAAAATTAGCGGAATGATGAGAAAGGCAGCAAATTTTGTAGACTAAGCAATTAAATAAAAAGGGATCTGAGACAGTCATTAGAAGTATAGCTGTCTCAGGTCCTTTTTTTATTTTATAAATGAATTGGTGAGACATTTAATAATGATAAAAAGGAATTTAAATAAAAATAATCGTTGAAATAGACTTATTGGCTCTTGTTTTATTGTGAGAAAATAACATTTTTAAAACTAATATTTTTTAAATAATAATTAAAAAAACATTATCGATATTATTTAATTTAATTTAATTTAATTTTAATTTACTGATGTGTTTTTTTAATGTTAAACTAAGGATAGTTCTGATCAGACAAACTATTTTAGTAAGACCAAGTAATTGAATAGAGAGGTAAAAAAATGAAAAAAATGAAGTTATTAATTTCTGGTTTTTTTGTAGCAATCGTTTTGGGTACTAGTGTTGATACATTTGCAGCCTCTAGGTTTCCTGGCGTATTATCGAGAGGAATTAATGGAATTAGTTATTGGCTAGGACCAACCGCAACATTTGGTAATACCGATACAGCGATTAGAAATTGGATGTATACTCCGTGGGGGAATCCTTTGTATATTTATAAACAAGGAAATAACTATGGGACATCAATTGATTTTTATTCAACAAAGTTAAATCCGGGAATAGGTGGGGTTACAGATTTTTTTGATGGCAGAGATAGGATGATTGCAACTGGGATGCGAGAAGCTCCGCGAATAAACTACTACTATGCTAAAATTAATTATAATACTATGTATTCACGGGCTTCATCGATGAAGAATGGGACTATTGCTAGACATGAAATTGGGCATGCGCTCGGGATTGCACATTCAAATGGCATTATGATACGTTCTGTAAGTACTAATACAAATCTTGCTGTTGATAAAGCGAATAATGATATCTTAGCAAGAATATATGGGTGGTGAAAAAATGAAAAAAAATCCCATAGTATTTTTGGTAGCGCTTTCTTTATTGGCGTGCGCTTTCTTAATGATTAATTTCGTTAAAGAGAACGAGAAGAAACAAGTTGCTGCTGAAAAAATAACAACAACTTCCACTTCATTAAAGAAAAAAGCTTTGAAAAATAGTATTGATTCTTCAGAAAGAAAATATTATTCATATCTTGATGAAATTGACCAAAGTAAAGTTATTAATCAATCCGGTGGATCGCAACGACTGTTAATGTATAATCCTGAAATCCCAAAAGATATCCAATCTTTGTCAACAAATATTGTTATTGGCAAAGTTCTTTCTTTAGATAAAGCAGACGCGCCTGCTAATGATCCTAGTAGTCCCTATAATGGAGAAATTTATCCATGGACATTTGGGAAAATCCAAGTACTAAAAAATATTCAAGGCGAATTAGCATCTACGATTGAATTTGCGCGACCAGGTGGCATTATGGAAGAAGGGTGAATGTTTTTAAATGATGCGAAAGAAAATGTTGATAAATTGAATCGTGGGCGTGCAACAAGACGAATGGCGCCAATTCAGCAAAGTCGTCAGCTTGTTGAAATACTACAGTATGAAGGAGATTTTTATTTAGCAGCTGGTGAGACCTATTTGTTTTATGTTTATTGGGATACGGAATGGAATAAGGGGTTAATAATGGGCTATCAATACGGTTCTTTACGTTTAGAAGACGAGCAGCAACCTGCTGAAGAATTAACCCAAAGGAATCGCCGAGCGATTGGCAAAACGTGGAATGTTGTCAATGAATCAACCAAAGAAACGACTAATTTAACTACCTATTTAAAAGATGAATTAGGAATTGAACTTCCAGCAGAATAGAAGTAGAGAATAACAAAAAGTCAGCGGAGCTTCCCTTGCTTTTTGTTATTCTTTTCTTTGTTTAGTCTTTTAAAATGCATAAAAATAAGCTATGATGAGGGCAAGAGTAAACTGAAAAGGAGAGCGGCGCCATGAGAAAGCAAGATAGACACCGTTTAATTACACGTTTATTGACTGAAAAAAATATTCAAAAGCAAGAAGATTTTGTCAACTACTTACAAGAAAAGGGCGTAGCTGTAACACAAGCAACAATTTCTCGCGACATTAAAGATATGAAACTGATCAAAGTTCCTTCTGCAGAAGGGGGTTATCGATATAGCCTTCCATTAGAAACACAAGCTAATACGAGTGCTAAACTTGCAAAGCTTTTAAAAGATGCCTTTGTAGCTGCAGAACAAATGGAAAAATATGTCGTATTACGAACCATTCCTGGCAATGCGGCGGCATGTGGTAGTTTAATCGAAAAGAATTACCAAGAGAAACTTTTTGCCGTCATCAACGATGATGATAGTGTTCTCATGATTGCACGAACTGAGGAAGCAGCAGAAAAACTTCATAAAGAGCTGTTAAGCTATCTATAAAGAATGAGGTGAACAAGATGTTACAAGAACTTTCCGTGAAAAATTTTGCGATTATCTCTTCGTTACAATTAGAGTTTCAAATGGGTATGACCGTTTTAACGGGAGAAACGGGTGCGGGGAAATCCATCATTATTGATGCAATGGGATTACTCACAGGCGGACGCGGCTCCAGTGACTATATTCGTCAAGGAGCAAATAAATGCACCTTAGAAGGACTTTTTTCAATGCCGAAAAGTCAAGAATTAAAGAAATTATTAGAAGAATTAGGTATTGAAACAGAAGAAGATTCTTTAGTGATTCAACGAGATATTTCCGCTTCTGGTAAAAATGTTTGCCGTGTCAACGGACGGATTGTCAACATTACTAATTTAAAAAGAATTGGGGAATATTTAGTAGATATTCATGGCCAAAACGAACATCAAGAATTGATGCAAAGTGAACGCCATATTGATATGTTAGATGAATTTGGTGGGAAAAAACTTTTAGCAGTCAAAGAAAAATATACACAGGCGTATCAAGAGTATCGCGCACTCGAAGCCAAAGTCAGAAAGCGACAAAAAAATGAAAAAGAATTTGCCCAAAGAATGGACATGCTTCATTTTCAAAGTGATGAAATTGCTAGTGCACAGTTAGTCGCTGGCGAAGAAGAACAATTGTTAGAAGAACGCAATAAACTGAACAATTTTCAAAAGATTGCTGATGCACTGACGATTAGTTATGCCGCGCTAAATGGTGAAGACGATAGTAGTTTGGATAAAATCGGAACAAGTATGAATGAACTCGCTTCGATTGAATCCCTTGATCCAGAATATAAATCATTGTCAGATACTGTTCAAAATGCTTACTACTTACTACAAGAAGCTAGTGGAGATCTTTCTAGGCTGATTGATGGCTTAGAACTAGATGAAGGCCGCTTGAATGAAGTAGAAAATCGTTTGGAATTAATCCGTCAAATGAAACGTAAATATGGCGATTCAATCGAAACGATTTTATCTTACTATGAAGAAATCACCAAAGAGTTAGCAGAGGCTGATTTTTTGGAAGGTGGTACAGGTGACTTAGAAGCGTTGCTTGCAGAGAAACAACAAGCCGCTCATCAACAAGCGTTAGCTTTACGAAAAGAACGAAAGCGCCTAGCCAAAGAGCTCGAACAACAAATTTTAACCGAATTAAAAGAACTATATTTGGAGCGAACTGAATTTGAAGTCCGCTTTACAGAGCTTGAGCATTTACAAGAAAATGGCTTAGACGGAATAGAATTTTATATTACTACTAACCCAGGGGAACCATTAAAACCGTTAGTTCGGGTGGCTTCTGGCGGAGAACTTTCGCGAGTGATGTTGGCTATGAAAACAATCTTTTCTCAAACGCAAGGGATCACTAGTATTGTTTTTGATGAAGTGGATACAGGAGTTAGTGGCCGAGTAGCACAGGCGATTGCCGATAAAATTTATCAAATTTCAGAAAATTCGCAGGTGTTGTGTATCACGCACTTGCCACAAGTGGCGGCCGTTGCCGATGAACATTATTTTATTGAAAAAGAAATCGTGGCGGGGCGGACAGAAACAAGCGTCCGAATTTTATCTGAAAAAGAGCGAGTAAACGAAATTGCGCGTATGCTCGCAGGAAGTGAAATTACGAAATTAACCATTGAACATGCACAAGAGCTGTTGGCGATGGCGAAAAAATAGCCGCTCTATTTGAGCAAGTAAAAAAAACAGCCCCTTCAATTGATAGAAGGGGCTGTTTTTTTACTTTTAATGTGTGAAAAAGTTCTCCAGTTTAAAGACTAAGAATCGCTGTTAAAACAGTTGAACCTACAATTGCGATCAGCATTAGCCAAACCACGACTTTCGTGATTTTTGAAAAGCGACTTTGTTCTTTGTCGTTCATAAATGACACGTCCTTTTTAATTTCTGCTAATAGTGTACAACCTTTTCCTGAAAACAGCAACCTAAAGTTATAAGAGATTCTTTTTCTTTAAAATTCGAATACTAATTACGCAGATTAAGGTAGTGATAGCAAAAATAATCCAAAAGGAATATTCATGCTCTGCAAAAGGGAGTTTCACATTCATGCCGTAAATTCCTCCGATGATGGTCGGAATGGTCAGGACAATTGTTAAGGATGTTAAAATTTTCATGACATTATTTAAGTTATTTGAAACGATTGCTGAAAAAGTATTACTAATGTTATCAACTAATTTTAGTTGTATTTTAGTCGTATTCAGTCCTTGTTCTAGTTCAATCAGAATATCCCTTAAAAATGGCAAATGTTTTTCTGGATGATTAAAAATTTCAGCGCTATATAAACGTTTTAATACTTTTAAATTATCCGTTAAAGCTGCTTCGAAATAAACTAGACTTTTTTGAATGTCCATAATCTGATACAATTGACTATTTTCTGTGGCTACTTGGAGCTCTCCTTCAAGTTTGTTGGTTTGTTGGATAAGTGCTTGTAAGTTTTTATTGAAGGAAAGGGCCATCTTCCATGAAAGGGCTAAAATTAAGGCCTTCTCAATAGAAAGATCTTGATGGGTGAACGCCTCTTTTTGAATCCCATGAACGATGTCGTTAGGCCCGTTGCTAACAGTAATTAGTTTGTTATCGATGGTTGCGATTAAAGCAATCGGCACCGTTTCTACTTGCAGATAGCCACTAGGACTGATACTAGCTTTGGGATAACGAAATAAAAGTAACGTAGGCGTTTGTAATTTTTCGTGGCGGAAGCCTTCTACTCGAGCATTTTCTTCATCATCTAAAACGCCGGTAAGATAATCTGTTGGTAAGTGGTATTGATTGACGAGACGCTCGATTTCTTCTTCTGTAGGAGATTCTACCGAAATCCAACTTAGGGCTTCATCGTCTGGTGAACAAGGTTCAAAATAGTCATTTTTCAATAATAAATAATTAATCAAAAGATTCACCCCGAATCAACATTTTTTGTTCTAAATCCATTATAATAGAAGTATGACACAATACGAGAAGAAAAGCTTATAAAAAACATTCAAAAATAAGTGGCCGCGATAGGTGAGGCCTCGTTTTGAAAATGGTTTGATAAGTAATCCGTTTTTTATATGAAAAAGCAAGCAAAAAGGGCTTTTAGCACATATATTTAAACGAAATGAAACATCTGTGTAACGTTGATGAAGTATAGTTATAGCAGGTGGAATGAAAGGATTTGTTGAGAGAATGGTGTCGTTTTCGGCAATAATGTTATTTTGGTATATTTTTCCGGTAATTGTGCTCTTTGCGTGCAATTTTCTCGTGTCCACTTTTTCCCTAACGGAACGTTGGAAAATAAAAGCACCGGATTTGGCCATTCCGTTTTTATTCATAGGGATCCATGAGTTATCCAAAGATAGTTATGATGAATCGATTATGCCGTATTTTGTGATTTCTATTTTGTTATTAGGAGTCGCTGTTGCCCTGTTTCAAGCTTATTATTATGGAGAGATTTTATATAGACGATATTTCAAGATGTTTTGGCGGTTGACGTTTTTACTAACGTTTGTGTTGTATGTGTTGCTTATCTTGCTAAATATCAGTCATTATCTACTGTAATAAAGCGTGGAGACAATAGGGGAAATACGCTGTGGGAAAATGTCCCCCACAACTCCCCACTCCGTGGGGTTTTTTTGTTATTTGTGGGGTTATTTTATAAAAAACATAGTAAAAACCTTGTTATAATAACATTTTTTGTTGGGTGATGCTTGTTACATAAAACCCTGTAAATATTACAGAAATTTTAAATAACAGTTAAAAAATAGAAGTTTTTAGATTTATAGTGGTAGAAAGTGGTGGGATGTGGTAGACTTGTTCTATCAAGTGGAAAAGCGGGTGTATTGGCTATGCTTATGGGTGAATACCAACATAATATCGATGCCAAAGGCCGCCTAATCGTTCCATCAAAGTTTCGTGAGGAACTTGGTGAAAAATTTGTGGTAACGAGAGGGATGGATGGCTGTTTATTTGGTTATCCTTTAAATGAATGGTCACAACTTGAAGCAAAACTTCAAGAAATGCCCTTAGCTAAGAAAGATGCACGTACCTTTGTACGATTCTTTTATTCCGCTGCAACAGAATGTGAGATTGATAAGCAAGGTCGTATCAATATTCCGGCGAATTTACGAACACATGCCAGTTTAGAAAAAGGCTGTGTTGTTATCGGCGTCTCTAACCGAATTGAAATTTGGAGTGACGAACGTTGGCATGCATTCTCTGATGAAGCTGAAGAAAACTTTGATGAATTAGCAGAAACAATGATTGATTTTGGATTTTAGGAATGAGGCAAATGATGACTGAAGAATTTCGCCATTACACCGTTCTTTTAAAAGAAACAGTGGATGGATTACAAGTGAAGCCGGATGGCGTATACGTAGATTGCACACTCGGTGGTGCCGGACATAGTGAATACTTACTGACACAATTGAATGAGCACGGTCATTTATATGCCTTTGATCAAGACCAAAAAGCGTTGGCACATGCTAAGACTCGTTTGCAGAAATATGTAGACAAAGGTCAAGTGACCTTCATCAAATCAAATTTTAGAAATATTAAAGAAGAATTGGCAGAACACGGGGTGTTCCATGTTGATGGAATTCTATACGATCTAGGTGTTTCGTCACCACAATTAGATGAAGCAGAACGTGGTTTTAGCTATCATCAAGACGCGCCCTTAGATATGCGCATGGATCAAGACGCACCCTTGACGGCTCGCGAAGTGGTGAATACGTATAGCTATAGTGAGTTAGTAAAAATTTTCTTTCGTTATGGGGAAGAGAAATTTTCGAAACAGATTGCTCGAGAAATTGAACGTGTTCGTGAAAAGCAACCAATTGAAACAACAGGTGAACTCGTTGAGATTATTAAGACGGCGATTCCAGCTCCAGCAAGACGCAAAGGTGGACATCCCGCAAAACGAATTTTCCAAGCAATTCGCATTGCCGTTAATGATGAGTTAGGGGCAGTTGAAGAGTCGCTAGAACAAGCAATTGATTTGCTAGCGAAAAATGGCAGAATCAGTGTGATTACGTTCCATTCGTTAGAAGATCGTATCGTTAAAACAATGTTTAAAGAATACAGTACGGTACAAGATTTGCCACCAGGCATTCCAGTGGTACCAGAAGAATTTCAACCAGAATTAAAAGTAATTACCAGAAAACCAATTTTACCAAGTGACAGTGAGTTATCTGAGAATAATCGTTCACGAAGTGCGAAGTTACGCATTGCCGAAAAAATAAAATCTAGATAGAGAGAGGGGTAGACACATGGCTGAATTGAAGAAAGTAAATGATTTCCATTATGAAGCACCAGAAATGGATCAGCCAACTGTGGCAACAGAGCAAGACAGAAAAATGCAAGAGGAAACACTACCTGTCCCCACTCTATTACCCAAAAAGAAACTAAAAAATGTCTCTTTACTAGAAAAATTAATCGGTGTTGTATTAGTTTGTGCAACGATTGGTATTGCAATTGCGACAATTCAAGTAAGAACGACAATTGTCCAAACCATGAACGATATTACAGAAACACAAGCAGTCATTAAAGAAAAGGAAGATAACGCTTTGAAATTGGAACAAGAAAGAAGTGAACTTTCTAAATCAGATCGAATCAAAGATGTCGCTAAAAAACAAGGACTAGAAAATAACGGCGACAATGTTAGGACTGTTAAATAATGAGTAAAAGACATAAATTTAAACAATTCATGAAAAAGAAAAACTTAAATCCGATGAACAATCGTAAAAAAGTAGGCATCATTTTATTCGCTACGAGTATTGGATTGTTCTTTTTATTTGCCTTTAGAACGACATACATTGTGGCAACAGGCAAAGTAGCCGGTGTATCGCTAAAGGAAAAAACAGCTTCTTTATATGAAGGAAGCCAAGTGGTAAAAGCTAAGCGAGGATCAATTTTAGATCGATATGGTAATCCAATCGCAGAAGATGCTACTTCTTATTCGTTATATGTCGTATTATCAAAAAAATATACGGGACAAAATAATGAAAAGCTATATGCGGAGAAAAAAGACTTCGATGATATTGCTGAAATTTTAGCGAAATATACCAAACTAGACAAAAAAACAGCATTGAAATACTTGAATAATGGGATCCATGAAGATGGGTCAACACAATATCAAGTGGAGTTTGGTACGGGTGGTCAAAATATTACCTTGGAAACACGCCAAAAAATTGAAGCAGATTTGAAAAAGAAAAAAATCTCAGGTGTTTATTTCAATGAACATCCAGCCAGACTATATCCCAATGGTCAGTTTGCTTCTCACTTTATTGGCTATACAAAAGCAGCCAATCCAGATGATGATAAGGAAGGTTTAGTAGGCGCGATGGGACTAGAACAGGCCTATAATGATATTTTAAGTGGAACCGATGGCCGTGTGTATTTTGAAAAAGATATTTACGGCAATGCCTTACCAGGGACTGTGGCGGAAGAGAAAAAAGCAGTGGATGGTCAAGATATTTACACAACGCTAGATAGTCGCTTGCAAAATACCTTAGAAGATTTAATGACGCAAGTTAATGAAAAATATGAACCAGTTTCCATGACTGCCATGTTAATGGAAGCAAAAACAGGCGAAATTGTTGCCATGTCTCAACGGCCAACATTTAATCCTGAAACGAAACAAGGATTAGACAATAATGGCACGTGGCAGAACCTATTGGTTGAAAGTCCGTATGAACCTGGCTCAACGCTTAAATTATTTACGTCGGCGGCGGCCATTGAGCAAGGATTGTTTAATCCAAATGAATCATTTAACCGTATAGGTGGTATCACTGTTGGTGACACCACGATTAACGACCATGATGTCGGCAATTTAAAAGACAAAACGTCTTTAACTTATCGTCAAGCTATTTCTTGGTCTAGTAATATCGGAATGGTGAACTTGGAACAACGAATGGGTGGCGACAAGTGGGTCGAATATTTGAAAAAATTTGGGTTTGGTTCAAGCACACATTCAGGTTTAACTTCAGAACACACTGGGAAACTTCCAGATAATAATATTGTTGATCGGGCCAATTCAGCTTTTGGTCAAGGGATTACGGTTACTAATTTCCAAATGATGAAAGGTTTCTCAGCTATTGCAAATGACGGTTCAATGTTGCAACCTCATTACATCAGCAAAATTGTTGACAAAAATACAGGAAAAGAAACGATTACGGAACCACAAATCGTAGGAACCCCAATCAAAGCGCAAACAGCTCAACAGATTCGTACGTACATGATTGATACCGTTGAAGACCCAACTTATGGGATTGCGTATGATATTTATAAAGTACCAGGCTATCATGTTGCTGCCAAAACAGGAACTGCCCAGATTTCAGATGGTAAAGGGTACGTTGATGGGGCAAGTCAAGTCTTGTCTTCTGTAGTGGAAATGGTCCCAGCGGATAATCCTGAATATGTTTTGTATATTACACTTAGACAAGCAAAATCAGGTTCGCCTTCAGAAGCAATGGCGGCAATTGCAAACCCATTAATGAAATTAGCGTTAGACATTAAAGAGACAGATCCGGAAACAACGAAAGTAGCTTCTGATAAAGTCACAGTTGCTGATTATAAAAACATGACACCAGCGGAAGCGTTGGCCAATGCCAAAGTGAACGGGGTGGATCCTGTGATTATCGGTGATGGTGAAAAAATCAAGAAACAATCAACACCGTCTGGTCAAACATTAATGCCTAATCAGAAATTGATTTTGATCACAAATGGAACGAACTATATGCCTGATTTAACCGGCTGGTCGAAGAGCGATGTTACCAAGTTTGGTGATCTATTAGGTTTGACTGTCGAGTTTAAAGGTGAAGGCTATGTGATGAAACAAAGTATCGCTGCTGAAACTGAAATTACGGAGAAAAAATTAACCGTGACTTTAGAAGGCACAGAATAATAACGTAGAATAATTAGGAGAGATAACATGGAGTGGACACAGATTTTTATTCCCATAGTGGTGAGTTTTGCCATTACAGTGAGCGTAATGCCACTATTCATTGGCTATTTTCAAATGAAAAAACAAGGGCAGGTTACTCGTGAAGATGGCCCAACTTGGCATAGCGTGAAAACAGGTACCCCTACAATGGGGGGAGTCGTTTTCCTTGTAGCCAGCTTGATTACTTCATTAGCAATGGGGTTGTTCTTCCACCAATTTACGCCGTCTCTACTAATTATTCTATTTATTTTAGTATTATACGGTTTGCTAGGTTATTTAGATGATTTCATTAAAGTCTTTAAAAAACGGAACATGGGCTTGAATTCTCGTCAAAAATTAATTGGTCAAATTTTTGGTGGGTTGGTTTTCTACTTTGTTTATCGAAGTGAAGGCTTTTCAGACACCTTAGATTTGTTTGGAGTAGCAGAAGTTCCGTTAGGTATTTTTTATGGCGTGTTTATTATTTTTTGGTTAGTCGGTTTTTCTAATGCCGTGAATTTGACAGATGGGATTGATGGTTTAGTTGCTGGTTTAGGAACAATTTCATTTGGTACTTATGCAATTATTGCCTGGAAACAACAACAATTTGATGTTGTGATTATCTGCCTAAGTGTGATTGGTGGGCTGATTGGCTTTTTCCCTTATAATAGAAAACCAGCAAAAATCTTCATGGGTGATGTTGGTTCATTAGCATTAGGTGGATTGTTAGCAGCAATTTCAATTATTTTGCATCAAGAATGGACGCTACTTTTAATTGGACTTGTCTACGTTTGTGAAACAGCAAGTGTTATTTTACAAGTTGCTTCATTTAAATTATTTGGTCGACGGATTTTTAAAATGTCACCAATTCATCACCATTTTGAAATGTGTGGTTGGTCTGAATGGAAAATTGATTTTGTCTTTTGGTCTGTCGGTTTAATCTGTTCAGGAATCACATTATGGATTCTTTTCTAATCTATCAAAGGGGAAATTGACAATGAAAAAAATAACAACCTATCAAAACAAAAAAGTGTTGGTTTTAGGACTAGCTAAAAGTGGTGTCAGCGCAGCGAAACTCTTACATGAGTTAGGTGCGCTCGTTACCGTTAATGACGCAAAACAATTTGATCAAAACCCTGACGCCCAAGATTTATTAACCTTGGGTATTCGTGTTGTTACAGGGGGGCATCCAATTGAATTGTTGGATGAAGAATTTGAACTAATCGTTAAAAATCCTGGTATTCCTTATACAAATCCACTTGTGGCAGAAGCACTAACTCGGAAAATTCCTATCATAACTGAGGTGGAATTAGCAGGTCAAATTGCCGAATGTCCAATTGTCGGCATTACGGGCACCAATGGCAAAACAACCACGACCACGATGATTGGTTTATTGCTAAACGCTGACAGAACGGCTGGTGAGGCACGTTTGGCGGGAAATATTGGTTTTCCAGCGAGTACGGTGGCTCAAGAAGCAACAGCCAAGGATGATCTTGTGATGGAACTTTCTAGTTTTCAGTTAATGGGAATTGAGACGTTTCACCCACAAATTGCAGTAATTACAAATATTTTTGAGGCACACTTGGATTATCATGGTTCGCGGAAAGAATATGTTGCTGCAAAATGGGCCATTCAAAAAAACATGACCGCAGAGGACACCTTGATTTTAAATTGGAATCAAGTAGAGCTTCAAACGTTAGCCAAAACCACAGCTGCCAACGTATTGCCTTTTTCAACGAAAGAAGCAGTAGAAGGGGCTTATCTTTTAGATGGGAAATTATATTTTAATAAAGAATATATTATGCCCGCCGATGAGTTAGGTATTCCTGGCAGTCACAATATTGAAAATGCACTCGCAGCGATTTGTGTAGCTAAATTAAAAAATGTATCGAATGTTCAGATTAGACAAACTTTGAAAAACTTTTCGGGCGTTCCACATCGAACGCAATTTGTTGGCGAAGTTCAGCAAAGACGTTTTTATAACGATTCAAAAGCAACCAATATTTTAGCTACAGAGATGGCGTTAAGTGGGTTTGACAACCAAAAGCTACTTTTACTTGCGGGTGGCTTGGATCGCGGTAACTCATTTGATGAATTGGTTCCTGCTCTGCTGGGACTCAAAGCAATTGTTTTATTTGGAGAAACCAAAGAAAAATTGGCGGAAGCTGCTAAAAAAGCGAACATTGAAACAATTTTATTTGCTGAAAATGTTCAAACGGCGGTTACCATTGCCTTTGATTATTCGGAAAAAGATGATACTATTTTACTATCACCTGCTTGCGCAAGTTGGGACCAATACCCGAATTTTGAAGTACGCGGGGAAGCCTTTATGCAAGCTGTTCAACAATTAAAAGAAAGTGAAATGTGAGAAAATGAAGATACTAGTAACTGGTGGTGGCACAGGTGGGCATATCTATCCTGCGTTATCCTTCGTCGAACACGTCAAAAAAGAAGCACCTGCAACAGAATTCTTGTATGTGGGAACAGAAAATGGTCTAGAAAGTCAAATTGTGCCAAAGGCGAAAATTCCATTTAAAACGATTAAAATTCAAGGATTCAAGCGTTCGCTAAGTCCTCAAAATTTTAAAACAATTTATTTATTTTTAACAAGCATTAATAAAGCAAAAAAAATTATTCGTGAATTTCAACCAGATGTGGTCATTGGTACAGGCGGTTATGTTTCTGGTGCAGTGGTTTATGCGGCCCACCAATTAAAAATACCGACAATTATTCATGAACAAAATAGTATCCCCGGAATGACAAATAAATTTTTAAGTCGTTATGTGGATAAAATTGCGATTTGTTTTCCGGATGTCGCTAGTTTTTTCCCGAAAGAAAAAACAATTTTAACAGGGAACCCGCGGGGACAAGAAGTCGTAACGGTGGAAAAGTCAGCTATTTTATCAGAGTTTGGCTTGGATCCAGCAAAGAAAACGGTGGTTTTATTTGGCGGAAGTCGTGGCGCCTTGAAAATCAATCAAGCGTTTGAACAGGCCTTTCCTTTGTTTGAAGAGAGAGAGTATCAAGTTTTATACGCTTCAGGAGAAAGATATTATCAGGAACTTCAAGAAAGTCTAAAGTTTTCTGAAAAGAAATTGACAAACATAAGTGTGCAACCGTATATTGATAAAATGGTTGAAGTGATGGCTAATACCGATTTAATGGTGGGACGTGCAGGAGCAACCTCAATTGCGGAGTTCACCGCATTAGGATTACCAGCAATTTTAATTCCGAGTCCTTACGTCACGAATGATCATCAAACGAAAAACGCGCAAAGCTTAGTAAAAGTTGGTGCTGTTGAAATGATTCCAGATGCAGAATTGACCGGCGCTCGTTTAGTTGCGGCAATAGATGATATTTTATTAAACAATGAAAAAAGACAACAGATGGCAACGGCGTCCAAAGGGGAAGGCATCCCAGATGCAAGTGATCGTTTGTATCAAGTTGTGAAAACGTTAGTCTGAGATAGGAGGTGTGGAAGATTAGTAACGAGAACGATATATTCAAAAAAAGAAAACCATTACCTCCAAAAAAATCGGAAGAGTCTCAACCTGAACTGACACCTTGGCAAAAACAAAACCAAGAATATTTGAAGAAGCAAGCGGAAGAAGCTGCTTCAAAAGGTGAAAACGAACAAGCAGAAGTCACCATCACTTTACAAGAACAAAGTCAAGAAGAGCCTCAACAACATCTTCCACAAGAAACAGTGGAAGAAGAGGAGCATTTTGCAGATCGTTTACCGAACGTTAAGAAAACACGGAACAAGCGCTTATATAGGCGTTTAGCCTTTATTTTAACTTGTTTAGGGACAGCCATTTTAGTGGCATTGTATTTTGTTTCGCCTCTTAGTCGATTGAGTGAAGTAACAGTTTCAGGTAACAAAAGTGTGGAGAGCCAAGCGATTATTCAGCAGTCAAAACTTGAAACGGGCAGTGGCTTATGGGAGCAGTATTCAAATAGAAATTATTTTTCTGCAAATATTCAGAAAAAGTTTCCAATTATAAAAAAGGCGAACATTAAGTTAAATGGTATTAATTCATTTAAAATTGATATTCAAGAGTATCAAATTGTCGCTCTTGCTGCGACTAAAGGCGGCTATCATCCGATTTTAGAGAATGGTAAAACTTTGGCGGAAACCACCAAAGCTGCTGAAAGTGGCAAACCAATTTTTGAGAATTTCAAAGAGGATAAATTAATCCCTGAATTAATGGCCTCTTACAACAAATTACCTCAAGAAATTAAACAAGGAATTTCAGAAATTAAATATGCACCATCCAAAACCAATAAAGACTTGATTAATGTCTATATGAATGATGGAAATCGAGTGATTGTTAATATTTCTGATTTAAGTGAAAAAATGGCTTATTATTCACAAGTAGCCGAGCAAATGGACAAACCTGGAATCGTTGATATGGAAGTCGGCATTTTTTCTTATCCGTATGAAAAAGAAAGTGAAGAAACGGGTAGTGAAGTTTCCGAAGATTCAGCGGTTGAAAATCAAGAAGTTGTGGACCCAAATGCAGGCGTAGCAACGGATGAAGCGAATAACGGTACGCCGACAAATGGAGAAAATCAAGAAGTGCAACAAGCAGAATAAGTTTTTTACAAAAATGTTTCAAAAATTAACGAACAAATTCGTATAATCTGCTTTCTAAAACCCCCATTTTTATGGTAAAATTGGAAGAAGTGAATAATACTAAAAAAGAGATAGTTAAACGGACGCCTTTGTCCGCTTAGATATTGGAATTAATAGGAGGAGGAATTCCGTTCATGGCAAAAACAGGAATGTATGTAGGCCTCGATATTGGTACAACTTCTGTCAAAGTAGTTGTCGCTGAATATATTGAAGGTCAAATGAACATCATCGGCGTTGGAAATGCAAAATCAGACGGTTTGAATCGAGGGATTGTCGTCGATATTGATCAAACAGTTCAAGCAATCCAACGGGCCGTTCGACAAGCCGAAGAAAAAGCCGGCATTCAAATTAAAAGCGTAAATGTTGGATTACCAGCGAATTTATTAGAAGTAGAAAGCTGTCAAGGAATGATAGCTGTTAGCAGTGAATCAAAAGAAATTACAGATGAGGATGTGCGCAACGTCGCATCTGCAGCTTTGGTTCGTTCAACTCCTCCTGAACGTCAAATTGTTGCAATCTTACCGCAAGACTTTACCGTCGACGGCTTTGAAGGCATCAAAGACCCACGTGGAATGCTTGGCGTTCGCATGGAGATGTTTGGCGTTGTCTATACTGGACCAAAAACAATCATCCATAACATCCGTAAATGTGTTGAAAAAGCTGGCTTAGGAATTAACGAATTAGTGATTACACCGCTTGCTTTAACGGAAACAATTTTAACAGATGGCGAAAAAGACTTTGGAACAATTGTCATTGATATGGGTGGCGGTCAAACAACGACATCTGTTATCCACGACAAACAATTGAAATTTACTCATGTTAACCAAGAAGGCGGCGAGTTCATCACGAAAGATATCTCAATCGTATTGAATACTTCTTTTAACAACGCCGAAGCCTTAAAAATTAATTATGGGGATGCTTATCCAGAAAGAACTTCAGCAAACGAAGAGTTTCCTGTTGATGTTATCGGTAAGTCAGAGCCTGTAAGAGTGGACGAACGTTACCTTTCAGAAATTATTGAAGCGCGTGTGGAACAAATTTTGAGAAAATCAAAAGAAGTTCTGGATGAAATTGATGCGTTTGAATTACCTGGAGGCGTTGTGTTAACTGGTGGCGCCGCTAGTATGCCAGGTATTGTCGATTTGGCGCAAGAGATTTTTGAAGCCAACGTAAAACTATACGTACCAAATCACATGGGCTTACGTAACCCAGTCTTTGCTAATGTCATTAGCATTGTGGAATATTCAGCGCAACTAAACGATATTTATCACATTGCCAAATATGCAATCCCTGGTGAAAAATCGAAACCAGCACAATCAGTCGCTGTCCAACAAGAAGTTCGCTATGACACATATGCTGAACAGCCTCAAGAAGAATACGAAGAATTCAACGAACGTGAGTCTGGTGAAAAAGTGACAGGCAAAATCAAAGACTTCTTCTCGAACATTTTCGACTAATCACACAAACAGGAGGATACGATATCATGGAATTTTCATTAGACAATAACATTAACAACGGTGCAGTCATTAAAGTTATCGGTGTAGGTGGCGGCGGCGGAAACGCTGTAAACCGTATGATCGAAGAAAACGTTAAAGGCGTGGAATTTATCACAGCCAATACAGACGTTCAAGCATTAAAACATTCAAAAGCAGAAACAGTGATTCAATTAGGCCCTAAATACACTCGTGGTTTAGGTGCCGGTTCACAACCTGAAGTTGGCCAAAAAGCTGCAGAAGAAAGTGAACAAGTGATTTCAGAATCATTACAAGGCGCGGATATGATTTTCATTACTGCTGGTATGGGTGGCGGAACTGGTACAGGTGCTGCGCCAGTAGTTGCAAAAATCGCTAAAGAATTAGGCGCTTTAACAGTTGGTGTAGTAACTCGTCCATTTAGTTTTGAAGGTCCAAAACGTGGTCGTTTTGCTGCTGAAGGAATTGCCTTATTAAAAGAAAACGTTGATACACTATTAATTATCTCAAATAACCGCTTATTAGAAGTCGTTGACAAGAAAACGCCAATGCTTGAAGCATTTAGAGAAGCTGATAATGTATTACGTCAAGGTGTTCAAGGGATTTCAGATTTAATCACTGCACCAGGTTACGTAAACTTGGACTTTGCTGACGTGAAAACAGTGATGGAAAACCAAGGAACAGCTTTAATGGGAATTGGTGTAGCGAGCGGCGAAGAACGTGTAATTGAAGCAACGAAAAAAGCTATTTCTTCACCATTGTTAGAAACATCAATCGATGGTGCGGAACAAGTCTTATTAAACATTACTGGTGGCTTAGATATGACCTTGTTTGAAGCGCAAGATGCTTCAGATATCGTTACAAATGCTGCTTCAGGTGATGTGAACATCATCCTAGGTACATCAATTAACGAAGATTTAGGCGACGAAATTCGTGTAACAGTAATCGCTACAGGTATTGATGAATCAAAAAAGGATAGAAAACCGCACCGTCAAACAAGACAAGCGGTTCAACCAATGCAACAAACAACTCAATCTGTGGAAATGGATCAACCAAAATCACAAGAAGAAGCAAGTGCTTTTGGCGATTGGGATATTCGCAGAGAACAAAATACACGTCCAAAAGTTGATGAATCTTCATTAGAACAAGTAGACAAAAAAGAATTTGACACATTCCACCGTGAAGAACCAAATCACAATGATGACGAATTAAGTACGCCACCATTTTTCCGCAGAAAACGATAAGGAGCATCGATTAGAAATGATAGCTGAAAACTTAACAAATATTAATAATCAACTTCAGCTAGCATGCAAAAGCTCACAGCGCTCTGTTGCTGATGTGACAATGATTGGCGTCACTAAATCAGTAGGAATTGAGGAAGCAGCAGAGCTTGTTCAGCTTGGTGTCCAGAATTTAGCTGAAAACCGAGTAGATAAGTTACTAGAAAAGAAAGCTGGATTGGAAAAATTTAATGATATTCAGTGGCATTTAATTGGTAATTTACAACGTAGGAAGGTAAAATTAATTATTAATGAGATAGATTATTTTCATGCATTAGATAGTCTGAGTCTAGCCAAAGAAATTCAAAAAAGAGCAACGAAAGTTATTCGTTGTTTTGTTGAAGTGAATATAACTGGGGAAGAAAGCAAGCACGGCTTTCGTAAAGAAGACGTCTTACCTTTCATTCAAGAACTTGCTGATTTGGACAAAATTCAAATCGTCGGTCTAATGACTATGGCACCTTTTGGGGCAAGTGAAGAAGTATTACATGCAACATTTAGAGAATTAAAAGAGCTGCAAATGACCGTAAATGAGAAACATTTATCTTTTGCTCCTTGTACAGAACTTAGCATGGGAATGAGTAACGATTTCCCAATCGCAGTTGAAGAAGGTGCAACTTTTATACGAATCGGAACAGCGTTATTCAGAGATGCGTAAAGGAGAGGAATTTATGTCAATTTTTAACAAGGATGCGTTATCGAGCTTTTTTGGCTTATCTGGCGAAGAAGATGATTATTATGATAACTACGAAGAATATGAAGAGCGCAAAGCAGTTAATGAACCACCGCGTCGTGCAGCTCGGCCTAAACCACAACGCCCTGTTCAACAACAGGAAAGTTACAGTCAGCCAGCTTATACACAACAAAGTGAGCCTGTAGTTGAAAAACCTTCTGCACGCTATCGTTCTGCTGAAGCGCATCAAGAAAGAGACACACAACAAGCTGCTTACACAGAGAAAAAAGTGGTTTCTATGCGTAGTTCTAATCAATCAGCGACTACGAATACAAGACGAGCACAAGAAAGCACCGCCAATGCAAAAACACATAAAATTACTATTATTGAACCACGTGTGTATTCAGAAGCAATGAGCATTGCGAAACATTTATTTGCTGAAGAAGCTGTGCTAGTTAATTTTACATTAGTAGAAGAAGACCAAGCACGACGCATCGTTGATTTCTTAACTGGTACTGTGTATGCTTTAGACGGAGATATTCAGCGCGTTGGCAATGAAATCTTCTTATGCACACCAGCGAATATGGAAATTGATAGTGCGACAGCACAATCTTTAGCAAACAAACAATTCTTTGATTTCTAAGCCTTAGGGAGGTGTTATTATCGCAACACTGATTACTCTATTATACAAAGGCGTTCAAATCTATTCAGGATTACTAGTGATTTACGCGCTACTTTCATGGTTTCCAGGAGCATATGATTCTGCTTTCGGGCGTTTGCTCTCTAGAATTTGTGAACCATACTTAAGTTTGTTTGACCGTTTGAATTTAAGGATTGGAATGGTTGGATTTAACGTAATGGTAGGGATTATTGTCCTTAACCTAGCAGCGGGTGGCTTAGCAGTCATTTTACGAGCTATTGTTTATTAATAACTTTTAGAAAGGATGATTTATCTATGAACGCAAATGTGTATCAACATTTCCGCAAAGATGAACATCCTTTTATTGACACTGTCGGGGATTGGCTAGAGCAAGTGGAGATGCAATACGCGCCTTATTTGACAGACTTTCTTGATCCTAGACAGGCGTATATTTTGGAAACGTTGATTCGACAAAACAGTGATTTATCGTTTACTTTTTATGGTGGTTATGAGCAAGCAGAACGAAAACGCTGCTTGATTTATCCAGCGTATTACATACCAGAAGAGACAGATTTTGGTGTTGTATTATTTGAAATTATTTATCCATCTAAATTTGCGACATTATCTCATGGGAAAATTTTAGGCACCTTGATGAATGTTGGGGTTCGTAGGGAAGCCTTTGGAGATATTATTTCCGATGGTGATAAGTGGCAGGTTTTTATAGCACAAGAAGTAGCTGGCTTCGTTGTTAACCAAGTCGACAAAATTGGTAAAATTACTGTTCGCTTAGAAGAACGGGATTATACACAAATTTTGATACCGAAGGATGGTTGGCAGGAAGAGCGAACGACTATGAGCTCTTTGCGGCTGGATAGTGTGATTTCCGCCGTATTTAATATTTCAAGGCAGCGATCAAAACAATTGATCGAATCTGGTAAAGTAAAAGTCAATTGGACAGAAACGACACGACCAGATTTTGCTTTAGACTTATTAGATATTGTTTCGATACGGGGATTTGGGCGCCTTCAAATTCAAGAATTAGAAGGAAAAACCAAGAAAGAAAAATTTCGTGTCCTCTTAGGGGTATTGAGAAAATAATCTCGAACTTTTGTTTAAGAAAACCATTTTGGCTGTTCATTCAGACGAAGTTGTGTATAATAAAAAAAGTAAGATATTTGCTATTTCAGGATTAGTATGAGAATGTGTTCATAAGGGGTTTTACAAAAATAATCCAAAGAGGTGAAGGAATATGGCATTAACTCCATTAGATATTCAAAACAAAGACTTCTCAACAAAAATGAGAGGCTATAACCAAGACGATGTAGATGACTTTTTAGATCAAGTCACACGTGATTATGAAGATGCATTACAAAAAAATCGTGAACTTGAGAAATCATTAAAACACGCAGAAGAAAAATTACAATACTTCAATGAATTGAAAGATGCATTGAATCAATCAATTATTGTTGCACAAGATACCGCTGATAAAGTGAAATCAAGTGCCAATAAAGAATCAGAAATGATTATCACTTCGGCAGATAACCAAGCCAAAGAAACCTTGGTAGAAGCTGAACGTAAATCAAATGCAATGATTGCAGATGCTGAAGCGAAATCAACACAAATCTTAGCAGAAGCAATTGAACGTGCCCGTCAATTAGCTGGGGAAACAGAAGACTTGAAGAAGAAAACACGTGTCTTCCATCAACGCTTAAGCTTAATGCTTGAAACTCAATTAGAGCAAGTAAAGAGTGAAGAGTGGGAAGAGATTTTAAAGCCTTTTTCTAGTTATGTCGGAGACAAACATACAGCAGTTAAGGAAATTCTTGATGAACAAGACCTTGACAACGAAAATGAAACTGTTGTAAACTCTGAAGAGAACACAGATGCTGTAGTAGAAAAAAAGCCTGTAATTGAAGTCACTGAAGAAACAATTGAAGAAGAATCAAAATAGATAGAACAGAACGTTTAATGTTTATTCTTAGCAGCGAGTCAATGATAGTGAAAGTTTGACAGACACTGGCATTAAACAGATCCTCTATCCTAGATGCAGTTCTGAACACTTGAGTAGGAACTGCCGGATAATTACCGTTATCAATTTCAGAGAAAGTAGGGGCAACTCTACTTTGAATTTGGGTGGTAACACGAGTACTTCGTCCCTTGGGATGGAGTACTCTTTTTTTATCTACTTTTATCAGCTATCGTTCATCTTTAGTATGAACTAACACAATTAAATCGATAAAATGAAAGCGAGGCAAATGCATATGAAAATGAAAGAAACATTGCAATTAGGAAAAACAGCTTTTCCAATGCGTGGGAACTTGCCAAACCGTGAAGCAGAATGGCAAAAAGACTGGGAAGAAAAAGGCTTATATGAACAACGTCAAAAATTAAACGAAGGAAAACCAACCTTTGTTTTACATGATGGCCCTCCGTATGCAAACGGAAATATTCATTTAGGACATTCTTTGAATAAAATCAGTAAAGATATTATTATTCGTTCAAAATCAATGTCTGGTTTCCGTTCTCCTTATGTGCCTGGTTGGGATACTCATGGTTTACCAATTGAGCAAGTGTTAACCAATAAAGGGGTTAAACGTAAAGAAATGACTGTCGCTGAGTATCGCGAAAAATGTAAAGAGTATGCCTTATCACAAGTCGATAAACAACGTAACGATTTTAAACGTTTAGGTGTGTCAGGCGATTGGGAACATCCATACATTACGTTAGATCCAGAGTATGAAGCAGCAGAAATTCGTGTTTTTGGTAAGATGGCAGAAAAAGGCTATATTTATAAAGGTTTAAAACCAATTTATTGGTCTCCTTCAAGTGAATCTTCTTTAGCAGAAGCAGAAATTGAATACAAAGATGTAAAATCACCTTCTATTTACGTAGCTTTTAATGTGGCCGATGGTAAAGGTCTTTTAGATAACGAGACAGCCTTCGTCATCTGGACGACAACCCCTTGGACATTACCAGCCAACTTAGGTATTTCAGTTAATCCTGATTTTACGTATGTTGAAGTGAAGGCAGACGGTCGTAAATTTGTAATTGCTAAAGATTTATTAACAACAGTTAAAGAAGCGATTGGTTGGGAAGAAGTAGAAGTCTTGCGAGAATTTTCTGGTGAAAAATTAGATCGTATGACAGCTCAACATCCATTCTATGATCGAACATCACTTGTTATGCTAGGCGACCACGTGACGCTAGATGCCGGGACTGGCTTAGTTCATACCGCACCAGGACATGGTGAAGATGACTATATCGTTAGCCGTAAATATGATTTACCTGTTATTTCTCCTGTTGACAGCCGTGGGGTCTTTACAGATGAAGCACCTGGTTTTGAAGGAATTTTCTATGACAAAGCGAATCCAATGATTACTGAGTTATTAGAAGAAAAAGGCGCGTTATTAAAATTAGATTTCTTTACGCATAGTTATCCACATGATTGGCGTACCAAAAAACCAGTTATCTACCGTGCAACGCCACAATGGTTTGCTTCAATCTCTAAATTCCGTCAAGATATTTTAGATGAAGTTGAGAAAGTTGACTGGCTAATTCCTTGGGGAAAAACACGTTTATATAATATGATTCGTGACCGTGGTGATTGGGTAATCTCTCGCCAAAGAGCGTGGGGTGTACCATTACCGATCTTCTATGCTGAAAATGGGGAAGCCATCATTACGCCAGAAACAATTGAACATGTAGCGAATTTATTTGCAGAACATGGATCAAATATCTGGTTTATGCGTGAAGCAAAAGAGTTACTACCAGCAGGCTTTACACATCCAGGTTCACCAAATGGCGAGTTTACCAAAGAAACAGATATCATGGACGTTTGGTTTGACTCAGGTTCTTCACATGAAGGAGTTTTACGAGAAAGAGAAGAGTTAACTTTCCCAGCAGATATGTATTTAGAAGGTTCTGACCAATATCGTGGTTGGTTTAACTCAAGTATTACAACAAGTGTCGCTATCAATGGAGTAGCGCCTTATAAATCAATTATTTCTCAAGGGATGGTTCTCGATGGCGAAGGCCGTAAGATGAGTAAATCGTTAGGCAATACTATCTTACCTGAAAAAGTTATCAATCAAATGGGGGCAGATATCTTACGCTTGTGGGTAAGTAGTGTTGACGCGGAAGCCGATGTGCGTGTCTCAATGGATATCTTAAACCAAGTATCTGAAGTGTACCGGAAAATCCGTAATACTATGCGTTTCTTGTTAGCGAATACGAGTGATTTTAATCCAGCTGAGCATACTGTAGCTTATGCCGATTTACGTTCTGTAGATAAATACATGACGGTTCGTTTAAATCAAGTCATTCAAGAAATCCGTGAAAATGGTTATGAAAAATATAATTTCATGCATATTTATCGGACAGTTATGAACTTCTTAACTGTAGATTTATCTTCTTTCTATTTAGACTTTGCGAAAGATGTCGTTTATATTGAAGCTGAAAACGATTATCAACGTCGTTGTATGCAGACTGTTTTCTATCAAACATTGGTTTCGTTAACAAAATTATTGACACCAATTATTCCACATACAGCGGAAGAAATTTGGAGTTTCTTACAAGAAGAAGAAGAGTATGTGCAATTAGCTGAATTCCCAGGTTACGAAACGTTTACTAATGAAGAAGAATTGATGGATACATGGGCAGCCTTTATGGATTTCCGTGACAATGTCTTAAAAGCGTTGGAAGAAGCTCGTCATTCTAAATTAATCGGTAAATCGTTAGAAGCCAAAGTGACCGTTTATCCAAATGAACAAATTCGTCAATTAATGACAGCTGTTGATGCAGATATTGCTCAATTACTAATTGTTTCCGACTTTGAAGTATCAAAAGAAGTAGCACCTAGTGAAGCTGTTCAATTTGAAGACATGGCTATTTTAGTTGAAAAAGCAGAAGGCGAAACGTGTGACCGTTGTCGTTCCGTTCGTCAAGATGTCGGCTCAGATGAAAAATTACCAACACTTTGTGGCCGTTGTGCACACATTGTTGAAGAAAATTATCCAGAAGCGGTTGCTGAAGGATTCGAATAAACAAGAAAAAAGATCCGCTAGTCGTTAACTAGCGGATCTTTTTTGGCTTATTTATTGATCAAGTTGACCGCGGTCACGGTACCAGTTATCTGGTTGCCATTCCCAAGTAAAGCCATCTTTTTCTAATAAGTCGAAGGCAGCTTGCGGGCCCATTGTGCCAGCGGCATAATTAGGGAAAGAAACGTCTGTTTTATCCCAAGCATGTCGAATAATGTCAACAATGCGCCAAGATTGGGCAACTTCGTCCCAATGAGAGAAGTTTGTACTATCGCCATTTAGGCAGTCTAATAGAAGTTTTTCGTATGCTTCTGGACTATTTTCAGTCATTTCAGCACTTTGACGGAAATCAAGTTTCACTGGAGTTGTATTGAACCCTTGACCGATTTCTTTTCCATTTAAGGTTAATGAAAATCCTTCAGTTGGTTGGATATAGATAGTTAAAACATTCGGTGGTAAATCGGTTTTATCGCATTCTTCACACGTATCATCTTTGAAGACATTAATAGGTACTTGTTTAAAGACGATGTTAATGCGTGTGCCTTTTTCAGTTAATCGTTTACCTGTGCGAACATAGAAAGGGACGCCAGACCAACGGAAATTATCAATTAAAAATTTACCAGCAACAAAAGTTTCAGTGGATGAAGTTTCTGCCACATTTGGTTCATCACGATAGGCTGCAAATGTTTGATCAGCTAGCTGACCTTCGCCGTATTGTCCACGCACGAAATTTTGAAGGGCTTCTTCTTCAGAATAAAGGCGGATGGCACGTAAAGCTTTTACTTTTTCAGTCCGAATTTCTTTTTCAGAAAAGGCAACAGGAGGCTCCATAGAAAGCAATGCAACGACTTGTAAAATATGATTTTGAACCATATCTTTTAGTGCGCCACTGTGGTCATAATAGCCGCCACGATCCTCGACACCTAAGCTTTCAGCGAAGGTGATTTGGACATTATCAATGTAACGATTGTTCCATTGTGATTCAAAAATATTATTGGCAAAACGAATGGCTGAAATATTTTGGATCATTTCTTTGCCTAAGTAATGGTCAATTCGGAAAATATCTTGTTCAGGAAATGCAGCACGAATTTCTTCATTTAATTCGTAGGCAGATTCATAATCAGAACCAAATGGCTTTTCGATAATTAGACGATCAAAGCCTTCTTCCGAAATAATATGTTGTGATTTCAAGTGATTAACAATGGTTCCAAAGAATTGAGGGGCCATAGCTAAATAGTAAACATGATTGCCTTCTAAGTGGTATTGTTCATTTAGGCGATCAGATAATTCTTTTAAGGTATTATAATGTTCCGTATCATTCACATTATGTGATTGGTAATAGAAATGACTAGAAAATTCAGTTGCCTCTTCGGCCGTGGGATTTAAGTCTTGAATGGTTTCACGGACGATTTCACGATAGTATTCGTCTGTCCATTCCCGACGTGCGGTACCAATCACCGCAAAACGCTCAGCTAATAATCCTTTTTTATATAAGCGGAACAGGGAAGGATACAATTTACGTTTGGCAAGATCACCTGTCCCCCCGAAAATAGTAAATAATGCTACTTTTTCATTCATTAGTTTTCCTCACTTTCTCTAATCAACGGCTCAACAAAAATTGTGTTTGCTGCTTTAAAGCTGACGGATAATTCTTTGTTTTCATTATAAATGGTGATCGGTCCTTCATATGCAGCAATTTCTTTAATCGTATATTCTTCTTGAATATTTAAATCAATGGAAACTAAATAATCCAGTAATTCTTTTTCGTCTAAGACACGTGCAATCCGAATTTTTGTGCCAACAGGGTAGTCTGTTAACGTTTGGCGTTTCTCCTCATGAATGGGTTGATTATCTTCGGGAATAACACCACCGTGTGGACAAAATTCTGGATGATTTAAATAATCCGCTAAACGGTTCACAAGCGTCTGTGAAGTAACATGTTCTAAAACTTCTGCCTCTTCGTGCACATCATTCCAAGTGTAATTTAAGTGCTCTACTAAAAAGACTTCCCAGATTCGGTGTTTGCGAATTAACGTACTCGCTTTTTTTAAGCCTTTTTCAGTTAATTGTACCCCTTGATAAGGAGAATGCTCAACCAAATCTTCTTTTACTAACTTTGAAATCATCTCACTAACCGAAGCTGCCGAAACATCGAGTCCAGAAACAATTTGTTTATTATTCACTTTAACTTCGTCGCCACCTAATTCAAAAATTAATTTTAAATAGTCTTCGCGATTTGGTGTCATAGGGGCTCATCCTTTCAAAAAAACATCATCCTAAGTTTATCAGAAAAAGGCGCATTTGACTATTTAATAATATTCAAGTTGTAAGAAAACTTTCTGAATGCTTTTGCAAGGGATGTAAAAAAATAAATCACCCACCGCACATACTTCATTTTATGTGTCGTGGGTGATTTATTAATTGTAAATGGCCCGTTCTAGTGTGTAGGTTTCGTCGTCGGCTTCATCGTAAAGCGTCGCAGGGACACCATTTTCACATTGAATGATTAAATGGTAACCTAACTTGTCTAAGATAACTAAGCGTTTAGGGGTTAATTCAACAAGCAAGGCATGCGTTTGTTTGCCATCAATGAAAACATTGAAAGATGAGGTGATTTCTAAGGTGTGTTGCGTGGCTTTCTTCACGTCCACAAACCACCAATGCCCAGTATAGTTGTGTTGAAGCTCCTGTGGGGAAGGGAGCTGTTTATTTTTTTTCCAGAGGATAGAGCCTGCTAATCCAGTAAGTAAAGATGCACCAACCAAGAAAGTCCAATGTTTTTTCAAAGAAATTCCTCCTAACCTTCATTTTCATTTATTCGTCTTCGTTACCTTTATTATATAGAACTTGTCTAAAATATTCGACTAAATCGCTGAGAATTGACAAATATTTAATGATTGACACAAGATAGTAAAATTGTTGGTTTTGGTCTATACTTTTCCTTGTTTTTTTATGGTATAGTGTGTAAGAAAGGAAGTCTGTGTATGAAGTACCCGAATGTCCAACTTGCTTATTTTATCGAACGACCCAATCGGTTTATTGCACACTGTCGTTTAATGGAAACGAATGAAGAAGTAATCACACATGTCAAAAATACTGGCAGAGGGAAAGAAGTTTTTTTACCAGGTGCTGTTGTGGCGCTTAGTTATCAACCATCGCCTAAAAGAAAAACAGATTACGATTTGATTGCAGTAAAAAAAGGTTCTTTTTGGATTAATATTGATAGCCAAGTACCGAATACATTAGTCAATGAAGCGTTAAAAAATGGTCAAATTGTGCTTCCTGGTTTAGTTGGTACGATCCAAACTGTTAAACGTGAGCAACGATTTGCACATTCAAAATTTGATTTTCTAGTGGAAACGGATGCGGACGAACAAGCTTTTGTCGAAGTGAAAGGCATGACTTTAGAAAATAAAGGCATCGGTGCTTTTCCTGACGCGCCAACACTTCGTGGCTTGAAGCATGTCACTGAACTAATGGCTGCAACTAAAGCGGGTTACCGCTGTTACATTTTGTTTGTGGTCCAATTTGAAGAAATTAAGCAAGCAACGCTTCACCAAGAGATGCAACCCGCCTTTGCTGAAAATGTGGGTGCTGCAATTGATCAAGGTGTGCAAGTCCTTGCTTACAATTGCCACGTAACACCAGCAACGATTGAACTTAAGTCACAGGTAACCTTTGATTTATTACAGGCATTTGATGATCCTAATAAATAACTTGAAGAACTCCTAGCGCTTTAAGGCAGGGTAATTACGTGACTTTTGTACGAGAGATTACTATTATAAAGAGAGTAAATAAACAAAAAATGGAGGTTTTTGATTATGATACATTTAGGCGTAATTGGTACCAATTGGATTAGTCATCAATTTGTTGCAGCAGCTTTAGAAACGGGTGCGTATGATTTAACGGCTGTTTATTCTCGGAAACTAGCAACGGCACAAGAATTTGGTTCTCGCTATGGGGATGTGGAATATGCAATTGATTTAGAGACGTTTTTTGGTATTGCACATATGGATACGGTTTATATTGCCTCACCAAATTCATTACATTTTGAACAAGCGAAACAAGCAATTTTAGCGAAAAAAAATGTAATTGTTGAAAAACCAGCTTTTTCAACGCCTGATGAGATGGCAGAAATTATTGAATTAGCGAATAAAAATCGTGTGTATTTCTTTGAAGCGGCCCGTAATATTCATGAGCAAAGTTTCCAAAAAATTGCTGAATTATTGCCATTAAAAAACCAAATTTTAGGTGCGAATTTTACGTATATGAAATATTCTTCTCGCTATGATCAAGTATTAGAAGGCAAAGAGCCAAATATTTTTTCTCCTCATTTTTCTGGGGGAGCCTTAGCGGATTTAGGCGTTTATTTAGTTTATGCAGCCTTAGGCTGGTTTGGCGTACCAAACGAAAGCCATTATTTTGCTAGTAAAATTGCGACAGGTGTCGATGGCTTAGGAACAATTATTTTACGATATGATCAGTTTGACGTGACGTTAAACACTGGGAAAATTAGTGATTCTTTTGCGCCATCCGAAATTTACTTTGAAAACGGGACCTTGATTTTAGATAGTGTCAATGCTATTTCTTCGGCTGAGTACCATGATCGCGCACATGAAGAACGTGATGTCTTAGATATTCAAGTAGCCGATAATCCAATGATTGAAGAAGCCCGTGATTTTGCAGCAGTTTTAAATAACCCAACAGATAAGTATTGGGGCACCAAGTATGAAGAATGGGTTGAGCTTGCTCGAAATGTCAATAAAGTAGTCACTGATTTACGTCATAGTGCCGGCATTATTTTTGATGCTGATAAATAAGAATTAAGCGATAGGAAAGGAACAATATGAGATTTTTAGAACAACTTCCAGAGGCTTGGCAAGAACAGTGGCAAGCTTCTGGCTTTAACGAACCATCAACAATTCAAGAAAAAAGTTTTACGCCCCTTCGCGAAGGAGAAAATGTTTTAGGAATTTCGCCGACAGGAACTGGAAAAACACTTGCTTACATGCTGCCTTTACTCTTAACTGTTGAAAAAGGACAGGGAAATCAATTGTTGATTATTGCTCCGTCTCAAGAATTAGCTATGCAAATTGCTGAAGTTGCTCGGACTTGGGCTAAGCCACTTCAATTAAAGGTTCAAACGTTAATCGGCGGGGCAAATGTTTCACGCCAGATTGACAAGTTAAAAAAACGTCCCGAAGTGTTAATCGGAACACCAGGTCGAATTTTAGAGTTAATGAAGAATAAAAAAGTCAAAGCTCAGTTGTTAAAAACAATCGTAATGGATGAAGTTGATCAACTTTTCCAAGAGGAAGAGCTAAGTTTAACCAAGCAAATTTTGACACACACACCAACCGAATACCAACTTGTTTTTTATTCAGCGACTGCTGATCGTGTCGTGAATCAAGCGCAATCTTTAAGCCAAAAATTACAGGTGATTGATGTGACGGAAGAAGATACTTCAGCAGGCCAAGTCGCCCACTACTTTATTCGGTTAGCACCAAGAAAAAAAGCTGATTACTTACGTCGTTTGGCCCATACAGAAGCATTCAGAAGCATGGTCTTTTTCAATCAAGTTGCTGATTTAGGTGCAGCAGAAGAAAAATTAGTTTATGAGAATGTTCCGGCTATTGGTCTGGCTTCAGATCAAAGTAAACAGTTGCGTAAATTGGCGATCGATCAATTTAAAGCAGAACGAGTGAAGTTGTTATTAACCACGGATATTGCGGCACGGGGCTTAGATTTCACTGGGGTCCCTTACGTCGTAAACGTAGATGTTCCTTTAACCGAAGAGAGCTATATTCATCGTTCTGGTCGCGTTGGCCGGATGGGTGCACAAGGGGCAGTGATTACGTTTATCAACGATGGCACCAAAAGGGATTATCAACGTTTGATGAAACAATTGGCCATTCCTTATCAGGAAATCTTTTTATATGATGGTGCACTTCATGAACAGCCAAAAGCCAAAGATGAACTAGAAAAAAAGAACGTAGTCAAAGATACGTATTCAGAAAAAAAGAGTACGAAAGAAAGAAAACCAGAAACAGTAAATTCTGTTGTCAAAGAACCACAAGAAACACGCAAAAAGAAGAAAAACAAAAAGAAAAACACGAAAAACAAAGGAGCTCGTAAAGCGAAGAAATAACGCTTTACGAGCTTCAAGCAGAACGTTGTATCGAGGAGGATTCCATGAAATCTCGGAAGGAAGAAATCTTAGCGTTACTTCAAAAAAATGAAACTGGCTTAACGGCAGGAGCGGTAGCAGAACAGTTAATGATTGATCGCAGTAATGCCAGCCGTTATTTAAATGAATTATTCAAAGAAAAGAAAATTACTAGAAGTACTGGACGTCCTGTTATCTATTCAGTGCCAACAATCAATGAAGGAGAACAAGTCCATGTAGATGAGTCCACCTCTGTTAGTTTTGACACATTAGTAGGTGCCAATGATTCTTTAAAAGTGAGTATTCAGCAGGCTAAGGCGGCTATTTTATATCCACCAAGAGGTTTGCATACGATTATTTTTGGGAAAACAGGAACAGGGAAATCTCTTTTTGCTGAATGTATGTACCGTTTTGCCATTGATTCAAAAACCTTAGATGAAGATGCCCCTTTTGTCTCTTTTAATTGTGCTGATTATGCACAAAACCCACAATTATTATTTGGTCATATCTTTGGCGTAAAAAAAGGTGCCTATACTGGTGCGAATGAAGATAGTCCAGGCTTAATGGCAAAAGCAGATGGCGGGATTCTCTTTTTAGATGAAATTCATCGCTTACCGCCAGAAGGTCAAGAAATGCTCTTTACGTTTATTGATAAAGGCGTGTACCGTCCATTAGGAGAAAGTGGTCAAACCTATGAAGCCTCTGTTCAAATTATTGGTGCGACAACGGAATCCTCAGAAAACTTTTTAACCACTTTTAATCGGCGGATTCCGATGTCGATTACATTACCATCTTTAGATGCACGGACGCTAGATGAGCGTTATGCCATCATTTCGTTATTTATTCAGCAAGAGGCAACACGTTTGGGCCAACAAATTGATATCGAACGCGAAGCAGTTTTGGCGTTCATGTTATACGATGCAGAAGGAAATATTGGTCAGGTGAAGCGGGACTTAAAATTAGTTTGTGCTAAGTCATTTCTTTATTATCGGACGCACAATTTAGAACACTTGGTTATCCGTAAACGGGATTTGTCGTTACCTGTCCAAAAAGGATTATTAAAAATTAAAGAAGTACCTGAGCGCTTGGATCAATTTGTCGACAGTAAAAGTAATTATTTATCTTTCCAACCAGGTACCAACAAAATTGTTTGGTCGCAAGATCCAGCTAGAGACATGCAAGTTTACAATGAAATCGAAGAAAAAGTCGCTGACTTGTCTGAAGCTGACTTAGAAAATGTTGATTTAGAAGAATTGATTTCTAAAGATATGAATGCGTATTTTAAAAATTATGTCGAAGAATTAACCCAACATTCTTTACATAAGGAGTTATTACCAGAAGCTATTTGGGACTTAACGAATCGTCTTTATGATATCGCAGAAGAGCGTTTGGAACACACGTACAACGAAACAGCACGCTTTGCCTTTGCGCTTCATTTACAAAGTACGATTGAACGTGTCAAAGAAGGTCACGTGATTGTCCATCCTGATTTAAATAATGTCCGTAAAAATATGAAAAAAGAATTTCAAGTAGCCTTAGATTTATCTTCTATTATTGAAGAAGAGAACAACATAGAGATTCCTTTCGATGAAATTGGCTTTATTAGTATGTTTTTATCTATTAATGTCGGTAAAGAAGAAAGAACTCCAGAAAATAATGTTGGTGTGTTCGTCTTAATGCATGGGGATTCTACTGCCTCAAGTATGTTGAAAACCGCCCAAGAACTTTTAGGAACATCAATCGGAACAGCGATGAATATGCCGTTAACGATGGAAGTTCAAACAATGTATGAACAATTACGAAACCAAGTAATTACGCAAAAAGAATCGTTAAATAATGGGATTTTATTACTGACTGATATGGGTTCATTAAATTCGTTTGGAAATATGTTGTTTGAAGAAACAGGTATCCGAACGAAGGCGATTACAATGACGAGCACAATGATTGTCTTAGAAGCTATTCGAATGGCAAGCGTGGGACGAAGTTTAGAGGACATTTACCAAAATATTCAACTTTCTTTTGAAAGCGTTGTGAGAGAACAATTTCGTTCTAGTCTGCAAAAACGTCAAAACGTTAAAAAAGCAGTAATCGTGACGTGCTTTACTGGAGAAGGGGTTGCCGCAAAACTATACCAACGAATCTTACCCGTTATTGATGAAACAAAAGTGGAACTGATTCAAATGCAATTTATTGAACGAGAAACGTTTAAAAAGCATATCGACAACTTGATGGAAGAATATGAAATTAAGGCCATTGCGGGAACTGTGGATGTTGAATATCAAAATATTCCTTTCTTTTCTGTCTATGATATTTTTGATGATGAAAAATTAAATGTACTGAAACGGATTGCTAGTGATGAAGTGGCGATTGATACAATTGTTCATTCACTAAGTGGCGTCATTACTTCTGTGGACTCCTTACAAAAATTAATTCTCATGTTACAAAAAACAGTTCATCAAATACAAACAGACATGCATATTATTGTTGAACCAGGGGTGGATGCCGGAATCATGATTCATTTGGCTTTTCTGGTAGATGCTTTAATTAAAGGAGAAGAAGCAAGAACTTTTCCAAACTTAGCGGAATATGTTAAAACACATCGTTTAGAAATCGATGTCGTACGCACGAATTTTATGTTAATTGAACGGGCATATCGTGTGACGATTCCAGAAGCGGAAGTTGCGCATGTTACCCAAATGTTCTTAGAAAATGAAATTAAAAGTAAACAATAATAAATAAAAAAACATCAAGAAATGAGAAAACGCTCTCTTTTTTCTTGATGTTTTCTTTTTGTAAGTTACACACAATTTCATGTGTGTAAGCGTTTTCTTTTAGTGTGTGCACGCTTTTTTCGATGACAAAAGCTGTTATATCAGTATTTTAGTGAGGGAAAAACTTGGCACAATTATTGCTATAAATAAAGTGTATAACATCATAACTTTTAAGGAGATGAAGAAAAAATGGCAAAAAAAACAATTATGTTAGTTTGTTCCGCAGGAATGAGCACGAGTTTATTAGTAACAAAAATGCAAAAAGCAGCAGAAGATCGTGGCATGGAAGCAGACATCTTTGCAGTATCGGCTTCTGAAGCAGATACAAACTTGGAAAATAAAGAGGTGAATGTTTTACTTTTAGGTCCACAAGTTCGTTTCATGAAAGGGCAATTTGAACAAAAATTACAACCAAAAGGGATTCCTTTAGATGTAATTAACATGGCAGATTATGGCATGATGAATGGCGAAAAAGTTTTAGATCAAGCAATCTCATTAATGGGATAAGGAATTAAAACGTTTAAGAAAAGTGAATAGCAAACAAGGATAGTGCATGTTACCAAAGGTTTTATTTTGTACGCTCGATTCATTCGTTTAATGAGGCTACTGCCTTTTTAATAAATATAAATGGATACAGGAGGAATAAAAATGAACGGATTAATGGCATGGATGGAAAAATATATCTTACCAACTGCCGCAAAAATTGGTGCACAGAAACATCTGGTGGCACTAAGGGATGCTTTTATTGGTACATTACCTGCGACAATGGCTGGATCAGTCGCCGTAATGATTAACGCAATTATTCGAGATCTTCCCCAAGAGTTTGTCTCAACTTATGCGGCAAGTTTGGAAGCAGACAAAGGTATTTTTGCAGTATTGAATGTCATCATTGGGATTAATGGTTTTGTTTGGAATGGTACATTGGCTATCGCTGGTTTGATTTTCGCTTTTTCTTGGGGCTATAACTTAGCGAAAGCATACAATGTGAATGAGCTAGCTGGTGGGATTGTCAGTTTAGCTACCTTAATTTCAGGTGTTGCTTTTGCACCAAATAACACAGCTGAATTAGCTGTGAAAGTGCCAGAAAAGATTGCCAACGCAATTAATGGGGCAGAAATTGGTGCGTCAATTGCTAATAATCAATTGACTGTCAATCCATGGGGTTGGTTAAATCTCAACCATCTAAATGGTAACGCTTTCTTTACGGTGATGATTATGGGCGCTTTATCAACCATTATTTTTTGTAAATTAATGCAAGCGGATTTAACAATAAAAATGCCTGATTCTGTTCCACCAGCAGTTTCAAAAGCGTTTGCGGCAATTTTACCAGCAACAATCGCATTGTATGTCGTAGCAATTATTAACTTTACGGTGTCAAAACTTTCAGGCGGTCAATTATTAATTGACTTAATTCAAAAATATATCGCGGAACCGTTCCTTGGGTTATCACAAGGACTAGGAGCTGTGTTAATCGTAACAGTTTTTGTTCAAATTTTCTGGTTCTTTGGTATTCATGGGCCAAACGTTTTGGCACCAGTTCTTGAAGGAATTTGGGGACAAGCACAATTAATCAATATTGATATTTTCCAAAAAGGTTATGAAGGAAAAACAGGAACAGCTGCGGTTTTAGCCGCTATTGACGACGGTAAAGCCTACATGT
Organism: Enterococcus sp. DIV0183; assembly: GCF_050541505.1. Taxonomy (NCBI): domain Bacteria; kingdom Bacillati; phylum Bacillota; class Bacilli; order Lactobacillales; family Enterococcaceae; genus Enterococcus; species Enterococcus sp. DIV0183. Next base: position 831,767 of record NZ_CP172932.1, read on the forward strand.
GGGTCCGTGGTTCGTTTGATGCTTTTGCTTGGTTTGGTGGTTCAGGCGGTACAATTGTCCTAATTATTGCAATCTTGTTATTCTCCAAACGAGCAGATTATTTAACAGTCGGTAAATTATCATTAGGACCTGGGATCTTTAATATCAATGAACCGATTATGTTTGGTTTACCAGTTGTTCTGAATCCAATTATGTTTATTCCATTTGTAATTGCGCCATTAGTTGCTACTACAATTGGCTGGGTTGCAACGTATCTTGGGCTAGTCGCCCCAGTTTCTCAACAAGTCGCATGGGTGACACCGCCGTTGCTATTATCTTTCTTAGCGACAGGTGCTGACTGGCGCGCACCAATCGTAGCGTTGGTATGTATGGTAGTCACTTTCTTGATTTGGACACCGTTTGTTATCGCTGCTAACAAAATGGATCCTGCATTAGGCGAAAGTGAGCAATAGGCAATAAAAACAGCAATTACTTGTATAGAAAGGAGCGAGCGGCATGATTTCGATTGCAAGTGCAATGAAGCAAGAGGAAATTATTACTTTATTAGAGGCATATCAAGGGGAAAATGAAACATTTACTTTTAAAGAAAAGAATGGTATTAAGTTATTTTTTGAAGTTGAAGGAGACCCTGAAACTGCTGCACAAGTTGCAAAACAGCTGATTAAGGAACAACCTTGGGGTGGCGTTTTATACTTCCAAGCAACGGTAGTCTAAAAAGATAGGATGGATGAAAATGATTAGAAATGGATTATTTTTATGTAGTATTGGCTTCTTGATTGTTTTGTATTCGTTGAATCCCAGCTCCTTAAACTATGATTTATTAAGTCTGACAACGGGGATTTTTTTCATTGGACTTGGTGGTTACCTGTTTTTTAAAGGAAAAAAAGTTGCTGAAGAAGAGGCGACAAAGGATGAGGTGAAACGGTAATGGAAATTACGAAAACATTAACTATTTCAGCAGATGAATTTTACACGCAATTAATGAATTCTGTTATTTTTGATATCCGTAAGCAAACAGGCAAAACTCTTACAAGAAAGCAGTTACGTAAGTTTGAATATATCAAAGAATATAGTAAAAATAGTCGCGCGAAAATAGTTATTGAAGAAGCTGTAGAAAATAAGACCTATCAATTTCGAACATCCACAACTAAAAATGATTTCTCGGTGCGGTATGAGCTCCAGCCAATTGATGAAAAAAGCTGTGAACTGCGTTATACAGAAACAATGGTTTCTTATGGGGCGTTACAAAAACTGAATGACGCAGTATTAGGTATCTTTTTAAGTTATTTTAAAAAGAAACAGTTTTATAAAATGCTTAAAATGATGGAAACTGCTTAAAGGGAAAAAGCGGCTTTTGTCCAGTTGATTCTTTTCAGCTTTAGAAAGTGAGCGATGAGTCGTTTCGACTTATCGCTCACTTTTTTTTGTTGCCCTATTATTTTGGAAACGCACACAAAAAAGCTGTGTGTAATCGTTTTATTTTTAGTGTGTACACGCTTTCTATGTTTAAAAACGTTGTCATATCAAGGTTTTTAATGTGTTAAAACTTGGCACGCTTCTTGCTTATATAAAGGTGTAAAGCAAAACAAAGAGAATTTAGGAGATGAAGGAAAATGGCAAAAAAAACAATTATGTTAGTTTGTTCCGCAGGAATGAGCACAAGTTTATTAGTAACAAAAATGCAAAAAGCAGCAGAAGATCGTGGTATGGAAGCAGACATCTTTGCAGTATCGGCTTCTGAAGCTGATACAAACTTGGAAAATAAAGAGGTAAATGTTTTATTATTAGGCCCACAAGTTCGTTTCATGAAAGGGCAATTTGAACAAAAATTACAACCAAAAGGGATTCCTTTAGATGTAATTAACATGGCGGACTATGGCATGATGAATGGCGAAAAAGTTTTAGATCAAGCAATTTCATTAATGGGATCATCAAACTAGAGCAGAAAATGGGGTAGAGGTAATGGACGGACAACAGAACTTAGAAGCAATCATGGGTTTAATCATGTATGGCGGAAATGCTAAAAGCGATGCAATGGAAGCGATTGCCGCAGCAAAATCGGGGGATTTTGAATTAGCAGACAAAAAAATTGCAGATGCAGAAGAATCACTTGTACATGCACATCATTCGCAAACAGGAATGTTAACAGAAGAAGCAAAAGGCAATAACATGCAAGTAACATTGTTAACAGTGCACAGTCAAGATCATTTAATGACTGCGATTGCATTTACAGATTTAGCAAAAGAAATTATCGATCTTTATCGCCGTATTGATAACGAGTAATCTCGTTGTCAATGCGTCTTATAAGAAAAACGGGCTTGAGAAAGCTTTAATTAGGAGGAATAACAATGGACGGATTTGTTCAATGGATGGAGAAACACTTTATGCCGAAAGCGTCAGTAATCGCAGCGCAACGGCACTTGGTAGCAATTCGTGACGCGTTTGTCGTAACGATGCCATTAATGATTTTAGGGGCTTTGGCGGTATTAATTAATAATATTCCAATTCCAGGATATGAGGACTTTTTAAACAAAATTTTCCCAATGATGTATAACGATGCACCAATTTGGAAAAGCTTTGGTGGTAACATTTGGAACGGTACATTCGCAATCTTTGCCGTTTTAGTAGCCTTTTTAGTAGCACACAATTTAGTTAAATCTTATGGAAAAGACGGCATTGCAGCCGGTACAGTTTCTGTAGCTTCATTCTTCGCAGTTGGCGGCTTAGAAGGTATGGGCGCAACTGGATTATTTATTGCTTTGATTATTGCACTTATTTCAGGAGAACTATTCCAACGTTTATCTGGCAATCCTAAATTAGTTATCAAAATGCCTGATGGTGTACCACCAGCAGTAGCAAAATCATTTGCGGCATTATTACCAGCAATGATTACAATCAGTTTATTTAGTTTAATCACATCAATTCTATTTGCTTTAGGAATTGACAATATCGTTATTTCATTCTATGAAGCAGTTCAACAACCATTTATGGGACTTGCAAACAGCTACCCATCAGCATTATTGTTAGCTTTCATTACACCATTCTTATGGTTCTTTGGTTTACATGGTGCCAACATGGTTGACCCATTAATGCAAACAATCAACGTACCAGCGATTGATGCGAACATTAAAGCTTTAGAAGCAGGTAAAGCAATTCCTTATATTGTAAACAAACCTTTCTTTGATTCATTTGTAAACTTAGGTGGAACAGGGGCAACATTAGGTCTGTTAATTGCTATCTTTATCGTTGGTCGTCGTAACAAACCATACAAAGTCATTACAAACTTAAGTTTAGCACCAGGACTATTTAATATTAATGAACCAGTCATGTTCGGTTTACCAATTGTTTTAAACCCAATTATGTTTATCCCATTCATTTTAGTCCCAATGGTTCTTGTAACTGTTGCGTATGTGGCGACAGCAACTGGTTTAGTACCAGCTGCAACCTTTATGCCACCTTGGGTAACACCACCAATTATTGGCGGATTTTTAGCAACGAAGAGTATCGCCGGCGGAGTTTTAGCAGCTGTTAACTTATTGATTTCTATTTTGATCTACATGCCTTTCGTAAAAGTAGCAACAGATCAATACTTGAAACAAGAAGCAGCCGCAGAAGCAGCTGAGTAAAAAATCGAAGGATTGAATCGTCCGGACTCTTACGGAGGGTTCAATCCTTTTTTTAATGATTAAATCGTAAAGGAGCAAATAACATGAAATATCAATTTCCAGAAAATTTTTGGTGGGGTTCTGCAGCCAGCGGTCCTCAAACAGAAGGCGTTTTTGAAGGTGATGGTAAAGGTCAAAATATTTGGGATTTTTGGTATCAAGAAGCGCCAGAAAAATTTTTTCAACAAGTCGGTCCAGATAAGACCTCACAATTTTATAAAAAATACCAAGAAGATATTCAGTTAATGAAAGAAACGGGACATAACTCTTTTCGAACATCCATTCAATGGAGCCGTTTAATTCCAGATCCTACAACAGGAAAAGTCAATCAAACAGCAGTTGATTTTTATAATCAAGTCATTGATGATTTATTAGAACACGGGATTGAGCCCTTTATGAACTTGTATCATTTTGATATGCCGATGGTACTTCAAGAAAAAGGCGGTTGGGAAAGCCGTGAAGTGGTTGATTTGTATGTTGACTTTGCCAAAACCTGTTTTGAATTGTTTGGCGATCGCGTGAAAAAATGGTTTACGCACAATGAACCAATTGTACCAGTTGAAGGTGGTTATCTCTATGGCTGGCATTATCCTGATAAAGTGAATCTAAAAGAAGGGATTCAAGTACTCTATCATGAAGCTTTAGCTAGTGCCAAAGCGATTGCCGTCTATCACTCTATGAACTTATCAGGTGAAATTGGCATTATTTTAAACTTAACGCCGACTTATCCTCGTGATGAGCACAACGAAGCCGATGTAAATGCGGCTAAATTTGTCGATGGTTTCTTTAATCGTTCGTTTTTAGACCCGGCTGTTAAAGGTCATTTTCCAGAAGATATGGTTGCTTGGGCGAAAGCAAATGACTTATTGCCAGAAACAACGCCAGAAGATTTAGCAATAATTGCTGAAAATACTGTGGACTTATTAGGAGTAAACTACTATCAACCACGTCGTGCCAAAGCAAAAGAAACACCTGTTGAAACACGACCAGAAGGCTTACTTCCAGAAGATTTTTATGATGTCTACGATATGCCTGGCAAAAAAATGAATCCTTACCGTGGCTGGGAAATCTACGAAAAAGGTATTTATGATACATTAATGAATTTAAAAGAAAATTATGGCAACATTCGCTGCTACATTTCAGAAAATGGCATGGGCGTAGAAGGAGAAGAACGCTTTGTCAATGAACAAGGAGTCATTGAAGATGATTATCGGATTGAATTCGTGCAAGATCACTTGAAATGGGTGCACCAAGCGATTCAAGAAGGTAGTAATGTTCAAGGATATCATATGTGGACGTGTATGGATAACTGGTCTTGGCTCAATGCCTATAAAAATCGTTATGGCTTCATCGCTGTGGATTTAGATGATGATGCGAAACGGACCATTAAGAAAAGCGGTCGTTGGTTCAAAGAAATGACAGCAAATAACGGCTTTTAGAAAGAGAACCGTTTCTGTGATAAAATGAATTGATACAATGTGCGAGGAGGAAAGAAAATGACAACTAAAAGAGTCAAAAAAATGGGCAAAGAAGAAATGAAAGAGATGTTTGATCTTGTTATCTATGCTTTTAATCAGGAACCCACGGCGGAACGCCAAGAACGTTTTGAAAAATTGTTGTCACATACGCAAAGCTATGGCTTCCTAATTGATGAGCAGTTAACAAGTCAAGTGATGGCGACACCTTTTCAAGTGAATTTCCATGGTGTCCGCTATCCCATGGCTGGAATTGGCTATGTGGCTTCTTATCCAGAATATCGTGGTGAAGGCGGCATCTCTGCTATTATGAAAGAAATGTTGGCTGATTTAGCGAAACAAAAGGTTGCCCTTTCTTACTTAGCACCGTTTTCATATCCATTTTATCGTCAATATGGCTATGAACAAACATTTGAACAAGCAGAGTATACAATTAAAACGGAAGATTGGCCACGTGTTAAACGAGTTCCGGGTACCATTAAACGAGTTTCTTGGGCTGACGGTAAAGAGGTCATTAAAGACGTATACCTTGAAAATCAAAGAGCGCACTCTGGTGGTGTGATCCGTGAAACTTGGTGGCTGGATTATACGCTGAATCGTGCAAGTAAACCAAATAATCAAGCGATTTATTATTCGTCAGAAGGGAAAGCAGAAGGCTATGTGATTTATCGGATAGCTGCTGGCACCTTTGAAATCGTAGAATGGAACTATTTAACTAATACAGCTTTTAAAGCTTTAGCTGGGTTTATTGGCTCACATAGTGGTTCCGTTCAATCGTTCCATTGGATTAATGGTTTTGCTGGAAAAGATTTAAATGATTTAATGCCAACGCCAGCAGCTTCTGTAAAAATTTTACCTTACATGATGGCACGAATCGTTGAGTTACAAACATTTCTGGAAAAATATCCATTTCAATCAGGAGAAAAAGAAACGTATTCTTTAGAGATTGAAGATTCCTATGGGCCATGGAATGAAGGCATTTGGACAATCACAATTGACGAACAAGGAAAAGCAACAGTGACTAAAGGTGCTGCGGAAAAAGAAGGGACTGCTGCTTTGAAAGCAGATATCCAAACGTGGACGCAACTATTCTTGGGCTATCGTTCAGCAGAGACGTTATCTTTTTATGAACGCTTGCAAGGAGACGCAACGACAGCTCAACGTTTAGGACAACGTTTAGTCAAAGGCATGCCAATTTTAGAAGATTATTTTTAAAAGTGTGTTTATTCGCAAAAAATGACAGAACCTACTATAATAAAAATGTAAAAAGAATTATTTTAGAAAGGTGATGGGGACAATGGCGAAAACGAAACAAGAAAAAGTTGCACGCAATAATAAAATTGGGCAATATATAGCTATTGCGACAGGACTTTATTATTTAGGAAAAATGATTCTTGATCGGCGGCAAAAAAATAATAGATAAACGAATGACGTGTTTCACTGAAAGAAAGTATCTCGCATAATTGTTTATGCGGGATACTTTCTTTTTGTCTATTGACAGATGTAGTGAAGACTTCTAAAATTAAAACAGATTGTTCTCGTAGCTCAGTAGGATAGAGCAACCGCCTCCTAAGCGGTAGGTCGCTGGTTCAATTCCAGTCGGGAACGTAAAAAGGCAAGCAAATTTAGGGGGGAAGACAGATGGCGATTACTATAAATATTTATTATAGTGGGACAAATGGACGTGCAAGAGAATTTGCCAAAGAAATGATTGCCAGCGGAATTGTAGAGGCGATTCGTGCAGAAAAAGGGAATAGTCGCTATGAATACTTTTTTCCAATGGACGATGAAGAAACAGTTCTGCTGATTGATAGTTGGACAGATCAGGAAGCATTAGACAAACACCACGCTTCTCCAATGATGACCCGTATTACGGAACTTAGAGAAAAATATGATTTGCATATGAAAGTAGAAAGATATGTATCAGATGTAACAGACCCCTTGACAAAAGATGCTGCGTTTATAAGAAAATAACCAGAGTGCAATCATTGATCTTAAAATTTAGTGCTAGGAACATCAGCCGTTTCGACTGATGTTCCTAGCACTTTTTATCTTGTAAGGATGAATCATTTGTTACACACGTTAAATTAAAGAAGGACCATTTGTTCTTCAGTCACAGCCGGTTCGGTTAAAATTTTGGCTTGGGCAGCTGCGAGTTTCGCAATAGGTACCCGATAAGGTGAGCAAGAGATGTAGTTTAGGCCAAGTGTTTGGAAAAACGTGATGGATTGCGGATCACCACCGACTTCTCCACATACGCCAATACTCATGTTTGGTTTAGTGCGACGCGCTTTCTCTACAGCTAATTGAATCAATTGACCAACACCTGTTTGATCTAATGATTGAAACGGATCTTGGGTAATGATTTTCTTTTCCCGATACGTATTAATGAATTTACCGATATCATCACGAGAAAAACCATAGGTCATTTGTGTTAAATCATTTGTTCCAAAGCTGAAAAAGTCTGCTTCTTCTGCTAACTGATCCGCAATCAGACAAGCTCTAGGTAGTTCAATCATTGTCCCGATTTCGTAAGGGAAAGGAGTCATCTTATGTTCTTCAAAGAGACCGTCAATCGTTTCTTTTAAAATGCGTTTGAGATAGAGAAGTTCTTCTTTTTCGGCGATTAGAGGAATCATCACTTCTGGATAAACAGTAATTCCTTCTTTGACTAATCGAATGGCACTAGTAAATAAGGCTGTAACTTGCATTTTGTATATTTGTGGTTGGGTCACACCTAAACGACAACCACGATGGCCCAACATTGGATTGGTTTCTTGTAACCGTTCAATTTGTTTGGCGATGGTCACCGGGAACCGTTGTAGTTGCTTCGCCAATAATTGAATATCATTCTTTTCATGAGGTAAAAACTCATGCATCGGCGGATCTAACAAGCGGACCACCATGGGCTTGTCTTGAACTACTTTCAGCATTTGATAAAAGTCTTCCTGTTGAAAATGAAGAAGTTGCTCCAACGCATAGGTTGCTTCCTTTTCAGATTCTGCTAAAATCAGGCGACGCATTTCCAAGACACGCTCTTCACCGAAAAACATATGCTCTGTTCGCGCTAAACCAATCCCCGCTGCGCCAAAACGGATAGCAGTCTCTAAATCTTGTGTAGTTTCTGCATTGGCACGAACAGTTAAATCAGCATATGCATCTGCCCAAGACAAGAGCTCTTGAAGGTCATCGTTATTATCAGCAGAAATTGTAGGAATTTCGCCAAGATAAATTTCCCCCGTTGAGCCATCGACGGAAATGATTGTTCCTTCTAAGATGACTTGTGGCCCGCAGTGTAGTTGTTTGGTTTCTTCATTAACGGTTAAACTTTCACAACCAGTCACACAGCAAGTTCCCATTCCTCGTGCGACCACAGCGGCATGAGAAGTCATTCCGCCACGACTGGTCACAATTGCTTCGCTTACAACCATGCCTTCAATATCTTCTGGTGAAGTTTCTTGACGAACAAGAATGACTTTCTTTCCTAGATTGGTCAGTTCTTTGGCTTTTTCTGCTGTAAAAACAATTTGACCACTTGCTGCACCAGGACTAGCAGGAAGTCCCATAGCTAAACGTTCCATGTGTTGTCGTTTCTCTTGATCAAACACGGGATGAATTAATTGATCAATCGTATCAGGTGTCACACGCAACAGTGCTTCTTGTTTAGTAATGCGATTTTCTTTGGCTAAGTCTAAAGCAATTTTAACCGTAGCTGCGGCGGTTCGTTTCCCGTTTCTTGTTTGTAAAATATATAATTTTTCATTTTCAATGGTAAATTCAATATCTTGCATGTCACGATAATGATATTCTAAAAGTTCTGCGTAATGGCGAAAATCTTGATAAACTTTTGGCATAGTCAAACGTAAACGACGAATGGGTTCTGGCGTCCGAATACCAGCCACTACATCTTCTCCTTGCGCGTTCAAAAGAAACTCTCCAAACAGTTGATTTTCCCCTGTGACCGGATTTCTAGTGAAAACAACGCCAGTGCCACTGTCTAGTCCACGATTGCCGAAAACCATTTCTTGAATGTTGACAGCTGTACCTAAATCATGTGCAATATGATGTAAGTTTCGATAAACCACCGCACGTTGATTATTCCATGAATCAAAAACAGCTTTGATTGCTTCAAAAAGTTGTGCGACAGGGTCTTGCGGGAAGACCACCTGATGTTGTTCAAAAACTTCTTGGTAGCGGACAATCAAGGCAAAATGATCTGCTTCTTGAAAAGCGGTAATTTTTTTGTTTAGCTCTTGTTCCAAGCGCTCTTTTTGTTGGTCAAATAATTCTTTGGGAATGTGATAGACGACGTCTCCAAACATTTGAATAAGTCGGCGATAACAGTCAAAAGCAAAACCAGGAGAGGTTAAGGTCGCAAATTTTTTCACACGTTGATCATTTAAACCTAAATTTAAAATAGTATCCATCATACCAGGCATCGAGAAGGCAGCACCGCTGCGAACGGAAACTAAGAGAATCTCATTGTCCGCGGTAAAAGATTTGCCTGTTTCAGTTTCTAGATTTTTAACCGCTTTCAAAATTTCGGATTGTAAGTGTTCTTCAAAGAAAGTAGCATCTGCCAAATAGTCCATACAGCAACGGGTTGTAATCGTGAATCCTTGCGGAATCGGCAAACCTAAACGTGTCATTTCTGCCAAGTTCGCCCCTTTACCACCAAGAGTCTCTTTACCTTCATTGTGTGTTTCGTTAAAAGAATAAATAAACTTTTTCATGCGTGACCTCCGTTTAATATGTGTCTTATATGTTCAATAAACATCATAATAGACGGAAATAAGTTTGTCAATAGAAAAAGTTTTTTGTCAATATGTTGAAAAAACAATAAATATGTGTATAATTGTAAGCGAATGCACAATTTGTTTAAGAGGAATTGAGGAGGAAATGATGAAATTAAGTAAACGACAAGAGCAAATTATCGCTGTTGTAAAAGAGCATCAGCCAGTTAGTGGTGAACGCATTTCGGACATACTAGCCGTTTCACGTGCGACATTGCGTTCTGATTTGTCTTTTTTAACACTTTCAGGAATTTTAAAAGCAAGTCCGAAAGTTGGGTATACTTACGAAAGTGATAATATGGAGGCTTTTTTCTTTTTTGATGTTTTTCAAACAAAAGTTCAGGAGATCATGAGTCCACCATTGATGGTTGCCCAAGACACCTCAATTCGAGATGCGATTACCAACTTATTTATGTATGATGTCGGTTCTCTTTATGTCATGGATGAAGCAAAAGAATTATTAGGGGTTTTGTCACGAAAAGATTTATTACGGGCCTCTTTAAATACAAATATTGATGGCACACCTGTTGCTGTTTGTATGACAAGAGTGCCACATGTGAAAACCTGCACACCAGAATTTACTATTCTTGAAGCTGCTGACACTTTGCAAAAATACGAAGTGGATTCTTTGCCAGTCGTTGAAAAAGAAAATCCTAAAAAAGTTATTGGAAAAATTACGAAAACGAAAATTTTAACCTATATTACGCAACAAGCGAAAGAAGCCGCACAAAACAGATAAGGGAGCTTAATTATGAAAAAAGAGATCATTGTTTATACTATTTCCGATTCACTTGGAGAAACATCACAAAAATTGTTAGCTGCAGCAAGCGCACAATATCCAGATATTTCTTTTCTTAATCGATACAATTTTTCTTTTGTCACAACAGAAGAAGAATTATTAGAGATTTTAAAAGATGCCTTAAAAGATAAAGCCTTAGTTGTCAGTACATTAGTCAGTAAACAACTAATCACAGCGGCGAAAGAATTTAGTGAACGAACAGGGTTGTTATATTTAGATTTAATGGCGCCATTTTTTGAATTAATTCAAGCGAAAGCCGGAGTAGATCCTATTGAAGAGCCTGGACGACGCCACCAACTAGATCGTGCCTATTTTGATAAAATCTCAGCGATTGAATTTGCTGTAAAATATGATGATGGCAAAAATCCTCAAGGGTTTCTTGATTCTGATATATTGTTGTTAGGCGTTTCGCGGACCTCAAAGACGCCAGTCAGTATGTATTTAGCGAATCAAGGCTACCGCGTTTCTAACTTACCATTAATTCCAGAAGTTCCATTGCCGCCAATTTTGGAAGAAATGGATCCACAAAAAATGATTGGTTTAGTTTGTTCGCCAGAAACATTAGGACAGATTCGTAGCAGTCGGTTGGCTTCCTTAGGTTTAGGTAATGAGACCAGTTATACCAATGTTGAACGGATTGAACAAGAATTAGCCTATGCCGAAGAAATTTTTGCGAAGTATGGTATCCCAGTGATTGATGTAACCGCAAAATCTGTCGAAGAAACAGCCTTTTTGATTAAAGAAAAACTAGATGAAAGAAATTAAAAAGCTTGGCAACCTCACTAAATTTCAGTGAAGTTGTCAAGCTTTTTATACTTAATTGGGCTTCTTTTTGTTAGTCAATATTTTTTTGATCGACAATGAGTAAAGCGATCATCACGTAGACAATCCAGCTACTTTTAGAATAAAGTGTATAGCGGGGTTGCCATTTGCTAGCAAATTTTTCCTTGTATTCGCGTAATCCTTGGAAGGAGTAAATTTCTGAACCAAATTCATAAATTAACGCAGCAATCCGTTCTTGAATAAAACTTTTTCTTGATTGACCAACGTTGGCTAACGGAGCCATCCCTAAATTGAAATAATGAATATTTTCTGTTTTCATATATTCAAATAAATGAATAAATAAGAAATCCATACTTCCAGAAGGGGCTTTTTCTTTATGGTGACGCATCAAGTCGATGGTACCAACTTCATTTGTGTAACTAGGAATGATATTAGCGAAAGAGACCATTTCTCCTTCAGCATTTCGGACAACAGCAATTGGGTTTCTTTGAAGATACGCTTCATCGAAAAATCCTAGTGAAAAGCCTTTTTCTTTTCGATTGTCTAACCAACTATCCGAAATAGCTTTTAATTCGTGCATTTGTTCGGCACTAAAAGGAGGTTGGAGTACGTCAAATGAATAGCCGGCTTTAGTAATTTTATTAAACACTGCGCGGGTACCTTTGAATTTTTTCCCAGACATCGTAAATGTTTCTAGATTAACTAAGGCTTCTTCGCCCATTTTGATAAATTCGTAGCCATATTCGTGTAGTAACATCACGCTGTCCTCATTGGTTTCGTAAAAGACGGGTACATAGCCGAAACGATCTGTTTCTTTAAGGAATGCATCAATCGCCGCAGGAAAATCTTCTTTGTTCCCAGAAGGGTTGCCCATCACAACGCATTTATTATTAATGGTGTTGAATTGTAAAAAGACAGTCGGTTCTTCTTTGGGATATAAGAAAACCTGTTTATCATGAAGAAAGACAAGTTCACTGTCAATATTCCCGCCATAAGTTGTTAAGATATTATGCAAGATACTATCTTCTGGAAACTCACCAACTTGGTGTTTTTTCCCTTGGAGGTAGCGAACAAATAGAAAGTTAAAACTCATAACTAAGAGGATAGCGATAAATCCTGACAACCAGATCCGTTCGGAAGGGAACAAGAAAAATTCCACAAAATGATGACGATGGTGTGGGAAGTTCGGTAAATTATAAACACCAATTACCAGGTATAACAAAGTCAACAAGCCAAAGATAAAGCCATCAATCGTCATCCACTCCCAAGAGTAAACCAGTTGTTCACGGTACAATTCTGATTTTGAAAAAATAACGATAAATAATAAAATAGCTAAATAGAAAATGGAAAACATACTAAAGTCAACAACAAATGAATACAAGATAGCACCAATTAATAAAATAATCGTTGGATAATAGGCTCTTTTAACACGATCAGCAATCCCACGTCCCATAATTAATAATGCAAAGCCTAAAACAATACTCGGAATTTGAATAATAATATGTGAACGGAAGGGGTTAATATCTCTTAACCAATGCACTTGAGTGAAGGCTTCTGGAATAGTGGCTAGGAGCACCATCATAATTCCTGAAAAATAAAGTAAAACCACTTCTAGCTTGTGGGCAATTTCCAAAGTAATTTGTTTTAGCAGTTGACGATAATGAGTATCCAACTTTTGGCTTAAGTGTTTTGTAAAGAACAAACAGCCAATTAAGAACGGAATAATATAATAGAATAAACGATAGAGCAATAACCACAAAACAATAATTTCACGATCGACACCTAAGTTGCTCAGTCCTAAAATCATCATGACATCAAAACTACCTAAAGCCCCTGGAATCATCGAAGCAATCCCAATAATCGAAGCTGCTACATATAAAGGAACAATATCAATTAAAGGAATCGGTACATCTAATAAGTAACCAATACTGATAAAGGTAATTAAAACACCTGTCCATTCTAAAAACGAAGAAACAACTAGAGATAAGCGATTTTTTGCATCGAGGTTACCAAAGGAACTATTTTTTTGGAAATGTAAAATAAGATAAAGTAACGGGAAATAAAGACCGCCACCTAATAACCAAATCCAATATTGCTGTAAATAAGCCATCTTTGGATCAAACTGAACAAGGAAAAAGCAAAGAATACTATAAATAGATAGACCGGATAACACAAAAAGTAAAATATGGGTTAACGCAGGTAAAATTTTCTTTTCCTCTGTTTTATTTCCATAAAATTCAGAACGAAGTCCCATGCTGACCAAACCACCGAATCCACCAATATTATTGATTGTATTGACAATCCAGCTAGATTCAAGGAGTTCCCGTTTTGAGACTTTCAAGTTTAAAATGCGATTTAATGTTAAGTCATAATTTAGCATCGGAGTAACGGAAACTAAACCGATAACCATCATCAATAACAATTTCCATAGCGGAATCTCATCAAAAATCTGTTTTAACTGTTCAAATGAGATCGTTTTACCAATTGATAAAAGTTGGGCAACAACAATAATTGAGACCGCAATAACAAACAGTGTTTTTAGTAATCCTGTATGCGTTTTGATCCAATGAATAATTTGTTTCATTTAGACACCTTCATTTCCTTTAAGAATTTTTCGATTGTTTTATTAAAAATATCTGGTGAGTTTTTGGCAAATAAATGACCCTGTTTATTTACCAAGACCAATTTGCCGGCAGGAATGGCATCAGCAATCGCCCGTGAATGGGAAAGCGCAATTAAATCTCGACTGCCAGTAATAACAAGAGTAGGACAGGGGATGTGTTCTAAATCTTGTTTTGTCAGTCCAGTATCTTCAAATAACAGAGCCACGATAGGGAGCCGTGCGCGCAATTTTTTTGAAAAAAAGGCGCCAATACGACAAAACCAATATTGAAAATAAGTGGCAATCGTTACATATTTTTTCAGACCAGACATGGTGACATTTCCAGAATTTAAGACGAGTTTGTTGACGAAATCAGGATATAAATGGGTAAAAACCATGGCAATATTTGCTCCGTCACTAAAGCCCAATAAATTAATTTTTGTTAAGTGTTCTTGTTGAATAATACCAGCTAAATCTTCTGCCAAAAGCGGAAAAGTTAATTGACTTTGTGTATTGGTGGAACGTCCATGTCCGCGGGTATCCACCGCAATAACTTGATACTCCTTGGAGAAATAAGAAATTTGATAATTAAAAAAAGTATGATCATTGCCATTACCATGAAGTAACACAAGGGGGTAATTTGTTTCTTTGCCAAAAATTTGATAAAAAATTTGACTGCCATCTATTGTTTGAAAATATTTTTCTATTGCCATTCTCCGTCACCTATCTCATCTATAATCAATCGAGTCCTCTCTCATTATAGAGTCTTTTGTCTTTTTTTTGTAATAAAAAACAGAAAATTTTCCGAACAGTTTTGTAAGGTGTTGTAATATAGTGTGATATAGTAGAAGATAGCCACCTAAAAATTAGACTAGAGGAGGGAAAGTTGATGTCTTTAATCGTTTTAATTGGTGCCCAAGCTGTCGGGAAAATGACCGTTGGCAAGGCTTTAGAAAAGCAGTTAGATGCTAAATTACTATTTAATCATCAAACCATTGACTTATTTGCAAACTATCTTGGGTATACGGAACGTGCATTTCAATTGTCTGATTCCGTTAGAAAGGAACTTTTTCATGCCTTTGTCGAAAATCCAGCCACAAATACAACAAAAAACATTATTTTTACAGTGGTGATTGCTTTTGATCAAGAACAGGATTTTCAATTTTTAGAAGAAATATCAGAAATTTTTCTTAATAAACATGAGGCCGTTTATTTCGTCGAACTCGTCTCTTCAACAGCAATCCGCCTAGAACGAAATGTTCATCCAGAGCGGCTAGAGGCAAAACCTTCAAAACGCGATGTCGATTTTTCTCGAAAAGAATTACTCAATACCTTTAAAGAACATCGATTAGTAAGCCACGAAGGTGAACTAGAAAGTACATTTCCAAATGTAAAAATAACGAAAATAAATAATTCAAACATGACACCAGAAGAAGTAGCAACGAAGATAATTACTACTTTTGGTTTGACATAATGTGAAAGGAACATCGGAATCAATGAAAAAGTTTTTTAAATATCTCGGTAGCTTGATGGTCCTTCTTTTAAGCATAGCTTTAATTTTGATAGGATATTTAACCTTCCGAGAGTTTCGACCACGAGCGGTTGAACCAGTTGCTATAAATAAACAATTTTCAGAGCAAACCATCGAAAAAAAGCAATCCATTTCTTTAGTCACGTATAACATAGGCTATGCCGGCCTAGGACAAACAGAAGATTTTTTTATGGACGGTGGCAAAACTGTCCAACCAGTTAATAAGGCAATGGTCCAACAGAATTTAACAGGCATTGAAGAAACCTTAAAAGAATTACCAGCGATGATTTACTTATTCCAAGAAGTCGATCGTCGCTCGCAACGTTCTTATGAAGTCAATCAAGAGGAAGAATTACAAAAACAGCTACAGCTGAACAGCGCATTTGCTTATAATTTTAAGGTAGATTATGTGCCCATTCCTTGGCCGCCGATTGGACGAGTAGAAAGTGGTTTATTAACATTATCAAATGAAAAAATAACAGAGGCTAAACGCATTGCTTTACCCAATCCCTTTCGTTGGCCCGTTAGCATTAGTAACTTAAAACGAGCGCTTCTAGAAACGCGCTTTTCAATTAAAGGCACAGACAAAGAATTAGTGGTTTTTAACTTACATTTGGAAGCCTATGACAATGGGGATGGGAAGATTGCTCAAAGCAAAAAGTTAGCTGACGTATTATCCCAAGAATACGCTAAAGGAAACTATGTAATTGCTGGAGGTGACTTTAATCAAGTTTTCAAAGGCAGTCATCGATATCCTAACCTAGGTGAAGCTGGTTGGGCACCAGGAGAAATTGATACTGCAGACTTACCTAAACATTTTTCACTTGCTTATGATGATCAACAACCGACTGTGCGGGTGCTTAATAAGCCTTACACTGGCTCTTATGAAACATCTCAAGTGTATGTAATTGATGGTTTTATTGTTTCTGATAATGTGGCTGTTCATAGCGTGAAAACAAAGGACGAACAATTTAAATATACAGATCACCAACCTGTGAAGATGGAAGTGGGGTTGAAATAGAAAAAAGGAGGAGATAGATGAAATTAGTGGTTATTGCCGCAATGGATTTAGAGCTTCAAAAATTATTGGAATATTTTCCACCACAACGAAAGATACAGCTAGCAAAAAATACATTTTATATTTATGAACAAAAAACATCGCAAGTCATTATGGTTTGTGCAGGACAAGGAAAGACGAATGCTACGCTATATAGTCAAATACTTATTGATTCATTTCAAATAGAACAACTAATTAATATCGGTATTTGTGGCTGTTTAAATGAAAAACTGCAACTCTTTGAGATGGTGCTAGGTGAGGAATACTGCCATTACGATATTCGTGAAAGACAGTCAATCAATAAATTTCCTTATCAGCTGTACTATAAAGGAGATAAAGGAATGCTGGCCGAACTTCAACATCTAGATGAAAAGATAAAGTGTGTTCGTTTTGGAACTGGAGAAGGCTTCGTTTGTGACATAACTGAAAAAAGAAACTTAATTGAACAATTCTCTATTGACTGTGTGGATATGGAATCCGCAGCTATTGCACAATGCTGCTTTTTAAATGATTGCGCTTTTGTTTCTATAAGAATTATTTGCGATAGAGCGGATGCTAACGCAGTCAAAGTAACAGAAGATACACAAACACAGGCAATGGAAAAAGTATTTGAATTGGTCTGTGCATATATAAATTAAAAAAGAAAGAGCTTGGAACAAAAATCCAGAAAGATTTTTGTTCCAAGCTTAAAAAGTAATATAGGTTGGGGATAAAAGTAACATTGTTATTGTTCCAATTATTTTACAGATAGCCTTTAGTAATAGAATGAGTGGAATTTAGCATATTTGCTGGGGTTCCTGTAAAAAGAAGCTGTCCGCCATTTTCTCCACCTTCGGGACCTAGTTCAATCAACCAGTCGGCACTTTTAATCACATCAATGTGATGTTCTAATAAAATCAAGCTGTTTCCTTCTTCTACCATTCGATTGAAAAGTTGAAGACTTTGTTGGATATCAATTAAGTGTAAACCATCTGTAGGTTCATCCATTAAATAGATAGCTTTTTTTTGGTGAAGTGTGTCTGCTAATTTTACCCTTTGCAATTCGCCACCAGATAATGTTGAGAGCGATTGATTGAGTTTAAGGTAGCCTAAGCCAACTTCCAGTAAATTTTTTAATGAAAGAGCAAAAGGCTGGTCTTTGAAAAAATCATAGCCATCTTTAACGCTTAAAGCTAGTACTTCAACGATATTTTTTCCGTTATACAGATAATGAAGCACCTCTTCTTTGTAACGCGTTCCGTGACAGGTTTCGCAAATACTAGTAACATCCTCCATAAAAGACATATCGGAGACAATTATGCCTTTCCCCTTGCAAGTAGGACAGGCGCCTTTGGAATTATAGCTAAATAAAGCTGGACTAACATGATTTTCTTCCGCAAACAGTTTGCGGACCTTATCAAAAATATTGAGATAGGTCATTGGTGTGGATCGTAAATTTGCGGTAATGCTTTTTTGTGAAAGATGAATAATTTCTTGGTTATCAGCTTGGGCTTTTTGATAAATTTCTTCCGCTAATGATGATTTACCTGAACCGGCGACCCCACAAATAACAGTCAAAACTCCTAACGGAACTTCGACAGATAGATTGTTTAAATTATGCAGTGTCGCATGTTCGATTGTTAAAGACTTCCTTGCTTTTCTTGGTTGGTCGTTTAAAGGGAGCGGCTCTTGAAGGGCTTGACTAGTCAAGGTTTTGGAGGCTAAAAATGCGTCATACGTTCCTGAAAACTGGACATGGCCACCATTTTCGCCTGCGAAAGGTCCTATATCGATGATAAAATCAGCTTCTCTAATTAATTGTGGATTATGTTCCACGAGAACCACGGTGTTTCCTTTATTTTTTAAATTGAGCAATGCACGACTGATCCGTTCGATGTCCTTTGGATGTAAGCCAGCACTTGGTTCATCTAAAATATACATAATATCGTTTAAGGCGCTGTTTACATACTTAGCAATTTTAATCCGCTGTGCTTCACCACCAGAAAGTGTTTCAGTTGCTCGTCCTAATGTGAGGTAGGAGAGACCGATATTAATTAATGCTTCTAGACGTACAAGTAGCTCTTCTTGAATAGTTTTTATTAAGGAAAGGTCCATTGAACGAATAAAAGAATGTAATTCAGTGAGTGGCATGTCAACAGCATCAGCAATACTTTTTTGATTAATTTTGCAGCTACGAACACGTTCATTGACTCTACTTCCTAAACAATCAGGACATCTTTTTACGGTAACAAAGTGATTAAGGTATTTTTGATGACGTTTGCCTTCGTCTGTATGCAATATGCTACGTTGCGTGCGCGGGACGATTCCTTCATACAAAGCTGTATGAGGCCACTCTTTGGGTGGATTAGCTAGTTTTTGTTGTGGAGCATATAAAAATAATGCTAACTCTTCAGGGGAATAGTCTTTGATTTTTTTATCCAAATCAAATAGACCACTATGGGCATAACGCTTCCACCGCCAGTTACCAACTGTAAATGTGGGGAAATCGATAGGCCCTTCGTTTAATGATTTGTCATAATCAACTAGCTGATGAAGATTGATTTCGGTAATCTTTCCTAAGCCATCGCATGTTGAACATTTTCCATCCGGATGATTAAACGAAAAAGTATCTGAATAACCAACAAATGGAGAACCTGCTCGTGAAAACAGCAAACGTAAAAACGTATAAATATCTGTGTACGTTCCCACTGTCGAACGAGAATTACCTGCTACTTTTTTCTGGTCAATGACAATTGCAACAGGAAGATTCTCGATTTTTTCAACTTCTGGACGACCATATTTGGGTAAGTAATTTTGAACAAACGAACTAAATGTATCATTTAGTTCACGACGTGATTCAGCGGCTAATGTGTCAAATACTAAGGAGGACTTTCCTGAACCCGAAAGTCCAGTAACAACAGTTAGTTGCTTTTTAGGGATATTGACAGAGATATTCTTCAAATTATTTTGTGTTGCGTGCTTAATTTCAATCCATTCCATTAAAAAACCTCCGTTTCTATTCTATTTTAGCATATAAAAAGAACCTAGCCTAAAAGTTGAGCATGGGAATTTTCAAGAGAACTTTACTTTTTAATCGCTTTCATTTATGCTATAAGTAATACAGATTTTTTAACTGTATTAATAGATAAAGGATGTGACTTATGAAGAAGTCGATTTTGTTCAAAAAGTTAGGGATTATTTTATTAATTAGCCAAACACTGGTAGGGGTACCAATGTTGGCACAAGAAAGTATACTAGAAACAACCGTTCAAACAGAGACGGAATCAGTAACAACAGAAACCAGTCAGACTGTAGCTAACTTGGAATCTGAAACTACTAGCCAAACGGTGATGCAGGAAAAAGAATCCTCTTCGGCAATCGCCGAAAGCAGTAGCCGAAATGTGGTTGCAGTAACCACTGAAACCACAAATGAGATACAAAATAGTGATACAGATGGAAAAGCTGTTTCTGCAGAGAGTGTTTTTTCAGAAGCAGATTATAAACAAGCAACTGCACTGGAGTTAGCAACTTTAGTAAGAGAAAAAAAGGTGACGAGCGAAGAATTAGTAAAAATTGCGTTGGCCATCACTAAACGTGAAAATCCTACATTAAATGCGGTCATTACTTTACGAGAAGAAGCGGCTTTGACAGAAGCAAAAGCTTTACAAGATACAGGTCAACCATTTCTAGGTGTGCCGCTCTTACTAAAAGGGTTAGGACAATCCTTGAAAGGTGAAAGCAACACGAACGGTTTTGGTTTTCTCCGAGATCAAGTAGCTGGTGGGACATCGACCTTTGTCAAAGCACTACAAAATGCCGGATTCATAATCATTGGTCAAACGAATTATCCAGAATTAGGTTGGAAGAATATTTCAGATTCAAAGTTATATGGCGTTTCCGTCAATCCATGGAATCCTAACCATTATTCAGGTGGTTCTTCAGGCGGAGCGGGTGCTAGTGTCGCCGCGGCATTTGTTCCCATTGCTTCTGGAAGTGATGCTGGTGGCTCTATCCGCATCCCTGCTTCTTGGACAGGCACCGTAGGTTTGAAACCTTCTAGAGGAGTAATCATTGGCAATTCTAATAGTGCAAAAGGTCAAACTGTTCACTTTGGTTTAAGTCGAACCATGGCGGATACAAATGCATTATTTGAAACCTTATTAACCAAAAAAGATCTTCCTGCGGGACATTTAAGTCAAGCGCAACCCATTGCTTATACAACAGAATCTCCTGCCGGAACGCCTGTAAGTGCCGAAGCAAAAGAGGCGGTCGCTGAAGCTGTTGCTTTTTTAAAAGACCAAGGGTACACATTGGTTGAAGTGAAGCACCCTGTTGATGGGGAACGTCTAATGAAAAATTATTATACTGTAGCTGCTGGCTCAGCAGGAATTGCCGATTTTATGGCGCGGCAGAAATTGAAAAGACCGCTTGAACGAAATGATGTAGAACTGTTAACATGGGCGCTTTTTCAAACAGGAAAAAATATAACGAGTGAAGAGACAACTGCGGCTTGGACAGATATTGCTTTACAAGCACAAGCGATGGACGAATTTTATCAACAGTATCCTATCTTATTAACACCAACGACGGCTGCCACGGCACCTAGTATTGATAATCCGTTACTAAAGCCAGAACATGCAGCGCAGATGGAAAGAATTGATCAATTGTCACCAGCAGAACAAAAACAATTGATTTATGACCAATGGCTGACGGCGTTCACATATACACCGTTTACACAACAAGCAAATTTATTTGGACATCCAGCATTAAGTGTACCAACTTACGTTTCAAAAGAAGGACTGCCTTTGGGGATTCAATTTAATAGTGCATTAAATGAAGACCGAACATTGCTACAATTAGGTGCTTTATTTGAAAATAACCACAAGATAAATCAACCACATGTAGAAGAACCAGACAAAGACAAAGAACCAGATGCAAGTGGCGAACCAGAAAAAGACAAAGAACCAAATGCAAGCGGCGAACCAGAAAAAGACAAAGAGCCAGATGCAAGTGGCGAACCAGATAAAGGCAAAGAAACAAAAACAAGTGAAGGACCAATCGAAGGAAAAGACCAAAACCAAAACCCAGACAAATCTGGAAAAACTACTAGTGAGTCATCCTTAGATAATTCGCTGAATTCATCAGCAAATCAGGGAACAAAATCAACAGGAAGTACGCATGCTTTTTCTAATAAAAGTATGATTGGGAAACAAGAACAGCTTCCAAAAAAAGTATTACCAAAAGCAGGTGCAGAAGTACCTAGTACTTTCTGGATTGTTTTAGGAGGAGCTTTCTTAGTAACGAGTGGAACGATTTATATAAGGAAAACTAGAAAACGATAACCAGTGACGAGGTCGGGACAGAAGTGTTTAACTCCGAGAAATAAGAAGGAATTTCCGAAAATTGTTCTTTAATTTTTGGAGAATTTCGGCTTATTTCCGAAGGAGTTGCTTCTGTTCCCGCCGTTTATCAATTTTTAAGCCTGGAACAAAAATTCAAAGTGATTTTTGTCCCAGGCTCGCCTTTTTTCTTTGGTATACTAAAACCAATAGGGAAATGGAGGCGAAAGTAATGAGGGCGTTTGAGAAGATTCCAGCGTTTCAGCAATGGCAAAAAGTTGAAGCTATTCACCGTGGTTGGTCAACTGATTTAAAGTTTAAAGTTACCAAAAATCAAGAAACCTTTTTATTGCGAATTTTTCAACAAGAAGAGTTATTAGCCAAACAACAAGAATATCAATTTATCAAAAAAGTAGCGGCGTTAGGATTTCCCAGTTCTAAACCTTTTTTATGTGCACCTATTCCTGAAAGTGAACAAGGATACATGTTATTAACGTATCTAGAAGGTGAAGACTTAAGCGATGTTTTACCCGCTCTTTCTCCCAAAAGACAACTGAACTTAGGCGTAGAGGCAGGCCGCTATTTAAACAAAATCCATAAGCTTTTGTTGCCTGAAAGGATTAGTCAAAGAGAGAGTGCGCAAAATTTATACGAAAAAAAGCAGAGCCAACTAAATAAGTATAAGAAATCTCAATTTTGTATGCCGTACCAGCAGCCAATAATTTCATATTTAGAAAAACAATTACCGTTATTGCAACAACGGCCTGTAGTTTATCAGCATGGAGATTTCCATGTGGGAAATTTTATTTACTTGCCAACTAGGCAGGTCGGTGTGATTGATTTTAATCGATGGGATTTTGGGGATCCTTATGAAGAATTTTACAAGTTACAATTTTTTTCAAGAAATGTTTCGCCATTGTTTGCTTATGGTCAATTACAAGGTTATTTTGCTGGGAAAGTTCCTACCTTATTTTGGCAGTTTCAAAAGCTTTATACTTTTCACGCAGGACTCTATTCTTTAGTTTGGGCACTGAGCTTTGGTGAAAAAGAAATCAGGACTATGGAACAGCAATACCAACAATTACTAGAGGACTATAATTGTGGAGAATTACTAGTTCCCAAATGGTTTTCAACTATCCAAAGAAAGGGATTGAGATTTTAGGTTTATTTCGATAGAATAAAAATAAAAACAGGAGTTTAAGGAATGAAACTAAACGGGATTATTATGATAGCAGTTTTTGGAAGCGTTTTATCTGGCTGTAGTTGGCAAAAATCGAAAGAGGAATCACAGAAAGTACAAACCGTACAAACAAACAATGTAAATACTGAAGAAACAAGAGCGATTTCAGCAACCGAAGTTAGTCAAACCACGGCGTTGGAATTAGAGCAAACAACGCAAACACAAGAATTAACTGAATTAGTTACAGAAGAAGGGACGATTTGGAATCAGCAAAAAGCAAAACAGTTAGGACAATACATGGAAACCTGGGGTCAAGAACGCAATCAGAACTATCAAGCGTACCAACCAGGTCACTCTGTAGCTTTTTACACGATTCAAGTGCCTGATGATTTATTGAGTTATGAACCTAAAATACAACCAGCTATTGGGAACAATCCCATTTGGTTAAATTGGTCAGAAACAGGCAGCGAAGGGGGTTATTGTCTGGTGGCAGTATACTCTGACAGTGCGACACAAGTTGCCCAGAAGCATGTCTATTTATTTACTTTAGTGAATGGTGAAGCCAAAGTCTATGTGAGTAAAGAACAGCCAGTAGAGGAGCAACCTTATTTGTTTTTAAAAGAAACAAGCAATACAGAACTGAAAGAACAATTCACAAATCTTGTGAATAATCTTTAATTTTTTATTTAATCAAAAGGAAAAGAAAATTTATCATTGACAAAGTATCCGCTTTCATTTTATTCTGTAGCTACCCCTTGGGAAAGGGCAAAAGGAAGTTTTGAAAGGGATGGAAAAAATGAAGGAAACAAGTTTAGTAATTATTAAGCCAGATGGCGTTGAACGGAAGTTAGTTGGCAAAATCATTCAACGTTTTGAAGATAAAGGTATTGACTTATTGCACCTTAAATTCGAACGACTAACAGTAGAAACAGTGAAGGAACACTATGAGCATTTAAAAGATGAACTATTTTTCCCTGAATTATTAGCCTATATGACAAGTGGCCCAGTGGTTGTGATGGTCGTTGTAGGGGACAATGTGGTTAAAAAAGTGCGTAAATTAGTTGGAGCAACGAATCCGTTAGATGCTGAAAGTGGCACCTTACGAGCGGATTATGGGTTGTCTGTCACCAAAAATTTAATCCATGCTTCTGATTCTGTTCAATCAGCAAAAATTGAGATGCAACGGTTCTTTGGTTAATCATCAAAAAAGAAGCAATCCTTTATTTTTTATAAAGGATTGTTTCTTTTTTATTAATTGTCAGAATATTCCGCTTAAATGGTTGACATCTGGAGGTAGAAGAGTAGTATAGACTACATACTAAATACTAAATGACTGTGTGTGCTTCAGGAGGATAAAATGATAACAAGTGATGAATTGACAGAAAACCTTAGTCCGTTTGAATTAAGTCTATTTTTAGAGAAGAAATTACATGAAGAAAATCATAATTTAGAAACATTGTTAAATGCAGGGCGAGGCAATCCTAATTGGACGGCGCCAACACCAAGGGAAGCCTTTTTTTTATTAGGTCAATTTGCTACAAAAGAAACGTTAAGAGAGGGGAGCGAACAAACGGCTGGTATGATTCAGCCAAGTTTTGGTAGAACGCAACGCTTCTTAAACTTTTTAGCAGAAAATCCTAGCAAAGGGGCAACCTTTTTACAAGAAATTTGGACAGCAGAGCATAACTATTTTGGGATGGATAAGGAAATGTGGTTAGATGCCATGTTAGACTATGTGATTGGGGATAATTATCCGAATCCTGTTCGTTGCTTGAAGGCGTGTGAACAACCGATTAAAGCATATTTAAATCAAGAATTATTTTCCAGCGAAGCACAACCGTTTGATATTTTTGCCGTTGAAGGTGGTACAGCAGGGATTTGTTACTTGTTTGATACGTTGGCAAATAATTATTTACTAGAAAAAGGTGATCGTATTGCGTTGTTATTACCAACGTTTGCTCCTTATCTAGAAATTCCAGAACTACCACGTTATGATTTTGACGTGGTTAAAATCAAAGCAGAGCAAATGATCATTGATGGAAAAACGACGTATCAATACTCAAACAAGGAAATTGATAAACTAAAAGACCCGTCCATCAAAGCGGTTTTTGTCGTAAATCCCAGCAATCCAACTGCTAATGCTATGGGAAAACCTACCATTGAACAAATCAAACAAATCGTTGCAGTGGATAATCCTAAGCTAATGATTTTAACAGATGACGTTTACGGAACCTTTGTGCCAGCTTTTCGTTCACTATTTACGGAGTTACCTTACAATACAGCCTGTATCTATTCTTATTCTAAATACTTTGGCGCTACCGGTTGGCGTGTGGGGACCATTGCGGTCAGCCAAGAGAACATCTTTGACCAATTATTAAAAGAATTGCCAGTGGCTCGAAAAATGGAATTACAGGCACGTTATGCTACATTGAATGCAGACACAAGCCAAATTAACTTTATCAGCCGCTTAGTCGCAGACAGCCGCGATATTGCGTTGAACCATGCAGCGGGACTTTCTTCTATTCAGCAAGCAATGATGGCTTTATTTAGTTTGTATGCTTTGTTAAAAGACGGTCAAGCATATAAAGACGAAGTGATGGATATTTGTCATACGCGTGAAAAGCTCTTGTTCCGCACCTTAGGCATTGAAGAGCCTTTAGCAAGTTTAAATACAGCATACTATTGTGAAATTAACTTTAGAGATTGGACAGAAAAACGTTATGGCCCAGAATTTTCAAGTTATTTAACGAAATCGTGGACGATCACAAAAGTATTAACTTCGTTAGCAGAAAAAGAAAAATTAATGCTTTTAAAAGCGGATGCTTTCGGGAGTGACAAATGGTCAGTTCGAATTTCTTTAGCCAATTTAGCTACTAACCAATATAGTGAAGTTGGTAAACGAATGATTCGCCTATCTGAACACATTAAAGAAGAGTGGTTGCGCCAAAAGCGCCAAGCAATTAAATAAAAAAACGCTAAGTCTCTTAATCTGCAGGAGACTTAGCGTTTTTGTTTATTATTTATTCATTTTTCCGTCAGTTTTGGTTTATAAATGTTTGCTACACTGGAGATAAGAGGAAATTAAGCGTTTATAAAAAGGAGAGAAGTGAATGAAACATATTAAAGGAATGTTGGTTTTTATCGGATTATTTGTTTTGGTTGGTTGTGCGCCAGATCAAGAGCCAACGAAACAAACAACAAGTGGTCCGCAAGAGACAAAGCAAGTGAAGCAAGTTACCGTCACCAATCAAACGACTTCTGCGGTGGAAAAACAAGCGCCGACTAAAAATGACGAACTGATTGCTAATCAATTGACTTTTGATTCTCATGAATACACGTACGAAGTGGTTACAGGGGCCACACAAACGACATTTGGGACAACCCCACCAGCAAAATATACACCAGAAGAAAAAAAGGAAAAAATGTTTTGGTCCAATCAACCGCCTTTGGGATTAATGACGGGTAACTATTATAAAAATGAAGGTGTATTTACTGGCGGAAATTACGGCATTGTAGAGATTATTACGGAACCTGAAACGCAACGGATTCTGAATGTTGAGTTTACAGAGTTTGCTAGTGATCCTTATTACGATACACGATATTCGGGTGTCAACAAACGCCTGTCGGATTATCCTGAATTTCAAGCAAGCAACACGCGCACAGACGATACGTTAGTCACCGTTGTTAATGGTATTACTTATGTAGAAAAACAAATGTGTGACGAAAATCGTGTCACAGGTAATTTTTATACGGTACGCGGTTCATCAACTTCTGCGCGTGAAGGATTAATGCCTTTAGCAGCAGAGATGGACACTTGGCTAAAAGAGCCAGCGAAAGAAACGTATATCGGTTACGCAGAAGATTTAGGCAATGGCCTAATCGCTCGACTTCAAGTGATAACAGAAGAGCAGAAAATAAAACATGTCAGCTATGATGAATACTTTTCAGATGAACAGGAAAAAATCACAGAAACAGCCCTGCGGCCTTTTTATCGTCAATCGAAATATTATTCACCAGGATATAATAAACAAACCAACAATTCTTTTATTCATTTTGTAGATACACTAACAAAGGCCATTACGACACAACAAACTTTATCCGTTAACGAAGAACAAGAGCTACAGCATCCGTCTTTTACGACTTATCAAAGATTGGCTGAAAAAATCAGCACGTTTCAAAATTCATTGAAGGAATAAAAAAAACGAAAGTAGGGCATAAGTCGTTTCGACTTATGCCCTACTTTCGTAATCTTAAGATTATCAGCTAAACCAAAGTGAGTTCTTTTTAAAGAAATACTTTTATTTTAGCCTTTTATAGATCTAAATAATTTTCTAAGTAATCTGCTAAACCATCTTGATCATTTGTTTTTTCAGTGACATCGTTGGCTACGGATTTAATTTTATCCGTGGCATTGTTCATAGCAACACCCCAACCAGCATAACTTAACATTTCTTCGTCATTATGTTCATCGCCAAAAGCAATGATATCAGCTGGTTTGACAGATAAAAAGTTCGCCACTTGATCAACGCCATGGGCTTTTTGAATTCCTTTTGCGACCATTTCTAAAATAGGCATTGGACCGCCCCAAGTGCGGACATCAATATAATCACCATATTGTTTTGTCAATGTATCAGCAACTTTTTCAGCTTGGTTTGGTGTGGTCCGAACCATCATTGAGGTAGGATTTGTTCGTAAATTTTTAGCAGTAAGTAAATTATCTAAGGTTGCTTTGGAAGCAAAAAATTTCGGATCGAACCCATCTAACGTATCGATATAAAATGTTTCTTTGTTTTCAGCAGCAACAAAATCTAATTGTAATTCTTTTTTCTGTGCCAAAATGTCAAAGACTAGGTCACGCTCAATATTGGCTTCGCTTTCCAAGTCCCATTTTTTCTCTGGAATGTGGACTAAAGCACCGTTAAAGTTAACCATAGGGGTCGTTAGGCCAAGTTGTTGGTAAAATTGATGACTCATTCTATAGGGACGTCCAGTGGCAATACTGACGTAATGACCGTTGTCAATCGCTTTTTTTAGTGTTTGTTCGGTTTTTGGACTGATTAAAGACTGCGCATTTAATGTTGTGCCGTCTAAATCAATAGCAATTAATTTTTTCAAGTAAAAATTCCTCCTAAATGCCTTTTACTCAGTCTAGCATAAAACCGAAGATTATCAAGGGGAGAAGCATGTTCATTTATAAGGTTTAAAAAAAAGCTTAAGAAGTATGCTACACTAAAATAAACCGTTTGAAAAAGGAGCGCAGAGCATCTTGAAAAATTCTAGAAATTATTTACGAGTGATCACCTTAATCTATTGTATCTATATGTGGTTATTTGCTACGCATTTTCATTTTATGGCGTTGAACGTGTTGTTAGCCTATATTCCAATTGAACTTAGTTATCTTTTAAACGCAGAAAAACGTAAAAGGGATTGGTTGATAGGTTTTGCTTGGTTAATTTTTTATCCTAATGCGCCGTACCTATTTACGGATTTTTTTCATTTAGAAACGCTATCTATTTATCGAGGCTTTAATACGATTTTTGCAAACCAAATTGGTGATTGGTGGGCGTTTGTTTGCTTAACTAGCGGGATTGTTATATATGGGCTTTTAGGGATGAAAACAGTAACAACTGTTAGCCAGAAATTGCAAAGTTATTGCGGCTATAGAACAATTGTAGTCTTTCAAGCCAGCCTTCATTTCTTGTCTGCTTTGGCGATTTATGTTGGACGTTTTGATCGATTACACAGTGTCTATCTTTTTATGAGTCCAATTGAAACAGTGAAAATTATCTTTTTTGACTGGTCCCTTCAAAAATTAATGTTTATTTTATTAATGATGTTTCTACAGATGCTGTTGTTTGGGCTAATCGAATTATTAGGAAAAGAAGAAGCAATGTAAAGCTTTTTCTTTTTTTACATCCACAAAACACGAACGTTATATAGAAAAATATATATAATAGTTAATATTTTGTTGTAAAAAGATAGCGATTCTCTTATAATCAAAGAGTAATTATTCGAAAACATGGATTTTAAGGGAGAGAAGTGCAATTATGAATACGTTTTTCAAATTAAAGGAAAACAAGACAACGGTATCAACTGAAATAATGGCGGGGGTCACGACCTTTTTTGCAATGAGTTATATTTTATTTGTTAATCCGTCCATTCTTTCAGAAACAGGGATGCCTTTTCAGGCTGTTTTTTTAGCGACCATTATTGCTTCAATCATCGGTACATTAATCATGGGGCTGTTTGCTAATGTACCTTACGCTCAAGCACCAGGGATGGGACTCAATGCTTTCTTCACGTTTACGGTCGTTTTTGGGATGGGGTATACATGGCAACAAGCATTAGCAATGGTTTTTATTTGTGGTTTGATTAATATTTTGATTACAGTGACAAAAATTCGCAAAATGATTATTAAAGCAATTCCAGAGAGTTTACAACATGCTATTGGTGGTGGGATTGGAATTTTTGTCGCTTATGTAGGGTTGAAAAATGCTGGCTTACTAAGTTTCACAGTACAAGCAGAACCTCAAAATGGTGTTGTGAATGGTTCGAGTATCGTGCCCGCTTTAGGAAATTTTGATAATCCAGCTATTATTTTGGCGGTAATTGGGCTAGTTTTAACAACGATTTTAGTTGTCACGAATGTTCGTGGGGCTATTTTAATTGGCATTGTGGTTACTACGTTAGTCGCAATTCCAATGGGGGTGGTAGACACTGCTTCGGTTGATTGGCATGCTAATTCGTTGGGCAATTCATTTAAAGAATTAGGTACAACTTTTGGCGCTGCTTTTGGTGCTGAGGGCTTACAGTCATTGTTTAGCGATTCTTCAAAAATTCCTCAAGTTTTAATGACCATTATTGCCTTCAGTTTATCAGATACGTTTGATACAATTGGAACATTTATCGGTACGGGACGTCGAACAGGGATTTTCTCTAAAGAAGATGAATTAGCTTTAGAAGATAGTAAGGGTTTCAGCACTAAAATGGACAAAGCTCTATTTGCAGATGCTATTGCAACATCTATCGGTGCGATTTTTGGTACATCGAATACGACAACTTATGTAGAAAGTGCAGCAGGAATCGGTGCGGGTGGTCGAACAGGTTTGACATCGGTAGTGGTAGCAATTCTATTTGCCCTAAGTAGTCTTTTTTCACCACTTATTGCTATTGTGCCAGCACAAGCTACGGCTCCAGCGTTAATTTTAGTGGGAATTATGATGTTAGCTTCTTTCAAAGACATCAATTGGACGGATTTAGAAGATGCGATTCCAGCATTTTTTGCTTCAATTTTCATGGGATTATGTTATAGCATCTCTTATGGGATTGCTGCTGGGTTCATCTTTTATGCAGTGGTGAAAGTAGTCAAAGGAAAAGCCAAAGAAGTTTCACCAATTATTTGGGTCATTGATGCGTTGTTTATCTTAAACTTTGTAATCTTAGCTATTTTATAGTAAACAGAAGTGAGGCTGAGATAACAGCGGTTAGCTTCGAAGGTGTTGCATTTGTTCAGATATTTATCTTAAGCTCAAGTGTTAAGAAGTCTGGCAGATTGGTCGTTTTGGCCGGTCTGCCAGACTTTTTTTAAAAGAATTTTCTTTTGAGAGATTCACTCTTTTAGAGTATAGTGGTAGGTGAAGAGGTGATAAGGTGGATAAAAGTATGAAAATAAAATGGAAGCAGAATTTGTTAGTCGCATGGATTGGTTGCTTTTTTACAGGGGCGAGTATTAGCTTAGTTATGCCGTTTATTCCAGTATATGTTGAACAATTAGGGACGCCTAAGAGTCAAGTAGAGTTGTTTTCTGGATTGGCAATTTCTGTCACGGCGTTTGCTGCTGCGATTGTTGCACCGATTTGGGGAAATTTAGCTGATCGAAAAGGTCGGAAAATTATGATGATTCGGGCTGCAGCAGGAATGACGATCACAATGGGGGCGTTAGCATTTGTCCCTAATGTATACTGGCTGTTGATTATGCGTTTTATGAACGGGATTTTATCCGGCTATATTCCTAACGCAACAGCGATGATTGCGTCGCAGGCGCCAAAAGAGAAAAATGGCTGGGCTCTAGGGACATTATCAACAGGTGCAATTGCTGGGACGTTAATTGCGCCATCGATTGGCGGTGCGTTGGCACAGTGGTTTGGAATGGAAAATGTCTTTATTATTACCGGCGTTATTTTATTCATTACAACGTTGTTGACTATCTTTTTAGTTAAAGAAGATTTTCAACCAGTTGAGAAAAAGGATTTATTAACGACGAAAGAAATTTTTAGTAAGATGGATCATGTTTCAGTATTGATTGGTTTGTTTGTGACTACGTTAATTTTACAATTAGGAATTACAAGTATCAGCCCAATCTTAACGCTATATATTCGATCTTTAAGTGGCGATACAGAGAATGTATTATTTGTTAGTGGTTTGATTGTTTCGATTGCCGGCGTTTCAGCAATTATTTCTTCTCCAACTTTGGGAAAAATTGGGGACCGCATTGGGAACCAAAAAGTTTTATTAGGCGGATTAATTCTTTCTTTTATTTGTTACATTCCCATGGCGTTTGTGCAAACACCTTTTCAGTTAGGTGTTTTACGATTCCTTCTAGGTTTTTCAACAGGTGCTTTAATGCCATCAATTAATACGTTAATTAGTAAAATAACGCCAACAGAGGGCGTAAGTAGAGTTTATAGTTACAATCAGATGTGTAGTAATTTCGGTCAAGTTTTAGGGCCGATGGTAGGGTCGACAGTTGCCCATGGTTTTGGCTATTCTTCTGTTTTTCTGGTAACCGCTTGTTTCGTTTTAGGAAACATTGGGCTGTCCTTCTTTAATTTCCGAAAAGTTTTAAATAAAAAGCTCTAAACAGTTGAAAAGATAAAAAAACCAGTTACAATAACTTTAGTAACTGGTTTTTTCTTATTTAACAGGTTTGGTTTCTTTCGGTACTGCAAAGTGTGCAATTAATAAAATAATAACGGCTGTTGCCAACGATAGAATCGTTGTCATTTTAAAGTCGTATGAACCGCCAGATAATGCACCGCCGATATATCCAACGACTTGGCCTAATGCGAAGGTCCAGAAAAATACAACAAGATAACGCATATGAGCACCTCTTTTCTAGCTCTTAGTTTAGCATATTTTCTTTAAAAGTAAAGAATCCGCGATAGGAAAATAAGAGAAGAGGCAAAAAATAGCAAGGATTCAAAAAGGAGCTGTCCAATGTCATTTCCACAATTACATACCGTTACTTCCTATTCGCTTTTATCTAGTACGGTTAGGATTCGTTCCTATGTAAAACAAGCGAAAGCGTTAGGTTATCAAACATTAGCGATTACCGATATCAATGTCTTGCATGGGGCGGTTGAATTTTATGAAGCATGCCAAGAAGCGGGAATTCAACCAATTATCGGTTTAAGATTAGAATATACCCCAGCAGAAAAAGAAGGGCATTCCGAGTTGCTTTTATTTGCTAAAAATTTAAAAGGTTATCAGCAATTAATGCAACTATCTAGCAGCAAAATGACAACAGAGGGTCCCTTTTACTTAGCGGAACATCAATCCTTATTAAGTGATTTATTTGCCGTGACTTTGTCAGCTAAAGGAGAAGTCGCCCAAACATTTTTTGAAGATGAACAACAAGCGGTTCACGCTTTCCAACAACTTGCTTCATATTTTGATCCCCAGTCGTTATTTGTTGAACATTCTTTTTCAATGAATCAACAACGCAATCCAGCGCTCTTTTCTTTTTACCAAAGAGAACAATTACCTGGCGTGGCTTTGCAAGAGGTACGTCATTTAACAAGGGAAGAAGGCTTTGCCGTAACTGTTCTTGAGAGCATCAAAGAAAATAATCAATTGAATATTACAAGCCAAACACCGGAAATAGAAGGTCTGAATTACTTGCGTGAAGCAGAGACGACGATGGAACAAATGCTTCAAATAGCTGGTGCAGAAGTGGTCCAGAATACGATTCAGCTAGCTGAAAATTGCCGAGTTGACATTCCTTTACATCAAAAATTATTACCGCATTTTCCTGTGCCTGATAATCAAACGGCAGGTTCTTATTTACGCACATTGTGTTTAGAAAAATTACCAGAAAGAGTGCCTCATCTAAATGAAGTTTACCAAAAACGATTAGAAAAAGAGTTAACCATCATTCACAATATGGGCTTTGATGATTACTTTTTAATCGTTTGGGATGTGATGGACTTCTGTCATAACAATCAAATTGTTACAGGCGCTGGCCGAGGTTCAGCTGCAGGCTCTTTAGTGTCCTATGTGTTATCAATTACAGATGTAGATCCAATCAAATATGATTTGCTTTTTGAACGTTTTTTGAATCCAGAACGCTACACGATGCCCGATATTGATTTAGATATTCCTGATAATCGGCGGGAGGAAGTTTTAGCTTATGTCAGTCAAAAATATGGTCATTATCACATGGCGCAAATTGCCACGTTTGGTACGATGGCTGCGAAAATGGTTTTACGGGACGTTGCACGTGTTTTCGGGTTGTCCCAGAGTGAAGCGAATCGTTGGTCGGCAGCTGTCCCCAACAAGCTGAAAATTACGTTAGAAGAAGCGTACCAAGAGTCGAAACGGATGCAAGAATTGGTCAATTTTTCACCAAATAATCAATTGCTCTATAAAACAGCTGTTCAGCTAGAAGGATTGCCTCGCCATGTTTCTACGCACGCAGCAGGTGTGGTAATTAGTGATGAAAATCTTTTGAATTTGGTTCCGTTACAACCAGGATCGAATGAAATTTTATTGACCCAATTTACTATGAATGATGTTGAAAAAATTGGTCTTCTGAAAATGGATTTCTTGGGCTTAAGAAATTTATCCATCATTGATGATACCCTCACAGCTGTTAAACGCGTCTATAATCGAACCATTCGTTTAAATCAGATTCCATTAGATGACGAAACAACGCTGGCTTTATTTAGAAAAGGGGAAACAAGTGGTGTTTTCCAGTTTGAATCTGCTGGAATTCGGAATGTATTAAGAAAATTAGGGCCAACTAGCATTGAAGATATTGCTGCTGTCAATGCCTTGTATCGTCCTGGTCCGATGCAAAATATTGATGTTTTCATCCGCCGGAAAAAAGGCTTGGAACAAATTAGTTATCCAGAGCCTAGTCTCGCCCCCATTTTGGAAAATACGTACGGAATTATTGTTTACCAAGAGCAGATTATGCAAGTTGCTGCGAAAATGGCAGGCTTCTCTTTAGGGCAAGCTGACATTTTACGTCGGGCCATTAGTAAAAAGAAAAAAGATGTGCTAGATGAAGAACGGAATCATTTTGTTAATGGTGCGTTACAACAAGGCTATCCCCAAGAAACAGCTAACCAAGTGTACGATTATATTGAGCGCTTTGCTAATTATGGCTTTAACCGCTCGCATGCATTTGCCTATTCCTTTATTGGTTTTCAAATGGCTTACTTGAAGGTTCATTATCCGAGTGCTTTTTATGTCGCATTGTTGCATTCTGTTCGTCATAATCCAACAAAAATTAAAGAATATATTGGCGAAGCTAGAAAAAACAAGCAGACGATTTTGCAGCCGTCAATTAACCAAAGTCACTACAGCTTTTACCTAAATCAGCAACAGCAAATTTTATTTGGTTTTAGTTCTTTAAAAGGAATCCGCCGAGACTTCATTCAAAATATTTTAAATGAACGCCGAAAAAATGGACCGTACAAAACGTTCGATGAGTTTCTTTTGCGAATTGACCGTAAGTGGTTGAAAGTTGAAAATATCGAACCATTGATTGCCATCGGTGCATTTGACGAAATTGCGCCTAATCGCCGTCAATTAGCGGTAGGTTTAGAGAGTAATATCCAAAGTATTCTTCTCAGCGGTGGTAGTATGGATTTGTTAGAAACGTTGAAGCCAAAGGAAGAAGAAATTGCCGATTATCCGCTAGAAGAGCGACTAGAACAAGAAGAACAATATTTAGGAGTCTATTTATCAGGACATCCGACAGAAGAGTTCAAAAAAACACGCTTAGCCAAGCAAACGCAACTTGTTCATGAACTTGTTGAAAATCAGCCCACGAAATTATTGATTTATGTCAAAAACATTCGGACGATTCGGACCAAAAAGGGAGAACAAATGGCCTTTGTTGATGGGGATGATACAACAGGAAGTATTTCACTAACGTTGTTCCCAACCGTTTTTCGCCAGTTAAGACAGAGTGTCGAGAAAGGGCAAGTTTATTATGTGGAAGGAAAAGTGGAACGCAGTACGTACAATCAAGAATTGCAAATATTGGTTCAACGAATAGAAAAAGCGCAACAAGTAGAAACATCAATTAGTGACGAAACGTGTTTTATCAGAATTACAAAAGATGTCGAACAAACGGACGTTTTTCAGAAAATGAAAGAGGTACTTAGTCGTCATGCTGGACACATTCCAGTGATTGTCTATTTTGAAAAAACAGGAAAGAAAATAGTATTAAATGAAGAAAATTGGGTCGCTCATACAAGCGCTAGTCAGCAACAATTAGCTTACGTTTTAGGCGAGCAAAACGTCATTTTCAAATGATTTACGGTAAAAAATACTAGTTGTTTTCAACTTTTTTCATTTTTTTCTTCTTAACTCAAGACATTTTGGTTCTTTAATGGTAAAATGAATGACGTAATATTTTTGTATATCAATTTTTGCGAAAAGGTTTCTTTTGGCAGTTGAAAGTATATTATATGAGGTGAAATAGCGAATGAAACGCATTGGTATTTTAACCAGCGGGGGAGATGCCCCTGGAATGAACGCTGCAATTCGTGCAGTCGTACGCAAAAGTATTTTTGATGGAATCGAAGTTTACGGTATTAACTATGGATTTGCCGGTTTAGTCGCAGGCGACATCCGTCGTTTAGATGTTGCTGACGTTGGCGATAAGATTCAACGTGGTGGAACATTCTTGTACTCTGCTCGTTATCCTGAATTTGCTACTGAAGAAGGGCAATTAAAAGGAATCGAACAATTGAAAAAATTCGGTATTGAAGGCTTAGTTGTTATTGGTGGAGACGGTTCTTATCATGGCGCAATGGCTTTGACAAAACGTGGTTTCCCGGCTGTTGGAATTCCTGGAACAATTGATAATGATATTCCTGGAACAGATTTCACAATCGGTTTTGATACAGCGATTAACACTGTTTTGGAATCAATTGACCGAATTCGTGATACAGCAACTTCTCATGTTCGTACATTCGTTATCGAAGTAATGGGACGTAACGCTGGTGATATCGCATTGTGGTCAGGCGTGGCAGGCGGAGCAGATGAAATCATTATTCCTGAACATGATTTTGATATGAAAAACGTTGCCAAACGTATTCAAGAAGGCCGCGACCGCGGGAAAAAACATTGCTTAATCATTTTAGCAGAAGGCGTAATGGGCGGAAATGAATTTGCTGATAAACTTTCTGAATACGGTGATTTCCATACGCGTGTATCAATTTTAGGACACGTGGTTCGTGGGGGCTCGCCAAGTGCTCGTGACCGTGTATTAGCAAGTAAATTTGGGTCATATGCTGTTGAACTTCTAAAAGAAGGCAAAGGCGGTTTATGTATCGGTATGTTAGATAACCAAGTAGTTGCAGCTGATATTATTGACACGTTAGAAAACAATAAACACAAACCAGATTTATCTCTTTATGAGTTAAATCATGAAATTTCTTTTTAATCTTGTATATTAGCTAATCTTATTAGCTTTGTATAAACAAATTTGGAATAGGAGCGTTTTAGTAATGAAAAAAACGAAAATCGTATGTACGATTGGACCAGCTAGTGAATCCGTTGATATGCTAGTAAACTTAATTAATGCAGGTATGAATGTTTGCCGTTTGAACTTTTCACATGGTGACTACGAAGAGCATGGTGCTCGTATTAAAAACATTCGTGAAGCTGTAAAAATTACAGGGAAACGCGTAGCGATCTTACTAGATACAAAAGGTCCTGAAATCCGCACAAATGACATGGAAAATGGCGCAATCACAATGAAAATTGGTGATTCAGTACGTATTTCTATGACAGAAGTTTTAGGAACAAATGAAAAATTCTCAATCACTTATCCAGAATTAATCAATGATGTAAACGTAGGTTCACACATTCTTTTAGATGATGGTTTAATTGATTTAGAAGTAACTGATATCGACCGTGATGCAAACGAAATCGTAACAGTTGTTAAAAACGAAGGCGTCTTGAAAAACAAAAAAGGCGTTAACGTACCAGGCGTTTCTGTAAACTTACCAGGGATCACTGAAAAAGATGCTAACGATATCCGTTTCGGAATTGGTCAAGGAATTGACTTTATCGCAGCTAGCTTCGTTCGTCGTGCTTCTGACGTTTTAGAAATCACTAAAATTTTAGAAGAAGAAAACGCAACACACATCCAAATCATTCCTAAAATCGAAAACCAAGAAGGTATCGATAATATCGATGAAATCTTAAAAGTTTCTGATGGTTTAATGGTTGCTCGTGGTGACATGGGTGTTGAAATTCCAACAGAAGATGTTCCAGTTGTCCAAAAAGCTTTAATTAAAAAATGTAATGCTTTAGGTAAACCAGTTATCACTGCAACACAAATGTTAGATTCAATGCAACGTAACCCACGTCCAACACGTGCGGAAGCAAATGACGTAGCAAACGCAATCTACGATGGAACAGATGCAGTAATGTTATCAGGCGAAACTGCAGCAGGGGATTACCCATTAGAAGCTGTTCAAACAATGGCTCGTATTGCAGTTCGTACAGAAGAAACATTAGTTAACCAAGATTCATTCGCATTGAAATTATATAGCAAAACAGATATGACTGAAGCAATCGGACAATCTGTTGGCCATACAGCACGTAACTTGGGTATCCAAACAATCGTTGCGGCAACAGAATCAGGCCATACAGCACGTATGATCTCTAAATACCGTCCAAAAGCACATATCGTTGCAATTACGTTCTCAGAACAAAAAGCA
Source organism: Enterococcus sp. DIV0183 (assembly GCF_050541505.1). Classification (NCBI taxonomy): domain Bacteria; kingdom Bacillati; phylum Bacillota; class Bacilli; order Lactobacillales; family Enterococcaceae; genus Enterococcus; species Enterococcus sp. DIV0183. The sequence goes on from NZ_CP172932.1 coordinate 869,936, forward strand.
CGTAGCTTATCATTATCATGGGGTGTTTACGCAACAGTTGCTGACAAACCATCAAGCACAGATGAAATGTTTAATTTAGCTTCAAAAGTATCACAAGAAGAAGGTTATGCTTCAGAAGGTGATTTAATCATTATCACTGCTGGTGTTCCAGTTGGCGAAAAAGGCACAACAAACTTAATGAAAATTCAAATGATCGGTTCTAAATTAGTTCAAGGTCAAGGTGTCGGTGAAGAAGCAATTATTGCAAAAGCCGTTGTTGCAGGAACTGCTGAAGAAGCAGTTGCTAAAGCGACTGAAGGAGCTATTTTAGTTACAAAAACAACAGATAAAGAATACATGCCTGCAATTGAAAAAGCATCAGCATTAGTTGTTGAAGAAGGTGGTTTAACTTCTCATGCAGCTGTTGTAGCGATTGCGCAAAATATTCCAGTTATCGTAGGTGCTGCAGATGCAACATCATTAATTAATAATGACGAAGTGATTACTGTTGATCCTCGTCGTGGTATTGTTTACCGCGGAGCAACAACAGCTATCTAAGTCTAATTAATTCAATCATTTGATTTTAAGCAATATGTACTCGGACGCAAAGCTGGGACAAACCGATTCGTCAGTTTGTCTCAGCTTTTTTTACAAAGAAGACAGTAGTACGAAATGTTCAGAAAACACGTATTCAGTAAATAAAGAGTTGGGCGCAAATAGTAAAATTATGTCTTAGTTTTAAATTATTTATGTTATTTCACACAAAAAATTTGTTATTTAATTAAATAAGCGCTAAGTTATCTTCAACAGAAAAACAATTATAAAAAAAACGAAAGAAAAACAGGAAATAAGAAAGGGCTGTCAAGAAAATTTCATTGACAAAGCTTTCATACCCCTGTATAATAGCTTTTGTTGCTTAGGAGTGATAATTATGAAGTGGTCTTTGTTAGAATTAAATAAATACAAAGAAGAGCCGCTAGTGTTTTCAGAAACATTGCATCTTAAAGAAGAGCTTCTTCAACGAGATGATACCTTGTTGGATGTAAGTCCAATCAAAGTAGAAGGCTTATTAGCAGTCAATAAATCAGAATATTTACTTCATTATACTATTCAGGTAACTGTAACCGTTCCTTCATCCCGTTCTTTAGAACCTGTGGCTTTGCCAATGCAAATCACGGTCGATGAAGTCTTTATGACAAAAGAACAAATGGATACAAGAGATGAACGATTTGCAGCTGAAGAGATTATTTTATTGGACAAGCCAACAATTGATTTAGATGAATCTGTCGAAGACAACATTCTATTGTCCATTCCAATTCAAGTGCTTACAGAAGAAGAACAAAACAGTCAAGAAATGCCAAGTGGCAATGACTGGGAAGTGATTTCAGAAGAAGCATATTTGGAAAGTAAGCAGAAAGCAGCAGAACAAACAGTGGATCCTCGTCTGGCTAAACTATCAGAATTACTCAGCGATAATGCTGAAGAGGAAGATAACAGCTAGGTTGGAATATATTGTGTATGTAAATACACGCATCTTTACAAGGAGGTGGAACAACAATGGCAGTACCAGCTAGAAGAACTTCTAAAGCGAAAAAAGCAAAACGTCGCACACACTACAAATTAACAATCAAAGGCTTAAATGCATGCTCAAACTGTGGTGAAATGAAAAAAAGCCATCACGTATGTCCAGCATGTGGTCACTACGATGGAAAAGACGTAATGTCTAAAGAAGCATAAGCATAAAAACATTTTTTGAAATGTTGAATCCCCTAGGCTAACCATGGAGCCTAGGGGATTTGTATTTTTTTAAGAAAATATGAAGAAATTGGAAATTTATTGGCACTATATTGTTTTCATATGAAAGATAGTGCGTTATAATAGTGAGGATTATAAGAGAATGCTCATAGAATTTTCGTTGATTATAATATAGGAGGTCATAAAATGACAAAACAACAATTTGGCGTAGTCGGCATGGCTGTCATGGGGAAAAATCTTGCTTTAAACATTGAAAGCAGAGGCTATACAGTTGCGCTGTATAACCGTACAGGATCAAAAACAACAGAAGTGGTTGAAGAACATCCTGACAAAAACTTTCAAGCAACATACTCAATTGAGGAATTTGTGAATGCAATTGAAAAACCTCGTCGAATTATGTTGATGGTTAAAGCTGGACCTGCAACAGATGCGACAATCCAAGAATTGTTACCACACCTTGATAAAGGCGACATCTTAATTGATGGCGGTAATACGTTCTTCAAAGACACAATGCGACGTAATGAAGAACTAGCAAACTCAGGAATTAACTTTATTGGTACTGGCGTTTCTGGCGGAGAAGAAGGAGCCTTGAAAGGACCATCTATCATGCCTGGCGGACAAAAAGAAGCGTATGAGTTAGTTGCGCCAATTCTTGAAAAAATTTCAGCTAAAGCAGAAGACGGTGAACCATGTGTGACTTACATTGGCCCAAATGGTGCTGGACATTATGTAAAAATGGTTCATAATGGGATTGAATATGGGGACATGCAATTAATTGCTGAATCCTACGACTTAATGAAACAAATCTTAGGTTTATCTGTTGATGAAATGGCAGAGATTTTCAAAGAATGGAACGAAGGCGAATTAGACAGTTACCTTATCGAGATCACGGCTGACATTTTGACACGTAAAGATGATGAAGGAACCGACCAACCAATCGTTGATGTTATTCTTGATGCAGCAGGCAACAAAGGAACAGGTAAATGGACAAGCCAAAGTGCGTTAGATCTTGGTGTACCATTACCATTAATTACAGAATCAGTATTTGCACGTTTTATTTCGGCTTACAAAGAAGAACGCGTAAAAGCAAGTGGCATTTTATCAAAACCTGCAGCCTTTAACTTTGCAGGCGATAAAAAAGAATTGATTGAAAAAATTCGCGAAGCATTATACTTTAGTAAATTAATGAGTTATGCGCAAGGTTTTGCACAACTCCGTGCAGCTTCTGAAGAATACGGATGGGATTTACCATTTGGTGAAATTGCAAAAATCTGGCGAGCAGGTTGTATTATCCGTGCACAATTCTTACAAAAAATTACCGATGCATATGAAAAAAATCCAGCACTTGAAAACTTGTTGTTAGATGAATACTTTGTAGAAATTACGAAAAAATATCAACAAGCCGTTCGTGAAGTTGTTGCGATTGCTGTTCAAGCAGGTGTTCCTGTACCAACATTCTCATCTGCAATTGCTTATTACGATTCTTATCGTTCAGATCGCTTACCAGCGAATTTAATTCAAGCACAACGTGATTACTTCGGTGCTCATACGTACGAACGCACAGACAAAGAAGGAATCTACCATTACAGCTGGTACAACGAAGAATAAACACGCTGGAGACCATGAGTGTGGCTCACCATGCTCATGGTTTTACTGTGGCTTAAAAAAGAACCAGACAGATTGAGTAGTAATTCTCTAATAAGTAGTAAGGAATAAAAAGGTTGAGCTTGAGTATAGCTTTTAAAGAGAAAGGACAATTAATCAAATGAGCAACATTTTAATTATTGAAGATGAAAAGAACTTAGCGAGATTCGTTGAGCTTGAATTAAAACATGAGGGGTATACGACAGAAGTACACTACAATGGTCGTACAGGATTGGAAGCCGCTCTTAACAACGAATGGGATGCTATCCTTCTTGATTTGATGTTACCAGAATTAAATGGATTAGAAGTATGTCGCCGTGTTCGCCAAGTGAAAAATACACCAATTATTATGATGACTGCACGTGATTCAGTAATTGACCGTGTTTCTGGCTTAGACCATGGAGCGGATGATTATATTGTTAAACCATTTGCAATTGAAGAATTGTTAGCTCGTTTACGTGCGTTACTTCGTCGTATTGATATTGAGGGCGATAAAAACGTTGCAAAACAAACAACGATTACATATCGTGACTTAACAATTGAAAAAGAAAATCGTGTCGTTCGTCGTAATTCTGAAATGATTGAATTAACAAAACGCGAATACGAATTACTATTAACGCTAATGGAAAACGTGAATGTTGTCTTGGCACGTGATGTGTTACTAAATAAAGTTTGGGGCTATGAAACAGAAGTAGAAACAAACGTTGTGGATGTGTATATCCGCTACTTACGAAATAAAATTGACGTACCTGGAGAAGAAAGCTACATCCAAACTGTCCGTGGAACTGGCTACGTTATGCGTTCGTGAGAACTAATTAATGAAAAGAACGATTAAAAAAGAACTGGAAGGCCCATCTTTAACTATAAAGTGGGCTTTCGCAAGTTCTTTCTTTATATTTGTAGTTTTTACCATTTTTGCGGTGATTACCTATAAGTCTTCTGTCAGTCTTATTGTTGCCAAAGAAAAGGAAAATGTCGAAGCAACGATTGCAGAAGTAACAAATCGATTAGCTAATGCCAATGAAAATTTAACGGTAACAGACGTTTTTGACTATTTAAAAACGCCGAGTGAAAGAGATGAAAACTACTATAATAAGCATACAGCAGTAGAAGGTTCGTTTATGGAAATGGACAGTTTCATATCTGAACTAGGACAACCAGAACTTTATTTATCTGTGTATGACACAAACCAAAAGCTAGTTTTTAAAACACAAAATGAATATGATAAGTTATTACAATTGGATCGACAATTACCTGTTGTTCGAACCGTTTTTGATAAAACCGGTTTTTATTCCGTGGAACCTATTTTTTCAAAAGAAACACGAGAAAAGATTGGTTATATTCAAGCGTTTTATGAACTTTCTTCTTTTTATGAAATTCGTAATCATTTATTATTAACACTTGTAGTTTTAGAAGTGATTTCTCTGATTGTAAGTAGTGTCTTAGGCTTTATCCTCTCTTCTTATTTCTTAAAACCATTAAAAGTATTGAGAGACACGATGGATACAATCCGCAAAGACCCGCAATCAGATGTCCACATGCCGGAGATTAATACGAGAGATGAGTTAGCAGATATCTCGGAAATCTTTAATGAAATGTTAGATCGTATGAGACGCTATATCGAACAACAAGAGCAGTTTGTTGAAGATGTTTCCCATGAATTAAGAACGCCCGTTGCGATTATGGAAGGCCATTTAAACCTTTTAAATCGTTGGGGGAAAGACGATCCTGAAATTTTAGATGAATCATTAAAGGCCAGTTTACAAGAAATTAGTCGTATGAAGAGTTTGGTCCAAGAAATGCTTGACCTTTCACGCGCTGAACAAGTGGACACCCAATATGCAAATGAACGAACAGATGCTAAACAAGTAGTCTACCAAGTATTTAATAACTTCCAATTGGTTTATCCTGAGTTTCATATCACGTTAGATGACGATTTACCAACCGAAGTTGAACTGAAAATCTATCGTAATCACTTTGAACAATTGCTAATTATTCTATTAGATAATGCGATTAAATATTCAACAGATCGAAAAGAAGTGCATATTTCCATTTCTCGAACGATGAATGAATTTGAAATAGCTGTGCAAGATTTTGGTGAAGGAATCACTGAAGAAGACTTGGAGAAAATATTTGATCGATTCTATCGAGTAGATAAAGCCCGTGCAAGAAATAAAGGCGGTAATGGCTTAGGACTATCGATTGCAAAACAATTAGTCGAAAACTATAAAGGACGTATTGATGCAGAAAGCGTATTGCATCAAGGAACGATCTTTAGAATTTTTATTCCAATCGCTGGAATAAAAGAAGAGAGCAACGTACAATAAAGTACGTTGCTTTTTTTACGAATGATTAACGAACATTTAAGTAAGAGAAAAGGGATTATAAGATAAAGAAACGAATGTTTTCTTTGCAGAAAATATTCATCGTTCGAAATTGAAAAAAATGTTATTTTTCTGCAAAATAATAGTTGCGTTTTAGAAAAATCCTTGGTATATTAATATCTGTTCTGACAAACAGTTCGTTAAGAAAAAAGTTTTAAAAAGTTAAAAATTTTTCTTGACGAAAAGATAAATAACATGTTAGAATAACAAAGTCGTTAAAGAGATTGCTTTTAAATCAATCGTTTGATCAAAAAAACTTGTTATAAAATAACAAAAAAGTTTTAAAAAGTTGTTGACAAACAACTGAGATAATGATAAGATATAGAAGTTGTCACAACAGACGGCAACGACCGAGCAAAACAACTTAAAAAACTTTTAAAAAAAGTTCTTGACATTCAAACGAAAGTTTGTTATGATATAAAAGTTGCTGCGAGGTAACGTAGACCTTTGAAAACTGAACAAAGAATAGACGAACCAAATGTGTAGGGCGTCTTGATTCAATTCAAGACAACAAACATTTTTAACAAGCAAGCAATATGCTAGCAAACAAATTGAGCTTAACAATCGTAAGATTGTTCTAACTTTTATTATGAGAGTTTGATCCTGGCTCAGGACGAACGCTGGCGGCGTGCCTAATACATGCAAGTCGAACGCTTCTTTCCTCCCGAGTGCTTGCACTCAATTGGAAAGAGGAGTGGCGGACGGGTGAGTAACACGTGGGTAACCTACCCATCAGAGGGGGATAACACTTGGAAACAGGTGCTAATACCGCATAACAGTTTATGCCGCATGGCATAAGAGTGAAAGGCGCTTTCGGGTGTCGCTGATGGATGGACCCGCGGTGCATTAGCTAGTTGGTGAGGTAACGGCTCACCAAGGCCACGATGCATAGCCGACCTGAGAGGGTGATCGGCCACACTGGGACTGAGACACGGCCCAGACTCCTACGGGAGGCAGCAGTAGGGAATCTTCGGCAATGGACGAAAGTCTGACCGAGCAACGCCGCGTGAGTGAAGAAGGTTTTCGGATCGTAAAACTCTGTTGTTAGAGAAGAACAAGGACGTTAGTAACTGAACGTCCCCTGACGGTATCTAACCAGAAAGCCACGGCTAACTACGTGCCAGCAGCCGCGGTAATACGTAGGTGGCAAGCGTTGTCCGGATTTATTGGGCGTAAAGCGAGCGCAGGCGGTTTCTTAAGTCTGATGTGAAAGCCCCCGGCTCAACCGGGGAGGGTCATTGGAAACTGGGAGACTTGAGTGCAGAAGAGGAGAGTGGAATTCCATGTGTAGCGGTGAAATGCGTAGATATATGGAGGAACACCAGTGGCGAAGGCGGCTCTCTGGTCTGTAACTGACGCTGAGGCTCGAAAGCGTGGGGAGCAAACAGGATTAGATACCCTGGTAGTCCACGCCGTAAACGATGAGTGCTAAGTGTTGGAGGGTTTCCGCCCTTCAGTGCTGCAGCAAACGCATTAAGCACTCCGCCTGGGGAGTACGACCGCAAGGTTGAAACTCAAAGGAATTGACGGGGGCCCGCACAAGCGGTGGAGCATGTGGTTTAATTCGAAGCAACGCGAAGAACCTTACCAGGTCTTGACATCCTTTGACCACTCTAGAGATAGAGCTTTCCCTTCGGGGACAAAGTGACAGGTGGTGCATGGTTGTCGTCAGCTCGTGTCGTGAGATGTTGGGTTAAGTCCCGCAACGAGCGCAACCCTTATTGTTAGTTGCCATCATTTAGTTGGGCACTCTAGCGAGACTGCCGGTGACAAACCGGAGGAAGGTGGGGATGACGTCAAATC